>CAXXNY010000016.1:0-801555 GCA_963674805.2 Christensenellaceae bacterium
TCTCACAACACCCGGGCAGCCGAGCGTATTGATGTTTGATGAAAAATCCAGCCAGTCCGCAGGATTGCCGTGCCACACATCGCCGCCGTGTTCAAACCGATTCATCGTTTTCGCACCCCTGATATAATAAATACCGGATTATACGCTTGCATCATCGTCACTTCACTGATGGCTTTTCCTTTACTGACCTGTACCTGTACAATATCAACATCTATATATCCGCCGTCTTTAAGCAGTTTTAAAAACAAAACGGCATTCTCCAATGTGATAAAATTTGCGGTGATCCGTCCGCCATCCAGCAAAATCTCATTTATCCGAGAGCATATATCGACCAACTTTCCATTGCTCCCGCCAATAAATACACAGTCAACACGATCTATATATTCAAGCGCTTCGGCGCTTTACCGGCAATCACTTCAATGTTTTTACGGCCAAAGCGCTCTTTGTTTTGTTCGATTAGCAGGACGGCATTTTCGTCACACTCAACGGCTATGATTTTTTTGGCAAGGAATGCGCATTCAACGCTCACCGATCCCGTGCCCGCCCCGATATCGAGCACCGTATCTTCGGGTTGTGGTTTTAACTTTGATATCGTTACAGTGCGCACCTCTGCCTTGGTCATGGGCGCCCCGCCCCTGATAAAGGCCGCGTCATCTATACCGATTCCGTTATATATTGATGTTTTCATCATAAATCACCACCACACTCAACGGTTCAAAGCTGCCTTTTGCCGCTTCTTCGAGCGTCAGTTTTCGTATCCTTTCATCGGGGTAAGACAGCCGCTCACCGACTGCAATTACTTTTTCCGTTATCCCGGCATCAATCAGCCGCTTCGCAATTCTGGCGGGCGTATTAATACGGTCGGTCAGCAGCCCAACTTTGCTGTGTGCCCATGCCAATATCTCTACCTCCGGCGCTTTCCCATGGGCGCTTCCCAGATAGGCATCGTCGTACAGCATGCCCAGCCGTGCAAACATCAGTGACATGGCGCTGACTCCGGGGATGATATCAAAGTGTATATCCGGCAGGTTCTGTTTCAAATACCGCAGCAGGCTGTAAAATCCGGTATCTCCGGACACCACGACGATGATGCGGTGTTTACCTGCATTTGTTTTGATAAAATCGATTACCGATTTAAGCTGTCCGTCAAATATAATCACTCGTTTGCCTTTTACCGCCAATGCTTCAATATGGCGCTCGGCCCCGATAATAATATCCGACTCCTCTATCGCTTTTAAGCAGGCAGGCAGCATATAGTCCTTCCCGCCCGGGCCTAATCCCGCAACCTTAACTGTGTGCATATCCAAAGCCCCCTATAATCTCAAGCGCTGTATCGCCCATGCCGAGCAGTCCAAGTTCATGGCTGAACAAAACGGCCCCTGCGTTTATCTCATCAAAAAGCCGTTTTGCCATATGCGACTCAATGTCATACAAAATGCTCTTAATCACACAGTCCAGCAATCCGCAGTTTTGCAGCACCGTTGCCATAGCGTCCGTCGAAACACAGTCCAGTATTTCCCGCGCCTTATCCGCATCTCCACCGCATTTCAGCGCATGCGCCGCCATAATCTCTGCGCGGCAGTCCGCAAACTTCGAATGCGTATTCATGATACCGCCCGCAATTTTCACCGCTTTCCCGATATGCGCCACCAACAGCAGTTCACGAAACCCAAGGCCCAGCGCATGGTCCAGCATATCGCCGATGAAGTTGCTGATTTTTATGCCATAATCCATATCCAATTTCAGCGTCTCTTTCGCGAACTTCCAGCCGTAATTACCCGGGCAGAATAATGCCCGTTTACATCCCTTTCCGGCTAAAACATCCATCTCTATTTTCAGTGAGGCAATCAACGCCTCTTCGCTCATCGGTTCAACGATACCGGTTGTACCCAAAATGGATATCCCTCCCGTGATGCCGAGCCGCTCATTAAAGGTTTTTTTGGCAATCCGCTCACCTTCAGGTACATAAATCTCCACATCGAAGCCGCCGTTATATTCAAACTGCTCCGCAACGCTTGTCACTGCGTCTTTGATCATCTCCCGCGGCGTTTTATTTATCGCCGCATCTCCGACAGGAAGGTTTAGTCCATTTCGGGTCACCGTACCGATGCCCTTCCCTCCGCTTATTTCGATACCTCTGTCTCGTTTTTTAACCAAGGCATAAATCAAAATACCGTTGGTCACATCCGGATCGTCCCCGCTGTCTTTCTGAACGGCACAGCTTGCCCGATCTCCGCATATTCGGATATCTTGGACACTCAGGTTCAGATCCCACTCTTTCGGCGTCGGCAATGTCACGGTATCCATTGGCTGTCCGCTCAACAGCATCAACGCAGCCGCCTTTGCTGCTGCAGCGGCGCAGGATCCGGTGGTATAGCCATATCTCAGCTTTTTTCTGCCTTTGATGATATACCGGTCCATACCCATTACCTGCTGTTATCCAGCATATACATCAATGCGTTTACGATCGCAACTGCAACCGTCGAACCGCCTTTTCGCCCGCGAATCACAATCGACGGAATATCGGTTTGCAGCAGTGCTTCCTTGCTTTCCGCCGCACCCACGAATCCCACCGGGACGCCGATAATCAGGTCGGGGCTTGCTTCGCCGTCTTCAATGTTTTTCAGCAGCGCATAAAGCGCGGTCGGGGCGTTGCCGATGACAAAAATCCGTATCCGGTTATCCCGGCATGCCTTTTGCATCGCAATAGTCGATCGCGTAACGCCTTTCTCTACTGCTTGCGCTTTCACATCATCATCCGAAATATAGTTCACAATCTCACAGCCGAACCGGCTGAGCACACGGCTGTTCACACCCGCTTCAATCATTTTCGTATCTGCATATATCCTGCACCCGTTTTGAATTACATTTAGCCCCCGTTCAACCGCATTGTTATTAAATGAAACGAGATTTGCATACTCAAAATCCGCTGTGGTATGTATCATGCGCTGTACAATCAGCATTTGCTTTTCATCAAACCGGATATCGCTGTGCTTAGGCAATTCCCCGGCAATTAGCTCAAAGCTCTTCTTTTCAATTTTCATAGGGTCATTCAGATATTGATGCATTAAAAAATACCTTTCCGGCCAACTCGGGCGCCGCATAAAAATGCAGATGCGGATATCCTGCCAGCATATTCTTTTTCTTGGCGCCGCATTCCCAAAACACTGCCGGCTGGCCCGTTCGCTGCTTGCCGATACGGTACCTGTAATCCGGATTCCCGCCTTGCATGCATGAATGGTGGAACTCATGGGCGTTAAAACACAGCCCGTCATAATGCACCGTCACATAACCGAACCGCTGTAAGCGTTCCGTCATCATGCTGTCCATATCATAAAACCCAACCATCTTGATGCGTTGATTTTCAATATTCTTAATACTTTTCGACAAGTACATGAATCCGCCGCATTCAGCATAGCCGTTAAGCCCGCCTTCAAGCTGCTTTCGCAGGTCAGATATAAAAGACTGGTTCTCAGCTAATTCCCGGCCGAATACTTCCGGGAATCCGCCGCCGATATAAACCGCGTCCAGCCGATTTGGCAGCGTTGCGTCGTGCATGGGGCTGAATGGTATCAGTTCTGCGCCGAGCTCATTCAGTAAATCCAGATTCGCCTGGTAATAAAATGAAAACGCGGTGTCACGGGCAATCCCGATACGCTTGCCATGCAATTTCTTCCCGCTCTTTTTATAAAAATCTGTCAGCTTTTCCGGCATGCGGGCGTTACCGCTTTGATGGCTGCGGCATATCTGAATCACCCGGTCAATATCCACGTGAGTTTGTATCAGCTTTTTCAGCCGATCAATCCGCGCGGTTAACCCGGCTGTTTCCTGGTGCGGTATCAGCCCTAGATGTCTGCTCTCCAGCGCAATATCTTCACATTGCGGTAAGAATCCCAGGCAGGGAATTCCGGTATACGTTTCTACTGCCGCTTTAATCATCTGATAATGCGGATCACCGGATACACGGTTAACAATAACGCCGGCAATCTGAATCCGTTTGTCAAATTCGATAAAACCTTTGACGATTGCCGCAACACTGGCAGAAGCCGCTTTCCCGTCCACAATCAGGATTACCGGAGCGCCGATTATTCTGGCTGCATGCGCACTGCTGGCCGTATTATGGATATCAGATCCGTCGTACATGCCCATGACGCCCTCAATAATCGCGCATTTCCCATCTGCATACTTTGAATAAAGGTACCTGACGCAATCCTCACCGCAAAGGAAGGCATCAAGATTATGCGACTTCATACCTGTCACATACTCATGAAAACCCGGATCAATATAATCCGGCCCAACCTTAAACGGCGCAAGCTGTGCGACGCGGTCCTTCAGTGCTGCCATAAGCCCAATGCTGATCGTGGTTTTCCCGCACCCGCTGCCCATTCCCGCTATGATGACGCCCATCCTTCACGTTTCCCTTCATCCGGTTCATAACCATTGATTCAAACGAAATACTGTTTTAATATCCTATAAAATAAAAAACCCACTATATTTAAGTGGGTTTAATCGCGAAATCAAAATTAATATGAGTTTTGAACACCGCTCAACTTCCCACCGAAGCATCAATCCATGGCATATTACGGCAGGTCTTCTGACTCAGACGCAATCATCTTCTCACCTTCCCGATTTCTCAGTGGCTTGCATTTTGCAAAGAAGATCTCATCATCACAGCAGCGGGGGCTGTGCCGGATTTACACCGGCTTCCCTATTAATCAACGAATTGAACCGTTCTATTTTATTGTTAGCTACATCATAGAATGGATTAAGAAAAGATTCAAGGTAATTTTTTATTCTATTTAGTAATATCTTATTTTAATTGGTTGGATATCTGTTTATTATTCAACGCATAATCTTATCGTACGAAACATCTCTGAATATCTGTTTAAGTTGCCGCAAAATCTATCACATTATTGTCCTTTTCGAATTTAACAATATAGTTTGAGTACGGTTTTTGCTTCGAAAGTCGCTTAACGCCGGCAATATATTCGGCAAAGTTCTCCAGTGTATCAAAGCGCCTGAGTTTCCCATAATAGCAGGCAATATTGATATTGGTCAATGCGGTTTTCGCATACTTGCCGTGGCGGTTGCAGGCCGTAATGAATCCGAGATTAAAGTCTGTTTGCGTATAAAACCCGACTTTTGCTTTTTCAAAGGCCTCAATGATTCCTGCCAGCGTCTCTTTAATCATATGGTGCGCTCCCGCATGGTCGTCCGGAACCTCACACATACAGACAAAATCGTCACCGCCGATATGCCCGACAAAGCTGTTAAAGGGCATCGCGCCAAAAGCGGTGGTTAATATTTCCGCTGTCCGGCGGATAACCGCATCACCGCTTTCAAAGCCGTAAAAATCATTATAGGCTTTAAAATCGCTCAAATCGGCATACGCAAACAACACGCGGACATCGTTCTCCATGAATTTTCTGATATTATTATTGATGATATTATTCCCGGGCAGAGCGGTCAGCGGATTCAGCTGGGTCGCTTTTCTTGTGTCCTGCTCGTTATAAGCGTTGATTACCCGCTGCATGGATACGATTCCGAGGTACTTCCCGTTATTCGCCACGATAATGTCATCATAGATATGCCGTTCTTCACGGCTCATCCCCGCTTCCAGCACCAGCTTAATCGGTGTATGGTAATTCACGATCAGCGGGGATCCGTTAAACAGCGATTGAATCGGTTTATTTCCGTATAGTGAATAGCCGAATTGCGTCGAAAACACACGATATAGTTCACTTTTTGTGATATAGCCCGCAATCATATCCGTATTATTGAGAAAACAGATTGAATCATAGTTTGTATCCTGAAAGCGTTCCAACACGTCACGGCACTTCATATCCGCGGCCAGTCCTTCGCGCTTTTCCATCAGTTGCCCCACGAACTTATAATCAAACTCCTCGGGCGCGGTTTTATGCCGGTTTTTTTGATAATCCCTTATCAGTTCTTCTATTCCGGGATCCCTTTCGATGTTGATTTCCTCCGGTCCTCCAATTAAAAACCCCTGCGCAAAGTCAACCTGGAGGTCGATTAATGTTTTCAGTTCTTCTGTGGTTTCCACGCCTTCGGCAATCACCCGTATCCTTTTGTACTTCGTAAAAGCAATCATTGATTTAACGAATGCGCGTTTATCTGCGGACTTGTCAATATCCCTGACTAATCTGGCCGATAGCTTAACATAACTCCACCTGCCTAATATCACGTCGGTCATAGCCAGCATGCTGGAATCAATATCGTCCAGCGCCAGCGCGTATCCGCAATCCGTATAACGCTTAAAGCATTTAATCCGGTCCTGAATATCCATATCATAAAACCGTTCACAGACTTCAAGTACAATATCGGATTTATTGAAGCCGTGTGCTTCCAGCTCCTCATTCAAACGTTCCATATGCCCTATGTTATGCAGCATTGTGATGTTTTCGATATTTAAAAACAAAAGCACCGGGGATGCAGACTTTTTAAAATTCCTCAGCGCTCGGGTATGGCTCTCAATATCAAATTGTTCCGTTGCCTTTTTTTCGTTAAAAAGCGCCAGAATCGCCAGAGGGCTTTCATAATCCGATCCGGGTTCTCCTCTGGACAGCGCTTCCAGCGCAACAAACCGACCGCTGTTTAAATCAACGATCGGTTGATAGACGGTTCGTAAATTCTTAAGAATATCACTCAAATTATCATCGCTCATGACACTCCCCCATGCTGTGATACAATTTTACCGATGTGTCATCAGGAGAATATCATTATATTGTAAATGGTTGGTAAATTGACTATCTCTATAAACCGGACTGGCATTTCTGCTTTATGAACAGTATTCAATCCAACCCTACTTATTGGCTATAGCCGTCTTCTTTTACGCTTCCATCGTGTCCTTCACTTCTTTTATAAAGGATATACCCGCCTCAAATCCCTGTTCCATAAAACGTCTGACCAGTGCGCTGCCGATAATCACGCCCTCGCAAAGGGCGCCGATTTCCTTTGCCTGCTGTGGTGTGGAAATACCGAATCCAACGGCGCGCGGGGTGTTTGTATGGGCTTTGATCTCATCCAAAAACGTGTCCAGGCCCGCATGTACGCTCTTGCGTTCGCCGGTTACGCCTGTCGTAGAAACACAATACACAAATCCCCTGGCTTCCGGTAGAATCATTTTAAGCCGCTCATTAGATGTCCTTGCCGCGAGACAGATGACATCCAAAGGCTTATCGCCGATGACGCTTAAAATCTCGTCCTGCTCTTCATACGGCAGATCCGGAATAATCAGTCCGTCAATGCCGGAATCGACACAGTTTTGTACGAAGGACGTAATACCATATTTAAAAATGCTGTTGAAATAGACCAGCAGTAACAGGGGAACCTGTGAACGCTGCCTGGCCTTTCCCACCGCCGCAAATATATCTTCTATTGTGGTTCCTTTTTTAAGAGCCGCCTCGGCGCTCGCCTGAATAACCGGACCGTCTGCCACGGGATCTGAAAACGGTACACCCAGTTCAATCAAGTCCGAGCCGGCTTCTTCAAGGGCTACAATGGTGTCGTCAATACTCACTTCTCCCTGCGCACCCGGCATAAAGAACGTGATCAGCGCCTTCTTCTGTGCCTGCTTCAGCTGCTCAAATTTTATTTTAATTCGTGTATCCATTGCTTGCCTCCATATCCTTAGCGATTCTCTCTACATCCTTATCGCCTCTGCCCGAAAGATTGAGAATAACGACTTCGTCTTTGCGCGTTTTTGGAATGTTCTTCATGCACCATGCCAGCGCATGCGCACTCTCGATTGCCGGAATAATTCCTTCGGTACGGGTTAACAGCATGAATGCTTCGGCAGCTTCTTTGTCTGTCGCCACCTCGTATTGTGCCCTGCCCGTCTCTTTCAGATAAGCGTGTTCCGGCCCGACGCCCGGATAATCAAGACCCGCGGCTATGGAATACACCGGAAGGATTTGGCCGAAATTATCCTGCAGGAAAAAGGTTTTCATCCCATGCAAAACCCCCGGCGAACCGCATGTCATGGACGCCGCATGCTTGCCGGTCTCAATCCCGAGTCCGCCGGCTTCCACGCCGATCATCTCCACTTCTTTATCTCCGATAAACGGATAAAACAGGCCCATCGCGTTGCTGCCGCCGCCGATACAGGCAATCAGTTTATCCGGAAGGCGGCCTTCTTCTAATAAAATCTGCGCTCTGGCTTCCTGTCCGATAATCTTTTGAAAATTCCTTACTAATGCGGGGTATGGATGCGGCCCGACCACCGAACCCAGAACATAAAACGTATCCTCTACGCGCGCCGCCCATGTCCGCAGCGCCTCATTGGTCGCATCTTTTAACGTACCGGTACCCGAAGTAACCATCGTAACCTTTGTGCCCAGCATGCGCATACGCCGGACGTTGAGCGCCTGCCTTTCCATGTCCTCTTCGCCCATAAACACTTCACATTCCATGCACATCAGCGCCGCCGCAGTCGCCGTCGCAACGCCATGCTGGCCTGCACCGGTTTCGGCAATGACCTTTGTTTTTCCCATTTGCTTCGCGAGCAAAGTCTGGCCGATTACGTTGTTGATTTTATGCGAACCTGTGTGGTTCAAATCTTCGCGTTTTAAATATATCTTTGCACCCCCGAGTTTCTCAGTCAGATTCTCAGCCAAATAAAGTGGTGTGGGCCGTCCCGAATAGTCCTTTAATATTTTTTTATATGCTGCCTGAAACTCCTCTGATTCTAAATGCTTATCCATGGCCGCTTCAAGGTTGTTCAGCGCATACATCAATAGTTCCGGCGCATATTGCCCGCCAAAACTTCCATAAAAGCGTTTATTGTTTTTCGCCATCATTATTTCTCACTTTCTTTATCAATCTCTCTATCTTTCCGGCGTCTTTGTATCCATTTGTTTCCACCGAACTGCTGACATCGATCGCCATCGGATGTATCGTTTCAATTAATCGCTGTACATTTTTATCGTCAATTCCGCCCGCAATGATAATCGGCCGGTTAAACACATGTGCATGCAGCATATCCCAGTCAAATCCCTGCCCCATTCCGCCGTAAGCCGAAGGGTGATAACCGTCGAACAAATAAGCATCCACGTCATAGGGTTTACTTGCGGTTAAATCATCCGGTGATTTGATCCGGAACGCCTTCCAAACCGGAATCCCCATGCTGTTACAAAACTCCGGACTCTCATCGCCGTGCAGCTGGATAATGTCCAGAGGGCACTCCGAAAGCACAGCATCCAGTTCCGCCGGCGTCGGATTCACAAACACGCCCACAGTTTTGATGCGTCCGTCCAGTTCCTTTTTTATGCCCAGCGCTTCACTTGGTCTGACCTTGCGCTTGCTCTCGGCAAAGACAAATCCGACATAATCCGGCAGGAGTGCGTTTGCCCATATCGCGTCTTTTTTTCGCCGCAGTCCGCAAATCTTGATTTTCGTCATGCCGTTCCTCTTATCCGGTTTACCGCGCCCGCAATATCCGGCTCCTTCATAAAAGCTTCGCCGATTAAGACTGCGTCTGCACCCGCTGTCCGTATTCGCTTTAAATCTTCTGCGGTATGAATCCCGCTTTCGCTGACGATGACTTTCTCTTCCGGAATCAAGGGAATCAAGCTCTCGGTCGTTTCAATCGTTACCGAAAAATCATTTAAATCGCGGTTATTGATGCCCACAATTTCGGCACCTGCTTTTAATGCGCGTTCCAACTCAGTTTCATTGTGCACCTCAACCAGCGCATCAATATCAAAAGATTGGGCAAGCCGGATAAAGCCGCTCAGTGCTTCATTGTCCAAGATCGCCGTAATCAGCAGCATTGCGTCCGCACCTAAAAGATACGTTTCATAAATCTGCCACGGATCGATAATAAAGTCTTTTCTCAGCACCGGCAGTCCGCTTGCGGCACGCGCCTTCTTTAAATACTCAGGGTCCCCCAGAAAAAATTCCGTCTCAGTCAACACCGACAATGCCTGTACGTGCGCCCCGGCATACGCTCTGGCAATCGTTTCGGGATTAAATTCCGGACGAATCAACCCCTTGGATGGTGATGCCTTTTTGACTTCGCCGATGATAGCGATCTCACCGTCTTGGGTCAGCGCATTTTTAAAGCTGCGCCGGACAACCACATTTGCCTGTGCCTCTGACCGAATTTTCTCTAAAGACTGTTTTGTTTTTTGTTCGTAAAGCTGTGTTCGCTTTACGTCAACGATTTTATCAAGAATCATATTCTACTTCCCTTTAAACGCTGCCCATTCTTCCAGCTTTGCCTTTACCCGGCCGCTGTCGATTAACTGCCCGGCAAGTGCAACACCCTCTTTTATCGTCGCCGCTTTCCCAGCAACGTATAACGCCGCTCCGGCATTCAGGCAGACCAGGTCGCGCGGTGCGTCGCGCTTTCCTTCGAGGATATCAGTGATAATCTTCACATTATCCTCTTTATCCCCGCCCTGTACGGCTTGGGGTGTGCTTCTGGTTAATCCAACGTCTTCCGGCGTAATCGCATAACGTTCAATACTGCCGTTCGCTTTAAGTTCGCAAACCTTCGTTTTTTCACAAAGCGATATTTCATCCAGCTTGTCTTCACCGTATACAATAAGCGCCCGTTTGATCCCCATGCGCTTTAACACGTTTGCAAAAGGTTCCAGCAGGGATTCATCATAAACGCCGACGATTTGAAAGCTGGCTTTTGCCGGATTGGTCAGCGGCCCCAATACATTGAATATCGTTCGGATTCCCAGCTCCTTCCGGGGTGTGATCGCATATTTCATCGCCTGATGAAACACCGGCGCAAACATAAATCCGATTCCTGTGGCTTGAATAGATGCCTTAACACCTTCCGGCGGCAGCCCCACTTCTACGCCCAGCGCTTCCAGGATATCCGCACTTCCGCACTTGCTGGAAACCGAACGATTGCCGTGCTTCGCTACTTTAACACCCGCCGCGGCCGCAACAATTCCTGCCGCTGTTGAAACGTTGAAGGTTTTTCCGCCGTCACCGCCTGTCCCGCATGTATCCAGCAGCTCCTCGCCTTCCAGCGATACTTCCGAAGCTTTCTCACGCATCGCTTTCGCGCATCCGGTAATCTCGTCCACTGTTTCACCCTTGATTTTAAGGGCAACCAATAATCCGGAAATCTGAACCGGTGTAAAATCGCCGCTCATGATATGGCTCATCATGCGGTATGCCTGATTCTCGGTCAGGTCTTCTCCGGCAACGAGTTGCTCTAATAATGCTTTCATCGAATCGCTTTTGATTTCTAAAAAGCACTTCAATATTGCCATGCCCTCGCTCGTTAAAATCGATTCGGGATGAAACTGCAGTCCAAAAGTCGAATGTGTTTTATGCGCAATTGCCATCACAATGCCGTCTTCGGTTTCAGCAATTGATTCCAAATAAACCGGGAGCGATCCCTCTGGCACACAAAGCGAATGATACCGCCCGGCTTCAAAGGTTTCCGGCGAGTTTTTCAGTATGGATTGTTTGGTGTTTTTCACCAAAGATACTTTCCCATGCAGAATCTCCGGTGCATAATCCACCTCAGCGCCCAATGCCAGCGCGATGGCCTGATGCCCAAGGCATATCCCTAAAATAGGAATCGTACCCGACAGCTGTTTAACGACATCAACGCAGATGCCTGCGTCTTCCGGTCGCCCCGGCCCCGGCGATAAAACGATATGGTCAGGCGCCATCGCTTTAATGTCTTCAACGGTTAATTCATCATTTCTGACGACTTTAATGTCGGGTTCAATCGTTCCGAGATACTGGTACAGGTTATAGGTAAAAGAATCATAGTTATCAATAATTAAAATCATGAATCCGCCGCCTCCTTCACCGGAATCTCATCCGTGCCAAGAGCTTTAACCAGTGCCCGGAGTTTGCTTTCCGTTTCTTCATATTCCTTTTCCGGCACGGAATCATGCACGATTCCAGCACCGGCCTGTGCATGAACACACCCGTCTTTAAACATCAATGTCCGGATGGTGATACACATATCCATATTGCCGCAAAAATCAATATATCCCACTGCTCCCGCATACGGTCCGCGTCTGGTAGGCTCGATATCATCGATGATTTCCATCGCACGAATCTTCGGTGCGCCCGATACCGTACCCGCCGGCAAGCAATGCATCAGTGCATCCATGCCATCGAGGCCCTTTTTCAATTTTCCGCTCACTCGCGTCACAAGGTGCATCACATGCGAGAAATACTCTACATGCATATAGTCGTGCACGTTTACGGTGCCGAATTCAGATATGCCGCCGATGTCGTTTCTGCCGAGGTCTACCAGCATCGCATGCTCCGCACGCTCTTTTTCGTCTTCCAGAAGCTCTTTGGCCAGAACCTTGTCTTCCGCATCGCTTTTTCCGCGCGGACGCGTGCCTGCAATCGGGAAGGTCTCAACCGTGCCTTTGTTCACACGCGTTAAGCACTCCGGCGACGAGCCGACGATTTTATAATTTTCGAAGTCAAGATAATACATATACGGGGATGGATTTAAGGAACGCAGCTTGCGGTAAATTTCGTATGGATCCGGCGCAGGCGTATATGTCCGCCTCCGCGACAGTACGCATTGAAAGATATCGCCTTCTTTGATATGATGCTTGATCTTTTCAACACCTGCTATATAATCTGATTTCGCCATATTGCTGTATGTCTCAAACGCGCTGACTGCCTCAGGCGCCGAGACCGGCACAGCGCTTTCTAAAACAGTCTTTAATAACGCATCCATTTCTGCCAGCTTTACCTGCTTTTCGTTTTCTGTTGCGGTTTCTTTCTCGATAAGCTGTACATAGGATAATGCATGTTTCAGGTGATCGTAGATCAATACTTTTTTAAATAAATAGACATGCAGATCCGGGAAGTCCAGATCGTCTTCGGGTATGTTTTCTATTTTTTCAATATAGCGGATACAATCATAGGAAAAGTAACCCGCGATGCATCCGGCCAGCGGAAAGCCTTCCGGCGGGTTTTCTACTTCATAATAAGAAAGGATTTCTTTGACCGCGAGAAATGGATTACTGCTCCGGACAATATCAGCAAGCTCTCCGCCGGCGCTAACCACCTTGTCTTTAATGGTTAATTCGCCCTGCGCATCAAGCATAATAATCGAATAACGGCCGAACTGCTCACCGCGTTCAGCGCTTTCCAGCAGAAAACGCGCGCCCGATTTTTTGAGTTTCGAAAACACGGAAATTGGTGTTTCGGTATCCGCAATGACGGTTTTCGTCAAAAGGACTAACTTTTTTGGCATAATAAAAACCTCTCCTGTGCAGAACAAAAAGAGGTTACATAATACAATAATAACTCTGCTTCCTCAGCCAAACAAAGCCTGAAGCGCCTCTTCTTTTCTCTGCTCATCTCATCTCTTCTCTATCAA
Source organism: Christensenellaceae bacterium (assembly GCA_963674805.2). Taxonomy (GTDB): domain Bacteria; phylum Bacillota; class Clostridia; order Christensenellales; family CALMFG01; genus CALMFG01. The sequence goes on from CAXXNY010000016.1 coordinate 13,352, forward strand.
TAATCCGCTTCCAGATTATTTAGTGGATTATAGCATGCCTGTCCGGCAAAGTCAACTGCACAATTGATATTCATCAATGTATAAAGTCAACTGCACAATTGATATTCATCAATGTATGAAGATTATATATTCGGGGTGCTTTATTGCGCCCTTTGGCAGGAAATATAAGCCACAAGAAGCGCTTCACAAATATTGCTAATGCGAAGCGCCTCGGTCAGTATCTTATATTCACTAGTTCTTTATACCGGATTATTTTTGCCCGCCTTTTTCGGCCAGCGTTTTATCTTTTGCCATAAGCTGGCGGGGAAGAATTTTCTTAAATCCGCCTTTCTCGCGTATCGCTAAAATCACACTTTGAATCAGAATAAAGAAGCACAGCATCAGCCCCGTCGTAATACTCTGCCAGTACGGTTCTCTGAGACCCGACGCAATCACAATATTGTTGATCGTTTTTAATGAAAGCGCACCGAAAAGCGTACCGATAACATTTCCTACGCCGCCGGTTAACAGCGTGCCGCCGATAATGGACGAGGCAATCGCCTGCATTTCTGCGGCTGTCGCATTGGATGCATTCCCTGCCCCGGTATGCAGCAGGTAAACATAGCCGCCGATTCCGGATAGCACTCCGCTCAGCAGATAGGAAAAGAATCTTGTGCGCTTAATGTTGATGCCGAGCATTAATGCGCTCTGTCCGTTCCCGCCTATCGCATAAAGATTGCGCCCGAACCGCGACCATTTCAGTATGACCCATATCGCCAGCACAACAGCTAACGCGATGATGACCCCCGGCTCGATTTTTGCCGGAATAAAATTCCCGGCTTTCCCGTAAGAGCCGATATTCTGTGTCACAATACGAAACTGCTTAAGTGCAAGAAAACCTTCATGTGCCGCTGTACGCGGCGCATTACTGACGATTGTTGTCATGCCTTTGGTAAAGAACATACCCGCTAAGGTGACAATAAAGGGCTGTATCTCCAGATATGAAATCAGTGTCCCCTGAATCAGTCCCATTATTAAACCAATGCCTAATGCCACGCCCATCGAACCGATGACGCTGCCACAATAATCGTCCAGATAGACAACACAGGTCATCGTTACAAGCGCGACCATTCCGCCGACAGAAATATCGATGCCGGCCGCAATCATAACGACCGTCAGGCCGCAGGAGATGATAATCAAATACGCATTGTTATTAAAAATATCAAAGAACTGCTGAGGGTTCAGGAACCCGCCTTCCCAAACAAGCATGGCAAGTAAGTACATCCCAACAAAAGTGCAGATCGTGATTGCCAGGAGCAAATTAGTGCTGGAAATAGGTTCCCTGTGTCTTTTGGGTATTCCGGCCAATGAATTTTTATCTCTTTTACTTGTCATTTTAAATATTCTCCGTTAATTTCGTCGATTTTTTAAACAGCTTGTCGCGCAGCTGAGCGGCGTATTTTTGTACAACCGGCGAACCCATCACAACAATCGCGATAATAACAATCGCTTTATAGGCTTTTACCGCCGTTGACGATACTTTCATTGCGTACAATGTAATCGTCAGCGCCTGAATGATGTATGCCCCAAGCACCGAGCCCGCCAATTTGAATTTCCCGCCGCTGAGGGCATTCCCGCCGATAGCAACCGCTAAAATCGCATCCATTTCAATATCGATCAGAATCGTCTCATGATTGATCAGTCCGATTCTGCAGACATTGATTGACCCCGCAATCGCCACGCATATGCCCAAAATCATAAATGATAACAGCTTCATCCAGACCGGATTAATGCCGTTTAAACGGGCGGACCTTTCGTTGATCCCGACCGCCTGGGTATAAAGACCAAGGTTGGTGAATCTTAAGACAAGCGAGACCAATACCCCAAATACGATGACAATAAGAATGGGGCTTGGAATGGGCACGCCCGGTATGAAGCTTCCGATATTGCCCAGGAGCGGGCTTTCGACAGTTGGCGTAGCGCCGCCGTTTATCCAATACGCAATCGGGCGGCCGGCGGTAAACAGAATGAGTGACGCAATCATCGGCTGGATGTTGAATATCGCGACCAGTGTACCATTAAATGCGCCGAAGAGAATGGCCACAACACAGGCTGTCAGGAAGGCAACAAGGATGATCGGCATGGTTATTTCATTTGCACGAAGCACACGGACAAAAACACTGCCCGCTATTGCGGCAGCGGCTCCCACGCTGATATCCTGTCCTTTTGAAGCGGAAGTGACCATCGTCATGCCGATTGCCAGAATCGCGAGTTCGGATGCGCCATTCAGAATACTAATGATATTCCCCGACAATACGGTGTCTCCTGCATTATTGGTTGTGATGTTGATTGAGAAGAATCCGATATCTCTGATTAAATTAAAGACGATGACTAATAAAAGCGCAATCAGCGGGACCATTAACTGTGATTTTGATAGTTTCTTTAATGCCTTAACCATTTTGGGTAACCTCCCCCGCTATCGTATGCATAATCTTCGCCTGCGTCATTTCTTCACCCGTCAATTCGCCCACGATATTCCGGTCTCTCATTACGATGAGGCGCGAACAGGTACGCAGCATCTCCTCAATTTCCGATGAAATAAAGGTGATACTCATGCCTTCTTCAGCAAGTTTAAGCACCAGTTTTTGTATTTCAACTTTTGTACCGACGTCAATACCTCTGGTCGGTTCATCTAAGATCAGATACTGCGGGTGTGTCAGCAGCCAACGGGCAAGAATGACTTTTTGCTGGTTGCCGCCCGAGAGCGACCTTATGGGCGTATCTTTTGAAGCGGTCTTAATCCCTAATAATTTAATATATTCGTCCGCGAACGCTTCCGCCTCGGCTCTTGAAAACGGCCTGAAAAAACCCTTTAAGACTTGAAGTGCAAGCACAATGTTTTCACGGACTGATAAATCCTCAATAATGCCGTCCACCTTTCGGTCTTCGGGCAGATAGCCGATTCCGTGCTTCATCGCATCTTTGGGTTTGGATATTTTCGTTTTTTTACCGTTTATCTTTACCTTGCCGCCGGTGACCCTGTCGGCTCCGAAAATTGTGCGTACGCTTTCACTGCGTCCGGATCCCAGCAGTCCGGTAAATCCATTGACTTCCCCTTTGCGTATCTCGAAATCAAAGGGCTTTGTGCCCTCTGCGCTCGAAATGCCAAAGGCTTCATAAACAAGCGGTGCGTCCGTCTGACCCTGTGCTGTTTGACGGTTCTCCAATTCGGAAATATCGTCGAGCTCTTTGCCCATCATCTTTGAAATAAGCTGTATACGCGGCAAATCCTTGATTTCATATGCGCCGATCAGTTCACCGTTACGCAAAACCGTTATCCTGTCGCATACCTCATATACTTGCTCTAAAAAATGCGTGATAAAAATGATACCAACACCGCGGGCCTTAAGGTCCCGCATCAGCGAGAAGAGCAGCGCAACTTCGTGCTCATCCAGCGATGATGTCGGTTCATCTAAAATCAGGACTTTACATTCCATGTCCACGGCGCGGGCAACGGCAACCATTTGCTGTACCGCCAGCGAGCAAGTCCCAAGCTGCTGGGTGGCCCGTGCCGGAATCTTAAGTTTTTTCAAAATCTCAGTTGTCTTTTTTTCTCTGGCGCGCCAATTTATAAAACTATAATTGCCCCTCCCGATGAACATGTTTTCTGCTACTGTCAGGTTGGGACAAAGGGTTATCTCCTGGTAAACGGTACTGATACCTAAATGCTGTGCTTCCTGCGGGGATTTGATCGTAATCTCCTTATCAATACCTGCTAAATGTATTTTTCCGGAATCTTTCGGGTATACGCCTGTTAATACTTTGATTAACGTTGACTTTCCGGCGCCGTTCTCACCCATCAAGGCGTGAATTTCACCTTTATAAAGCGTAAAATCCACATTTTGTAAAGCACGTACACCCGGGAATGTTTTGCAAATCCCCCGCATGGATAAAACAATTTCGTTCTTCATTGGTAATAAACCATCCTTTATACTTTACAGTTGATAAAATGCGGTGCGGGTGTTCGGAAACTACCCACACACACCGCGCCGCATATTTTTGATACCTAGTAGTTGTTTTTAGGAGAGAAAAAGCAACTATTATTCTCCAAGTCCGTAAGTATCAATATCGTCTTGTGTGATCGTTGCTGCATCGAATCCTTTTTCTTCAGAAATCACTTTCTTCTGAGCAAGGGTTTCGCCGGCTTCAAGCTGTTTGATCATACCGTCGATTACAGTCGCCTGGAACGGGCTGCACTGGCCGTCATAGTTCCAATTGCCTGCCAGCAGTTCTCTTAATGCCCACTTATTGCAGTCAAAGCCCATTACGATAACGTCTCCGTCTACGCCGTGGGTAATGCCGTTTTCATCAAGTGCTACAACAGCGCCCTTAGCCATACCGTCATTTTCAGCGTAAATAACGTTGAATGATTCGCCGGCATTGATCACTGTTTCAACAATTTTCTTTGCTTCGGCTTCATCCCAGTTAGCGGTCTGCTGTACAACTTTGGTCATGGTTCCTGCGTCAAATTCAGCATCCAGCGCGGCAGTACGGCCTCTCTGAGCATCACAGTCTAAAACGCCCTGTATATGGATAACGTTATACTCGTCAAGATTCTGTGCTTTCAGCCATTCTACAGCTGTAATACCTTCCTGAGCCATGTCGGAAACGACAGCAGCTTCATACAGGCTTTCATCAGCGTTCAGCATGCGGTCAAAGAGGAACACTTTGATACCGGCTTCCTGCGCATTCGTCAGGACAGAATCCCATCCGTCGGTAGCAGCAGCCGAGATCAGAAGATAGTCCACACCGTCGGTGATAAACTGGCCGGCAGCATTCAGCTGTTCGTCATTCTTCAGGCTGTAGAAGGTTGAAACCTCATATCCGTTTGCTTCTGTGAAGACTTTTTCAAAGTCTGCTACATTCGCAGCACGATAGCCGGATTCGGACGGCGGGTTGTTGACAATCCCAACCTTGATCATCTCATCGGCAGCAGCCGCAGGCTCTTCAGCAACAGCTTCGGTTGCAGCCTCTTCTGTGGTAGCCGGAGCAGAAGTTGCACATGCTGCAAAAGACAGCAGCAACGCAATTACCAGAACCAGTACCCATGCACTCTTTAGATTCTTCATATATTTCCTCCTTAATATATTTGGGACTCACGCCCAAACTGAAAACTCTTATAAAAATTTCTAGCGACAGTTTTAATGATTATGCGGATGTAATATCTGATTTGTACGGCGCGCTGTAGTGCGCCTTCATTCAAAGTTAATATGTTTTTATATCGTGACTGCTTAGCACCGCTAAAAGGCCTTGTTAATCTGTGGTTATTCTAGCATCAAAAATAATGGAATATAATAGAAATATATTGGATATTAATTTATAGCCTTTTCTTTAAAATCATATAATTTCTTACAATCGTTTTCGATTTCTTATGATTGTCCCAGTTTTAGCATTACAGCAAAAAAAAACAGATGCTTCAGCATCTGTTTTGATTATTTGTATGATTTTTTATCGTAGAAAACTATAAGCTTTTGGTTTCTCTAAACCCGCTTGGCGTTTGCTTCGTATATTTCTTAAAAATATAACTAAAATATTGTGGTTCATTATATCCAACGTGATTGGCAATGATTGAAAGCTTTAAGTCCGTATCTAAGAGCAGTTTCTTGGCGTTTTCGATGCGTGTTTTGGTTAAAAACTCGATAAATGTTGTTTGCGTTTCGTTTGAAAACACCATACTGAAATGGTTTGGTGATAGGCACACATGTTTGGCAACCTCATTTAGAGAAAGCCCCGAATTTGAATAATGATCGAAAATATAGTTTTTGGCGCGCCATATTACCTCGGAATATTTTGACACACTGCTTTCTTTTCGGTATTCGATGGTTTTGATTATGATTCTTTTTAAATCCTGAACCAGGTTGTCCCGTTCAAGGCCAACCATGTTTACGATGTCTTCCTCTGAAATATCCTGCAGGATATCTTTTGCGTCGCCGCCTAGGCTGGATACAATGTGGTTGCACTGAAAGACAATGTTACAAATTGTATGGTACCGGTGCATTCTTTCTTCATATTTGTCATCATCAAACATGTCGAACAAGAACCCGTCTACTTCTTCGGCTTCTAAGCGGGACAACACATCAAGCCGGTTCTTCTCTGTATAATAAGCCTTATCAGATAACATTTTTTCTACGTCTTTGATATATAATATCTGATCCAAATTCATATCGTTAATAAAGCTTCTAGCCTTATTTGCATCCATATAAGATCTGCTGATATCGCTTAAGCGGCTGACCGCATTCCCGATTCCAATGATCGTTTTGTGCTGCTCAATTTCATTAATACTATGCCTGATCGTGCCGGAGAGCAAAAAGGCCTGTTCGATTAATTCCTGCTCATCATTGCTTCTGAGCACGACAATCATTCTGTCCGGCGTTTTATAGTATAAAAGGATATTTGCGATTTTTTCTAAAGCAACCTTACAAAACGTTTTTACCTCAATATTGTCTATGCCTGTTTTACAGTTGATTTTCACATCAATCACGATGTAGTATTTACTAATCAGATCAATGCCATATTCCCTGTACTGCTCAATTATTTCCCTTTTGTCAAACTTCCCGCTGATCAGCGACTCGAACAAAAAGTCCTTCTGCAACGATTTAATGCTGTTGAGGCGGTCTTCCATCTGAAGCAGTTTCCTGCTCTTCTCTTTTTCGTCGTTAATCTTTTTAATTGCTTTTTCAAGAACCCGGTTTAATTCTTCAAACTTAATCGGTTTTAATAAATAGTCGGTAACCCCAATTTTCAGCGCATTTTTTGCGTATTCAAACTCGTCATAGCCGCTGATAATAATGATCTGTATCCACGGCATGGTAGACCTCAGAATCGAGGAAAGCTCTAGGCCATCCATAAAAGGCATCTGAATATCAGTAATCACAATGTCGGGTTTCAACTCGTTAATTTGGCTTAACGCCATTTCGCCGTCAGAAGCTTCGCCGCAGAAAACAAATGGGGTGCTTGCCCAATCTGTCAGATTCTGCAGCCGCTCTTTTATGCGGTATTCGTCGTCAACTATAAATACTTTATACATTATGCGTCCGCCTTCGTATCCATTCCAAGTATCAGCGTTATCGTGGTTCCCTTATTCTTTTTGCTGTTAATCGTCAGCCTTCCATTCTTTCCATAAAAAAGCCTTATGCGCTTATAGACGCTGCTGAGCCCGTATCCGGCGCCATCCATCGTCGGGTAACTTTTGTTATTATACAGACACCGTTTTAGTTTTTTTAAGGTTTCCTCATCAATCCCTTTTCCGGTATCTGATACGCTTATTTCTACTTTATGGCCTTTCTTAATGCCTTTGATGCTGATTTTCCCTTTACCCCTGACCTGCTTTATCCCGTGATAAATCGCATTTTCCACAAGCGGCTGCAATAGCAATTTCAAAATAAATATATTGCTGATTGCACTATCGATTTCAATATCATAATCAAGTATATTTCCGTAACGGTACCGCTGTATACGCAGATAGCTTTCTACATGCTTAACCTCATTCTCTATCGTGATCCATTCATTCCCTTTGCTTAATGAAATTCTATAGAATGTGGACAGCGCATCCACGACATCAATGACATCGCTGTTTCTCTTTTCTTCTGCCAGCCAGATAATCGTATCATACGTATTATATAAAAAGTGAGGCTTGATCTGCGCCTGCAGCAGGCTGAGCTCAGCTTTTTTTAAGTTCTGCTGCTCACGGTTGTTTTCCTCAATCAGGCGTTCGATTTTCCCTGACATAATGTTCAGGCTTTGCGTTAAGGACTCCAGTTCTTCAATTTTCCCATGCTCAACCCGAATATTGAAATCCCCTTTTGCAATCTTGCCCGCCATGTCCTCCAGCTGCTTTATCGGTTCTTTGATGTCTGATACCAGCTTCATCTTCGTCCTGCTCATGGCGCGTATAAACACGACAACCATTAACAGAATAACAATTAATAATACATTCTGGATAATCTGAATCGTTTCATTCAGTTTGGCAACGGCCGTTATCTCTTCATTATTGAATTCGCCCAGCATTTCGCTCACAACCAGAGAGACGCTTCGGATTTCTTCATTTGTTTCAACCGTCTCATCCACCTTAGCGCCCTGGCTGGTCTGCTCTTTCAGTTTCTCAATATAGCCTTCCAATGTTTTTGTCGTTCGCTTTGCCAATTCAAGTTTCGTTTTATCTTCAATAATCGAGTTTTCCTCTAAGTACGCGATACCGCTGTAAATCTCGTTTAAATACTCAATTTGTTTTCCATCCTCAAAGTTAATCATCCCGTTGACTATCTTCCAGGTTTCGTTGCTGATGTCATTCTCAACCGTATCTCTAAGGTCATTGTTATATTCGAAATTCGTAATCATACGGTTATATTTAAAGGTAAAAAAGTATGATATGGACATGCTGATGGAAATGCACAGCACCGAGAAGAGCATCACAATGATAAAGAACTGATGAATCGATCGCTCTATTGAGTTTTTTACCAGCTTCATTTTTTAGTAACCCCTTGGCGGTAATTCAGATAAATCATCCCACATCGTAAACACGGTTTCATCCGAATAAATTTCTTTCGGGACGGTTTCACCGTTTACAATGCCGGTACAAATCTCCATTACTTTTTCTCCAAGCAAAGGCGTACACTCAACCACACAGTTCACCTTTCCCTGTTCAAGCAGCTCAATCATTTTCTGTTCGCCGTCTACCGTGATGATGACCACATCCACTCCGGGTCTTATCCCTTTGCTTTCCAGCGTTTCAATAACACCGTATGTCATCATGTCATTGTGGGAATAAATCACATCAAACTCGGTCCCAGCGTCCAGAATATTCGCCATAATTTCTTTGCCGCGCGACTTCATAAAATCGCCGTCAAAGCTCCCAACGATTTGTATATTTTCTTTTACTTCTATAACCTTTCTGAAACCTTCCGCCCTGCCGAGCGCAGGCGTTGAGTTTTCGGTGCCTCTTAACTCTATTACTTTTATATCATCAGTGGTTCCCTTATAGTACTCCAATAGAAAATCAGCGGCGCGTTCGCCTTCCTTTTCAAAGTCAGATCCGATAAAGGCCGTATACAGATCATCATTCTCAAGTATAATGCCTCTGTCAATAATAACGACGGGTATCCCGGCATCATATGCCTCCTGCAGGACATTATCCCAGCCCACATTATAAATAGGTGCAAAAACAATGATATCAACCTGATTTGCAATAAATCTTCTGATATGGCTGATTTGATTTTCATACTTTTGTTCTGCATTCAAGAAAATCAGATCAATGCCCGCGGCTTCCGCAGCTTCCTGAATGGATCGCGTATTCCCAAGACGCCACCCGCTCTCACTTCCCAACTGAGAAAAACCCATAACAAAGCCGGGGTTTTCCGCACTTTCCGTTTTTGCGCAGCCTGAAAAAAGCAGCACAATAAGTAAACTCAGTATTATCCAACCACTTTTCTTCATTATGATCACCTGTCTTTATTATTACCTATATATAGAATATCATACAGCACTATGATTTTACATTATGTATTTTTACGATATAAATAGATATTTTTCATAAGTGACGCACAATAAATTACATAGTATTTTTAAAAAATAAACGGACGCCTTTGATCAAAGCGTCCGCAGCTCATGCTTTAGTTCTCTTCCCAATCCAGACTGCGGCTGACGGCCTTGCGCCAGCCTTTTAACAACTTCTCGCGTTTTGCCTGATCCATGTTCGGTGAGAAGCTGGCTTCACAGCTGCGCATCTTCCGGATTTCCTCACGGTCCTTCCAAACGCCTGTTGCTAAGCCCGCAAGATAAGCAACGCCAAGAGCTGTTGTTTCCTTTATCTTCGGACGGTTAACCTGCCTGTTTAAAATATCCGCCTGGAACTGCATCAGGAACGCATCCCGGCTTGCACCGCCGTCTGCATTCAACTCGGTAATAGCCAGTCCGCTGTCCTTTTCCATCGCCTCAACCAACTCAAGGCTCTGGTACGCGATTGATTCCTGTGCGGCACGGATAATATGCTCGCGCCGCGTACCGCGGGTAATCCCAATCATACAGCCTCGCGCGTACATATCCCAATACGGCGCCCCGAGGCCGGTAAACGCCGGCACCAGATAAACACCGCCCGTGTCATCTACTTTTTGTGCATAATACTCCGCATCACGGCTTTCGGCAATGAATCGCATCTCATCCCTCAGCCACTGAATCACCGCACCGCCCACGAAGACGCTGCCTTCCAGCGCATATTCAACCCTTCCGTTGATGCCGATGGCAATCGTGGTCACCAGCCCGTTCTGGCTGTCCACCGGCGTTTCTCCGGTATTCATTAAAAGAAAACATCCGGTTCCATATGTGTTCTTGGCTTCGCCGCGCAAAAAACAAGCCTGTCCAAAAAGCGCCGCCTGCTGGTCGCCCGCAATACCCGCGATCGGTATGCTCTTACCCTGTAAAACCGCGTGCCCGTATACCTCGCTGCTGCTGCATACGGTTGGCAGCATTGCCCGCGGAATATCCAGCGCGCTTAGCAGTTTGTCGTCCCAGTCAAGCGTCTTGATGTTATAGATCAGTGTCCGGGAGGCATTCGTATAATCTGTGATATGTTTTTCCCCGTTGGTCAGCTTCCATATCAGCCAGGTGTCCACCGTACCAAACAGGATCTCTCCCCGCGCTGCGCGCTCGCGTGCGCCGTCAACATGGTCCAATATCCATTTGATCTTTGTTCCGGAAAAATACGCGTCCGCGACAAGGCCGGTCGCTTCCCGGATATACTCCTCAAACCCCGCCGCTTTTAGTTCATCTGTAATCCCCGCTGTCCTGCGGCACTGCCAGACGATCGCATTATAAATCGGGCGTCCGGTCGCTTTATCCCAAAGTATGGTCGTCTCCCGCTGGTTTGCAATCCCGATTGCGGCGATATCATCAATTTCAATTCCGCTTTTTGTGACGACTTCCATCATCACGGCATACTGGGATGAATAGATTTCCATCGGGTTGTGTTCCACCCAGCCTTCTTTCGGATAAATCTGCGTAAACTCCTTCTGCGCCGTGTCCACTATATTCTGCGATTCATCAAACAGGATCGCCCGCGAACTCGTCGTTCCCTGATCCAATGCTAAAAGATATTTGGCCATTCTATATTCTCCTTGTCTCCACGAAGGATTATTAAACACATTATCATTTTGATTAAAAAATATCCGAACCCACAAATAAAGATGATGGACTATATATTTACGCGTTTCCTTCAGTATTTTCCTTTTTTATTATAATCGCTAAACGCGATATATGAAAGTTTTCATTTATATTAGGGGTTCAGCCGGCACCGGGATTTCCCTCACTACCATTCATTCATTGCCTTTTTATATGTTTGGATACAGAGAATAAAACCTAACGCCGCCATTGAAAACACACCACACATGGTTATATAATAATATGCAATGAACTTATCGTTTTTTTATAAGGAGAACACTATGGTAATAATCAAAGAAGCAGTCGGCAAACGCATGCTGAAACAGTTCAGAGATTTTCCGGACAAACTGCATGCCGGAAAACCCTACTATGTGCCGGATTTAAAAATGGACGAGCTGAACATGTATCAGCCCAAGACAAACGGCGCGTTTGATTACTGCGAGGCAAAATTCTTTTTGGCATATCGTGATAGCGAAATCGTGGGCCGGGTGCTTGCGATTCTGGTAAAAGCGGAAAATGAGCGCTACGGCATCAAGAATGTACGGTTCTCAAGAATCGAGTTTATCGACGATTATGAAGTTTCCGGCGCACTGCTGAAAGCGGTTGAGGACTATGCCAAGGAAAAAGGCATGGAAAACGTATCCGGGCCGCACGGATTTTCTGATTTGGATAAAGAAGGGATGCAAATCGAGGGCTTCGGCGAAGTTCCGCTCAGCATCACCTATAACAATCCCGAGTACTATCCCAAGCATCTGGAGCATTATGGTTATACCAAAGAAGTGGATTGGATCGAATACAAAATCAAAATGCCGGATCTTGAAAGTAAGGCCTTCCAGCGCGTGAAACGGATCTCGGATATTGCATTAAAGCGAACCAATCTGGAATTGCTGAAATTTAATAAAATCAAAGACTTAAAGCCGTATATCGCACAGATATTCGATTTATTAAATACGTGTTATCAGGAGCTTTTTGGCTTTGTACCGCTCAGCGACAGACAGGCCAATGAATATCTCAACAGTTTTATGATGCTGCTGAATCCCGATTATGCCAAATTTATCGTTGATAAAAACGGAAAGCTGATGGCTTTCGGCCTGGCCGCGCCATGGCTTGCAGGTGTGTTTAAAAAGACCGGCGGACGCTTATTCCCGTTTGGGTTTATCCCTATCCTGCGTGCAAAATCACGGGGCGACCGTCTGGTGCTGTATTTAGTCGCCGTTCACCCTGACTTCCAGTCTTCGGGTATCGTCGCGCCTTTGATCGCAAATATCTGTGAATCGGCTGTGAAGAACGGTATTAAGTTTGCGGAAACCGGACCGGAACTTGAAACCAACAATAAAGTCCAGCAGCTCTGGACCGCGTTTGAGCCTGTTCAGCATAAACGCAGAAGGTGTTATAAAAAAAGTTTGAAATAAAATTAAGTCCGCTTACGCGGACTTTTTATTATAGCTCAATTCAAATTTTTTCTAATATATAAACAGACGAGAGATGTACTATTGATTCCTGTCCTGAACTTATCCTGGTTTAAGGCTGGAATACCCGGACAATCCAAAGTTCTGCTATCCTATACACCCATAGAAATTCCCAATGATTTGGCCTGCTGTAATACCTGTGAATCCTCTGGAACGTACTTCAGCTTTCCGGCGACCTTGCTTAACGGTATTGAGACAATATCCGTTCCTTTCAGCGCAACCATATTGCCAAACTTTTTCTTGCTGACAAGCTGGCCTGCCATCGCACCGAATCTGGAGCACAACAGGCGGTCCGTCGGCGTCGGGTCTCCCCCTCTTTGAAAATGACCGGGCACGATCGCACGAACGTCCTGTTCAAGCCTGTCCGACAGCACTTCCGCCAGCTTATAGCCGGCAGATAAGCTGCATTTCTGCTCATCTTTATCCAGCACTTCTTCGTCCTTTGTCACAGCGCCTTCGGCAATCGCGATAATCGAAAAATGTTTTCCCTGGCTGTTGCGGTCTTCTATGGCTTGCAGCACATGTTCAAGGTCATAAGGGATTTCCGGAATTAAAATAACGTCCGCACCTCCCGCTATCCCCGCGCACAGTGTGATCCAACCGACCTTGTGGCCCATCAGCTCTATAACAAAAACCCGCCCGTGGGATGCTGCCGTTGTGTGGATTGCATCAATCACCTGAGTCGCTTTTTCCAAGGCACTGTCAAATCCAAACGTCAGATCGGTGCCATACACATCATTATCAATCGTCTTTGGAATAGTGACCACATTGACGCCGTTTTGGCTCAGCAGGTGTGCCGATTTATGGGTTCCGTTCCCGCCGATAATCACGAGTGCATCAAATCCGTGCTTTTTATAATTAGAAAGCATCATCTCTAGTTTATTGGTGTTGTTTTCGTTCATGGTTTGCATCTCTTTGAACGGCTGGCGCGATGTCCCCAGAATCGTTCCGCCTTGGCGCAGAATTCCGGAGAACTCCCAAATCTCCATTTTGCGCCATTCCCCGTCAATCAACCCCCTGTAACCGTCAAAAATGCCATACAGTTCAAGGTCCGGTATACAGGCAAAAAGCGATTTCGCGACACCCCGCAATACTGCATTCAGTCCCTGACAGTCCCCGCCACTCGTTAACAATCCAACTTTCATGATATATATTCTCCTAAATAAAAAATTGTTTGTAGTGGCTGTTTAGATAATCACTACATAGCTGAAAGTACATATCTATTGGTATGCCTTTCAGGATATTCTCTTTATGTGTTGAAGCGTATTTTTTAAGATCTGTGAAGGTGTTTAACAATATTATAGCATCTGTCATGGAGATTTGCCATTCCTTCAAATCGCCGCAAATACAACTTTTCGTTTTATAACGGAAACCATACGCAATCCCAGCGCAAAAAGCGCATGCGGCTTTGCCGATAATGTTCGCGCTGATGCAAAGTCACATAAACGCTGATCCATGCATTATCTATGTCGATTATTGGGAAACCTGAATTGTCTTTCCGGCGGCGTTTGATTCAAGGCAAGCAAAGACAACACGCATCGAACCAATCACCTCTTGTACATCCAATATGGCGGGCTTGTTTTTCAAAATCCCGTCCACAAATGTATCAATCACCCCGGAGTTTAATTGTACATTATCATCATTTGACTGCATAGCATTCATTTCGAAATGGGCCTTGCTGCCGTCAATATAAACCACATCCAATGGATAATCCGGATTAACATAGATTTTCATGATGCCTTTTTCACAATAGAAGACGGTGGCATTCGTATCCTCGCCGTAATAGGTCCAGCTTGTGGTGAGCGTACCGAATGCGCCGTTATCAAACGACAGTACCTGCACTGAATTGTCATCCACTTCAATCGGTGTTCCGTCCGGAAACTTTTTATCCAATGTTTTTAAATCTGCGTAAACCTGTACGCTCTCTCCGCCAATCAGATAACGCAGTATGTCAATTTTATGAATCCCGAGATCTCCCATCGACCCAAAGGCTGCCGCGCTCTTTTTAAAGAACCATGTGTCATTGCTTTTTGAAGCGCTCCAGGTCTCAGGGCCTTTATGCCCGTATATGCATGAAAATCCAATTATCCGCCCTAGCTCACCGGAGTCCAGTATCTGCTTAGCTTTCGTATGCACAGGCGTCAGCCGTTGGTTTTGGGCAATCATCAGGCGCTTTCCCGTTACTTTCGATGCTTCCAGCATCGCTTCACAGTCAGCTATAGTCGTTGCCATCGGCTTTTCACATAAAACATGCTTTCCGGCTTTCAATGCACGGATGGTTAAATCCGCATGATATGCGTTGGCTGTACACACACTCACCGCATCAATTTCAGGATCGTCGAACATCTCCTGTTCGCTTTGATATATTTTGCCGCCAAAATCCCTGACCATATCCGCCGCACGTGAACCGGTCTGGCTGTAAAAACCTTTTATCTCCGTATTGGGGTTGTTTTTAAACTCTACAGCATGGCGTTTTCTCGCAATTGAACCGCAGCCAAGAATGCCGACTTTCATAACGTTCTCCCTTTCAATCTATGATAAATCCTAACAATAAAAAGATGCCAATATTCTTATTCTTTCTCCGCTTTCGGGTATTCGCCGCATAACAACCGATACGGGGGCTCATCTTCCTCTATTTTGGGGAAACGGCCCAGTTCTTCATAGAAGCGGTTATCACTTGTGTCATCATTGCACATTGACACTTCCCCGATCAATACAACCCCGGTACCTTTTTCTACGCTAAAATCATGGTATAGATTTGGGTAAATCGTGATGCTTTCTCCCGGTGTCAGCTTGATTTTCGTTCCTGCTGGAACCACATACTCGCGCCCGTCAGAATATATCGTCACATCGGTTGTATCAAACTGTTCATCTTTATTTGTGTTATAAACCTGAATAAGCAGATTCCCGCCGCCGCGGTTGATGATGTCTTCCATCTTGCTCCAGTGAAAATGCATTGGCGAATATTGCTTTTCTTCTAACAGAATAATTTTTTCTGCGTATGTTTTTTTATATTTATCATTATTCACGTTGCCGTTTCTGATGGTAATCAGTGAGAACCCGAGCTCATCAAACCGCTCTTCTCCGTAGTCGGTAATATCCCACCCCAGCATATTATCCCGAATCTCATCGTATTCGGCTCCCTTTGTCTGCCATTCTTCCGGGGTGAAATAACAAAAGGGGGGAAGCTGGTATCCGTACTTTTTCGCGACGCTTTCTAATCTTTTAATGGCCTGATTGATTCTTGAGCGTTTCATGGTGTTCCCTCCGTCATATTGTTAATATGAATATCCTTTGACTGCTATTGCTTTTCTCTTAGAATAATATCCAGCGCAATTTCCGTCGCGCTCGTTATTGCCTTCCCGCAAATGGGTTTCTTGAGATTGTATTGATTCTTGTTTTCGTTATCATCGCTGCTGACAAATCCAATATCATCGGGCATGTCCCACTCAAACGAATCCAGTTCATTTTGCAGCATTTCACCGCAGATAGTGGTCCCGATTATCGCTTTAAACCGATCGACAAATTCAATGGTTAATTCGCCCAATCTTTCATCAGCCTGCTTTTGCTCCTGATTCTTTTTCATCTGGTCAACGCCGAACGCCAAACCCAGCGCCGCACCAGCGGCAATCACCGCGCCGCACAGCTGTTCATGACGCATCCCGCCGCCAAGCGCAGCCATCACCTTCAGCGCCTCGCCTTCTTCCATATCCACATACGGTGCTAAGCTGCAAAGACATGCCTGAGAACAGTGGTTTCCCAAGCTCTTAACCTTCAACGCCTGACTGCATGCATAATACTTCTTTTCTTTATTATCCATCTTTTCTCCTTGGTTATACTGTCTTTCTTATATACTTTTGAAAAAGGCTCAGATATGCTTCGTTAAAACAATCATCTGTACTGCTGCGCACTTGAATACTTATGCTTTTTCATCTCTGTCTTTTTTATCATCGCTTAACCCGCGCGTTGCCTTCATATATGGCCCATACCATGTCTTCATTTATGGGCTGTCCGTAATCGGTATTCAACGATGCCGCAAGCGCCCCCGATGCCCAGCCGAACTGTGTCCACTTGTCACTTTCCCAGCCTTTAAGAATGCCGTACAGGAATCCGCCGACAAAGCCGTCCCCGCCGCCGATGCGGTCATAGACGCCGATCTCCCGCGGCTCTTCAACATACCATCGGTCTTCGCATAATGTGACCGCGCCCCAGAGGTGTGTGTTGGCATTTACTACCTGACGCAAAGTCGTACCAAATACCGATGTATTCGGATAAACCGCTTTGACCCGGCTGATCATCTCTTTGAATCCATTTATTTTTTCTGAAAGTCCTTTGCCGCCTTCTTCCGGCCCTTTAATACTAAGCGCCAGCTGAAAGTCCTCTTCATTCCCAATCAGAATATCCGCGTAACCTGCAAGCTCCCTAAAAACTTTTCCCAGCTCCTGCTCGCGGTTTGACCAAAAGGAGGCCCTGTAGTTCAGGTCAAAACTAATCAGCGTTCCCGCCTTTTTTGCCGCCTTTGCGATCTCGATACAAAACCGGCCGGTTTCAGGTGATAATGCGGCGATTAATCCTGACATGTGGACGATTGCCGCGCCTTCTGTTTCAAATATCCGCTTTAAATTAAAATCTTTTGCGCTTAACGTTTTGCCCACTTCGCCCGCACGGTCATTTAAGACACGGGGGCCCCTTAGGCCATACCCGCTGTCAGCGATGTTAATCTGGTGTCGGTATCCCCAGGGTCCGCCCGGCGGCACTTCAACGCCCTCATACTCGATATTTCTTTTTCTCAATTCTCCCTTTATAAAGTAGGCAATTTCACTGTCTTTAACGAATGTGGTCAACAGTTTGACGCGCTCGCCGAGTGCGGCGGCTACATTGCCCACATTACTCTCCGCGCTTGTGGATTGCATCATATAAAGATTACTGGTGTGCGTTGGCTGCCGGTCAGCGGGAGTGATACGCACCCCAATGCTTGTGGGTATGACAAGTGCATATTCATATTTTTTTCTGATTTGCATTTGATTTTACTCCTTATCCGCATTATGAACCAACAAGATTGTCTTTAACTACGCTTAACGTTATGGTGATTTAAACTTTTACCGGCTTGCTTTGGTTTGCAATGTAATCCGTTCTGAAGCAATCAGCACCAGCACCAGCCCTGTTGCAATCAAAGCCGGGAATAAATTCATATCCAGGCGATTCAGCGCTAATCCTATGGCTGGCGGCAGCAGCGCACTGCCGATATATGCCGACGCCATTTGGTATCCGATAATCGTCTGAGATGCCTGTTTGCCGAAGCGGTTCGGTGTTTCATGCAGCATGGATGGAAAAATGGGGGCCAGCCCAAGGCCGATAAATACAAACGGCAGGCCGGTCAGTTGTTGCCCCAAAGGAACAAACAGCAGAATGGTGCCCGCTATGGCCGCGATAATCCCGGCACGGATCATATCCGTGTTCTTGACTTTGATTGAAATAAACCCTGAAATGAACCGTCCCGCTGTTATACTGCCATAATACGCCGCAATCCACTTTGCCGCGATCTCCGCCGTCAGGCTTTTCGCAACCAGAAAACTCGCGCCCCAGAGTCCTATTGATATCTCAACAGCACAATAACATAAAAATGTAATCAAAGCAAAAAGCAGCCCTTTTGTTTTAAACAGCTGTACTTTCTTTGCCTGCGTATGGTTATCGCTTCCCTGTGTGACTAACGCCTGATGTTTCCCCCACAGCGGCAGGCTGAATAACAATATGGCGGATAACGAAAGTTGTATAAATGCAACTGTACGGTAGCCGCCGCGCCAGGAGAGCGGTCCGTCCAAAGACAGCGCCATTAAAATCGGCCCAAGCGTTGCGCCGACACCCCAAAAGGAATGCAGCCAGTTCATGTGATGCGCCTTGAAGTGAAGGGCAACATAGTTGTTTAAGGCTGCGTCCACCGATCCTGCGCCTATTCCAAGCGGGATCGACAATAAAACCAGCCAGATAAAGCTCTGGGAGAAACTGAATCCGAGCAGCGCCAGACCTGTCATTAAGCACGATATAAAGGTGACTTTCCCCGTCCCTAAATGTTTAATGATCGTCCCGCTCATCAGACTGGATACAACCGTCCCGCCAGTAATAATAAACGAAATAATGCCAGCCGAATCCAGCGCCAAACCCCATTCGGTATGCATAACCGGCCACGCCGTTCCGAGAAGCGCATCCGGAAGCCCCAGACTAATAAACGCAAAGTAAATGATTGCTAATAGTATAAATGTAATCACGTTTTACCCGTCATCTTTTCTGTATTTTTAAAAAGTTACCGCTGCTTTTATTAATAACAAAGCGCACATGCTGTCTATATGAATATTCGCGGTTGATTGCCGATGAATAATCCGTTCTCATCGGTTCAAACACCAATCCGCTTTAATGATTCTTACAGTCCGGTTGTGCGCTAAATATTTGTTATCTTTTCTTCGCTTCATATCAATGTTTTATCATCTGTCCGTCCTTGCCTGATTGCCAGGAAAGGCTGATGCAATTAAACCGAAATGGGTTCAACTTCTTCTCCGAGATATTCGGATATTGCATCAACAATGAGCTGATGATCGAGATAATGTTCGAGTCCGGATACCATCACATATGCATACGGTATCTTCCCTTTCACAGCTACCGGCCAGCATCCGCCGCACGCAACATGGTTATCCGGTCTGCTTAAACAGTCCAGTTTAACGCCTTTGTACTCAACCTCCAGACAGCTGTGAAGCGTGCTCTTTTTTGTTATCTTGCCCACATTTGCCTTTCGGGCCATCCACATTTTATTGACCGTATTGGTGCCGGGCATTAAATGCGAAAAAACAACGTCATTGTCAATCTCTATTGAAACGGCCACCGGCAGGTGGTATTTCTCTTTTGCATAGCGGATAATGTTTAAACCGATATCCAGTGCCATACTGCTGTCAAACGAATCAAAAACCAGCGATTGCTCCTGCTTTTCTATGATAGGCAGCCATGCTTCTTTTGTCACAAATTTGCCCAATTTACCGCATAGCCTCCTCAAACGCTTTCAGCATCACCGCTTTATCAGGCTTCATGCCGGTCCACATTTCAATATTAATCGCCGCCTGGTTGATCAGCATACCGGTTCCGGTGTTCCAGCGGGCGCCCTTTGCCTCTACCGCACGCAGAAACGGTGTCACTGCCGGATTAGGGATTACATCCTGTACAAACATTTCCGGCCGAATCGTATCCAAGTCAACATTAGGGATTTCATCAACGTTCGGATACAGCCCGATGGGTGTCGCGTTGATCAAAATATCCGTATCCGCGGGTACTTTATAGGTTTCTTCCCATGAGACATAGCTGCTTTCGTTTGCAATGTCTTTGAGGACGGCCATGAGGCTGTCGCCTATCGCCCTGTCTTCGGGACGGTTTACAATTGTGATACTCCCTGCGCCTGCTAAGCTCAGCTCAACACTAATCGCACGCGCAGCGCCGCCCGCACCTAAGATCACGATTTTTTTATCTTTGGGGTTCACCTTGTTTTCGACTAAGGATTCCATAAAGCCTTTGCCGTCGGTGTTTTCCCCAAATAGCTTGCCGTCGGTGTTTACGATCATATTGACCGCACCGATCAGCGCAGCGCTTTCAGACAGTTCATCTAAATATTCCAGCACTTTAATTTTATGCGGCAATGTACAATTAATACCGCGCATTTTAAATGCCTTTAAGCCTTCTATCGCTTTGCCCAAATCTTCGGGTTCAACATCAATCGTTAAAAAACGCCATAATGATAAGCCCAAATCCTTGAAAGCCGCATCCTGAATCACAACGCCGGGATTTTCGGCAACGGGATGCCCAAAAACGCCAACCAAACAATCCAGATAATTCTGTTCTTTCATCTTAACAAACCTTTCTACTCGACAACGCCTTTTTGGATAATGATGTTTGCATAAATAGCAGTTTCACCGGTTTGAACAATGCAAAAAGATTTCTCTGCCGCATCGTAAAAACTAAAGCGTTCCAAGTATTCAATCACCGCTTCCCCGCGCGGGTCTGCTGCTTCAATTTCGCGCTTGTATGTTTCCCAGATTGTCACCTCAACATCGCGGTCCGGTTTCATCAGTTTAATCGGCTTTTCGCAATAATCAAGCGGTATTACCGATAAAATAGCGTTCAGTAAATCTACCGTCCCGATACCGTCCATCCGAAGATAGGTGCAGTTCCCTCTATTGGCGCACGTCTTTCCCGGAAAGTTACCGTCTCCAAGCACAATCATATCCGCATGTCCCATCTCGCATAATACTGACAAGAGTTTTGGCGACAATAACGCAGGAATATTCTTTAACATGTACTCATTCTCCTATCGCTGTGACGAGATATCTTCCCGCTAAACCGCTTCGCGTTTGCGTTTTATTGTATAGTTGTCAAGCCACAGGATTCCCACGATGACAAGCCCCTGCACCAACTGTTGGATATAGGTTGCAATCGCAGAAACGTGCATAACGGCTGTTACCATATTCATGCAGTTTTGCAGTACAGCAAGCGCCATCAAGCCGATAAAGGTCTGTACGATGCCGCCCTTACCACCGATCAGAGACGTTCCGCCGATAACAGCACCGCAGTGAATCAACAGCGGATAGACATCGCCGTGAATCGAGTTGCCGGAATTTAATTTGGACGAGAGCAGTACGCCGGCTAAGGAAGCCGTAACACCGCTGATAATGAATGCCGCCCACTTTGTTCTTCTGGCATTAATACCTGCGTGAACCGCTACTTCATAGTCTCCGCCGACCGCATACAAATTTCTGCCGAACGACGTATACCGAAGCAGGAGTGCAACCGCAACAAGCACAACAAGCATGATGATGACAAGGCTGGGGATGGTCCCAAAAATCTTGCTGTTGGCGATCCTCATATACGTTGTATTTTTAGGGGATATCGGATGCGCATCCGTTACCTGCTGCGCAATTCCCTTTAACACCATTCCCATACCAAGCGTGATGATGAACGGTTCTGTCTTTTGATGTACAACGAAGAATCCGTTTAAAAAGCCCACAAGAGCGCCTGCCGCAAGCGAGCAAAGCATCGCTGGTATGATGGGCATATACTGCATCATCATGATCGCAATAATACCCGATAAACTGACCATACCGCCGACAGACAGGTCACACGCTTCACTGATAATAACCAGCGTAACACCGGCTGCAATAATCTGCGTAATTGCCGCTGAATTGAGCATGTCCAGCTGGTTATAGCTTGAATAAAAATTGGTCTTCACAAACAGCATAAGGATATATAATGCGACTATCGCTAAGAACGCTTTTTGTTTTGACGCAATTTTTAGAAGATTTTTACCAAAATTTCTGCTGTTCATTTGACTGCCCCTCTCAATTCTTTACGGTTGTCGAGCCAAATCGCAATCATTAAAATTACGCCGCTCATGATAACCTGCATGTATGTTGAAACGCCGATCAGCGTCATACAATTGGTCAACAGCGTGACCAAGATAACACCAAGCAATGTTCTTAAAACACTTCCGTTCCCGCCTTTAAGTGTCGTACCACCGACAACTACCGCAAGAATCGAATTTGTTTCATAGCCGAATCCCATCAAGGGATGCGCCTGCGTCGCACGGGAAAACAGCACAACGCCGCCAAGCGCTGCCATCAAGCCGGTCACCGTAAAGATTAGCATAATGGTTTTATTAACAGGCATACCAGACAGCCGTGCCGCGGTTTTATTGCCGCCTGTTAAATAAATCGAGCGCCCCCAGTATGTCCTGCTTTGGAAAATATGCAGCAGGATCAGACAGGCAAAAAATATCAGAATCGCGACTGAGAATACGCTGACCGTGCCTGAACCGATCGCTTTATATATTGAAATATTCTTAGTAATCCAGCGCATCTGCTGTGTTGACCCGCCGGAGAAGATCAGCGCCAATGCCCCGTATACGGTACTCATCCCAAACGTAATAAACAAGGCGTCAAACATGGATGTCGCACCGGAGCTTAATATCAGCATACTGTTGATGAATCCCAACAGAGCGCCGAGCCCAAGCCCGATCAGCAATGCCGGAACCTGTCCGAGCGGTTCGATTAATGACACCGTCACCACAACGACAAAGTTGATAATCCCGGCAACAGATAAGTCAATGAATCCGCCGATAATCGCCACCGTCATACCTAACGATACAAAGCTCAGCGCACCAAGCTGACTCATGATATTGGTCATGTTCTGCTTTGTCGCAAATTTCGGCTCTACAATTATTGTGACCAAAACGAGAAGAACAATCGCTACGATGACAAGATGGTCCATGAAGAATCTCAGTGTCGTTGTTAGATAATTCTTTTTACTCATAAGGCTTCTTCTCCTTCCAGTCCAAGTGCTTTTTCCATGATATGATCCACAATTACTTCTTCAGGATTAAATTCACCCGTAATCTGCCCTTCATATATGGTCAGCACACGGTTGGCCATATTCAGAACTTCAGGCAGTTCGGAGGATATCAGTATAATGGATCCCCCCTCTTCAGCAATTCGCTTCATCAACAGATAGATTTCATATTTTGTTCCAACGTCAATACCTCTGGTGGGCTCATCTAAAATTAATATGTGAGGATTAATCTCAAGCCAGCGTCCCACGATGCATTTTTGCTGGTTCCCGCCGGAAAGCGTTTTTACCACGGTCTTAACCGAGGGAGTCTTGATTCCGAGTGATTTAATATGCTTATCCGCGATGCCCTTTTCTGAGGGCTTATCAATGAATCCGAATTTTTTAATCCGGTCCAAACTTGCCATAGAGATGTTGGATTCAACCGTAAACGGCAGTACCAAACCCTGCAGCTTCCGGTCTTCCGGCACCAGACCCATGCCATTCCGTTTGGCATCGCCGGGATCTTTAATCTTAACCGGCTTGCCGTTAATTAGTATTTGCTGGTCTTTTACTTTGTCGGCTCCGAAGATTGCCCTGACAATTTCGGTTCTTCCGGCTCCGACCAGCCCGACCAGTCCAAGTATTTCACCTTTTTTCAGTGTAAAAGAGATATCGTGTAGTTTGCGTGTATTAAGCGAGCGCACCTCTAACACCGTTTCGCCGGCACAATGAGGACGTTCGGGATATTCATTTTCAATTGAACGGCCTACCATCTTTGTGATCATCTCAGCACGTGTGAATTCTTTCACCGGCTTCGTGTCAATCGCATGACCGTCACGCATGACCGTAACAATATCGCACAATTCGAAGATTTCATCTAATTTATGGCTGATATAAATAATGGAAACACCCTGCTTCCGCAGATTCCCGATGATCTCAAATAATTTCTTGAGCTCATCAGATGTCAAGCTGCTGCTGGGTTCGTCCATGATAATAAGCTTCGAGTTGAAAGATAATGCTTTCGTGATCTCCACCATCTGTTTTTCCGCTGCGCTCAGATCACCCACAATCTGCCGGGTATCAATCGTGCTGCCAATACTCTCCAATAGTTCTTTGGCCTTCGCATGCGTACCTGCCATGCCGTGCATCTCTTTAAAGCGGCCCAAAAAAATATTCTCGCCAACACTCATGGTGTTAACCAGATTGAATTCCTGATAAATGATACTCAACCCTCTGTGGAGCGACTGAATCGGTGTGGTGTGTTCAATCGTCTCACCGTCGAATACAATCGTACCCTCATCCTTCTGGAATACACCGGAAAGAATTTTCATTAAGGTCGATTTACCCGCTCCGTTTTCGCCGACAATACCGTGTACAATACCCCTTTGTATGTCCACTGAGACATTGTCAAGCGCCTTAACACCCGGAAATGATTTGCACACATCTTTTATAGAAAGTATGATGCGCGGATCTTTCTTATCCATTAGTAACAGTCCCTTCCTTTTAAACGTTTACCATAGGCCCGTTCAATGAACGAGCCTATGGTGTATTTCCTTCAATTAGATTCTACTATTTTTTCCTGTAAATTACCATTCCGGATATGTCAGTGAATCAATGGTTTCAGGAGATACAGTTTCCCATGCAATGTAGTTAATTTCTTCTACAGTTTCTCCGCTGAGCACTTTTGTTGCAAGGTCAAGCGTTGTCATTGCCATCGTTTCAAAGTTCTGTGCCAGTGATACAGCCTGTGTTCCGGCAGCAACCTGGTCAAATCCGGCTCTGCAGCCGTCTACGCCAACGAGGAAAGGAATATCAACATTTGCATTTGTGCAAGCCTGGATGATTCCTGTTGCGCCGTTATCCCAGTGACAGAAAATACCGTCGATCTGATCGCCGTACTTAACGATGAAGTCCTGCATAATATCCATTGCATCATTGGTTGCCCATGCTGCGCAGTTCTGAGTTTCCATCAGATTGATATTAGAGCCTTCAAGTCCTTGTACAAATCCATCATGACGTTTTATCTGAGCGTCATGGCCGGACTGTCCGCCGATTTCAACAATATTTGCACCATCCGGGAACTGTTTGATAAACGTTTCCGCAGCGGCTAAGCCAGCCTGCAGGTCGTTTGCACCACAGTAGAAATCACGGTACTGTTGATTTTCTGGAGCTAAGTCAGATGAGAACAGGCAAACAACTAAGCCAGCATCTTTAGCAGCCATTAAGCTCGGTACGATACCGCTGATATCGTTCGGGTTAACAATAATGGCGTCTGCACCCTGTGCAATAGCTGTTGTAACCAGCTGAGCTTCTGTCGCCGGATCTGCTTTTGCGTCCATAACTGTAAGATTAACACCATATTCAGCAGCGTGTTTTTCATACATTTTTGCCGCAAAAGACTGGGATTCATTAGACATAGACTGTGCAATGTCAACGATATTCCACATCTCAGCTTCAGCTTCAACTTCTTCAGCCGGAGCCTCTTCCGTTACTGCTTCTTCAGCAGGTGCTGCTTCTTCAGGTGCACTGCTTGTTGCGCAACCTGCGAACATCATTGCAGCCAGCAAAAGAACCAAGAATAGACTAAGCGCTCTTTTTTTCATTTTCTTATTCCTCCTTTTTATTAATCAGCAATAAATACTGCTGATTTAAATTTATAAATTTCTGATTAATTGGTCGTACCAAATTACTTCGAATCTAAAGGGTAAGGTGTAAACGCTTTTATGTAATGCATTTCATTGCATTACCATTCTACATGAAAAGTCCGACATGTTCAAGAACTTTTGTAATGCATTTCATATTTTTTCGTACAATTTAATTATTTGCTTCTACGGCCCAAAAATTCTGCTTTCATAAAATGCAGAGTCGTATTTATAACGGTGTTGAATTGAATTTCGCCGGATGCCCTCTTCCATCACGGCTGTAACTATGCAGTTGACTTACCAATGTTAATATAAAACCTTACGAATGAAAACCGCTGTAACTGTCTGAAAGGTATACTATAATGTACTAAATGCCCAACAGCTATCAGTCAGCAAGTACGCTCTTTCTTATATCATTCTGCTTTTCTTCCTCTTTTTTAGCATCCAGCAGCGACGCATTTTCGTTAGTAGTCTTTGCAGCAAACGGATTAATTAGGCAGATGACCTAAATTTTTGTTGACAGCCGAACGTTCTAAGTGCGTAAAAGCCCATCACAATACGCGTCAGGTGCCGTAAAAACAGCCATCGCATCGTTTATACAGCTTTTCAATTGATAAGGTTCAAGTAAATGGATGTCTTAAAATGTAGTCTTTGTCTTAACAACAAATTCATTTTACATCAGAGTACTTAAAGTTGCAAGCATTTCATCCTTCTTTTATAATTATTTATACT
The DNA here is from genome assembly GCA_963674805.2 of Christensenellaceae bacterium. Lineage (GTDB taxonomy): Bacteria > Bacillota > Clostridia > Christensenellales > CALMFG01 > CALMFG01. The sequence goes on from CAXXNY010000016.1 coordinate 39,741, forward strand.
TTCATTCGAAGCCTCTAATTATTTCGACAACAGCGCTCACTTATTACGTTCTGAAATAAAAACACGCACGGAATGCGTGTTTGAACATTTAATACTCTTTTATTGGGGGCGATAATGAACCCGGCCCGTATATCTTCATCCAGCCGCCCGTCTGATCAAATAGGCACTTGTACTTTTACTTCAGAAAAGGTATTTGCACTGAAAGTTTCACTGTCTTTAAACAATTAAAAGCTTTCAGCGAATCAGCACATCCGGGCGCAAAAACTTCTTGTTGCTCTTAGAATGCACTTCAGCCGCCGGCCAATCATTTGAGCGTGTAAGCACCTCTATACCATGCTGAGTCACCAAAACTGTATCCTCAGACTTTGCACCTGCAATCGACGGATTCCATGTATAGGCCTGATTTAAGAATATCGTTTCAGGATTATCAGGCCCCGCAATAAACTCACGGGTATTATATCCGCCTGGGCCGCCCTGATGCAGCAGGTGCCATTCAACCGGATAGCCTGCTTCAGCATACGCATTGACGGCCGCTTCGAACACATCCTTTATTTGTCCGCCGGCAACCGTATGGGCAAACATCTCGGCTTCAATGCCCCATACAAGACGGAACTTATTCTTAATTTCTGCCGGTAGCGGGCCAAAGTGGACAAACCGGGTTAGGTTCGCAACCAATCCGTATTTTCTTCCGCACAAAACAACCATTGCATATCGTTCAATCGGCTTGGTCGTATCAATCGGGTGCCTGTACCGGAAAATCCTTTCGTCTGATGCCACAAGTGCCACCGCCGCTTCAATCCCTTTTTCTGCCGCCCTGCCGACCATTCTGCCGCATACCCGTTGTTCAATATCGCCCGGCTGGAGCTCCCGGCAAATCTCTTCAACTATATCTGTACAATCGGTGCTTAATCCCCTGAAGCGTTCTATCTCTTCGGGTAGAAGCGAATATCTGAGGCGTTTTACAGTATCAAATACATTGTCTATATCGGGTAACTCTTTATCCGAGGCAACACGGATTGCGCCAAAATGTCGGCGTACACAGTCCATGTAGTCTTCTTCCCACCAGTTTATATCAAGGAATGTATAACCGAGTTCGATAAGCTTTTCCTCTTCCATCATGCGGACTTTCTCGACCTGATTGGAGATGCAATATTTGTTGTCTTGTGTAATCAACAGCGCTACCATGCCGTATTCGGTCGTATGGATAATATGATTAATCTTTCCGCCTGTCAGCCAGGAAAACATGTCCCTCCTGAACAGAAGCATTCCTTCATATCCCTGCTCGGATAAAAACTTTCTCAGTTGTCTTTCTTTGTGATCTGTTTCCCGCATGATTGCCGCCTCGCTTTAATTTACTTTAAATAATCCAGATATGGCTTTTGGTATTCCAACATCATCGCCAACAGCTTCTCCGCTCTTTGAATACCATTGACCACAGGTTCGCTCAACAGCGCCTGCAAAGCATATGCCTTTGACTGGTGAAGCACAGCCTTAACCGTCATTCTCAGCACCCCGACTCGGTTGCAGAGCAGCGCTTCAAACCCCTCAGGTATATTCTCCAGTTTGATGCCGTGTATGCCGTCCGCATCAATCACTGCGGGGACTTCCACAAAGAGGTCTTCCGGCAGGCAGGCAATAAATCCGTCATTGCGGACATTGACCGCCAATTCCTCATGCTTGGAATCCGTTATGATTCCTTTAATAATCGCCACCGACCGCCAGTATTCAGCCGGCAGCGTGCCCTGTTCCAGCCGCTTAAGCGCATCAATCGGTTTGGTGCATTCATATTTATACCGGCTGTAATAATCCAAAATGCCCATATGGTCCGCCGCTTCATATGCCCATGGAATATACTCCCCAAAATGGCAGTCTGAAGTAATCGGCAGGCATCGGTAAATCCGTAAAAATGCACTTGCCAATCCATGGTCCGGACGGTTCTCATAAAATGCCGGCGCATTTTTAATAATATCCGGATAAGCGTCCTCTCCGGTTGCCTTATAAGCAGCCTTCAATAAAACGCTGAAATGATTCAGCCCGCCGGCCTGGATAGAAAGCTCTGAAAAATCGGTGTTTAAAATCCGGGGCAAATGCCGGATCATTGTTGAAATTTCATGGCAGAGCGCAATCAGTCTTAATTGCGGAAACCGTTTTGAAATTGCCAGGCAGATCGTGCTGACCGGATTGCTCAGGTTAATAATTAATGCGTCTGGGCATATATCCGCGATATCTGCGCATATATCCAGAATCGGCGGAATAATCCGAAGCGCATGGAAGATGCCTCCCGGACCGCCATTTTCGCCGTATACCTGCGGGATACCCAATTGGAGCGGAATCTTCCAGTCCTGTTCCCACAGCTTATAACGGTCGCCAGTCTCAATCGCGATGATACAAAAATCTGCCCCTTTCAACGCCTCTTTTCTGGATGTTGTGGCGATGATGGTAAAGTGCTTATTGTTATCCTCAATAAATTCCCGGGTAATTGATGCGACCTTATCCAGCGCAGTTTCATTATGGTCGTGTAAAACCACCGTGCTGCCTTCAAGCGCGCTGCATTTAAAAATATCACCTAATGCGCCAAGCCCGAACATTGCGCTTCCGGCGCCGATCAGTACAATTTTCTTTTTCATGCTATCTTCCCTGGTTTTACCCTAATAAAACAATAGGTATAGATGATACACATTCACAGCTATAGAGTCACGCATCATCCGGTCCTATTTAATTCCTCAGGATTGAGCCGTGGAATCCCGGACAATGAGTTTGTGTTTAAACAGAACCTGCTGCGGCGCGTAATCGCTGTCTTTAATACGTTCAATCAATATTCTTACCGCTTCGGTGCCCACCATATAGGCCGGCTGGGAAATGGTCGTGATTCCGGGATTATAAATAGAAGCAAAGGAGATATTATCAAATCCCATCACTGAAATATCCTCCGGCACACACATGCCTCTGTCTCCCAGCGCTTTGATTGCGCCAATTGCCTGCATATCCGAAATTGCGAATATGGCGGTCATGTCTTTTTTCCGTTCCAGCAGGTCAACCGCATTGGCATATCCGCTTTTAAAACCGTAATCACCATGAATCATCATTTCAGGATCAAGCTCAATCTTCGCTTTGCGCAGCGCTTCTATATATCCTTGTTCCCTCTGGCGTGCGGAAGGGTACGGCGAATCGCATCCGATAAACGCAATTTTCCTGTGCCCGAGGCCGATTAAATATTCAACCGCATCGATTGCGGCTTGAACATTGTCGATTGACACATAGGAAATCCCTTTTGAATGGTGTTCAAAACATTGTACAATCGGGAAATACTGCCCGATTTCTTCCAGCTGGCTGATGTCCATTTCAAGCGAAATAATAATCGCCCCGTCAGCCTGTTTGTACTTTAATAGATTTAAAAACTCTATCTCTTTATTCGCATCCGATTCGGTATTGCATACCATGATTAAATAACCCTGTTTATCCGCAGCGTGCCGAATCCCCACAACCGCTTTTGAATAAAACGGATTGGATATCGTCGGCACCAGGACAAGGATGATTCTGGTTTCGTTTCTCCTTAAAATCCTGCCGCTGAGGTTGGGACTGTATTTTAATTCTTTAATTGCCTTTTCAACTACTTCACGTGTGGCCTTCTTTACATTCGTATTATTATTAATCACCCGCGAAACAGTTGCGACCGATACATTGGCGCGCTCGGCCACTTCTTTAATCGTTGCCATGACTACCTCTTCTTCGCATCCTGAATATGAAAATATTTATTACCGTATTGTTACATTATATAAAGTATCGGGTGATTAGGAAAGCCTCACTTTCATCCTTATATACGCTGTTTTAATTTGCCCCGGTCTCTACTCTGAAAATAAAAGCTCCATCGCCCCAATCATACCGGTGTCCGCGCCCAGCTTTGTCTGATAGAAATATACGGGATAATCGCTTTTGTTATACTGTTTAAACTGCTTTTCAACACTCCCTAAAAGCTTTTCTCCCATTGCCAGCAGTCCGCCGCTGAAAACAAAGCAGTTTATATTCAGCATCAGATAAATATTGTAGATCCAAACCGCCATATACTTCGCCATTTGCTCCACAGCCCTGACGGCTATGGGGTCACCTTTTTCATAGGCCTGGTCAATATGGGCGGTGCTGATGTTGTCTACACTGCCGGCCAAATCAATAATCGATGTCTTTTCCCCGTCGCTGATCCACTGTCTGACGTGTTCCGCAATCGTTTTGCCTGAGCACATCGAATTAAAGCAACCGGCGTTTTGACAGCCGCACATGCGCGAGTCTGCATTAAACGGATTAATCAGCATATGGCCGCTTTCGCCTGCCCAGCCGTATGTGCCGCGGAAAAGCGATTTATTGATAATCAGGCTGGACCCAAGGCCGGTGCTGATCAGGCAAAACACCATACTGTCAAAGCCCTGCCCCGCGCCTTGGCGGAACTCCGCCAGTGCGCCTGTGTTGCCGTCGTTATCAACAACAACACGGATGCTTCCGCCCAATTTCTTTTGCAGATAGTCTCTCAGCGGGAACTTGTTTATATTTGGTATGCTTGCTGTCTTGACGATAAATCCTTCTTCAAAGACGATAAACGAAGGCATACCCACCCCGACACCTTCCACTTCGTTGAGCCGGATGCCTTTTTCTGTAATCATCTGATTGATCTGGTCACAGACGCCATCAAAAAAGGCCTCGGCAGACAAGCTGGTATCGGTTGGTGTTTTTAATTTTGAAATTAAATTCTTTTGTGCATCAAATAATCCGTAAGCGATTTTGGTCCCGCCCACATCAACGCCGATATAATAGCCCACTATTTATCCCCTTTTGTACCTTTTTAAAACCATCATTTATTCTCTGACGTTATGATATCATTAACGATCTTATCTTTTATCACAACGCCGGATTTTTTCAATTCCTTTATCTTCCCGGCAAACCGCGGCAGATACTGCTCATGCGCAATCAGCAGTTCGTCCAATACCGCTTTCCCCTCTGCACCGCTTTCAACCAGCGGATTCAATGTAAAGGCTTCCAGTGCCATGCCGTAATCTCCGCTCAAAGCCGCTTCGATGGTGCATTCCTCCATCGCCTTCATCAATTGTATCCACCCTTTTTCTGCCGGGCGCATCCTGCCCCAGGCGATTGGGTCAGCGCCGTTGCCGGATATCACTGCCGATACTTCAACAATGGAATCATCGTCCAGATGCGGAATCGCACCCCTGTTCTTCGTGCTGACTACCATCTGGGTGCCCTTGTTATTATATATCGCATTGATACAATCACAGGCAGTGTCGCTGTAATATGCGCCGCCCCGCTTGCTCAGCTCTTCCGGTTTTTCATACAACGCCGGATTTTTATATATCTCAAACAGCTTTCGTTCTACCTCATGCATTTGTTCCGCTCTGGTCGCTTCGGAATTAAAGTCTTCCAGACTGTGTTCCAGCATTTCCTTTTCCACATAATAATACCGGTGATACCCGCAGGGCAAAAGATGCATCGAATGCAGCAATTCCATCGGGAACGGGGATAAGAAGATATTGACGGGTGTTCCACCGTTTTCATCATTGATATGTTCTATCAGCTGGTCTGTCAGTTCTTCGCCGTTTTTATCAAATACCCTGTGCCAGTGAAAATGATTCAATCCGGCAAAGCGATACTGCAAATCCGATTGATCTCTGTTAACCAACGCAGGCTCTCTCATCATCGCGATGGTGGGGACATTGCACAGACCGATACATTTCTCCCAGCCCATGTGTTTAATCACTGCTTCCGTAATCATGCCGCTCGGATTCGTAAAGTTAATCAGCCATGCATCCGGGCACAGCTCTTTCATATCCTTTACGATCTCTTCCATCACCGGAATCGTCCGGAGCGCTTTTAAGATTCCGCCCGCACCGTTTGTTTCCTGCCCCAGCATGCCGTGCAAAAGAGGTATCCGCTCGTCCTTTATCCGCGCATTCAATTGGCCCACGCGAAACTGCGTGGTCACAAAATCCGCCCCGGGCAGCGCTTCTCTTCGGTTTAGCGTTGCATGAACCATGACTTTGTACGGCGTTGCATCCCACATGCGCTGTGCTAAAGCGCGAATGATTTCAACCCGTTCTTTTCCGTCTTCAATATCAACCAGCCATATTTCAGAAATTGGCAGTTCTTCATATCTTTTGATAAATCCTTCAATCAATTCAGGCGTATAACTGCTGCCACCGCCGATTGTTACAATCTTTAATTGTTCCTTCATCTGTTCCTCCTGACATGCATGTTTATTGAATTTATAAAAATATTAACATTGACTTAATTAATGTAATGCTTTACATTATAGATAGTAACATAATATTTTATGCGATGCAACTGATTAATCATCACGATAAAAAATTCTAAACTGTTCGGGTTCGTCCGGCATAATGGATTTACCAATATACCATTTTAATAATTGATCTATTGCAAACAACCTTTGGATTAAAATCATATACAATTAGCCATGAAAGGAGAAACGAAATGATTAAACTTTTATATGTAGGGGATCAAGCGGTTATCAACCATACCTTTATGAAGGCCAGGAATACTTTTTCCTTCAGCGAAATACTCGATGACGGCAATTACCTGGTTGACGCACTGAGCGGCTTTGGCGAATTTGAAGTTGAACATCTGCAGACTTCTTTTGTACCGGAACGTTTCCCAAAGACTTTGGAGGAGATATCAAAATACGATGTGGTCATAATCAGCGATGTCAGTACCGACAGCCTGCTGCTATATCCCGATATGTTCAAAGTCCCGATGGGGCCGAACCGGCTTGATTTGATTGCACAGTACGTGGCAAACGGCGGCGGCTTCGCTTTAGTCGGCGGCTGGATGAGCTACGGCGGATATATGGGTCAGGGTAAATACGGCGGTACCGTTATTGAAGATGTATTAAACGTCAATATCCGGCCGTATGATGACAGGGTTGAGGTTCCCGAGGCATTTAAACTTACCGTAACCAATCCAACGCATATGCTGACAAAAGGCATCGGCTGGGAATCTTCCCCGTTATTATTTGTCGGTTATAACCGAATTGAAGCGCGCGATCAAAGCGCCGTATTAGCCGAACGAAACGGTGATCCGATTATTTCGGTCAATTATTATCAAAAAGGCCGTGCTCTGGCTTTTGCCACAGATCTCGCTCCGCACTGGGGACAGGGCTTTTCGCATTGGGAAAACTACGGCAAGTTTTGGGCGCAAGCCGTTAGGTGGCTAGCTTCGGTTAAATAATAGATTAATATAAGCAGCAGATCCATGCTTTTAATTGCATGTTCAGTTTCGGGCATGATAAGATAATACCGTCTTATTGTGCCCGATATATTCATAAGAAGTCCAACAGAAAGGTAAGTTCCGTGGAATCAAATATCCTTGTTGCCGTTGGCACCTATACACACCCTATTCAATTCGGAACCGGTCAGGTTCTTAAAGGGAAAGGAAACGGCATTTATTTGTATCGTCTTTCTTTAGAATCCGGCACTCTGACCCATATGTATACCGCAACCGATGCCGTTAATCCTTCATATTTGGTTCTCAATCAAATAAACCAGTGCCTTTATGCTGTCAACGAGCTAAAGGAATTTAACGGAATGGCTTCCGGCGCCGTCAGTGCCTACGCATTTTCAGCGGTTAATTGGAAGCTACAGTATCTTAACTGCCGGCCCACACATGGAACCGATCCCTGCCATGTGACAATAAACACCGCCGGCACACATGTTTACGTTTCAAACTTCATGAGCGGCAGTGTTAGTGTTTTCCCTTTGGAATCCGACGGCAGACTCAAGCCGGCAAGCCAGTTTATACAGCATCAGGGGCACAGCATAAATCCTGAACGGCAAAGCGGACCGCACGCACATGCACTTATTTTCTCGCCGAATAAACAATATGCCCTTGTTCCTGATCTGGGTTTGGATAAGCTGATATTGTATAAGGTAGTAGGTCAATCACTGGATGAGCCGAACGCTGTTTATTATAAGGCATCCCCAGGCTCAGGACCCCGCTATTGCACGTTTGGCAAGAGCGGCAAACATTGTTATCTGATCAATGAAATGAGTTCAACCATTGACGTTTTGTCCTTCAGCCCGGCTGAAGCGAATTTTACCGCCCTGCAGCGCATCTCCACACTGCCGAAAACCGCCAGCGCCAGTCATAATAACTGTGCCGATATGCACATAACGCCCAGCGGGAAGTATCTTTACGCCTCAAACCGCGGTCATAACAGTCTCGCTGTTTATCAAATTGATCAGGAAAGCGGTTTGCTTTCTTATATCGACTCAGTCTCGTGCGGCGGCAAGATACCCAGAAGTTTTAACATCGACCCAACCGGACGCTTTCTGTTATGTGCGAATCAGGACAGCGACAATATGGTCGTCTTTGAAATCAATTCCGATACCGGACTTTTAAAACAAAAAACCGAAGTCGTTGTGAACACTCCGGTTTGTGTGAAATCTTATCTTGTTTAGTCAAAGTTCTTCTTAATATTTTGTATGCATACTGATATGATATTTTCTTCGCATAAGACTGGTTCATTTGGCTCCTGCCCGCTATTTAGTCATCGCGTTCTCATACTTATCAATAATACAGCGGACCTTATCCATAATCAGCGCCTCGGCCTTGTTTTCAAGTTCGCCGTTTCTGACCCTGATATACTGCTCCGGCATATACTGCGATAACAGTGTCACCGGCGGCTTTGTGTTATCATAGACTTCGATCAGCCTGTTAACCGCAGTCCGCATTGATGCCGTATCGGCGTAATACCGCCAGCGGTCGGAAAAGCTGTATTTTCGTTTCAGCGCAATTTCCTCTTTTGTCCCGTGGTAATACTTCTCCCAGTTCTTCGGGTCCGCAAGCATCGTCTCTTCCAACACGGCTTTAAAATCACCGTTCACGATGTCATCCAGCGCAAACAAGCCTTCTCTTAATGCAAACGTCAGCTCCGGTCCGACCTTCAATATTCGGATGCCGTCCTCGGCCATCTGTTTTAAATGTGTTTGAGTCTGATAGTCAGTCGAGTGGCCTTCCAGCGCAATGTTCGGGTATTGCTTCAAAGCCCCGGTAATCATCTTTGCCTTTTCCCGGTCATATGCAATCACCGAATTATCTCCAAACTCAACGCCCGGCTGAACCACTACTGCAATCACTCGGGCAAACGCGTCAGCCAATCCTTCATTTTTAAACGCGCTGTCAAAGGCTGTCAGCGTCTTTTTAAAGTCTTCCGGCGTGGTGATATGCAACTGTTCCTCTTCGTCCTGCGTCCCGCCGGGGATCGGCACTTCACTGCCGATCACATAGACAATATCCGCCTGACTGCCAAATGCCTTCTGGTACGCATCCTCCGCGGTGGCACACAGCCGCGCCCCGCGTGATGCGATCACCGCATCTGACAGCGGGCTGTCCTTGGGGTCATCCCCAAGGCGCATGCTGGTATCGATATGAATCTTCTCAAATCCCGCTTCAACAAAACCCTTAATCAGCACTTCCGCTTCTGCCATCGCCTGCTCAGCCGGTTTGTCTTTAAACACGACCGGGCCGAGATGGTCGCCGCCCAGGATGACATATGCCTGATCCAGACCAATTTCATCCGCCATTTTGTAGACAAAATCACGAAAATCCTCAGGCTTCATGCCGGTATATCCGCCGTATTGATTGACCTGGTTCGCTGTTGCTTCAATCAGCACAAAGCTGCGGCGCTCCTTTGCATATTCAAGCGCCGCTTTAATCACATACGGATTGGAACTGCAAAGCGAAGGCATCCCGTTTTTGATCCCTTCGCCGCGCAGTGTCTGCATTAAATAATCGGTTCCCTTACTCATTGATTAAGTCCTTTACAGTCTTGGGGCTGATGTCGCCTTCCATCGGGCCCAGCTTCATGACATTCAGCGCACCCGCCGCAGACGCCATCTTTCCGGCTTCAAGCAGTGATTTGCCTTCCAGCAGCCCGCACAGCAGCGCCGCATCGAAGCAGTCGCCTGCGCCCGTCGGATCCACTTCTTTAACCTGATAAAGCGGGCAATCCACCGCTTCATTCCGCGAGTACAGCGTTGTGCCCTTGCTGCCCTTTTTCAGCGCCACGACTTCCATCTTCTCATATTCAAACAGCGCTTTGACGCCGTCTTCAATTGTGTCTTTTCCGGTCAGCATCTTCAGCTCCGCAATCCCCGGCATCAGCACCGAACAGTTGGTCAATATATCGCCCAGCACCTCGTCCACACTGCGACTGCCCAGCAGTTCCGGGCGGATATTCGGATCAAAAGACAGTTTGGCGCCCGCCTGTTTAAAGCGCATCGCCGCATCAATAATCTTTTCTTTAAACCCATCAGATGCCATCATGGAACAGCCCATGATGTGGAAGAACTTCGGGTCTTTGATATCCTTCATCTCAAACGGTTTTGGATGCACCGCCGGTGTATTGCCGATATGATAGATAAACTTTCTGGAGCCGTCTGCAAAATATGTGACAAACGCAACTGCGGTTGCGCATGTTTCATCTTCGACCACATATGCGACATCAACGCCATCTTTTTTCAGCCGGTCTAAGATGTTCCTGCCGAAATCATCCTTGCCCACACCGCCGAAGATGCCGCTGGAGTGTCCCAGCCTTGCAACCGTATCAATAAAGATTGCCGGTGCGCCGCTCGGGAACGGCCCGCGGAACTCACCTGTCTGGTACAGTTCGGTGCCCACGTCCGGACGCATGATCTCAACCAGCATCTCGCCCATTGTCCATATTTCGCTCATGAAACTGCTCCTATTCTAAAAACGCTTTTTTTAAAAACTTCAGTGATTCGGCGATGTTTTGATCCATTTGTTCCGGTGTCGCGCCCTTTGAAATATCACGCCATACTTTAATATCTTCGCCGACCTTGCCGCCCATCTTCACAAAGGGTTCCATCACCACGCCGCCGTCAAAACCAATGTCCCGGAGCGCCTTGCCGATTTCATTCCACGGCAGCGATCCCGTGCCCGGCAGGTTGCGGTTGCCTTCCCCGATATGCACATGGCCCAGATAATCGCCGGCATACCGGAATGCATCTGGAATGTTTGCTTCCTCAATATTCATGTGGAAGGTGTCCAGCAGCACTTTGGTGCTGGGAACGTCCACTTCTTTACAGAACTGCACCGCTTCTTCTGCGGTATTCAGTATGCTGGATTCAAACCGGTTGACGACCTCCAGGCAATAGTCGATGCCAAGGTCATAAGCGGTTTTTGCCAGCGTCTTGACGCTTTCAACGCCGCGTGCCCAGATCGCCGGTTTATCCAGATCATCAAAGTCGCTGGGCCAATAGGTATTAATCACGCCGACCAGCGCCCTTGAATCAAGCTTATCCATCTGCTTCATGATATCAGATAAAAACTGAATGCCGGCCTGTCTGACCGCCGGATCCTTTGACGCGACATCCTTATCTTTCGGCGGGCCGATGTTGGAGGTGATCTCAATCTCCAGATCCTTGGCCAGCGCACGAAGTTCTGCTATCTCTGCGTCGCTCATGCTTAGCAGGTCGCCTGCGGAGATTTCTAAGATATCAAATCCGCAGTCCTTTACCTTCTTTGCGAAGTACCCATAATCCCCGTGCCATTCGCTCGTCCAGTATGCAAATAAAGTTCCGAATTTCATATGATCCTCCTATTATTATCCTTTCACAGCTCCCATTGTCAACCCCTTAACGATATATTTTTGCGCGAATGCAATAAACAGAATAGCCGGAATAATCGCGACCACCGCAATCGCACTCATCTTGCCCCAGTCAAGCGAGTAGTATCCGATTGAATTATAGATTTCCACAGGCAGCGTCCGGGACGAAAATCCCGTAATATACAGAGCGAACATAAAATCGTTCCACATCACAATAAACGTCAGCGCGGATGCGGCAAATATTCCCGGCGCAATCGTCGGCAGCAGAACATGCCGCAGCATTTGGAGCCTTGTGCATCCGTCAATCTTTGCGGCTTCATCCAGGTCAACGGGTATTTCATCATAAAAACTCTTCATCATCCAGACAATCAACGGCAGGCAGATCGTCAGGTACATGATAATCAACGATAAGTGATTATCCAGCATACCGAGTTTGCTGAATATGATGAAGTAGGGTATTACCAGTGATATCGGCGGGATCAGCCGCAGCGACAAAATCAGTCCTTGCGATAATCCCTTGCCTTTAAACTGGTAACGCGACATCGCGTACGCAGAAAAGATACCCAGCGCAACCGCAATCAGTGTTGCCGACAGCGCAATAATCAAACTGTTCCCGATTGCCTTTAATACTCCGGTATTTTGCAGCTGCTCGGCAAAGTTCGCCAGCGTCGGTTTAAACAACAGCGTTGGTGGATTCGATAGCGCGTCTTTGGGCATCTTAAATGCGGTCACAAGAATCATTAAAAACGGAATCAGACTGATTAGGCTGTAAAGGCCGAGGACGAAATAGGTAATGGTTTTTATAATTCTTTTTTTCATTCTTACACCCTCCTCGACGAAAACTTCATATTAAATGTGATATATAGCACACCCGTCACCAATGCCACTATCAAAAAGAACATGACCGAGGCGGCTGAAGCCTTACCCATATGAAAGAACTCAAACCCCTGCGCAGAAACATAAAGCGAGAGGTTCTCTGTGGAGTACCCCGGTCCGCCGCGCGTTAAGACATACATCTCGTCAAACATCTTGAGTGCATCCATAAAGCGGAAGATAAATGAGACAAAAATCACCGGCTTTAATATTGGCAGAATGATCTTTGTCAGCCGCTTCCATGTGCCCGCTCCGTCTATCATTGAAGCTTCAATTAGCTGGTCCGAAATCGTACTTAATCCCGAATACAAAATCAGCAGTGTGAACGGTGTTCTTAAGAATATTTCCATAATCAGCACGCCGATCGCGGCATTGTTTGCACCTTCGAACATGTTAAAGACCGGAATCCCCACGCTTTTAAACAATGCATTTAAATAGCCGTAGTTCACATCATAGATCAATGTTTTAAATGTATAAGAGATAACCACAGGCGCTACCATATATGGAATCAGGATTAAGACCCTAACGGCTGAAGAGAACTTTGGAGCGATATTTTTGCTATACAAAAGATATGCCAGTATAAATCCTAAAACCACTTCGGCTGTTGTCGCAGTCAACGCGAAACCGACCGTGAATGCCGCCGCATGGCCGAATCTGCTGTCACTGAGCAGTTTGATATAATTCCCTAGCCCGATAAACGGCTGTGCTTCTGCTGTTAGCTCAAACTCAAATAATGAAATAAAAATACTGTATAAAATAGGCAAAAGACCCACAACAGCAACCACCGCTATTGTAGGCAGTGTATATTTATAGGCGATCCATTTCTTCTTTTCCCATAGCAAACGTATCACATCCTTACATATTGTTTCAAAATCGCTTTATTTGTATGGCGGCAAATGAATGCCGCCATACGATTCTTCGTTATTCAGCCGGTGAATAGCCAATCTTGACTAATTCAGCTTCTGCATCAGCACATGCCTGTGCTGCATCCTTGATACCTGCAACAACGTTGTTCATTTCTTTCGAAATGATATCCGCTGCTTCGCCGTACTTCGCACTCAGCAATGACGGAGACGGATTGATTCCATCGGTCATCATGTAAAGCTGAGCATCAATGAATTCCTGGCTCGGCATTGCCGCAATATAATCCGGATCAGAGTATACGGATTCTCTTGCAGGGCAGCCGTACTGCGGTGCCATTTTCTGCATCAGTGTGGGTGATGTCATCCACTGAACGAGCAGCCATGCTGCATCCTTCTGTTTAGACGCTGCGTTGATTGACCAGCCCCACTCCCACAGCGGGTCTTTTCCGCCTGCGTTCATCGGAACAGGCGCAAAGTTAACCTTGTCCGCTACTTTTGATTGTTCAGGATCTGCCGCACCCGGTGCACCAGCGTTTCCGCCGCATACCATAGCGACCAAACCTTCGCTGAATGACGCATTAACGTCTGTCCATGCCCAGTTTCCTGATCCCGGCGGGCCGTAATCGACGCACATGCCGGAATAGTAATCCATCAATTCGATCCCGCCTTCGGTGTTGATAAGCGCCTTGTCATTTTCAAAGTCCATCAGGTCTACGCTTAAGCGGTTTGCTGTACAGAACATATCCCAGCCTGCTTCGCCGCTGCCGCTCATGGTTCTTTCGATAAAGGCATAGGTGTCCACTTCGCCGGCAGCGCGTGCTGCTTCAATCGCAGCTGCCGTTGTCTTCAATTCATCAATGGTCTTCGGAGCTTCCAGTCCCAATTGGTCAAAGATGTCTTCGCGATACCAGAGCAGGAAGTATTCCGCCGTATACGGAATATAAACCAGGGTGCCGTCATTGCTGTATCCGCCCGCAATAACATCCTTCGGATAATCGGCCATGTTGTAATAGTCCGCATCCGTTAAACTCGGATTATCCAAATAGACTTGAAGCGGCTCCAGATAGTCGCCTGCAACGAATTCTTCGCGGTTTGATATTCCCACATTGGATACATCATACTTCGCAGAACCGGCTTTGAAGTCAACCAGCTGAGCGTTCTTTCTGTCACCATCGTTAAGCATTTCGAACTTAACCTTCATACCGGTTAATTCTTCAAATTCGGGGATATATTCTGCATAAATCTCCGAAACCGGCATTGCAGTGCAGAGCACGGTCAACGTTGTGCCTTCAAACTGTTTCCAGTCGATATCACCGTATTCGCCGGCTTCCGCCGGCGCTTCGGCAACTGTTTCTGCAGCGTCGCTTTGTTCAGCAGCTGTTTCGGCAACATCCGCGGTTTGCGCGCAACCCGCAAAAATCGTCAGAACCAGCATCAGAACTAAAACAACTGACAACGTTCTTTTTTTCATTTTTTAGCTTTCCTCCTTATTATTTCATCGCCGGTTAAGTAACAGCCGGCAAAATGATTCATTTTTTACACGTGTAACATATTGACCAAAAAAAACCGCTTTACATGTGCTTCATTACAAAATCGACAATATCGATTATCTCCGGGCCGTCTTCAAAGGCCGTCACGGCTGTATCAAATACATATTGGCAGTTCGGACACGCCGTCACCACGGTCCCGGCCTTTTTCTCAGCCGCCTGTTCCAACCGTTTTTTTGCCACACCATTAGCAACCTTTGGATAGGTCAGATAAACACTCGCGCCCGCACCGCAGCACTCTGCTTCGGCTTTATTGTGGAAAAACTCCACAGGCGCTTGTCCGGCACATGTCTCTATGATTGTCCGCGGCGCATCGTAGACACCGTTGTCCCGTCCGATATGGCAGGGATCATGGTACATCACCTGTCCGCCGCCGGCTTTCAGGCTGATCTTCCCGTCACTTAAAAGCGATGCAATATACTCGGTGATATGGATTACCGCAGTCCCTTGCGGCAGCTTATCGCCGTTCTTTTTTAAGTACCGATACGTATGCGCGCATCCGGTCACGACAGACTTGGGATTCATCGCCTTAACCGCTTCAAACAGTTTACCGCCTTTTATCCCAGCTTGTTCCGCATACCCGAGTTCATCCAGCACCACAGCACTGGTGTCTTCTTGTTTCATCGCCGTATATTTTACCCCGGCTTTTTCAAAAAGCTTCGCTGTGTTTTGTATCGTCTTTGTCTGATTGTTCGTCAGTGCCGATCCGGCGATATACAGCACATCGCTGTCTTTTTGGTCAAAAGTCCTGCTGTCCAGCAGATCATTGGTGATTCCTTTTGACTTAACCAGTTGCGCTTCCAAAGCCGATACTTCGGCCGGTGCTTTGTCGGCTTTGATCATCTCACGGCGGCCTTCCATCACCATCTCATCTTCCGGCCAGCTGAACTCGCACAATTCTTTGCATAATCCGCACTGTGAACAGTGGAACAGACGCTCAAAACCTTCTTCGTCCCAGTCTGTCATGCCTTCATTAATCCGCGAAAGATTAATGGCATATCCCCTTGGTGTATGCGAATCCAGTTTTGTTGAAAGAAACGTCGGGCACGCGTGTCTGCACATAAAACAGCACCTGCACATTTTAATTGTTTCAGTTATTTTCTCATTGAATACCATTTACGTTCTCCTATTGCTTAATCTGGTTGCCGATAACTAAAGCCCGAGTTTGCCCGGATTCATCAGTCGTTTCGGATCAATCGCCTGCTTGATTCCCTGAATCATCGCAAAGCTCTGCTCTCCGTATATTTCCTTGATAAAGCGGCCGTTGCGCACACCGATCCCATGATGTTCATTGACCACTCCGCCATTTTCGATCGACGCTCTTGCGCATGCGCTCAGGATTTTATGGTAAACATCCAGCGCTTCCGATTTGTCTTCCGGTATATCCTTTACCAGGAACGTCGGGTAAAAACTTGCGCCCCAGTCATACCAGTGGGAGAAATGTGCATGGAACACAGCGCCGTATTCCTTAAACCCGTCTTCAACCGCAGACTTCATCGCCCAGTAGACTTTTTCAATATCCTCATACGAAGCCACAGTATCCGTCACCGCGGTCATCCATGGTTCACACACATAATCCAACGGCGGGTAATAGGACTTTAACCGGTTATTCCACCACTGCCATGCCTGCTTGTCGCCAAGATCAATACCGCCCGCTGTGTCAAATATCTTTTTTGCTTCGGCGGTCTGGGCATCCACCACGGACGCAACGCCGTCAAAGCCCACCATGAAGAAGGATCCTTCACCTTCTACGTTGTACTGCTTGGTCAATATATGTACGGTGTCCTTTTCATCATAAAACCGCATAATGCACGGCAGCAGTCCGCTTACCATGATCTTGCGTCCTGCTTCAATGCCTTCATCCAGACTTGGCAGCAGGTAAGCCAGAAATGTCCGTTTCTCCGGCAGCGGATGGATCTTAATCAGCGCTTCCGTAACAATCCCAAACACACCTTCCGCACCGATAAACAGCTTAGAAAAATCCGGCCCTGTGGAGTGGTGGCTGACAGGCAGACTGGTGAACAGTTTCCCGTCCGGCAGTACGACTTCCAGCCGTCGCACCATATCGATCAGCTTGCCGTATTTGGATGATAGAACGCCCGTGCCGTTTGTGCTGATAAAGCCCCCTACAGCTGACGTATGATATGACGCCGGGAAATGGTTCATCGTATATCCGTGCTGGTTTAAATACTCTTCTAAATGCTTCTGTAATATGCCCGGCTGAACCGCCACAGTCAGTGACTTTTCATTCAGCGCGACGATTTTATCCATCTTTTTCAAGTCAACCACGATGCCGCCCGTCAGTGCCAGCGTTCCGCCGCCGTCTCCTGCGCCGCCGCCTCTCGGTATCACCGGAATCTCATAGTAGTTGCACAGTTTGACAATCTTGATAACCTGTTCCTTATTTTCCGGAAACACGATCGCAACCGGTTCCGGGATTTCAACATCGTTGAACATACTGTATCGGGTAATCCACCAGACATCCAGCGCCTGTGATTTCTTTTCTATTGAATCGGTGACCACATTGTCAGGCCCGACAATGTCCCTTAACTCATATAGAAACAATTGCTCTAAATACTTCATTTTCTGCTAGCTCCTTTTGTCTTTTTGCCTTTTAAAGCGCACTGGCAACAGGCGCCCATTCAACCGGAATGCCGGCTTTTTCAGCAATTGTTTTCAGGTTTGACATGGTCACCGCTTCGTCATGTATGGACGGAGACGGTTGTTTCCCTTCTTTCACACAATCGATAAAATGCAGCAATTCATATACATAGCCGTTGAATACATGGCTTTGGTTTTTACTGATCGGATTCCAGTCATGTGTCCAATGTTCACCGGCGTCTTCATCAAAATAAGATGTGACTTCACATGCGTTTTTAATAATCACGCCGTGGCCTTTATCGGAAACCATTTCGATACGTTCCGTAAACTGTCCCGGTCCGCCATATGTCCCCCAGCCCAGCGTGCCAAGCGCGCCGCCTTCAAACCGCAGCAATGCGGTGAGTGCCCCGGTGCTTTCGCTGTTGCGAAATGACTTGGCTTCGATTTCGGTGATGTTTCCGCAAAATGCCTTGCAGATATCGAGATTGTGGCACTGCCACTCCAGCATACACGTGTAGAATGTGGGGAACACAGTAAACCCGTGCATTTTCGATTCAATTTGAATAATGTTGCCGAATTTCTCTTTATCCGCAACGATATCAAGCGCACGACGGTATGCCAGTCCATGACGCTTCTGGTGCCCCACCTGTGCAATCATTCCGGTTTCCTTTGCGACTTCTGCCACTTTTGCCGTATCTTCGGCAAACGTTGACGACGGTTTTTCAATAAACACCGGCAGCCCTTTTTTCATCACATCGATGCTGACCTGCGGCGCGTATTTCCCGCCGACACAGACAATCACGCCGTCGAATTTTTCTTTGTCGAGCATTTCGTGATAATCCGTATACGTTTTGGGCCAGCCGTACTTCGATGCCATCCGCTCGGCGCGCGATTTGTCCAGATCGCAGATCGCAACACGGTCCACATGATCAAAGAAGTGGAGCGATAAGCTCGGATAGTGATTTGCTTCCGCAAAGATACCTGCGCCGATGATGCCCAGCCTGAATTTCTGATTGTCCTGCATGACTCTACCTCACTTTATATTTAAAATTACATTTGTTGGCTTATTTCATTTAACGCAATCTCACGATAGCGCCTGAACTGGCGGTCATAGACCTCGGCATTCTTTTTATCCGGCATCACAGTTTTTTCAACGCCGCCCGATATGTTATAGACAGCTTCGGGCGCAATGCCTTTCAGTCCCGCCCATGCAATGAGTCCGGCGCCGTATGCCGCTTCACCGCTCTTGGGAATAACGACAGACTTCCCGATTATATCGGCCACGCACTGGAGCCATGTCGGGCTCTTTATGCCCCCGCCGATCATATGGAACGTCTTTCCCTGATATACCTCAGGATACGTTTCCAGCACATCGCGTATTGAAAACGCAATCCCCTCAAACACCGCCCGCGCAAAGTGTGCACGCTTATGCTCTAGATGAATGCCGGAAAACCGTCCGCGCAGTGCCGTGTTCCAGTATGGTGCGTCTTCGCCCTGTAGGTAAGGGTGAAAGATCAGCCCCTCCGCTCCAGGCGAAATTGCGGCAGCCTCCCTGTCTATTAACTGATAAGTCTCTCCGGTTTTCGACAGCTCGCTGTAAAACACATCCCTCAGCCATTTGACTGACTGCGCACAAAACCTTGTGTTGATGTCCAGCACGATGCCTTCCCCTGTCACAGGGCTCCAGCAGTAGTGATGGCTGTAACGTTCAGAATCATATCGCTTAACAACTGTGGAAATCCCGCAGGACGATCCCAGCCGTATCTTGCATTGACTTTCTCCGGTAACGCCTGCGGCGAAGAGTTCCACCGTAGCGTCGCTTCCGCCCATGATGACCGGCGTCTCTTCCGGCAATCCGGTTTCTTTTGCGGCGGTATCCGTGATATTTCCGATTCTTTTAAAGGAATCCATAATCTGAGGAAATTTATCCGCTTCTAAATCAAAGGTCTTGATAATTTCCGGTGACCAGCCGCTTCGGCTGAAATCATATATGGATGATCCCGACGCGTCGCTGTGATCGGTCGCGATCACACCCGTCAAGCGGAAGTTAATGTAGTCTTTCGGGTAAAGCCATTTCTTTGTCTTACCCCATATTTCCGGCTGTTTATTTTTTAAGCGTAAAATCTTGGGCAGTGAACACATGCTGTTCAGCGGATTTAAGGTTTGCTCACTCAGCATTTCATCATACTGGTTGTTCAGTAATTCTGCTTCTTCTTCACATGTCGTATCGTTCCAAAGGATTGAAGGCGCCGCTGGTTTATTATCATTACCGATTAATGTCACGCCGCGCATCTGCCCCGTTACTGCCGCCGCCAGAACTGCCTTTAAATCAGCGCCGTTTGCGACTAACTGTTTCAATGTTTTAATCAAGGCATGATACCAATCGTCCGGATTTTGTCTCGCCGTACCATATGCATCCGCATCAAATGCATATTCGGTTGACGCCTCCGCTAAAATTTCTCCCATTTGCGTCACTAAACAGCATTTACACGAACCCGTTCCGATATCAATTCCCAATACTGCTTTTTCCAATGGTTTTCTCCTGATGAAGATAATGCGATGATGTGATTCGGTTCATATTTTACACGTGTAACTTATTCTTAAAATATCACAGCACCCCTTGATTGTCAAGCAAAACATATGACTTAATGTGACATTTCCTTATCATCTCTTAATTTCTTATACACGTGTCGCATTTAACCAAAAAATCATGGTGTAATCACAATTGGCGTATCCAATTCCCTGATGTCCAGATCGTCAGATTCCGTATTGTCTTTAAATATGACCAGGAAAACGCAATAGTCTTTTTCGGTCGGGAACGGCGTCCAGTGCCATGCCGCTTTATCGAGTACCACTGCTTCGCCCTGTTTAATGTGAAACGCGCTGACGTTTTCAACATTGCCCTGCTCATCCGGCAGCGCCGCCAGAATCAGTGCATCTCCGTCCAGCGCCACCAGCACCTCCGGTGTATTCATATGGCGCTCCAGCTTATCGGTTGAAAAGGCGCGTTTATGCCCGACCAGATATCCAGTGCTGAGCAGTCCGTCACACGAAATTTCCCCCACCTTCCCGTAATAAGTGATAACATCATCGTCGGCCATTGGTTCGCCTTCATAGGCGGTGATTACCTGGCCGTAATCGCTGAAATTGCGTGCATTTAATACACCTGCTTTAATTTCCATTAAATCAGTTCCTTTCTTTCCTCTTGTTTTATTTGGTTATGTCTGGCGAATAATCAGGTCGGATTTCATAACAATGTGCTTGGCATCGCCGGTATACTTGCCCTCAATTCGGTCAAACAGCATGTCCACTGCCTGCTCTCCCATATTAAAGCGGTCCTCAGATATCACAGATATTTTAGGTTCAACAAAAGTCGTCCATACCGGATCATCATATCCGACCATCGAGACATCCTGCGGCACTTTTTTGTTCATACGACGCAGGGTATCAAACACCACTTCCATATGGGTGCGTGTCGTACAGACCACCCCGTCAATATCGTTTGCCTTGAAGAATTCGGCAAATATTCGTTTGTCGTGTTCCGGATCATGGTCGCTTGTCTCAATAATCAGAGGCACGGTTCCATAATCTTTCATGGCTTTTAGATATCCGTTGCGTTTATCCAGCACTGCGCTTGCATTTGGGTTGTAACCCATCAGTGCAATCTTGCTTTTATGATGCGTCTTTACCATATAGCTAACCGCATCATAAACCGCGCCCTCTGTATCGGAAACCACCGAGTCAGAATCAATCTGCTCGATCCGGCGGTTTAGCTGCACAAGGTCAATGCCGCGGTCCTGCAGGTTGCTGATATAGCGGATATTCTGCGTGCTGCAGGGTACCATCAGAATGCCGGTCACCTTTTTGGAGACGAATACCTGTAAAATCTCTTTTTCCCGGCCGCTGTCTTCTTCCGATGACCCGATCAGCATCGTATAACCGCGCTCATGAATACGCTCGTTGATGCTTCTGATCATAGGCAGATAGAATTTTGACAGCACGGGTATTAATAGTCCGATGGTCTTATTAGTCTGGAGCTTCAGCGAACGCGCCAATTCATTGGGTGTATAGTTTAAGATATCAATCGCCCGGTCGATCTGCTTTTTCAGCTTATCAGAAACATAGCGCGTATCATTGATGTATGCTGATACGGTCGCACGCGAAACCCCGGCGAGGCGAGCAACGTCTTCGCTTGTGGGTTCTTTGTTCACTTTTGGTTTATTCGTATTATGATCGTCCGGCATAAATCCGCTCCATTCAAGCTTTCAAGGTATTATATCACAGGGTTTTCATCTAAATCTATGATGACTTTTAACGCTCCGCTTTCGGGATTTTCCAACAGATGATAGCCGTCCAGCCATTGCTTAAACGGTAAGATATAGGTTTGAAGCGGTTTTAGCATGACCTGCGCTTCCTCCACATATTTAACGGATTGATCATAATCCGCCCATGTATACATCAGCGATCCCAAGACATTCAGTTCGCAGTCCTGAACCTGAACCATTTTCACTGCCGGATCTCCGGAATAGACCCCCGGTACGACGATTGTTCCGCCGCGCTCGGTGAAATCAATACAGTCGTTCAGTGCTTTTTCCCTTCCCACGCACTCAAAAGATATTTCCG
This sequence comes from Christensenellaceae bacterium, assembly GCA_963674805.2. Lineage (GTDB taxonomy): Bacteria > Bacillota > Clostridia > Christensenellales > CALMFG01 > CALMFG01. The sequence continues at coordinate 61,889 of CAXXNY010000016.1, forward strand.
CTTTTTCGCTTCCATAAAGCGCCTTTAATTCATCAATATGATAAGCGTCCAATCCGCATATCTTCGCGATCTCAATCCGCTTGGGATTAATATCAAATATGCGCACTTGTTTTGCACCGGCAATCAACGCAACCTGTGCCGTCAAATTGCCGATCGTTCCCGCACCGATGATGATAACGCTTTTACCCGCGACATCCGCTGCCCTGCCGATATTATGCACCGCAACAGCCAGCGGCTCTATCATGGCGGCATCCTCAGGCCTCACATGGCGCTTCAGCTTAATGACATGCGCGGCATCAACCGCGAAAAACTCGCTTCCGCCGCCGTGCAGCGCGCCGCCGATAAACTGTAAATTATCGCACTGGGCGATCAGTCCTGCTTTGCATTTCTTACACGCTCCGCAGCCGATTGCAGGCTCTACCACCACGATATCTCCCGGATCAAATCCGGTTACATCCGCACCTGTACTTTCGACATAGCCGCTGAACTCATGGCCCTGAACCAGCGGAAAACTAACCAGCGGATGTTTGCCTTCAAATACATGCAGATCCGAGCCGCAGATTCCGATTTTTGATACTCTCATTAATACTTCATTTGGCCTCGGGGATGGCTTATCCACCTCTCTAAACTCGATTGTCTTTGCCTTCGGCATATATGCTTGTAACATTTTTTCCATAGCCTTATCCTTTAATTGTAGAACTGTTATATTTTTTCTCTTGCCGCCTCTAATTCTTCAACCATTTGTTTATGCAGTTTTGCGTCTATATTAAAGAACGAAATCGCTCCAATTGCAAGTACAAACAGTATTGCCGGGATGATCGTCAGATTTATGCGAATACCCAGCAGGGATAATGCGGTCTGGCTTTGGTTAGCAATATATCCTGTTTTCGCCAATACATTCCCGACAATAAATCCCGCCAGCGCTGAGGCCACTTTCATGATCAGAAAAAAGATACCATATTGAATGCCTTCGCTGTTTAGCCCCGTCTTCCATTCCGTGTATTCAATCGTATCCGCAACCATGGTCCACGGGCACAACCAGTTCGTCGCAAGGCCGACGCCCGAGATGATGAGCATGCCGATTGTAACCCATATGTTCTTTTCACCAAAAAAGAATAAGAAGATACACATGACAGCCATCAGCCCCATTCCAATATTATAAGCGTTTTTCTTGCCGGCTTTCTTTGATATCCATACAAATAACGGCGTACCGACCGCCGCCGCTACGACAAACAATGCCAGGAACGCCACGGTCGCCATTCCCGCATTATTTAAATTATATTTAAAGAAATAATTGATGACCGCTGCCTGCATGCTCACTGCGGTTACACCGAGCAGCACGCCGATCAGCAGGACGATAAACGGGCGGTTTTTACTGATTGCCATTAAGGATTGTTTAAGCGATGCTTTTGATCCGGCCTGCTTATGTGCCACGCGCTCTTTTACCATAAAAAAGCAGAACAGTGCCAGCCCGGCAATAATAATCCCATAAACGAGTCCCATCATGCTGTATCCCAGACGTACGTTGCCGCCACCGAGAAGGTCAACCAGCACCAACGTTGCGCCGGCCGCGATCAGTGTCCCGACGATGCTGAAGACCGAGCGCATACCAAGCACCGATGTGCGTTCTTTCGAATCACTGGTCAGTGTCGGCAGCATGGCCTGGTAAGGAACGATGACCACAGTCAGCATCGTGCTGAGCAGTATATACATTGCTAAACCATAAATGTTTTTGCCTGTCTGGGATATCTGCGGTGACTGCCAGAGGAGAAACATTGCGATGCCTAACGGTATCGCGCCAAAAAGCATATAGGGCCTGAATTTACCCCAACGGCTTTTTGTTCGGTCGGCAATAGCCCCCATGACCGGGTCGGTCACAGCATCCCAGATCTTTGAATAAAGAATAATTGTGCCGGCAAAGGCAGGGACGATTCCAAACACATCTGTAAAGAAAAACAGTAAAAACAAGGCGGTCGCCTGATACGCAATATTGAATCCCACATCCGCAATGGAAAAGCCTAATTTCATTTTAAACGGCACTTTGTTTAAATCAGTCGTTTTACTATTCATCACATTCTCCTTTATCAGCCTAAGAAAACTTCATTTTGTTTTAGTGTGCTTTGCAGTTTTTCGATCGAAAGCTCACGCGGCAGTACATTGTCTTTAATGCAAAGTCCGGCGGCAGTCCCTGCGGCTTGTCCGGTCAGCATACAGACCGGCTGGATCGCCCAGGAAGCCATCGCTTCATATTGTCCGGATATGCAGCTGCCGGCCGCCAGCACGTTCTGTGACGCTTTGGGCAGCAGACAGCGGTAAGGGAATGAATACCAGTCATTTTTTAAATGGCGGAACTCGTTATTCGTGCCTTTGGTGTCCCAGATTTCCATCCGGTATGTTCCGGTGGCGATGGTATCATCAAACTTCTTTGCGTTTAGAAGCTCTTCCATGGTGATATGATAATCGCCTTTGATACGGCGCGTCCCGATCATGCCCATTGAAACGCCGGTACTGATAATATGTGCATCTTTAAATGCCGGCAGTTCTTTTTTAAACAGCATAAAGATATCTTTAATTTGCCTGCGCTGTTCCATCTCGCCGTGTGCGGCCTGTACCGCATCCAGCGGATTAATATTGAAAACACGTGTTCCGAACAAGTGCACCACGCCCGGACATACGGGAATCACTGCCAGCCCTTCAAGCGGTACATCAAGCTCCCCGCTCTTTCTTTTCTCTGCATAGAGCCTGGCAGCCGCATCCGGATCTAATATATCCGTGTTAACGCCGGCAATCCGCCATGATGTGGATGATGGCAGAATCGATCCGTCAACACTGCGGCCATAGTCGGTCTCCAGCCCCGCGCGGTGTACAATGTCCGCACTGCCCGTTGTATCAATAATAATTTTCGCAGACAATATTTCACGGCCGGATAAGGTCTCAACATCCACTGACGTAATGATGCCGTCTTTCATTTCAGCGCCGACCGCCAGCGTATTCACACGCACATCTACGCCCGCCTCATCCAGCATCTCAAAAAAGACGATTTTCAGCGCTTCGGGGTCATAAAAATACCATTTTGACGTGGCGGTCTTTCCTTCTTCGTTTTCGCCCGGCACCCAGGAGTCAATTCCATCCCCGACAATACCGCGCTCTTCTATTCCGCCGAGCACTTTTAGTCTCTCCACCACTTCTTTGGGGAATCCCGTGTATGATTGCTCCAATTCACCGATTTCGACCGCCGAAACAATCGGCCACATAGAGATCGGAATCAGCGTGGACATACCGCCGACATAGGGAAAACGTTCGACCAGCGTTACTTTTGCGCCCTGTCTGCTCGCATTAATGCTTGCGCTCATGCCGGCCGGACCCGCACCAAATACTAAAACATCTGTTGTCATTTTATTCATTTTTCCTCCTGCGAAATTACGGGGATTTGATTATTAATAATTATATTTTACACGTGTCGCATATTTGCATTCTTATATTATCAATTGAAAGCAGTGTTGTCAATATGAATATTCAATGATCCGCAATATATCACTTTACTCGTGTAATATAGCATGCAAAAAGTTTATTTCACCAAGATGTCAGTCGGATTAATAACTGCGGAAGGCTTTCACTAAAAACATTTCAAGGTGTTTTAGGGCACAGGATCCCGATTCCTCGTACACTTTTATGGGCCTTTCGTCACACACGATTAAAAATCAATATGTGAGATATGTGTTTCGAAAATAAATATATAATAACTTTCCAGTTTATCCATAATCTAATGATCACGATATCCAACTCGTCTTAATTTCCATATATTACATTTGTAATTTTGCAAATAAGGGCATAAGATAGTATAATGAATTTATAGGAGGAAAAACATGAAGGATTATATACTATTAAGTGAAAAAAGAGATTCATCATTGAAGGCAAAGCAGATGCGAAAGAGTGGGATTGTGCCCGCGGTCGTTTACGGACACCATTTGGATCCGATAAGCATTCAGATTAAACGGGAGGATGCAGTTAAATTCCTGCATAATAATTCCATAGGTTCAAAAGTGCTTTTAAAAATAAACGGCGAAGAGCATTTGGCCATCTTTAAGGATTGCCAACGTGATTCTTTGAACTACAAAATAAACCACATCGATTTTCAGGCATTAACCTCTGGCGAAAAAGTAAAGGTAACCATACCAATTCATTACCTGAACAAAGATTCCGTTGAGAAAGGCACGGTTCTTCAGGAGCAAATGAGTGAGATTGAAATCTCAGCATTGCCGAAATTCTTAATCGACCATGTGGATATTGATGTTTCACAATACAGCTTAGGCGACTCTGTCCTGGTCAGTGATCTGGATGTATCCAAGGATAAAAATATTGAAGTCTTATCATCACAGGAATCCCAGGTGTGTGTGATAACACATGTTGCCAAGTTTGTTGAAGAAGCTCCTCAGGATGAAGCGGAATCCGAAGAAGCAGCCGCTCCAGCCGAAGCGGCCGAAGAATAAACCCCCAGGGTTATTTTTACCTTAACGAATAAAAAGCCCTAATTCAGGGCTTTTTTTAATGCTTAAGCGCAGTATGATAATTCAACTGTATAGATATCTACTGGCATGTTCCAATAACTAAGTATCTTCATTCCCTTTATTGGCAACGAAATTTAAATTGCGCATATAGGTTTGTCATTTATTTTCTGCTTTGTGTACCAATGTCCATCAACTTGAGTACGCCTAAGTATGCGGCAAAAAAAGAAATAACAGTAAAGACAAGTGCTTCATCAAAAAGCAACACAAATCCGCCATATCCAACGATAAACATCATTACCGCAAAGACAATTCCTGTCCCAAGACAAATCCACCTTCGTTTTTTCTTCTCTGCATCAGAAAACGACGGGATATTAGCTGTCCCCTTCGCGCCGATGTCCATAAGCTTGTCTACGCCTAAGTACGCGGCAAAAAAAGAAATAATCGTAAAGACAAGCGCTTCTTCAAAAAGCAACACAAATCCGCCATATCCAACAATAAACATTATTACCGCAAAGACAATTCCTGCACCCAAACAAATCCTCCTTCGTTTTTTCTTCTCTGCATCAGAAAACGATGGAATATTAGCTGTCCCCTTCACACTGTACGGCTTCGTTTGGCTGGTTTCACTCAACTCTGCAGTTCTGGCAACTGCTCCCGCACCAAAAATCCTAAGGCTTTTTAAATCGACTTCATATTCCGATGTTCGCGCATCAATTCTAAAATACGACGAATTATCGTGATAGATGACCAGTTTAAATGTTTGGCCTCTTTTTAAGGATTTAAAATACACCTTCATCGCGGGATCCTTGTCAGATGTGCTGTCTGTTTCGCTGATAATCTCTGGTTCGCAATTCTTATCTGACGCAAATGCTATCTTACTGCCAAGTACTTCCACATCTTTACGCCATTCAATATTTATATAATTTCGCTGTTCATCTTTACCTTCCAGAATGTCTTTTTTTCCAATATTGCGAACAATAATTTTTGTTCGAAAGAGATTATTGAAAGTCTTTCTGCCAAACTTTATTTTTACATCTTCGTCCTGCATATGTTCCTGAAAGTATGATGCCGAAGCGATTGTCACATAAAGCTTATGTTTTCTTTTCCGTCCTTTTATGATCAGCCAGGTTATTAACCCACCCGCCAGCAGGCCCAGTATTATGCATAAACTAATAAGCCCTGTTTCGATTAGCCTCTCCATCTGCAACTCTGAAGTCATCTCACACCATCTCCTCTTTTGCTTTTTCTGATTTACGTTCTCTTTTCTTCAGCATACAGTCTTGAACATTATACCATCTGTGACAATGATTTTCTATTTATTCAATTACAAACATATAAAAAATATTTATCGTAAAAACGTCTTTTCTTTTATTGCGTTACCAGAGAAATGGGATCAAACGGTATTTGACTTTTTTACTATATTCCTTATACCCGTCTAACTCTGCCTGTAAGGTTTGATCTTCAAAGTATGTTCTTATGATGACAAGGAAGATCATGATGCAAGCCGGAAAAAAGCTCAAAATCGAGCCAAACGCAAAAGGAATCGGCAGCGAGCCCAACAGCATCCCTAAATATCCGGGATGACGAACCATGCGATAAGGTCCGGACTCAACAACCTTGTGATTCTTATCCTCCTGAATACGAACGGTTCCTTCAAAAAAAGGATTATGAAGCATCGGCCAAATCGAAAATATTACCGATAAAATATATAAGCCTATCCCGACAAATAAATAACTGAAATGAAGCGAAGAAAGGTTCAGTTTGTTATCGATTCCCGCAATAAGCGGCGTAATGATAATCGCAAAGAGAAAATAGGTCAGGATAATAATTTTATCCCATTTCTTTGTTCCTTTCTGTATTTTCCCTCTCTGGTTCAATAATTCAGGAACCCTTTTTACTAATATGATACCGCTGATTAGTGAGCCAATGATGTACGAACCAATATACAGCCAGACCCTTAGCCTGTCAATTCTGCCGGAAGCAATAAAATAGACAATACCGGTTACGATTATCCAGCGGTAAGGCCCGGTTAGTGCATTTATCCCCGTTTTGTTCAGTTTGGCATTCTCGTTCATCATTGCCTCCGTCTAAGACATTTTTTTGATAAAGGATGTCTGCTCTATATGTTTACGGTATGCGCTGTCTTTTGCTTTTTTTAACTGCATCATTAAGTACTATAATCTCCGAGAAGCTGATCACGTCACCTGCGGGTAACGTTAGTTTTGCTTACGCATCGATAGCGATATCCGCTTTTTGTCTTCATCGACACTCAGTACGGTTACTTTAACCACGTCGCCGACTTTTACGATATCTGATGGATGCTTAACAAAACGATCGCTCAGCTGTGAGATATGAACCAGACCATCCTGATGCACGCCGATATCGACAAACACACCAAAATCGATCACGTTGCGTACGGTACCGTCAAGTTCCATACCGTTTTTTAAATCCGACATTGTCATAATATCACTGCGGAGCATCGGAGGCGGCAGTTCGTCACGGATGTCACGGCCGGGTTTCATCAGTTCGCCAATCATATCTTTTAAGGTCGGCACGCCGATCCCGCACGCTTTGGCCGCCGCTGCTTCTCCCATCTCGCTGATGCTTTTAGGCAAATCCTTTAATCCGCCATCCGTAATGTCCGAGAGCTGGTAATCAAACAGCTGTAAAAGGCTTTTCGCCGCGTTATATGATTCCGGGTGCACCGATGTATTATCCAGAATATTATCACCCTGCGGGATCCTCAGAAAGCCCGCACTCTGCTCATATGCCTTTTGCCCCAGTTTCGCAACGCGCTTCAGCTCTTTCCGGTTCTTAAATCTGCCCTGTTCATCCCGATATGCGACGATATTATTCGCTACAGTGGTATTGAGACCCGAGATATAGGATAAAAGCGAAGCCGAAGCCGTATTAATATCCACGCCGACCGAGTTCACGCAGTCCTCCACTACACCGCCCAGCGCAGTATCCAGCCGAGCCTTCGGCATGTCATGCTGGTACTGGCCGACGCCGATAGACTTCGGGTCGATTTTAACAAGTTCCGCAAGCGGATCCTGCAGTCTTCTCGCGATTGACACCGCACTTCTGATGGATACATCAAACTGCGGAAACTCCTTTGCCGCCAGTTTAGAAGCGGAGTATACGGACGCACCCGATTCATTAACGACCATATATTGCAGTTTCTTATCGATTTCTTTCATTAAGTCAGCAACAAAAATCTCCGATTCTTTCGAAGCCGTTCCATTGCCTATGGAGATGATATCCACATCATGCTTTGCAATCAGCTCTTTAAGTTTCGCCTTTGCCTCTTCAACCTTATTGACCGGCGGCGTCGGATAAATAACCGCGGTATCCAAAACTTTGCCCGTTTCGTCCACAACCGCGATTTTACAGCCGGTACGGTAAGCCGGGTCCAACCCCAAGGTGACTTTGCCTTTTACCGGGGGTTGCAGCAATAGCGGCTTAAGGTTCAATGCAAACATGCCGATTGCGTGTTCGCTCGCTTTTTCTGTCAGTTCATTCCGCACTTCACGTTCAATCGAGGGCGCGATCAGCCGCTCCCAGGCGTCTTTAACGGCCTCCTCAACATATTGGGTAGCATTGCCGGCTTTCTTCACATATTTATTGTATAACTTATTTAAGACAACGTCCTGCGGAACGTTTATTTTTACTTTCAAATATCCTTCTTTTTCTCCGCGATTCAGCGCCAGAATGCGATAATCGGGGATCTTGTTTACCGGCTCATTGTATTGATAATACATCTCATAAACCGAATCCTTATCCTCACTGCCGAGCGACTCAATTTCGCCTTCGCTAAACACAAATGCCCGGAGCGTTTTTCGAACATCAGCGTCATCGCTTACGGTCTCGGCAATAATATCCTTAGCTCCCGCTATGGCTTTTTCAATGTCTTCGATGCCTTTTTCGGCGTTAATAAACTGCTTTGCCAGTTCCTCAACTTCCCCGGCAGGAGTATCTTGTTTAAAAATAATTTCAGCCAGCGGCGTAAGCCCCGCTTCTTTGGCAACAGACGCTCTGGTTTTTCTCTTCTTCTTATAAGGTCTGTATATATCCTCAATTTCCGCCATGGTCATGGCTTTATCGATCGAAGCCATAATCACATCCGTCATTTTTTCCTGAGACTTTATACTTTCGGCAACTTCTTCCTTACGCTTTTCAAGGTTTCTTAAATACGTCAATCGGTCAGAGAGTTCGCGCAAAACCTGATCATCCAGCGAACCCGTCATTTCTTTCCGGTACCTCGCGATAAATGGAATGGTGTTTTGTTCATCAATCAATGTGATCACGTTAGAAACATACTGCAATTTGATATCAAATTCTTGTGCCAATTGTGTGGTTATATTCATTTTATCCCTCCATTGCGGAGTATATTTTAACATAAAAAACCCGATAAAACACTTTATTCTAATAATAAATCCTCAACGGAATATAAGCAAAAGCAATCCATAAGCTGGATAAACCATTGCGGGTTGATCCGCTTTGCTATTTCAAACAATTTTCTGATTCTTAGAATGTAGTATTTATTATTATTAGATATTTATATATCGTTTTTCAATATATTTTTATTGACATTTAACTTTTTGTGTACTATTATGGGGCAAACAAGGCGTTAAGGAGCGTGAGCATGACGATTTGGCTGATCAGATTAAAGATGCAGTTACGACCAATGGATTCGTATTTCAAACAATGCATGTCGCCGCCGCTGGCGCTTTATATCATTAAACAGGTTACACCCGAACAGCACTCGGTGCATATCGTAGACCTGAACCTGAAGACCAAACTGCCTACACAAAAGCCCGATTTAGTGGGTATCACCACAACAGTGGATACCACGCCGGACGCATGCAGGCTGAGCCGTTATTTTAGAGCGCAGGGCGTGTATACGGTTGTGGGCGGAATACATGCCATGGCGAACCCGGACGATTTTATAAATGACTTTGACAGCGTTTGTACAGGAAACGCTGAGTTGGTTTGGGCACAGATTTTAAATGACGCATCACAAGGCGCGCTAAAGAAAGTCTATCCAAATCCGCGCCCCCTAAGAGGCAGCGATATACCGGTGATTGAAGCGCCGCCGGAAGGCAGATACTATCTGTTTGATAACGCGGTGACGGCCACCAGAGGATGTCCCTTTGCCTGCGACTTTTGTTATAACAGCAGTATTAAGCGCCCGCTTGTTACGCGCAATATCGATGATGTTGCAAAAGAAATTGATCAGCTTGGGACAAAGCACGTGCTGTTTGTGGATGATAATTTTATAGCGGATATCGCCTACGCCCGCAGCCTGACCGAACGGCTGGGCGAGATGGGGATAACCTGGGGGTGTGCTGTCAGTTTTAATATATTACATCATCTGGATTTGATGGACAGGATGGCGGCATGCGGCTGTAAGACGCTTTTTGTAGGCATTGAGACGTTAAACGCAAAATCGCTTGCCAGTATGAACAAAAAGCAGAACAATATGCAAAAATACGAAAAGCTTGTGGCGGAAATCCACGCACGCGGCATGATGATTAATGCCAGTATCATGCTGGGTATGGATGAGGATACAGTGGATTCGATACGCGCCAGCACCCAGCAGTTGATTGACTGGCGGGTGGATACGCTGACGACGCATATCTTAACACCTTATCCCGGCACCAAGTTTTATAACAGAATGCAGGACCAGGGCCGAATCACCAATCATGATTTATCCAAATACAACACAGCCAATGTCGTGTTTAAGCCAAAGCGCATCAGCAAGGAGGCGCTTTACAGGGAATATTTGCGCGTATATCAAATCTTCTATTCCTGGCGCAATATCTTTAACCGGGCACCCAAAGATAATAAAGTGCGGCGGATATCCTATTTGCTGTTTAATATTGTATACCGCAAACTGGGCAAGCCGATTTCATCAATCGCTTACCGGCTGGGATTGCTGCATTTCATCGGGCAAAGTGCGCGATATCTATCCTATAAGATTAAATAAATGTAAAGCAGGTTTACCCTCTGGTATTCTATTCATAAATGCTGTTATTATATTGGCTTCAAATTATCCAAAAAATATATTACTATGCTAATGTTTTTCTAAAACCTCAGCCGTTTCACGCGCAATCATCAGTTCCTCATTCGTTTTAATTACCAATGCAGCAACCTTTGATCCCGGCGTTGATATGATTCCTTCTTTGATCCCGCTCAGGTTCTTTACTTCGTCCAGCCTGAGTCCAAGATAGTCCATGCCCTGTATAATATATTTTCTCACCATCGCGTCATTTTCTCCAATTCCCGCAGAAAACGAAATGGCATCAAACCCGTCCATCGCTGCTGTGTATGCGCCGATATATTTTTTTATCCTGTAACAATATACTTCGATTGCGATTTTAGCCCTTTCGTCCCCCTTTGCAACATAATGGCGCAAGTCTCTAAAATCATTCGACTTCCCTGACAGCCCTAAAACACCCGATTGTTTGTTCAGGTAATCATTCATCTCGTTGTCACTCAAATTCAGTTTTTTAGATAGATACTCCGGAATCGCCGGATCAATATCACCGCATCTGGTGCCCATCACCAATCCTTCAAGCGGCGTGAATCCCATCGATGTATCAACGGATTCCCCATACTGGATTGCTGCAATACTTGCGCCATTCCCTAAATGGCAGGATATAATCTTCAGTGTCTTAATATCTTTCCCCAGTATTTCTGCGGTTCGCTTCGCGATGAACTTATGGGATGTGCCGTGAAACCCGAATCTGCGTATCTTATGATCCGCGTAAGCCTCATAAGGCAGCCCGTAAAGGTATGCGTGTCTCGGCATGGTTTGATGAAACGCCGTATCAAAAACCGCAACCATTGCCGTTTTGGGCATCACAGCCATACAGGATTCGATGCCCGTAATATTAGCCGGGTTATGCAGCGGCGCAAGTTCAATATTATCCCTTATTGCTTTTAATGCCTTATGGTCAATCAAGGCGGATTCGGTAAAATCACAGCCGCCGTGCGCAACGCGGTGACCCACGGCATCAATATCATTCATACCATCAACAACGCCGACTTCTTCATCTGCCAATTTCGCCATCAGTGATTCGATTGCTTGCATATGGTTTTCAATCGCTTCTTCTTTAGTAAGTTCAACACAATTTGTTTTGTAAGTGTGTGTCGTCCCCTGCTCCCCGATTCTTTCAATCAGCCCAGTAGAAAGCACACTCTCCGTTGACATATCAATCAGCTGATACTTCAATGAAGAGCTCCCTGCGTTTATTACCAATACATTCATATTATCTCCAGCGTATTTCTCTGCTGCGATTGGCTATAATATTTCTGTCAGTTCCAGCCGCTCGCCGTCCGGCCCGGAAAAGGCAATCCCCCGGCAGCCGTGTTCAAAAAGATTGTCCATGTCCAGCGGTTTTTCCGTCTCAAACACAACACCTTTTAATTTTAAACTTTCGACTTTATCATCAATATCATCCACTAAAAAACTGATATGGTCATGATACCCGGTGCTTCTTTCCGGCACTTCAAACATAAACTGTGCCAGCTCCAGTGAAATATCGCCTTTTTTGACAAAGCACAGCGCAATAGCGCCCGCATCAGCGTATAAGTTGTTTTCATGGACGACTTCGAATCCTAATACTTCGGTATAAAACTGCTTTGACTTTGATATGTCTTTTGTCACAACGCAAACATGCGCCAGCCCTTTAATCATATCCATCGCATTCCCACCTCAATCTTATTTAATGACAAAGTTTGGTTCGTCCTTATGGTACATGGTATCCCATTCTTTAACGGAATCGGCAACCCCGCTGCAAATTCCCGCCATTTCGTTCAGGTCCGCCTGATCGATTTTCAGCATAACCGCTTTAATGTTTCTTTCCAGATGCGCCGGCGTTCTCGCGCCCATAATCGCGGTATGCACACCGTTTTGGGAAAACACCCAGTTCAGTGCACATTGCGCGGTTTCCGCATCATATTTTTCTGCAATGTCTTTTAATGCATCCACCGCTGCTATTGCATGGACAAATGTATCCCCCTGAAATACCGGCACCATATCTGGGCGGATGTCCCCGTCTTCAAATTTCCAGTCCTTATGATATTTGCCGGTCAGCAGGCCCATGCAAAGCGATGAGTATGTCATGACCCCGATTTGTTTTTTTATGCAGTATGGGAGCAATTCCTGTTCGATATTGCGGAAGAAAAGATTGTATGCGGGCTGAAAAACATCAATCACACCCGCCTGCTCCGCCAGTTCAAAATGCTTTAATGTGAAATTCGAAACCCCGATATGGCGGATTATCCCCTTGGCTTTGAGTCTCTCAAGGCTTTCCATATTCTCCCGGACATCAATCCCCGGAATCGGCCAATGGATAAAATACACATCCACATAGTCCCGTCCCAGCCGTTTCAGGCTCTCAGAAACGGTTTTTTCGGCGGTGTCCTTTAACAGCGTATCTCCAGTGGATTTCGTTGCGATAAATATATCCTTGGTGATCTCTTTTAACGCTTTCCCAACAATCACTTCCGAATGCCCGTTGCCGTACCCGCTGGCAGTGTCGATAAAATTGATGCCCGAGTCAACCGCCTTTTTAACGACGTCCGCGTACCGGTTGTCATCATGGTCCGATCCCCACCATACATCTCCGCCCATGACCCATGTGCCCAATGTGATCTTAGAGATATTCATCTCCGTTTTGCCTAAAAGGTTATATTCCATGTTCCACCTCACGACTCTGTATCATCTTTATGTAACCTGAATTACCCGGATATGCCGATCCTTTATACTTTTCGGGTCAATAAAGCCACTATTATTTGTGCACAAATCAACCCTGTATTCTGTTTAAAGTTTGAGGCTGGTCTTAGATTATAGGTCTCCAGAAATGCAAGTCGTTCCAGATATGGTGTTAGCGATGCCGCGATGTGCGGCATTGCCTCACCATCTTATTTAACGTAATTCTTTTTAGTACCACTTTTATATTACGGGAGCAGTTTGTGCGCTTCTGCTTTAATCGGCCATGTCTTACACAGCATAAACGCTTCCACATATTCAACGCCGGGCGTCCCGCACTGCGCCGCCAGAGACTGTCCTTCATGAATGATGAGTTTTTCATATTCAACGCCGAACGCATCCCGGCACCATGGTCCGTGCTGGCTCGCATGTGCTTTAAAGGAATCAAGTTTGTTTTGGAACGTCTCCGTAATATCCACAAAGTATTCAGGGGAATAGCTGCCATACGCCTGTCCGTGCGGTGTATAGAAAAACATCGGCGGAACAAAGCTGTGGGGTTCATGCTCGGTTTCTATCAATTTAATCGTGGCGTTAATACGTGCAATAAACGATAGGTATCCGGTAACATCATGGTCCGGGTTATAATCCTGATGATAAGGATGCGTAAAGATCACATCCGGCTTCGCCTGCCTGACCGCATCAATAAACTTGAGACGCGTTTTTTCTGTATCAAATAAAAATTCGTCGTCTTCGTTCATCCAGATCAGGTCCGCTCCAAAATGGCTCGCAGCGTTTTTGGATTCTTCATATCTGATCTTCGCAATCTCTTCTTTGCTGACCCTGTGAGATCCGATATTCCCGTTCGTTGCGATTGCGATGGTAATCTTGTCGCCTCTGTTTGCATACTTCGACAGCGTACCGCCGCATTTAAATTCCACATCATCAGGATGTGCGCCAAATGCTAAAATGTTCATTACAACTCTCCTTTTCTGATATTGATAAGCTGATTGCTTTTTTTTTCAAATTGATTATAATTATAAATGTATTGAGCTTACTCAATATATTTATAATGCATGGGCGGAATGTTAATCGATTCCGCCCAGCATACCCTTTGACAATTAGTTTTTTTCGATGTATTCAATCACGCTGTCAATTTGTTCAGCAAAACTTAGTCCTTCTCCAAACTTATTATCAAAAAAAGCGCTCCCGATTGTGAATGTCCATGGATTGTAAGCAATAACGCGATCTAATCGGTCATAAGAACTAATGCTTCCCGCCAGGCAAACCGGCGCATCCACTTCTTTTACAAATCGTTCGTTTAATTCTTCTGCATCTCCTGTGTACCGATAACCCAGCAGGTCAAATCCGTATACACCCTTGGGTATAAGCGTATTCGCCTCTCCGATGATCGATTCTATACTGCCTTCTAAGATGCTCGGTCTGTCATGAATGTCACCGACAAACGGCATATACTTGATGGATTTATCCGCTAGGTATTCAAGAATCGAAGGAAAAAACATCGTCCCCATCAGAATATCAAACCCACATTCTACTGCTGTTTTTGCGCCAGCTAAGCAGCCGTCTTCGGTATAATCCACAACTTCCAAAAAGGTGGTTTTGCCCGCCGCTTTCATGCGATTGACAAGGTCCTTCATTTCCTCGACCGGAATGCCGACTTCTTTGAATCCCCAATACTTTGCCTTTGTTTCTTTACAGGCTTCAAACACTTCAATTGCATTAGGAACGGTTTTGTCGTTATGTGTCAGCATCACAATCAGTTCTGGTTTACTCTTCATTTTTTGCCTTTCGTGTTTCCTTCTGCTGCTTACTCAATTTCTCCGTCAATATACTGCTGTAAAGTTTTGCCCGGATAGTAAAGTTCAAATGCTTCAGCAACATTGTCTTTTGTGACCAGTAAGTTCGGCGGATGAACAGCACTCGGTACTTCAACGCCGTTTAACAGGTTAACCATTTGGCTCATGCACCACAGTGCCGGAGTCATGGATGAATAGCATGCGCTGCCGACAATTTCGCCGTCATAGATGCCTTTAAGGATTGGTTTGTCATTGTCAACTGAGGACAACAGGATGTCGTCTCTGCCAGCTGCTTTTTTCGCATTGTTCATGCCAATGGTTGCGGATGAATAAAGTCCCCAAGCGCCTAACATATCCGGATAAGCCTGGATTGCGCCTTCAAAAGCGGTGTAGTGTTCTTCGGGAGAGATACCTGTTAATTCAACCAGTTCAACATCCGGGTAGTCTTCAAATGCTTGATGGAATCCCAGTGAACGTGTTGCGGCATTTGGATGTACAAACGGCAATGTCTGGTAAACAACCGTTCCGCTCATTTCCGCACCGGATGCCTTAATCGCATCAATCAATACCTGGCCGGCCATAAATCCTTCTTCAACGCACTCGAGCATAACAACAGAATCAACTGTTCCTGCGAGCGGCGGATTCAAAGTCACAACCGGAATGCCAGCTGCTTCAAGTGCATCCAGCGCACCCTTAACACCAGTGAAATCACAGGGCGCTAGAATAACACCGTCAACGCCTTCCAAAATCCACTGTTCAACTGCCTGGTTCTGTGCATTCTGGTCATAGTTCGCGTCATTCACAAGCAGTTCAACGCCGCAAGCTTCAGCGGAATCCTCCATAGTTTCGAGGATCATAGAACCCACTTCGTCAACCGTATAATATACGGAGAAGCCGATTTTATACGCTTCATTCGCCTTTGGCAGCGGGCTGGACAGTTCGTCCGGAACACTCACTCTTCCACCTGTCGCTCTGATGGTGACATCACACTCAACACCTAACGGGGTATAATAACCGTTAATATCAAATGTTGTTCCATCTTCTTCGATGTAAGTGAAATCATCTGCATTGGAATGAACCAGCGCTTCCGGGGCTTCTTCTGTCACCTCAGCTGTTTGTTCGTCTGCTGTTTCTGCAGGTTGTTCTGCGGGTGCCTCTTGTGCACATGCTGCAAATGATGTGATAAACATCATAATCAGCACAACAACTAAAAGCTTTTTCATATCTTACCTCCTTTTTTTTTGATCTGCTCGATCAATTTATGAAACTATCCTCTTGCCTGCTCTTTCGATTTCAGGACATTGTCCATTAGAACCGCAAGAATAATAACGATACCTTTGACTAAGATTTGCACCTGGTACTGGGCGCCGAGCAAAGACATGCCGCTGTTCAGCGTCGCAATAATCAAACATCCGCCGACGGTTCCCCATACAGACCCAAGTCCGCCGGAAATGGCGGTTCCGCCGAGAATAACGCCCGAAATGGAGTCCAGTGCTAAATCCTTGCCGATATCGGGCAAGCCCGAATTCATCAGTGCCGCCAGAATCAATCCGGATACAAAAGCATATAAACCACTAAGCGTGTACGCACAGATTTTGATAAAGTCAGTCCGAATCCCCGCGACCCTCGCTGCCTCGATATTTCCTCCGATAGACCGGATGTAGAAGCCAAATTTCGTTTTCTTAAACAAATACCATGTGACCAGGAAGAAAATGAATGTGATCACAACCGGTGTCGGAATCACACCGAAAACCCGGCCGTTGCCAAAGAAATCAGCAAAACCTTCAATCGTAATCGGTACAGGTTTTCCGGAGGTCATGACAAGCGCAATCCCGCGATAGATATTCATTGTCGCCAATGTAACCAAGAACGGCTCAATTTTACCTTTGACCGAAATAAACCCGTTTAAAAATCCCAATGCGAGCGCAGCAACCAGCATGATCAAAATCGCCGGAACAACACCCATGCCGTCATTCCCTTTTACCAGCATCGCAACGCCGACTCCGACAACTGCCGATATGGATCCAACCGACAAGTCCAGTCCGCCCAGCGTAATGATAAATGTCATTCCAAATCCGACAATAACGACATAGCTCATCCGCTTTAACATATTAAGCAGGTTAACCGGATTAATGAATATCGGCTTTAGCAAGGTAAAGATGCCAAACAGTGCCAACAGAATGACAATCGTCCGAAAACGAATCAAGAATTGTCCGAATGAATTGCTCTTAGAAATACTTCTTTCCATTTTATTTCCCCAATCTTTTTATAATGCTGCAAACTGCATGACACGTTCCTGTGTCGCTTCTTCCCGAGTTAATATCCCGCGCGCTTTTCCTTCGCGCATGACCATGATGGTATCCGCAATGCTAATCAGTTCCGGCAGTTCCGACGATACCATGATAATTGTTGTTCCGTTTTTGACGAGTTTACCCATAATGTTATAAATTTCGGTTTTCGCCCCAATATCAATCCCGCGCGTCGGCTCATCAAACAAGATAATATCCGGCTCGAATCCCAGCCACTTTCCCAGCACGACCTTTTGCTGGTTACCGCCGGACAGCGTCGAAACACGCTGGTTAAGCGAATTTACTCTGATATCGGTTGCTTCCTTTTCCTTTGCCGCCATTTCACTCATCTTTTTCCAGTCCAGATAACCGGCAAAAGACTTTTTCTGTGCATTAATCATGCTCAGATTTTCTAAGACCGGTAAGCATAAAACCAAACCCGTCTTTTTTCTGTCTTCTGTAATAAAGGCAATCTTATTCTTGATCGATTGAATGGGATTTGTCGGCTTATAAGACTGCCCTTTCAGCTCAATTTCCCCGCCGGTGATTTTCCTTATCCCAAAAAGCGCTTCCAGCACCTCGGTTCGTTTTGCACCAACCAGTCCGCCGATTCCAAAAATTTCACCTTTGCGCACTTCGAAAGAAACGTCCGAGAACGTATTCCCGCTGCTTAGGTTTTTGACCTTTAAAACGGTCTCGCCAAGTTCAACATTAACCTTTGGAAAAGCGTTCTCCAAATCTCTGCCGACCATCATATTGATGATTTTCTCATCGCTGATTTCATTTTTTTCTAACGTGCCGATATAATCGCCGTCTCTGAGAACTGTAACCCGGTCAGCGATTTCGTATATTTCGTGAATCCGGTGTGAGATATAAATAATCGTAACGCCTTCATCACGCAATTTTCTGACAATGTCCAGCAGCACATCTGCATCTTTTTGTGATATCGAAGATGTCGGTTCGTCCATCAGGATGACTTTTGCATCCGATGCGATCGCTTTTGCGATTTCAACAATCTGCTGCTGCGCGATGGAGAGCCTGCGTACAACCGTCCGCGGATTGATATCTGTCTGTTCCATTTTATTCAGGATTTCCTGCGCCAGCTGTATGTACGCCTTTTGCTTTTGTGCGAATCCGGGAAACCGGTCCTGTTTGTCGATCACAATATTTTCCGCTACCGTCATATCAGGGCAAAGCGTCAGCTCCTGATATATCGTATGTATGGACGCATCAATCGCGTCTTTCGGGTTCCGGAAAGTCACTTCCTTACTCCCAATGCTGATGGTCCCGCCCTTATCGGGCTGATGATAGCCCGAAAGGATTTTAATGAGGGTTGATTTCCCTGCGCCATTTTCTCCAAGCAGTGCATGCACCTCGCCTTTGCGCAGTTTAAAGCTGATATCCCTGAGTACATTCACACCGGAAAATGTCTTTCCAATGTTTTTTAATTCCATAATCGTTTTCTGCAAAACTACACCCTCTCCCCTTGATGGCTTTCTTCAAACTTGTTAATGACTGCATTCAGTTCTTTATATTGGCTGAAAGCTGCTTTAAAACGAGTATTCGCATCACTATTCGGTTTAAAACGCTTTTCGTTTTGCTCAGTCTTTTGATACGCTTCCGCCGCGTCTTCAATCATCCCCATGCCGACCGCCGCTAATGCCGCCGCACCCAACGCAGAAGATTCACTGACTCCGCCTTTGATGACGCTGAGTCCGGTTGTATTCGCTTTTAACTGAATTTGTCTGTCATCATGCGCACCGCCGCCTACGGCTCTTAACGCTGATAATTTAATTCCGGCGCCTTCCAAACTCTCCGTATGCAGGGCCAGCTCGTACGCAAGGCCCTCAATCATGGCTCTTACGATGCCCGCTCTGTTTACGTCCAGCGTTAATCCATAAATCACGCCTTTTGCTTCCGGATTAAAATACGGATTCCCGCTTCCGGAGAAGTGCGGTATAAAGTACATTCCGCTTGGATAATCGGCATCCAGCGCATCCAGCATTTTCTCATAAAAGTTTATTCCCTGCTGTGTACACCGGCGATAATCATCAGATGCAATTTCATCACGATACCATTTCACAATACAGCCGGCAGTCAGGTTAACGCTGAATGTCACATAGCCGTTCACTCCGGGATAACACGGAAAGTTGTTCTCCAGCATCTTAGCCGATGTGTTCGGTTCCGGCAGAGCCGCAACAACACCCTCTATCGTGCCCGCAATATCGACTGCCGTATTTGGCTCACGTTCATCCAGACCCGCACCTATTGCAGCGCATACCATATCGTGTCCGCCGGAGATAATCTCAACATCTCCTTTAAAGCCCAGCCGCTTTGCCAGATCCTCGGAAATCTTTCCTAATTTCCGGGCCGATTTCACCGCTTCCGGGAGTTGTGATAATGCAATCCCTGCTTCTTTGATGATCGGGGCAGACCACTCTTTTTTTCTGATGTCAAACAACATGGTTCTGGCGGCTTCTGAAAAACTGACATATGCCTTGCCGCACAGCTTTTGAACCAGATAATCCTCAAAAGTCCCCCATCTGCCCACATTCCGGAATATCTCCGGCTCGTTTTCTTTGATCCAGAGAATCTTCGCCAGACTACCGATAAACAGCGGCGGCATGCCGGAAATATCAAAGAACTTTTTTACGCCAAACCGGTTAACGAATGCATCGATTTCTTTTTTACCACGGGGGTCAAAGTCGATAATCGCGTCCCTTATCGGGTCGCCGGCATTATCCAGCGGCAGGATGACATCGCCAATCGCCGATATGGCCACCGCCTGCGTCTTTCCCTCCGTCGCGGCATTCGCCTCCTCAATGGCCTCGCAGATTTTTCCCCAAACAAGCTCTGGGTCCAGTTCAATCAAGCCGTCTCCGGGAAGCGAAAGATCGTATTCGCGATAGGCATTATAAATCACATTAAAGTGCTCATCAAATACAACCGCTTTGCTGCCTGACGTGCCCATATCTAAACCCATTACATACATCAATCTACTCCGTACTTCTTATTGGTATAATATAACCTAAAGATTTTTATCCCAGTAAATCCGCTTCGCCGCCTGCTCTGATTCCGCCCTCATGGCAACCAGGGACGGGTATTCCGGACCGATATCCTGATTCACAATTTCTGCCGGACGGGCTGCTGTTGCCGCTGTCTCCGACACACCGGGTTTTTCCATCATCCGCGGCGCCGCCTGTGATGCAAATACATCACCTCGGTATACTTTGCCAACGGACATGAACATATTCATGCTGGTTTCCGCCGCATCGCAGAAGCCGTTATCAATGGCTTGTATCAGTTCGGGTATATCATAGTTGCCCGTATATTCCTGATTCGCTTCGCAATAGGCCACTGCATTCTTTTTGCCTTCTACGCACATATCTGTATAGATACAAATCTTTGTGATGCCCTGCTGGATCGAACGTTTCACATGGTCTTCCGGAATGCCCGTGCCGCCGTGAAGCGTTAAATACACATCCTTCGGCAATAGGCCGTAATGAATCTGGTTTAAGCGTTCAAAGTCCAGACTGGGTTTCCCTTTATAAAAACCATGCGCATTCCCGATCGCGACCGCTAAAATGTCAACTCCGGTCTTTTCAACATAATCCTTTGCTAATGCCGGGTCAGTCATGGCTTCCGCCGCATTTGTGAATGAACTGCCCAGTGCGCCCAGCTCACCTTCCACAGCTGCCCCATACTGATGCCCCATCTGAACCGCTTCTCTTGTCTGCCGTACATTTTCCTCATATTCAAGCTTTGATCCGTCAAACATAACGGAAGTAAAGCCCGCCTTTAATGCACGTTCTACCGCATCTAAATCCATTCCGTGTGACAGGTGCATCCCAACCGGAACCGACACTTTTTCCGCTTCCATTGCGGTGATTTGCGCACATAAATCAAACGGCACGTATTTCTCAATGACATGCGGAATCGTAATGAGGATTGGCGATTTAAGGGCTTCGGCGCGCTGTATGAGTGCTCTGATCTGATCTAACCCGTTGATGTTAAAGGCACCGACCGCATACTTCCCTTCGTCACATTTCTTTAAAATATCTAACGTTTGAACAAACGCCATGGCTTCGTTCTCCTATCTTTTCTTAAATACCTCTGGGTTGGCAACCGGTCTCGGTATGCCGCCGGCCAGATAAAACAGCAGGTCATTGGCAATCATAACGGACTGCAGATAAATGACATCCCGGCCCGACCCGGCGATATGCGGGGTTAATATAACGTTGTCATAGCTGAAATACTCATCATCCTGCTGGATGGGTTCCGTGTGGAAAACATCCAATGCCAGTCCGCCGAGCTTTTCGCTCCGCAGCGCTTCTCTCAGCGCTTCTTCCTGAACCATGCCCGCCCGCGCATTATTGATGAAATACACACCGTCACGCATCATATCGAACTCTTTTTTACCGATCATACCCTTGTTCTGCTCGGTTACTTTTGCATGGCAGGATATGATATGAGACGACCGGAGCAGTTCATCCAGTTCCACACGCTTTGCGCCATACTCTTTAATGATTTTTTCTTTTTGATACGGATCAAAGGTAATCACATTGATGCCGAATCCCTGCGCGCGTCGCGCCACCTGCTGGCCGACCGTACCAAATCCGATCAGGCCCATCGTCTTGCCCTCTAGCTCAATACCCTTCCGGGACTGCCAAGGCCCTTCTGCATTCATATCCCAGATTACGTCTTTATCGCTTCCAAACTCTCCGGCAGGAGAGGTGAACAGTCCGCTTCTCAGTTCGCGGTCTGCCCGCGCAATCTTTCTTGTAATCGCTAACATCTGCCCTATGGTGAAGTCCGATACAGGGATTGCTTCCCGGCCAAATGTGAAGAATACGGGAATCCCCTTTTCTGTACAATAGTCAACATCAATATTTGCTTTCGGACCGCCGCGAATCGAAGAAATGATCTTCAGATTTGTGGCATCTATCACCTTGCGTGATACGCGTTCATACCCCACTATCAGCACATCGGCATCTCCGATTTCCCGGATCAGCTCGTCTTCTTCCAGAACTTTTGAACCAAAACCCCATCCCCCAGTTCTTACTTCATGCCCGGCAACTTTTAGCGTCTCTATTGCATCCATGCTAAAGTCTGCGCATATATATATTGTCACTTTTCAGCCTCCAAGCTTCTATCCTTTAGTCTTCCGGATAAAGTATTATCTTGATTGATTTTTTCTGACGCACAAGGTCAAACGCTTCTCTAAATTCACTTAATTTCATTTTATGAGAAATCATGCGTTTTAGATCAATCTTTCCGGCTTCAACCAAGTTCATGACATTGCGCCATGATACCCAGCTGTAGCCGAAATGCCCCTTGACACTAATGGCATTATCTAATAACGGATCAAGCGAATACCCGACCGGTTTTTCGTCATATCCAATTTTAACGATTTCACCGCAGCTCGTGCGCGTGATTTCCATCGCCTGTTTCAGCACCGCATTCACACCGGCGCAGTCAACAACCAAACCAAACTTGTCGCCCTTTGTTATTTCTTCGACGCGTTCAAAGAGGTTTTCTTTATCGCTGTAAATAATATCCGTAGCGCCATTCTGCTTTGCCAGCTCCATACGCGCTTCATCGCCCGAAAGCCCGATTGCCGCAATTTTTGCCGCTCCGGCCGCACGCAGCGCCTGAACCGAGAACTGCCCCAGTGCGCCGACGCCAAATACAGCGGCGTAGTCACCCGGCATAAACCGCGATTCCTGAACCACAGCCATATAAGCGTTGCAGCAAGGGTCTAAAATGGCCGCTTCCTCAAAACTCATGGTGTCCGGTAGCTTGATCAGTGTGTTTGGAAAGACCGCAAGCACCTGCCCCGGAATCTTCACATACTTTGTGAATCCGCCGTCCATGCCGTAGCCTATGCCCAAACGGTCCGGACAAGCCAGGTAATCTGCAACAGAACACGCGTAGCATTTTCCGCATACGTATCCCGTGTTATCCGAAACAACACGGTCGCCGACTTTCCAGCTTGTGACCCTTTCGCCGACTTTGCTGATTACGCCCGAAAACTCATGCCCGAGTATAACCGGCGGGTTTAATAAATTTGCATGATGCCCGTCATCAAATGCAATATCTGATCCGCAGACACCAGCTGCCTTTACTTCTATCAAGACATCCGACTCACCAATTTCCGGGATTGGCATATCCCTTATTTCTGTTTCCCGTGGTCCGAGTCCATATTTAACAATCGCTTTCATCAGATATCTTCCCTCCTGCGGTTAATAATCAATTTAAAACTATTGGGTTTCATGTATTCCAGCGCGTACATCAGTGGTTCGCCTTTTTCATCGTTTAAGACCTGCTTTAACAGAATCATCGGAGAACCTTGCGCAATATCCAGCAGCCTTGCGCACTTTTCATCAGCCGCAACTGCTAAGATCTCTGCGCGCGCCAACCCAATCCTAACATTGCAAGTTTTTTCTACATATTCATATAATGAAACTTCTTTGTCTGTTAATGATAGAAAATCAGCGGATAGTCTCGGTGCAAAATAGTCCATCGAATACACCACCGGTTCACCGTCGGCAGTCCGGACCCGCTTGCAGACCAGCACGTCAATGCCTTCTTCAATGCTGAGCTGTTCGGCGATTGCCTGATTCGCTTTTACGATTTCCTTTTCGAAGCTGGCCACTCCGGGTGTGTACCCACTGCTCTCAATCATATTCGTGATACTGATATTATTGTTCAGCGTATCCGCAATTTGATCGAATGACGACGCCAGGAATGTACCGCGCCCCTGAACCGAATAGATAATCCCTTCATTCTTCAGCACTCTGATTGCTTCCCGCAATGTAAGCCTGCTTACATCCAACAGCTCGCATAATTCCGGCTCAGTCGGGAGCTTATCTCCGGCTTTTAAGTCTTTACTTTTTATATACTGAACCACCTTACGTTTTGCGACTAAATAAGCAACCATTCCCTGACTCCTATCTTGCTTTAAAGATTATTTGCTTGTCAGCGTTACCGCATCTGCGCCGGCATCCAAAAGTATCTGTGCCTCTCGTTCATCTTGTACGCCGCCAAGCACTTTAACACTTATTTTACTACACTTTACGCGTACTTTCTTAACATCTTCAACACTTGCGCGGTTTCCGCTTAAAATATTGGAAATAACAAAATAGTCTGCGTTACCCGATTCGGCAATCGCGACAGCATTCTCAATGTCACGATCGCTTAAAGAACCAAATTCAACAACCGCTTTGACCTTTGCTTTCCCCAATGCGGGCAGCATGGCGTCTAAAAAATCGTTTTTGGCTTCTTCAATTTTATTTGCTTTCAGCATTTCCATATTAATAGGAACCGCGATTTCGCCCGCGCCGTTCTTAACGGCTTCTTTTACCTCGGCATATTTCGCTGCCGTTGCGGCTGCGCCGCCGGGTAAAGAAAGCGGCGTACAGATACAGATATTCGTATCCTCTAATAATGTTTTTGCAAAAGCAACAAACCATTGCGGGACACCCACACAGGACAAATTCTCTGTCTTCGCTTTTTGGCATATATGTCTGATGTCCTCCACTTTAGCGTTTGGAGAAAACATCGCATATTCCAGCCTCTGTTTGTCAGCACTACCTGTGCTGCCCGCATTCGGTTCCGCTAATCTGTTATAAACCTCTTCGGTAATTTTCTCTACGACTCTTTCAATATCCATTATCGCTCCAATTCTTACGGCTGCGATCTTGGCAAAATCACCGTTTGGCGGTTAATAGACAAGCTGTCCACTACACCGGCGATGACACAATCAACGATGATATCTGGGTCGTCCAGGAGCATCTGCCCTGCGCCGCCGTCCGTGTTGATGATCACATAATCACCAATACCCGCATCGGCAGCGTCAACACAAATAAATGTCTCGGACACGTATTTCCCGCCGCTGTCAATATATCGCGCAAGCATGAGCTTTTGCCCCTTATGCCCCATATCTTTTATCGTTGAGACTAAATTCCCAACCACTTTTGCCAATCTCAATGCCTCTTACCAGATCCGAATTATTTTCCAGAACCAGCCGACGACGGAAGCAAGCCTTCCACATCATCATGCGGTCTTGGAATTACATGAACTGAATAGAGTTCCCCAACGCGTTTTGCCGCAGCCGCACCAGCGTCAACTGCCGCTTTAACTGCACCGACATCGCCTTTTACCATAACGGTAATCAGTCCGCTGCCAATCTTTTCTTTGCCAATCATTCTTACATTGGCTGCTTTTACCATTGCATCGGCAGCTTCGATAGCGCCAACCAAACCTTTTGTTTCAACCATGCCCAATGCTTCTTTAATCATTGTGATTTCTTCCTCCTAGAAAATAATCTGTTTTATACATTTACAATTCTGTATCAAACAAAATTGTCATAATGTCCGCTAATTCTTAATGGCTTCCCCATTATATTGGTCCACAACCCCCATTACCGCGAGGTCCACCGGCACATTCTTTTTTCTGAATGCCGCAGCCGCTTCTTTACTGCCGATCAAATATACAAAATCATTGATGCCGGCAACGCCCAGTGCATCCGCGGCAACCGCCAGCTTATCCGGCTTTAAATCCTTATAAAGCTGGACAACTAATAATTTTATGCCTGTCAGCGTTTCATACTTCGCACTGCAGACCATATTGCCCACAATTTTCCCCATCTGCATATCTATACTCCTTTGGGACTCCAACTACATCAATGCGGTGATGAGGTCCTGATGCGGCGACGGAATAATCGATGTGTTCGCAATCATACCCTCATCGCTGTATATCCCGACGGCTGAGGCCACGGCATGGTTCACCGCAGAAACTGTTCCGCTCAGCAGTATAAATGACTTGCCGCCCAGCCCGCGCCCTAAACGGATTTCAATCAACCGAATGTCCGCTGCCTTCACCGCTTCATCCGCGCAGTAGACCGCGCTCGCCAGTGAAAAGGTCTCAATCACTCCAATCGCTTCGATAGAAGATACGTCACTGCAGCACGAGATGGCGCTGATTACCTCTTCTTCAATATTCGGTATGACAATACTGTCAATAATAAAGGCTTCCGATACGTTTCTCCCAGACTCGACAGCTGTCTTAACGCCGTCAACATTGCCCGAAATTAATACAATATATTTGCCCGCGCACGCCGTATAAGCGCCCAATAATTTCACATCAGCCGATTTTAGCATTGCGTCGCCAGCTTCTATTCCTGCCGGAATACTGTTAAACTCTATCATCCCAATCGATTTCACTGTTTTCTCCCAGACCTATTGTCATTGTGTAATTGTAATCGCATCACTGTTAATGCTTCTTATCATGCCGTTGATGCTGGCGTGTATATTGGCGCCCAGGCTTCCGTCCGGAATCCTTGCGATTAACTGCCCTGTTTTTACCGCATCTCCGACTTTCACCGTCGGCTGGCTCGGCGCCCCGATGTGCATTTTCAGCGGAATACAAACTTCGCTGACTGCCGGCGTTTGATCCGTCAAGGCTGCCGCTACGTCATATTGCGTTAGTCCCAGCCGTGCGATAAACCGCTTTGTCGGCACCTTGATCTGCTCACGGTTTTTCATAATATCCCCGGCTACACGCTTTTCCGGCCGAATCCCTTTTGCGCCAAGCGAGTTTTTAATCTCGGTCATCATACGGCTCGGCATTAATCCAAAGTCGCATGCATAGTATGAGCACAGCCCGCAGTTACAGCACGAGAATATTCCGTTGATGTCGCCTTTCAATCCCTTGCCATAGCCGACTGCCCGCATGGCAAGGTGGGGTTCAACCCCCAATCCGAGCGCATATCTCGGGCACAGTGATGTGCAGTAATTACACTGGCAGCATACGCTGATCGCAAGCTTAATATCTTTTTCGAGCGGCGCTGTTTTTTTCTTGATCAAACTATGGGACTTCGGAAGAACGATAATGCCGCCCGTGGTTTTCGTCACGACCGCATCGGGATTCTCCTCAATGTATCCCATTGCCGGACCGCCGATAATCACCTTATAATCATCCAGATTATCCGGTCCCTGCGCCATTTGAATGCATGTGCTGATTTTAGTTCCAACCGGTACGCTTATCGTACATGGCGCGCCGACTTCTCCTGTTACGGTTAAATACTTATCTGTCACCGGCTTATCCATCATTGCGTTGTTGATATTAATCAGCGTACTGACATTACATACCACCGCACCGACATCTATCGGAATCCCGCCGGTCGGTACGACTTTCCCTGTGATGTCACACACCATCTGCTGTTCATCGCCTGCCGGATAATAGCTCTTCATCAGGTGGAGTGACAGGTTTTGCTTACCTGCTATCTCTTTTTCCAATGCGGCGACTGCTTCTTCATAATGCGATTTCAGTGCAATGACGCCCCGTTTTGCTTTCGTTTGTTCCATCACCATTAGGAGTCCCGCAACGATGGGCTTCGCAAAATGTGCCATCATCATCTGGTCAACTCTCAGCAGGGGTTCACATTCGGCGCCGTTTGCGATTACTATCTCTGCTTCAGCACTTACTTTGACGTGTGTTGGAAATCCAGCACCTCCGGCGCCGACAACCCCGGCGTTTTTTATCTTTTCAACAATACTCATAATATCTCCTAAACAATCCTGAACGATCCACTTAAGACGCATCTGCGCGAACGCGTAAAGGATATGGCGCTTGTCAGCCCTTCTCCCGTCGGGGTCGCTATGGTCAGTGTCGTGTAGCCTTCTCCCAAGTAACCAATCCCCGCGTAAGACGGCGCATTCTTTACAAAAATCGTGGTGTTCATCTTTTGCGCCGCTAATGATAACCGTTCAACGTGCGTCGCATGAATCATTGCGGAATGCCCGAATCCCTGCTCGGCTTCATAAGCCCATTCCAGTGCCTGCTCAAAGGATTTAGCCCGGACCACCGGCATAACCGGCATTAGCATCTCAGTCATCACGAACGGATGCCCCATCTCAGTCTCAGCAACGATCAGTACTGGTCTTCCGTTGTATGTAATGCCGCACGCATCTAATATTTTCGTTGCATCTTTCCCGACAAAAGCCCGGTTAATGACATACTTGCCGTCTTTCTCTATTAGTACAGTATCAAACACTTTCCTTGTCTGCTCTTGATTGATAATATAGGCGCCGTTTTCCTCAAATCTTTTCAGCAATTCATCGGCAACAGAATCAACGACAATCGTCTCTTTCTCCGAAATACACAAAATATTATTATCAAATGATGCGCCGCTGATGATGTCTTTGGCCGCCTTTTCAATATCCGCCGAAGCATCTACGATGGCCGGCGGGTTCCCCGGCCCTGCCGCAATGCACTTTTTACCGCTCTTCATCGCGGCATTCACAACCGCCTCTCCGCCCGTAATCGCTAAGAGCCGGATATCCTTGTGGCTCATGAGCCGGGATGCGGATTCGATATTCGGGTTCTTTACCGTACATAACAGTGTTCCGATACCGACCATTTGCCTAATCGTCTCATTCAACGCTTTTAATACACTTAACGAACTTTTTTTTGCTCCCGGGTGCGGGTTGAACACAACGGCATTCCCGGCCGCAATCATGCTAATTGCGTTATTGATGATGGTCGCGACAGGGTTCGTTGACGGCGTGATGGCGCCGATTACCCCATAGGGTGCGCATTCGACCAGTGTTAAGCCGTTATCTCCGGTATATGCCGCGGCCGTGATATTCTCTGTTCCCGGCGTTTTTTGTGCTGCTATTTTACATTTCGTGACCTTATGCGCGACGCTTCCGAATCCTGTCTCTTCATAAGCCATCTGCGCCCAGTCTTCCGCATGTGTAACAGCAGTGCGGCGCATTTCATCGATCAGACCCTGTCTTTGCGCAATGCTCAGGGCTTTTAGCGCTTCGTATCCGGCTTTCGCCGCCGTGACAGCCGCGTCTATGTCCTCGCACAGCCAATTTTGGCCAATGCTTGCATCTCCCGATATCATCTCCTGTTGCACTGTCTTTAAAACGATGTCCCTGATTATGTCTTTATTGATATCCAACATTTTCTCCGCCTATATGCAATCAACGCATTCGCGTTTACTATGATTCGTATTTCTTGAAAACCGTCTTATTATTCACCTGGATCGAGTCAATAATCCCCACGATTACCATATCCACGGGCCTGTTTTCTGTATAATGCGTTTGCCTTGCCGAAGAACCGGATACGCATAAAACCGTTTCTGATTCGCCAGCACCCACAGTGTCTATCGCGACAACGCAGTTGCCGGTATTCTTTTGCGTTTCAATTTCAAGCGGCTGTACGACCATAATTTTCATGCCGTGCATTTTCTCTGATTTGTTTGTACTCACCACGCTGCCAATCACTTTTCCAACAATCATCCGTATCTCCTAAAGCTTAAAGCTATCTGTTTTTCCTTTGCGATGTCCTGCGCAAGCGGTGTCACGATGCAATCCTTCGCGAGCTCAATCTGTTTCTCGCCGCGTTGATATACATTTAGGACATCTGCTTCTGTTAATAATGTCAGGTCATATTGTTCCGTTTTTGTCTCAGGGCTTTTGAATACCATCCCCATTGATTCAAGTTCTTTTAAAATATCATTCGCTTTTAAGAAAGCACGTTTATCTATATTGTTTGCATACGAGAATCCGAGTTTTGCTTCAACAGGCTTTCCGCGCAGCAGTGATTCAAAAACCATATTTGCAAGAAAGCACGATTCCTCCATCTCTGCGACACGCTTTAGAAAAGCGACTGTGGGATTGATTACGACAATTTCTTCGTACGCCTCAATACTTTCGGCGACATCCAGCCGCACGTTGGCTTGGTTAACATCCAGAATGCTGTTGATGCCGTGCCGCCCCTCATATTGCCTGCCCGCCGCGATGAACTCGATTTGACATTGTCTGCGCCCGTCTGTTAGCTTTTCGATTACGTCTTTTTGCGTGATATATCCTGGTATCAGTACGGCAATTTTTTGCTTTGTTTCATTAACCTGTTGATATTTGGTTTGCAGTTCTAATTTCAGTTCCTGCTTAATCCGGTTGATTTCCTTATCAATCACCGCTGACAGATTATCAAGTTCAATCATTTTTGCAGCTCCTAATCCTCAGCAGTTCATTTCCGTTTATCATTCCTGCATTCGCTTCGTCGGTATCAATATGCATCTCTAAATCAAATTGTTCATTCACGCGGACTTCGACGTCCATGAATATGATCTTCCTGCCCCGTGTCAGTTCCGCATCAACATGCTGTTTGTCGCGGAGGTTCATGATGGCGGCCTGCTGTTTAGAAATATGTATATGATTTTTAGCGACGATTACGCCTTGGTTTAGCTGCAGCTTACCCGCCGGCCCTTCAATTAATATCCCCGGCGTATTCTCTATGTCTCCCGACATCCTGAGCGTCGGAGTGACTCCAAGCTTTCTGCAGTCGCTCGCGGCGAGTTCGACTTGCGTTGTTCCCCTCACCGGTCCGAGAATCCGAACACCCTGTATTCCGCCTTTCGGTCCGATGATGTTTATGGTTTCTTCAGCCGCATATTGTCCGGGCTGCGATAAATCCTTAAGCTTTTTAAGCTGATACCCTTTCCCAAATAAGGTTTCCAAATCAGTTAGGGATAGATGAACATGTCTTGCAGAAACCGCGACAGGCACATACAGTTCCTTTGTTTCCCTTGCCAGTGTTAATATCACGGTTTTTGTAATTTGTTGTTTAATGCTTTGTTTTTCCAAATCCTTACTCTTCTATGATGTATTTCATATTCATATTATTTAATATGATATTCATCTGATGTATTTGATTATAGTCTAATCTTTTTGCGTTGGCAAGCTTTTTTTTATGAATTTTTCATTATTGAAACGCTGTATGTGTTGGTTTATAATTCGGTTAAAAATATGCTGTATATTTCAGTAAATAAAAAACACCTATGCAGGTGTTCTTAACAATTTAATGTGTTGTTATCGTGCTCGGTTTAAGAAGCAAGATTGTGCGCTTTAATACTATATATCTATTCCTAGACATCATCATCAAGGTCGCCCACGATTTGCTCCAGCAGATCGCTCATCGTAATAATTCCCGCCATCTGCCCCTTTGCATCTAAAACAATCGCAAAATGTTTCCTCTTTTTCTGCATATTTTGAAATAGAATATCCGCCCGAATAGTTTCCGGAACAAAATAGGCAGGGCGCACTGCGTTCTTCATGATATTCTCGTGCGCTTTATCATGAAGCCTGAAATAATCCTTAACATACAAAATACCCTTAATATGGTTCAGATTATCCGAACACACAGGGTAAATCGCGTGCCGGCTGTCATGAATGGTCTCCTCCCACTGCGCTGCTGATTCATGTATCCTCAGAATAGAAACGTCTTTGCATTGAATCATGATTTCTTTCGCTGTAATATCATTGAATTCAAACACATTCTGAATCATTTCGTGCTCACTTGACAGAATCGTTCCTTTCATTTTTCCAACATCCAGGATCAGGCGTATTTCTTCTTCGGCGTTCTTTTCTTCATTAGAAAGCGGATTAATACCAAACAGTCTCAATATCCCGTTTGTCGATACTGTAAAAAGCCATACTGCCGGAATGAATATCTTAGAAAAGACAAATAGTACGCCTGACATCCCAAGAGAAATCTTTTCTGCATTCTTCATTGCGATTCTTTTTGGCACCAGTTCCCCCAACAGAACCGTGAAATAGGTTAATATGATGGTAATAATAACGACAGAAATGCTGCTAACTAAAGCTTCAGGCATATTAATGCCTAATCCCATCAGCCCGGACGTTAATCGTCCGGAAAAGTTTTCGGTTGCAACTGCTGCACTCAGAAGACTTATCAGCGTAATCCCCACCTGAATGGTGGCCAGGAATCCTGACGGCTGTTTTGTGAGTTTTACCAAACGCTCGGCGCGCTTATCGCCGCCGGCCGCCAGTTGCAATAGCTTGTTACTATTCATTGTAATCACCGCAATTTCTGCTGCCGCAAAAATTGCATTGATCGCTATAAAAGCCAGTTGAATAATTAAAAGTCCAATCAACGAATGCTTAGAAATGATAATCTACCTCCATGCGCCGCTTTTTCTAAATAACTGCGCGTATACTCAGCCCGCTAAAACCCTTATTGCACAGTCATTGTTCCTCTTGTTTCATTATATTCCAAGACATTATATCATCCGTTACAAAGATTTTCCATTCATTCAAATCTCCGCACAGCCATAATTATATACCTGATACGAAAGGACACATCATATGTTTCTGTTGATGAACCATTGCAAAGCATTACCTTCGGCCGCATCTTCCTTGGCTTATCGCTGGTTTATAAGGCGCAGATTTAAATAGAATTAATTCTTGTCAATTGATGCGCTACAATATAAACTGGATGCATGACTTTAGAACGATATTTAATTCTGATTACTTATAAACGGAATCTGATTGATAGAACAGATTGCGTGATACAGGCTTTAACTAGCAGCAGCACTGGTGATGGAATAACAGGAGAAGAAAGATCATGATTTATCTGGATGCTTTCCTTTCAGCGATAAAAGCAATATGGGCACATAAGATGCGCTCGTTTTTAACCATGCTCGGTATCATCATTGGAATATTTTCCGTTACCGCGTTAATCTCAATTGCACAGAGCACCACTGCTTCGGTTACGGAAAGCATCGAAGGTATGGGCAGCAATCTTTTAACCGTTATGATTATGGACCGGCGGATTGATTTAGACAACAGAGATATTGAAAAAATCAGTGAACTGCCGGGCATCGGTATGGTGAGTCCCTATATCGAATCGAGTTATACGTTAAAAAATGCATCTGAAAGCATGGAAGGTATCACGACCTATGGCGTGAATTCACAGTTTATTGCGATCCGCGAGTATGAGATTGATGTCGGCAGAGGCATCGCTGACAGCGATGACCGGCAGCGGATGCGTGTTGCGGTCGTCGGCAGCGAGGTGGCGAGCCAGCTCTACGGAAACGCCGCATTAGCGGTTGGAGAAAAAATAAGTATCGGCAGTACCCGGTTTACGATTATCGGTGTATTGAAATCTGAAGGAACGAGCATGATGGGCAACATGGATGAAATCGTTCTGATTCCGTTTTCTACAGCCCAGCGCGTGATGCAGATTACCGAGATCCGCTCGTTCTTCGTCTCCGCTGCGGATTCTGATTCGGTTGAGACCGCTCAGCAAAGTCTGGAAGGCTACTTAGATACACTATCTACAGAAGACGACGCATATTTCGTATTTAACCAATCGGATGTTTTAGAATCGTTGGGCGACGTTACAGCGATATTGACAGCGATGTTTGGCGGCATTGCCGCAATCTCGCTGTTGGTTGGCGGCATCGGCATCATGAACATAATGCTGGTATCCGTCACCGAGCGCACAAGAGAAATCGGCATTCAAAAAGCGATCGGGGCCACAAGACGGGATATCTTAACGCAGTTCTTAATCGAAGCTATTTTGGTTTCCGGTGTCGGCGGTATCATTGGATTGCTGCTTGCCTATTTAAGCGCAGGGCCGCTGGGGCTTTTATTAGGGCTGACGGTAACAATAAAGTCTGGGGTGGTCATAGCCGCACTTGGATTCTCGTTGACGGTTGGCGTCGTTTTTGGAATCTATCCGGCCATCCGGGCGTCAAAATTAAACCCGATTGAAGCCTTAAGGTATGAATAACAACCCGCATTATATATATGATCGAAATAACGGTGAAGTATATACACACCGTTATTTTTTTATGATCCAATTCTCAGGAACACGCCCGATATTTGGCTAATAAGTAATTTGTGACAAAATCACTTATTCAATTACTAAAATAAGATATCCTTTTATCATAAATTAATGGTTTTAATGATTTGTATATAGAAAGGAATATTAATTATGGCTATTCATTTAACAAAAGAAAACTTTGATAAGATTGCTCTTCAGGGCGATAAACCCGTATTGATTGATTTTTGGGCATCATGGTGCGGACCGTGCAAGATGCTTACACCGACAGTTGACGACCTCTCCAAGGAATACGAAGGAAAAGTGACCATTGCAAAGGTCAATGTAGACGAAGAACCGGAAATCGCAAGACGTTACGGCATCATGTCCATCCCGACCGTGTTTGTTATGAAAAACGGTGAGATTGCAGATCACTCAGTTGGGGTAAGACCCAAAGCATACTACAGCGGTGTCCTGGATAAAGTTATCAACTAACCAAAAAGCAGAGCCTCAAGATGAGGCTCTTTTTTTACCTTTTTTAATACTGGCTCCCCAGCCGGTTTTTAAATTCGATTGAGAATTCATATAATGGATTTTTAAGATAGCGGTATCTGATATTTTTCGAGGTATCTCAAATAATCTTCCTCATCGTTAATATCTCCAAAGCAAATAAAGCAAAGCCCTTTCGTTGTCCCGACCTGGTCAACAATCGCATCAATATACTTTAATTCATCTTTGTTAAAAACGAACACCTGCGTCAGTTTTTTGGCGGCTTGAATTTTTTTATATATATCCGGCCACTGGTCTAATCCCGGTGCACCCGCCCCATTAATCCACTGAACGCCGTCCAGATTTTCAACTTCTAAAATCGAATCAAGGTGCTTCACCTGCCCCGGTCCATCCAGATGATAAAAAGTCCGTTCAACCAATTCGCTTTCTTTGATCAGAATGGGCTTATAGAACGCGTCAAACATGTCCGTACCAATCATAAAGGAGAAATCACATTGTGTGATGTAGTATGGTTTTTTCGACAGCATCGTCGCCCACGCCGTATATCCCGGATTAACAGCTGCATCAATCAAATTCTCATGAATCTCGTACGCTTTTTTAAACTCCTCATGAATCTGCCATGATGCGGCTTTGACTTTATCCGGGCAGTCAAACATATCAAACATCAATTCCTGCGCCCCTCTGAATGCAGATAAAATGTCGAGAACTCCGCCTAAATCCGGAACACCCAGAGCTGCGGAACCGCCAAAATGCTTCTGGAACGACTCCATAATCGCCTTTGTTCTCAAAAATATTGGATTCTCCGTATCAAACTCAAATCTTAAATCATCAATCGATTCATTGGGTACGGTTTCATAGTGAATGACACCCGCTTCCGCATCCCGAATAAATGATTGGCCCATAAAAACCCCTAATATACCCGTTGACCGCATATAAAAAAGCGGAAACGCATCCCCGTAATAGGTGGTCGCATCATAAGTCGCTTCAATCTCCTGCATCACATCCGGCATACTTATATTCATATCGTAACACGCATTCAGCATGCTTCTCCTGTTGTGCGGGCTTGTCATGTCAGAAAGCGACACCTGAATAATCGGACGCTCCAGCTCGTGCTGCCACCATCTTTCAAAGTCCGCTGCAATGCGTCCAAATCTATTCTGATTAAATTTCATTGCCTTACTCCTTTTTCTCTTGCAGTATGTCTCCGTTTGTCTCAATAACTTTTTTATACCAATAAAAGCTTTTCTTCTTATACCGTTCTATTGTTCCACTGCCGTCGTCATTACGGTCAACATAGATAAATCCATACCGCTTCTTCATCTCACAGGTACTCGCGCTAACCATATCGATGCATCCCCAGCTGGTGTAACCCATCACCTCTACGCCGTCTTTAATAGCTTGTGCAATCTGCACCAAATGATCGTTCATATATGCAATCCGGTAATCATCCTGCACCGTGAATGTGCCCTCATCCGGGATTAATGCGTCCACCGCACCTAATCCGTTTTCAACAATGAACAATGGCACATGATAAGCTTCATACATGGTATTTAACAGATATCTCAACCCTTTAGGATCAATCTGCCATCCCCATTCCGAAGCATCTAAGTATGGATTTTTCTTCCCGGAAACAATATTCGCGACAACCGATTCGCTTTGCTTTGATGATTCGCAAATACTCATATAGTAACTCATTGAGATAAAATCAACCGTATGCTTCAGCGCCTCCTTATCCTCTTGTGTGATATCCAAGGATATCCCATGATCGTCAAAAAACCGTTGTGCATAGAATGGGTATGCGCCGTTCACCATCACATCCGTAAAAAAGGTGTAATTCATGCGCATTTTGTCCATCGCAACCAGTATATCGTCAGGATGCGGCGTCATCGGATAAACCGGCAGCCCGATTACCATACAGCCGACGCGTGCCTGCGGATCTATCTCCCTGCATGCCTTAACCGTAAGTGCGCTCGCAACAAACTGATGATGCAGCGCCTGGTACACCTGCTGCATGCTTAATTGTTCTTTTGGTGTTTTAATGCCGCACGAGACAATCGGAAAAAACAATGCCGCGTTAATCTCATTAAAAGTCAAATAGTATTTTACTTTCCCTTTGTACCGATTAAATACAGTCTCAGCGAACCTCACGAACAAAGCGATTAGTTTTCTGTCGGAAAACCCGTTATATTTATCCACCAGTGCATACGGCATTTCATAATGCGAAAGCGTAATAACAGGTTCTATGCCATGCTTCAGCAGCTCATCAATGACGCTGTCATAAAACCGCAAGCCCTTTTCATTGGGCTCGGATTCTTCGCCTGTCGGATATATGCGTGACCATGCGATGGAAGTGCGGAACGTTTTAAATCCCATTTGTGCAAATAAGGCGATATCTTCTTT
Source organism: Christensenellaceae bacterium (assembly GCA_963674805.2). Taxonomy (GTDB): domain Bacteria; phylum Bacillota; class Clostridia; order Christensenellales; family CALMFG01; genus CALMFG01. The sequence continues at coordinate 98,769 of CAXXNY010000016.1, forward strand.
ATACCGGTGGTAAAAATCGATGCCGTCGTGTTTTAGATTAAACCCATCGGGATTATCAGCCAGCCCCTCCGCTATGCCGTGAGGAAGATAATCCTGTACTGAGTAACCTTTGCCATCCAGGAGATATGCCCCTTCACATTGATTGGCGGCTGCCGCGCCGCCCCATAAAAATCCTTTTGGAAATTCCATATCGTTGACCTTTCATTTAAAAGCGGCCAGTGTTACCTGACCGCTCCAAAAACCCTTCACCTTAATGTCATAATCTCATCCAAAAACTCGAGCTCTTTGATGGCAACCGTTTCAATCGCCGCATATTTTTTCGAGTTCATAATGATGATGGTGGTCGTTTGATCATAGCCCTCAGATATAATCTCGTCTAATTGAAAAGCTATCAGCCTGTCCCCTTTTTTGACATGCTGGCCGGCTTTCACAAATACGTCGAACGGTTTGCCATCCAATTCAACAGTATCTATCCCGACATGGATCATGATCTCTGCGCCCCCCCGGGTCAGCATTGCAACGGCATGCTTCGACGGGAAAACCGTTTTAATCTTACCTTCCGCGGGCGCCAAAACCTCACCGATTTCCGGTATAACCGCGATACCTTTGCCCAGTTTTTCACTTGAAAAAATCGGATCTGCAATATCTGCTACAGGTATCATTTTCCCTTTTAAAGGTGAATAAATTTTCTCTTCTTTCATAAACTTCAGCCCTTCTTATGCAAGCTCTTCTGGGTGGTAAGATTGTTAAATGCCGCATCATCCTGCGGATCGTTTATGCCAATCAACAGCGATGCAATTACGGTCGCAATAATCGCTACCCCTACAACCATTAATGCAAGCATAAAATTATTGCTGTTATCCACAAAAATCGGCAGTGCCGCAAGTCCCGGCGACGTAATCGCATAAGTCTTAACGCCTATAATCCCAGCAAATATGCCGGCAGCGCCCCCGCCAATCATGGCTGAAATAAATGGTTTTCTCAATTTTAATGTCACACCATATAGCGCAGGTTCTGTTATACCTAATATTGCAGTGAATCCGGTGGAGCCCGCTAACTGGCGGAGCTGGCGGTTCTTTGTCCTGATCGCTACAAACAACGTAGCCGCACCCATTGCAATATTGGATGCAAAGAACGCAGGCATGACCAGCATTTCAAACCCTTCAGTGGCAAACGCCTGGAAGATGAACGGGAACAGCGCATAATGCATACCCGTCATGACCATCAGCGGTGTAAGTGCGCCGATAATGCCAAGCGCCAGCCAGCCCACATAACTATTGAGCCAAATCAATGCCTTTGAGATAAAGCTGCCAATAATGACGCCCAGCGGTCCAATGGCAGCAATCACGATCGGTCCGGTGATTAATAAGATTAACAGCGGTTTAACAAAGAGTTCAATTGATTTGGGGATGATTTTGTTAATCAGCTTTTCCACATAAGACATAAACCATACGGAAAGCAGGATGGGTACAACGGACGCAGAGTAACTGGTTAAGATTACCGGTATCCCCAGCATTGTCGTTGGTGCCCCCGCATTAAAGAGCGCCGTGAAATCCGGATGCAATAAAGCGCCCGCAATCACCATCGCCAAAAACGGATTGCAGCCCAGTTTCTTTGCCGACGTATAGGCTAAGAAAATCGGCAGGAAATAGAATGCGGCGTCTGCAATAATGTTAAAGTACACCACCGTACTGCTTTCCGCTGATACCAGATTCAGAGCAATCAGCGTAACAAAGATAGCTTTGAGCATCCCGGCACCGGCGATTGCGAAAATAATGGGAGTAAAGACACCGGTAATAAAATCGATAATCCGGTTTAAAACACTCTGCTTTTCCTTAGTTCCTTCTGGTTTTTCACCTTTTGGTGTCCACAATTTCATTGCAGCGTTATAAACATCACTTGCTTCACTGCCGATTACGATTTGTAATTTGTTTCCCTTTTCGATGATATCAACAACACCATCAATAGATTTTAATGCTGTTTTGTCCGCTTTTTGCATATCAGACAAAACGATTCTAAGCCGTGTCGCGCAATGCGTCAGGCCAGATATGTTTGCTTCGCCGCCGGCAGCATCAATCACCGCTTTGGCGAGGTCTTCATATTTTGACATGGTTATCCCTCCATATTTGATTTTTTAATCAGCGGCCTTTTCTCTTGCGCGCTTAGAAAACCGCCCGCCAAACTAAAAATATTCAGAAACCCAATTGGGTAAACAACCTTTCAATGTGTGTTTTACTTCTTTTGCAGTCTCCAATAACAACGCCTTTTCAGCAATGTTTCTGGCACTATCCATGCTGATTTCACTCAGCAGCCTGCGGATGCCCAGCAATTCAGATGCGGGTACACTCAATTCATGAATGCCCAGCCCTAAAAGCAGCACCGCGGCACGCGGATCTCCAGCCATATCACCGCAAATACCAACCCATTTATCATCATATACAGCTGCCGCTTTTATAACCGCATCCAGTATTTTAAGAAATCCCGGATTGAAATAATCGCCTATGCCGCTCACTTTTTCATTCGTTCGGTCCGCCGCCATCATATATTGCGCAAGGTCATTGCTCCCTATAGAGAAGAAATCCACATGCTGGATCAGCACCGGCGCCATCATTGCCGCCGACGGCACCTCGATCATCATACCGATTTTTATCTGCTCATCAAAAGGCACCTGCTCCGCTTTCAGCTGCCGCTTGGCGGTATTGACCAACTCTTTCGCCGCAATAAGCTCATCAAGCGATGAAATCATCGGGAACATGATTGCTACATTATGTTTCACTGATGCCCGCAGTACCGCCCGAATTTGTGTCAAGAACATATCTTCCATATCCAAACAGATACGAATCGCACGGTATCCCAAAAACGGATTTTGTTCCTCCGGCATCTGCAGGTACGCAACGGGCTTATCCCCGCCGATGTCCAGCGTGCGGATAATCAGCATACCCTTATTTAAATGCTCTGCCGCTGTTGTATATATCTTTGCCTGCATGGCTTCTGTTGGCGCACAGGAACGGTTCATATATAAAAACTCAGTACGGAATAATCCGACACCCTCCGCTCCGACACGGTTAACCGCTTCAATGTCTTCCAGCATCGCCACGTTGGCTGCCAGTATAACCGGGACGTGGTCTTTCGTTTGTGTGGGTGATTCCTTTAAGCGGTCCAGTTCCTGCTCACGCTTTTTTTGATCCAGCACCGCTTCTCTGAATACGGCACATTGATTTTTTTCAATCCCAAATGTTACCTCGCCCGACTTTCCATCTATGAATGTCAGCGCATTTTTGTCTAACTGCTTCGCCGCTTCCACGGCTCCTGCGCATCCGAATACTGCCGGTTTCCCCAGGCTTTTGACCAATAATGCGGCATGGCAGTTTCTTCCCCCGATTTCGGTTACAATGCCTTTCAGCCGCGCTGTGTCCATATTGACAAACATGGCCGGCGTTAATTCTTTTATGACGATGATGGCCGGATGCGTAAGCCGGACTGTTTGCATCTCCGTCTGGCCGGTTAAGCCCAGCAGCAGCATCCTGCCGATATCTCTGACATCCTGCGCCCGTTCTTTAAAGTACTCATCTTCTAAACGGTCAAACTCCGCGGACAATTCATCAACTGCCAGCTGAACCGCACCTTCGGCACAGCAATGCTCCTGTTTAATTCTTTCAACTATTTTTCCGTGAAAAACAGCATCTTTTGCCATCATTCTCTGTGCCTTCAGGATATCCGCCAACGAATCGTCTTCTTTTTTCTCTGCGTCCCCAATCATTTTCTCAAAATGATCCACCGTATTATAAACGGCCTGTTTCACACGTACTAATGCATCGTCCACTTGACAGCTCTCAATGCGTACGGTTCTGAAATCCTCAATCGCAATCGAATGAATAACGATCATCCTGGATAATGCTTTTTGTTTGTTTAAAGCAATTCCTGACAGTTTCATCAGCTCTCCCTAAATTCCGAAATAAAGCGGCTCATGGCTTGAATCGCGGTTTGCTCATCAGCACCATTACAACGCAAGGTCATTATTGATCCGCCGCCGATACTCGCAGCGAGAATGTTCATAATACTTTTTGCATCAAGGGTTTTATCCCCAACGATAATTTCTATATCAGAATCAAACTCCATCGCCAGCGCACATAGCTCACTGGCCGGCCTTGCATGGAATCCTGTGGGATTAGTGACTTTTATTTTTTTCTCTACCATGACAAACTCCCCTTTTTTTAAATCGTCGTATGATGAATCACGCGTTCAATATGAAGCGTCATATAAAACAACTCTTCATCCGAAAATATATAATCATATTTTTCATCAATATAGACTTTAATCTTTTGTGCACACTCAAAGGCGCGTTTATATTTATTCTTTACCAGTTTAAACAGTGCTTTATCCAGACAATTCTCGTAGGGGGTGTTCGTAACCAAACGCTGAGAGAAGAATTTAAGGTGTGTAATGAAGCGATGGTAGCTGAGTGAATTGTTGTCGAAATCAGTTGCAAAGAATTCTTTAATCATATTCAATATTGAATCCATTACCTTTGTCATTGAAACAATCGTCGGGATGCCTTCATCCAGTTCGCCGTTGACAATATGCAATGCAATAAATCCTGCCTCATCTTCCGGCAATTTCACATCAAAGTCCTCTTCAATATACGCTATCGCTTTTTGGCCTACCGCAAATTCATCCGCATACAACCGTTTTATTTCCCAGAGCAATCCGTTCGGTACCGTTATGTTTTCTTTAAAGCGTTTTACCGCATAAAAAATATGGTCAGTCAAACTCAACAAGATTCCGGTATTGAGCGGTTTGCCCAGACGAATCTGCCCGTATTTAATGATCTTATCGGAGATGTCAACATACTCAATCGGAATTTCCATGAGCAGCTCATAGAACTTATCTACCATTCCCTTTTGTGACAGGACGAACACTTTTTCGATCGCAGCATCATCCAAAACATCCCCGGGCTTTTTCTTGAACCCTAAGCCTCTGCCCATCACAACGATTTCCTGTCCGAGCTCATTTTCCGAAAAAGCAACGTTATTATTCAGTACCTTTTTAACATCCATGACATTACCTCAAAAAACAAAAAAACCAAAAGCCATTATTATGTCTTTTGGTTTTGCCCGCAAACGCGGTAACAATCCTATTTTTCTTGATTATAGCTTTAATCATTATTTTTGTCAAATACAAATTGATACAGTGCGATTTCCGCTTTTTCTTTCACTAAAATCACATATTTATATTTGTACAATTTTGCGACTTGCCGCCCATAGAATTTAATTACGTGCACGCAAGTAATTCTTCTGCTGATCTAATTAAAAGCCACTCCGGCGGTCAGCAGGACATAACCAAAAAAAGTGAAGTCTCCCGTCCGGATATACCCCCTGATCTCATCCTCCTGCCCTCCGCTTAAAATCGTCGATTTAAGCGCTAAATGCTCGCCTGTTTTTTCGGTACACGCTTTGTTTTGGTCTAAAATCATATCCCTGATTTTAGCATAAAATGTTTCGCTTTCTTTCATGGTTTCATTAGAAAATGTCATTTCTTCAAAAACGACTTCTTTCAGCAACGTCTCAACCACCATCTCAACTGTTGGCATGTTTTTTGAGAGCGCTAAATCAATCACCCTGACTTTCGGATTCATCGGCAGCGGAAACCCGCGGTCCACAACTGCAATTCGATCGCCGTGCCCTAACGTCGCCGTTAATTCTGATAAAGCAATATTCATTATTCCTGTTTTTTTCATAGCCGCACCTCATCTATCGTTACCCATCGCTGTTCTTTATGGCTTTTTAATACCGCGTCAACCAGAAGTGATTTACCATAACCATCCGCAAATGTCGGGAGTGTCTGACTGCAGCTGCTATTCTTAATGCAGCCATAAAAGTCCGTTACAATATTTTTAACGACATCCGGATACCCTTCCGGGTGCCCTGCCGGTACATGCGCAAAATCCATTTCCGGCGTATTCATGGTCATATCGCGCGTAAAAACCGTGGTTTCCGGTGTCCGTTCCCCCACGGACAAGGTATTCGCTGCTTCGTGGTCCCAGCTGATGCTCTTCTCGGCGCCGTAAATCTCAAGCTGAATCCGGCATTTCTGCCCGGCGCTTACTTGGGAAACCGCAAAAACGCCTTTTGCTCCGCTGTCGAACCTTACCAGCAGGCCAGCATAGTCTTCTGTATCCATCGGCACGTTTTCAAACGCACCGCTGTTTTTCGTCACATCAAAGGTTTTCACTTCACCCAGGGGTTTCTTCCTCACTTCATGCAGTGTCATTAAGTCCGCCATCACCGCAACGATCTTCAGCCCGGTTATGTGTTCCGCCAAATCGCATACATGCGATCCGATATCAGCCATCGCCCGCGACTCTCCGCCGACAGCCGGGTCCAAACGCCAATTATAGTCAGTATCAAACAACAGCCAATCTTGCAGGTAACTGGCTTTTATCACATGAACCGCACCAATCGCGTTATCCCCAATCATACGCCGCGCATGCTGTAAGACAGGGTAATAGCGATAATTAAAATTGACAGCGCCGATTAATTCTTTTTTACCCAGTTGCTCTGTTAGCTCTTTTGCCTGTTTGGATGTTAAGGCAAGCGGCTTCTCACACAAAACATGCAGCCCTTTATCAATCGCTGCCAGTGCAATTTCATAGTGCATATGGTTGGGGGTGCAGATATGTACTGCGTCCAAAATTTCATTCTCAATCAATTCACGGTAATCAATATATATATGCGAAATCCCATATTTCATTTGCGCCTGTTCACATGCCGCTTTATTTGCATCAGCAACCGCGACCACATCAGTCCCAACCCGAAACAGTGCTTCCAAGTGGATGTTGCCAATATAACCTAATCCCACTACAGCGGTTTTTAATCTAGCCATTCCGTTTTCTCCTAATACTTGTTATAATAGGAAGAGCCGATTGCTCGGCTCTTCGATTAGTTAATGATCGGATTACTGCTACCAGTTGGTGCCGTTTGGGTGTATAAACGCTTTTACGTCCAAACCGTTCTCAAGGTTCGTAAACGCTTTTTCCCATTCATCTAAACGGTACCTTGCAGTAATGATTGACTCCACATCAAAACATCCTCTGTAGAGCATATCAATCGCTTTTTTCCATGTCTCATGACCGTTCCAGCTCCATCCACCACTGATATTTAATTGCCCCATTGATACCCTGTCTAGGTTGAGTGTGACGGGTCTCCCCCACATCGCAACCGCGGCAATTCTGCCGAGTCCTCCAGGACCCTCATTGCATGCCTTAACAATATCAATCGACAACTGTGTACCCGATTCTGTTCCGGCACAATCAGCCACAAAGTCAGCGCCCACGCCATTGGTCAGTTCAAAGATCTTTTCCCTGGCACCGTCTTCATAGACTAATATATAGTCTGCTCCGACTTTTCTGCCGACTTCCAGCCTTTGTTTGTCACTTTTTTTGCCAATCAGAGCGACCGCTTTTGCGCCGCGCATTTTCGCAAACTGAACAGCTAAGATTCCCATCGGTCCAGGGCCAACAACAGCCACGAAATCGCCCGCCAGAATATTGTTCCGTTCCTGCAAACAATGTATGGTCGCAACAACAGGCTCTGTTAGTGCAGCTGCGTCCAGCGACATATCAGGCGGACAAACGAACACAACGCTTTCCGGTATACGCATATACTCCGCGTATGACCCGTCTTGTTCAACGCCAAGCCAGCCGCCAGGCGCTTCGATATCAGCAACAATCTTGTCACCCACTTTGACGCCCGTTACTTCCGAGCCGGCTTCGACAACAATACCCGAGTATTCGTGGCCCAGTGTTACAGGAGCATCATAAAAGTGAACGTCGTCTCGTATATTCAGGTCACTCCCGCAGACACCGGCTGCCCAGACTTTCATCAGCACATCTTTCGAGCCGATTTCCGGCTTTGGCACTTCTACCAGCTGTACATTGCCTTTCCCACGTTTCATCTTCCTTACAGCTTGCATTAATCTCATCTCCTACTAATTAATATCGTCCTTTGTCATTAGGATTGTCTCAACGCGTACATCGACCGGAATTTCATTCCCTTTGATTAATTCAAGCGCCAGTTCAATCGCTTTTGCAGCCTGCGCATCCTGATTCTGATATACCGTCGCTAATGCCAGTCCGTCTTTAACATTCTGGATCGCCTGGTCTTCAGCATCAATACTTGATACGATGATATCACCAGTTTTTCCTGCCGCATCAATCGCCTGCAGCGCTCCAAACGACATCATATCGTTTGCACAGAACAGACCGTTAATATCCGGGTTCGCCTGCAGCATATTTGTGAAAACATCCAATGCTTCTTCCGCTGCCCAGTTCGCTGTCTGTGACGCAACGATTTCGATTCCCGGTGCTTCATTAAACGCTTTTTCTGCACCAGCTTTTCTCTTCTGAGCGTTGTCAGCAGACTGGATACCTTCCAGAATTGCAACCTTGCCTTCGCCGCCCAGCGCGTCCACGATTGCTTTCGCTGCATTGTATGCGCTCACTTCGTCGTCTACGCCGACATAAGTAATCGGATCAATACCGGCTTCCGCCATCGCTTCGTCATCCAGCTTGTTGTCTACATTAATAACAGGGATGCCAGCTTTCACTGCTTCTGCCAATACCGGAACCAATTCTTTTGAGCCGATCGGTGCAATACAAATCGCATCAACCTGTTTTGCAATCATATCCTGAACAATCGCAATCTGCTGCTCAACAGCTGTTTGTTCCTGTGCGGCTGCATGAAGCAATTCAACACCATTCTCATCAGCGGCTTTTTGCGCACCTTCAACCATAACTTTGAAGTACGGATTCATTACTTTGGTAATGAATGCAATTCTCAACGGCGCTTCTTCAGCGACCGTTTCTTCAGTTGCGCTTTCAGCTGCGGTGTCTTTTACCGGTTCTTCAGCTGCCTTGCCGGCACATCCCGTAAATAAAGAGACCACCATGACCAACGCAAGCATTAAAACCAATCCTTTTCTTGCTTTCATCTTCTTACCTCCGTTTTTTTTATAGACGGCATTCGCCGTCAAACTTATATTCTCAGGCAATATCCAGCCATTTTTGTCTCGCCTTATCATAGAATACAGCAACAACGATAATAGCCCCGATGACTAACAGCTGCAGGTTTGTGGATGCGTTGAGCATATTCAGGCCATTGCGTATCATCCCCATCAGCAACGCCCCCATCAAAGTCCCGGTCACTTTTCCTTCTCCGCCGTTAATGCTTGTGCCGCCGATAATAACCGCACCAATTGCATCCAGCTCGTAACCGCTTCCCGCCAGCGGCTGCGCAACATTCAGCCGTCCAAGTAAGATCACCGCCGAGACCGCGCACATGACGCCGCCGATCACATATGCCGCGACCTCTGTAATCACGGTGTTGACACCGGAAAGACGCAGCGTTTCGCGGTTGCCGCCCAACGCATAAATATAGCGACCAAACTTTGTATATTTCAGTATAAATGAAGCGATGATAATAAAAGCCAGGGCAATCACAACCGGAACCGGTATGATCTGCAGGATTTTCCCGCCGCCCAACCAGGTTAGCACTTTCGGGAATACCGATATCGTTTCATTATTCGTTACAATATATGCCATACCACGCGCCATGCTCATCATGCCAAAAGTCATGATAAACGCCGGTACGTTCCATTTCGAGATAATAATTCCGTTAATAAAGCCGACAATTCCGCCGACAATCACACAAACCAATATCGGTATCACAACCGCCAGCAGAAAGTAATTCATCGGTGACAGCAGCATGGCATCAAAGAACTTATGAACTGATGCAAGCGTAACGATACAGAGGGCAACGATGGATCCAACCGACAAATCAATCCCGCCTGTAAGAATCACAAAGGTCATACCCACGCCGACAATACTGGTAATAGAAACCTGTAATAATATATTAATCAGATTTGTCACCGTCAGAAAATAGGGTGACGATAAAATCAATAACAAAAATACAACAACCAAGACCATCGCGATGCCCAGCTTGGCAACAAACTTCTTAACCATTTAAAAACCCTCCAGCATAAGTTTCATTATAGATTCTTGGGATACCACTTCGGCATTCTCTAACTCGCCCGTCAAATAGCCATTACTGAGCACAATAATGCGGTCGCTCATTTTGAGCAGCTCAGGCAACTCTGAAGAAATCATGATGACTGATTTGCCCTGTTCAGATAAGGCTTCCATAATCCGATATATCTCCTGTTTTGCACCAACATCAATCCCCCGTGTCGGTTCATCAAATATAAAGACCTCTGAGTCGCAAAGCAGCCATTTGCCGATAACCACTTTCTGCTGATTACCGCCGCTCAAGAACTTTGCTCTTTTATTGACCGAGGTTGTAGCGACCTGTAACTCCTGAACAGACTGTTCGGCAACTGCGCGCTCTTTTCTCAAATTGATTTTCTTGTTCCTGATGACTTCGTCTATGCTCGCAAGTGTAATATTCTGAGCGATCGGCATATTCAGTACGAGTCCCTCGCGTTTCCGGTCTTCGCTGAGATATGAAATGCCGGAGCGTACCGCTTTAACCGTGTTTCTAAATTTAACAGGCTCGCCCTTATAAGAGACACTGCCGCTTTCTGCCCGCTCCGCACCAAAAATCAGCTTCATTAGCTCCGACCGGCCGGCGCCGACAAGCCCCGCAAATCCCAGGATTTCACCTTTCTTAAGTTCAAAGCTGACGTCCTTGACTTTATTCTTCCACGAAAGGTTTTTAACACTTAAAATCACTTCGTCGCTTATTACACGCTTCCGCTTTTCTGTCGTTTCCAGCGATCTTCCCACCATCAATGTAATCAGTTTTTCAATTTCCACATCTTTCATCTCAAGCGTGTCAATATATTTCCCGTCCCTTAATACGGTAACGCGGTCTACAATTTCTTTCAGTTCCTGCAGGCGGTGGGATATATATATAATTGCGACGCCTTCATTCTTTAATTCCCGAATAATCCTGAATAATTCCTGCGTATCTTTCTCGGTAATCGAAGAGGTCGGCTCATCCATGATGATAATTTTATTTTTATGCAGCAGCGACTTTGCAATCTCAACCATTTGCTGCTGGGCGGTGCTAAAATTCTTAACCGGAGCATTCAAATTCATTTTAACCTTCAGCCGGTCTAATACCGCTTTGGTCTGGCGCTTCATTTCTGTTATATTAAGTATTTTGGATTGTCCGATATGAATTTCTTCGCCCAGAAAAATGTTTTCGACCGCATTCATCGTGGACACTAAATTCATTTCCTGATAAATAGTCGCGATTTTCAAATTCTTGGCATCATGCGAAGAATTGATTTCAACAGGTTCACCATCATAGTAGATTTGCCCCTCATCTTTCGCGTATGCGCCGCTGATCATTTTGATAAAGGTCGATTTCCCTGCCCCGTTTTCCCCAAGCAGGCAATGCACCTCTCCTTTTCTTAATTCAAAGGAGACATGGTCCACCGCAACCACTCCTGGGAAACGCTTTGTCAGATTCTCAACACGTAAAATTACCTCTCCGCTCATATAAACCTCATTACTAAATACTAAATATTTACTTAATTGTTTAGCATAATTATATCTCATTTCTTCTCAAAGTCAATTATTTTCTTTAAAAAAACAGCTATTTTACGGATTTCTTAGAGAAAAACACATAAAATCTCCTATATTTTTGAAAAAAACCTTGCTTTCTGGACTAAACAAACTTATAATGTGTTTAGTAGCAAGGAGAAAAAAGTTATGATTACGATTGAAATGATTGCAAAAAAAGCCGGCGTATCCAAAACAGCTGTTTCCTTTGCGTTAAATAACAAACCCGGCATCAGCGAAGAGACCCGGAACCGTATTTTGAGGATTGCGCGCAGCGAAGGCTACTTTGATAAACCCGTATCTGATGCGGCAAAGTCAAAAAACATTCTCCTGCTGATGTGCTCGCGGACCAATATTACAACGTTGGACAGGACGACCGCGCCGTTTTATTCCGAGCTGATCAGCGAGGTTGAAAAAAGCGCCGACGAAGCCGGCTATCACCTGTTATTAAAATCTTTAAAAATAGAGGACGGCAAGGAAATTGCTCCTGTGTTCTCGTCGCTGTTAAATGATCTGGCAGGCGTTTTAGTAATCGCTACTGATATTTTACCCGAAGATGTAAAAATATTTGCGGGATTATCCCCTCATATTGTCCTTCTCGATTCCCTGTTTGCGACAATCAATGTCAACTGTGTCGTGATGGATAATTACATGGGCGGGTATATTGCGGCGGAACATCTTGCTCAGTTAAACCACAAAAAAATCGGCTATGTCGAATCCTGCCATCGTGTTTATAATTTCGACAGCAGAAAGCAGGGCTTCCTGGCCGGACTTAATCAGCACGGGCTGAAACTTGACCCCGCGCACCAATATTGTACAACGCCTATTATCGATATTGCGAAACGTGAATTGTCGGAACGTATTAATCCTGCTGATATGCCAACAGCATTCTTTGCGGAAAATGATTACCTTGCCATCGGCTTAATGGAAGGCCTTTCAAAACTGGGATTGAACCTTCCGGCTGACGCATCGGTCATTGGCTTTGATGATATTGAACTCGCCTCATTTGTTACACCCAAACTCACAACCATTCGCGTATTTAAGAGTCAAATGGCCAGAGCGGCGATTCAAAAATTGATTAACCAGATCAACAATGATATTGCGATTGCCGCAAAAGAAATTGTCTCTATTGATTTAATCAAACGCGGCTCCTGCATTTATAACCCTTAGAGATATACGCATTACTCAAGTATGATGAACGCTTTCCATTAAAAAAGCTCCGCACAGTATCATTTTTGATCATACCGCGCAGAGCCTTTTAAACTGCTATTTTGATTTTTTTACACCCACGACTGCTCTTCCCCAGGCTGCGGGACGCGTGCTTAATTCACCTTCAAAAGCTAATCATCGCTGCGCCTTGAACCGATCACCGACTTAAGCATTGAACCCAGGTTGATTTTCCCGCCGAAAACAGGCATCATACTTGCATTGCCGTAGTCCTTGATTCGTTCGATGTTTTTCAAGGTCTCCATATCTTCATCCGAAATCATAAAATCAACTTCGGCGTTGCTTTTCATGTGCTCCGGATTAGCTGTCTTTGGCAAAGGAAGAAGCCCAAGCTGTAAGTCATAGCGAATACTCAATTGCGGTATTGAAGCATTATATTTCTTCGCTGTCAGTGCCACTGCATTGTTCTTCAAAAGCTCTCCGTGCGCAATCGGCGAATAGGCTTCAACCAGAATGCCTTTTTCTTGGGAGTACTGAATCAACTCCAGCGGTGTATTGCTGATATGCGCCAAAATCTGATTGACCATCGGTTTTACAGTACACGAGCCAAGGATGTTATCAATATCCTGTTTTTCAAAATTTGATAGGCCGATTGCCTTTAGTTTTCCAGCCTCATATGCTTCCTCAAGCGCTTTCCATGCTTCGCAGTTTCCTTCAAAATACCGCTCATCGCCGCCAAATTTCATCCATGGCTGCGGGCTGTGAATAATCATCATATCAATATAATCCAAGCCCATTACCTTTAGCGATTTATCAATCAATGCCGCCGCTTTTTTATAAGTCTTTGCTTCTGCGGCGAGTTTGGTCGTTACAAACAAGTCCTCACGCTTCACGCCGCACGTTCTGATGGCTTCACCCACACCGCCTTCATTCTGATATGCTTGTGCCGTATCAATATGCCTATACCCGGCCGTAACAGCATCTTTAACAGCCTTTACCACATTATTATTGCTGATCATCCATGTCCCGAGACCCAGCTTCGGGATCTCCACGCCATTCGACAGCGTATACTTTTCATCTAAAATCATCACAATTCGTCTCCTTCTTTATTTTATAAACTAAACTATATGAGTATAATCATCATTCCTATTTCTGTATATCACCTTTCGTCTGTTACCATCTTGGTAAGGCATAAATTGCCCTTGCCTTTTCTACACCCTAATGATAACATTAAACTTAAGTTTAAAGTCAATGTTTATTTTCGTTTTTTTTACAAAATCTAAATAAGGGTGAAACTATGGAAAAATACACGATTAAAGACGCTGCGAAAATCATGAACGTACCGACAAGCACCATCCGATACTATGATAAAGAAGGCCTGTTACCCTTTTTAGATCGTTTAGAATCTGGTTACCGCATTTTTTCCGAGGATGATTTAACCATGCTTCGAACCATTGATTGTCTCAAAAAAACAGGTATGCCCATTAAAGAAATCCGGCAGTTTGTTGATTGGGTTCAGCAAGGGGATCGTTCTCTTAAGTCACGTTACGACATGTTTATTGAGCGTAAGAAAGCTGTTGAACAAGAAATCGCCGAGCTGCAATCAACCTTAGATATTGTAAACTTTAAATGCTGGTATTATGATGCGGCACTTAAAGCCGGAAGCGAAAAGCCTATTGAAGACTATCTTAAAAAAGAAATGATGAATGCAGAAAAGCCAGCTGATGCGAGATCCGCATTGGAAACCAATATTGCAAATTTTATTAAACAGCTAAACTCGGATTCCTAAACAGATGCTGCAGCACCAGTTGGCTTCTTATTCACACTATAAACAGAAAAGCAACCCTGCTCTTCTTTTATTTCATTTTACCACCGAATACCGGGAAGAAGCTGGATTCTCCGTAATCCTTAATCTGTTCCATGTTCTTTAGCTTTTCCATGTCTTCTTCTGAAATCACAAAGTCAACTTGTGAGTTGCCCTTCATGTGCTCAGCGTTAGCCGTCTTTGGCAGCGGCAGTGTGCCGAGCTGCAAATCGTAGCGTATGCATAACTGTGGGACTGTAACATTATACTTTTGCGCAATTGCTGCGATTGTCTGGTTTTTCAAAGCCTCACCATGTGCAATCGGGGAATACGCTTCAACCAGAATGTCCTTGCCCTGGCAATATTCCAGCAATTCAAACGGCGTGTTGCTTGCATGAACAAGCAGTTGGTTCGCCATCGGCGCAACCGTACAGCCGGAAAGAATATTTTCCAAATCCGCTTTCTGAAAGTTCGAAACGCCGATTGCACGCAGTTTGCCTGACTGATACGCTTCTTCCATAGCGCGCCACGCCTCCTTATTCCCTTCAAAGAAACGATCCGTTTCTTCAAACTCCATCCACGGCTGTGGGCTGTGAATCAGCATCATATCAATATAATCCAAACCAAGCGCTTCGAGCGAACCATTAATTGACGCAACCGCGCCTTCATAGTCTTTCACTTCCGCAGCGAGCTTTGTGGTGATAAACAGTTCTTCCCGTTTAACGCCGCATTTTCTGATGCCTTCCCCAATTTCCTTTTCATTCCCGTAGGCTTGCGCTGTATCAATATGGCGATAGCCGATCTCTACGGCGTCACAGACTGCCTGTGTTGCTTTTTCGCCCTCAATCATCCATGTGCCCAGCCCAAGTTTCGGGATTTTCACTCCATTATTGAGTATATAGTTTTCTTTTAATTCCATGATTAATTCTCCTTTTATTCTTTCTTCTTTAATCCAGGAAAAGCGTGACCGTTACATCACTTTCCCCGAGTACTTCTTTTAATTCTTTCTGTGTTACATCATCTATTCTCCCAAGCCTTGTGAAGCTCCATGAATTTGGGGCATAATAGATGACCAGCGCATTCCCCTGATACAGAATAATATCGCCTGCCTCTGTTGTAATTTGTTCATCGTTTCTCGGCAGGCTGGTACCAATCGGCCCGACCTTTTCCATATTTGCGTAATCCTGCATATCAATCGAGAGTGGGCCTTGTTTCAGCATATCCAACAGCGCTTCTGCGCTTGAGTTTTCCGCCATCGTTACTGTAAAAGAATGCTCTCCAACTTGTAGTTTCATTTTTAAGTTTTCCACCTCTTCCTCATAGACCTCTGTCTCTTGGTCTATTATTTCATCCGGCTCCCCGCTTTCCGCAATCATTAACGGCTCATCGCTTTGTTCCAACTGCACCTCATCTTGAATAACGTCTTGCGGTGCATTTTCTTCTATACGCTCATTTTCGCTGCCGCATCCAGTAAGCATGAGTATGATCGTTAATATCAAAATAATATGATACCCTTTTTTCATATTATACTCCTTCTTATGTATGTAAATTATGTTTTTCTGCAAACTGTTTAATACAGGCAAGCGCGTTTAAGCTTCTGGGATATCCAATATACGGCAAACATTGCGAGACCACTTTGGTTAAAAATTCAGGGCTGTTCCCCAGATTTGCATTCCCGGCAATATGACTTTGCAGCTGTGATTCGCATCCGCCCTGTGCCGCCAAGAAACAGAAAGTGATAAGTTCACGCTGTTTTAAATCCAAACCGTTCCTTGTATAATAATCCCCGAAGCAATTCGCAGCCAGCCAACGGTTGATATGGCCGCCCTTCCAGAAGTCTTTCATGCCGGCGCCGAAGATATCGACTTGCGCCTGCACTCCCTTCTCAAGGCGGTTGTCCATCGTTGTTGTTGCCTGCCCATTGAGCGGAAGCTTGATTCCCAGTTCTGCCATTACCCCATTGGTTGCGGTCAGGAACGGCTTCACACGGCCCATGCCCAGATAATCCACCGCTTGGTAAACAATCTCTTTTGCCATAATCGGTGTTAACGCTGTTTCTAAAGCTGTCGGCAGCATTGCCCGGTATTCCTCTGCGCCCTGGCAGCCAATCAGCGCGGCCAAGATCGCTAAGTATCGTGTCGCCTCATCAAGCTGTTGTCCCTGCTCGCTTTTGACCTCTTTTAAAAACGCTTCATGACGTTCCAGGAATTCAGCGTCCGTTAAATACAAGTCTGCTTCTCTTGCCATTTTATCTTACCCTTCTTTCAGCCTATACCAATTTATCGTAGTCTTCATCCGAAACCGGCTCCAGCCATTCATTGCTGGTCTCTGTTCCGGGTACCTCTAAAGAGATATGAGAAAACCAGCTGTCCGCCTTTGCGCCGTGCCAGTGTTTGACCTCTGGCTTTATATACACAAAACTTCCCTCAGATAAACCGATGGGCTCCTTGTCCGCTTCCTGATACCAGCCTTCTCCAGCGGTACAGATCAACATCTGTCCGCCGCCGCTTTTTGCATGGTGTATATGCCAGTTGTTGCGGCATCCCGGTTCAAACGTGACGTTCGCTAAAAACAGCGGCGTTTTCCCAAATTCGGTTAAAGGATTTAGGAAAGACTCACCGATAAAGTACTTGGCAAACATGGTGTTATCTACACCCTTGCCAAACATATTTTTTTCATTAAACTCTTTTCCATTCAAATACTTCATTTTGCTATACCTCCTATAAGCTTCTTCCGGCTTCTTTTAATTCATCCAAAAAACTCTTTGATCTGTTCTTTGCGCCATAGGCTTGATAGATTCCCATATCCTGAAGCCCCATATACCCAATAAACGACTCCTTATATTCATAAACAGCGCCTTGATAAACATCATCGCTGCCGGAACTTAATATGAGCATCGCTTTTTTCAAATTCCTTGGGATACCTATCGCATAGGTTCTGTGTATAGCGCATTGCAGCTGCCCGGTAAGCCCAAAGTAATAAATCGGCGATGCAATCACCAGCATCTCCGCCTTTTTAAGCGCGGTGTATACGGTATGCATATCATCTTTTTGGATACATTCCCCGCCGCTACGGTTATGGCAGTGTTCACAGCCAAGGCATCCGGAAATTTTCATCTCGCAAACATTCAGCACTGTTACCTGATGCGCATTTTTATTTATTCCCTCAACAAAAGCCGAAACCATCGCCGCCGTATTTCCTTTCGCTCTCGGGCTTCCGTTTAAGACAAGAATCTCCATCTTACACCTCTCTCGCCCCATCAGCTAATTCAACAATGAATTTAACGCTGCCCGGCAATTTCTTTACTAAATCCAAGTTCTCTTCTTCTATATGGCCAATAATCATCATACCATGATAATGCTCCGACGCTTCTTCACCGTCAAACAGAACGGCAAACCATCCGCCCGCCAGGCTGATATCCCCGTTCTTCCATCCCGATTGCGTTTCTGTCGGATCCAACCTGCCACAAGCTGCTTTACAGCAGTAATCCACTTCAGATCGGAAGCCCGATACTTTAAACGGCAGTCTTTTTTTAAATTCCTGCGCCGCCAGTGTTTCATTCAATGTGGCTGGTATAATTGTGCCATTTGCTTTTAATACAATAGGTGTTGCCATTTTTCTCTCCGTTCAGTTAATGTCCACGTGTTGCTTTTTCATTTCAAGTGTATTATAATTGAGCCCGTACCATAATTCAATTTCCAATTTGTGTTTTGTGAGGTTTACGCCACACTATTTAAAAAGTGGATATTATATTTAAGAGAAAAGGATAAAAAATGCCGGAAAGACAGATGGATTTAAGGGTTCAAAAGACTCTTGACGCGATAAAAACCACATTTAAAGAGATGGTTTGTGAAATGGATGCTTCAAAAATTACAGTTAAAGAACTGACCGAGCGGGCGCGCATTCATAGAAAAACCTTTTATCTCCATTACACTTCAATCGAAGCCCTATTTGAAAATATGCTGCAGCATGCTGCGAACGAATATTTTACGCAGATTGACCAAGTACCACCGCATATGCCGATGGAAGAAATCAACCGTGTTTTCTTCACTTATCTATCAAATCAGGATGCCTTCACCGAACGGCTGATTTGCGAAGAGAGCTATCGCAGTTTCTGCAATAAGTTGTTTACGACTGCTTTGAAGCATAATCGCAGCCGCTATAATCCTTATGCGCATTTGCCCGAGGAAGAGCAGAATATTGTCAATACATTTACGACCCAAAGCTCTTTAGATATGTACCGTCAGTGGATTGCTGATAACAAGAAAGTTCCTTTGGAAAGATTAATTGAATTAAGCGGCCAGCTGCTGAGTTCTGGAACAAAATCGATTACAGAAAAAAACGAATCGTAGAAACCTTACGATTCGCTGTCTCTTAACTAAACGTAGACTTTTACACCCCGCACTTAATAAATAAAAGGGATAATTTTATATTTCACTTTCTTTGTGTATTGATCCCAGAGTTTCCCGTATTTTGCTTTACAGACTTTATCGTCATCAGCTTGGCGGCTCAGCATAAGTCCGATATAGTAAGCCGGGTACAGCCACACCATCCAAATCCCAAAGTAACCCGGGGCAAGCGCCACGGCAACAGCCTGAATAATCTCCCCAAGATAGTTAATGTGCCGGCTTGCACCCCAAAAACCGTTCGCAAGCAGGCTGCGTTTGCCGTCACTGATGACTTCAGGTTTTATCCATAAAAACTGTCTGTCAGGCGCTGTTTTAAAGAAATATTTCTGCATATTGGCGCCGCGCGTAAATACCCAGCCAAAGAGAAAAACCGCACCAAAAGGGACGATAACCCCTGTGCTATGCCCGGGATTCGGCAAATGCGCGGTAAACCAAAGCGATACGCAATAAAAATACGGGTAGAACGCAAGGCAGCCAAAACCCAATTTGAACCCTATACGTTCTGCGATAAAATCGTATGTCCATAAATGGATTTTCTCAAATATCAGATAGTCAAAGCAAAACCACGTTAACATTGCGCAGCCAAGCAGAAATCCATAATTAATACTTTCGACATTCAGTACATGGTACGACGCAAATGAGAGGACATTCAATTGAAGCGTAACAGCGCCAATTAAATACAGCCAAAGCTTTGTATCAATGAAGCCGTCTTTAAACTGTATATCTTTTGATCTCCCAAGCCAAAAATCAGCAAAAAAGGATTTCCCGGTTGTTGGATATTTGGTAACAACGAAAAAAGAATAGATTAATCCGATAGCAACCGCACTAATAAAGCCCAGCCGCCGGGTTTCATACAGCCACACATATGGAACCAAGTCAAAATAGCCAAGCAAGAACCATATGAGAACGCTTGCTAAAAGCACCCATTTCCCGTTGATCCGGTAGTTCATGACTTCGCCTGTTATCTCGTTTTCCACATATCCCTTAACTTTCTTTGCCGGGATAATCATATGTAAAAGCGTGATTATAATATACATAACAAGCGGGGTGATTAAACCTAAAAAAACCTTCATGACAGCCCTCCGGTGTTTTTTGATATGAGATTAATGGCGGCCTTTCTGCTCAATAACCGCGTCAGTATAAATCGGCCGGCCTTATTGACCTCCCCGGGAATGACAATCGGGCCTTTACCCAGCGCTTTCAATGTTTGCTCCGCAACTTTATCGGCTTCCATCGTTCCGGGTGCTGGTTTGCCTTTCTCGGCGCTCAGATAGCCAGGCGTGAGAATCGCTCCGGCACAGCAGGCTAAAACATCAATTCCGTGCGGCTTAAGTTCTTTCCAAAGGCCTTCGGCTAAAATCGCGTTAAACGCTTTTGTCGCTGCATACGTCGCCACTTTTTGGCTGCCCTGACTACCGGAAAGAGATGACATCAGCACTATACCGCCGCGTTTCCTTTCGATCATGGATGAAGATATTAATTTTGTAAGCAGCAGGGGCGCGTTGACATTAACAGCGGCAGCAAGTGCCAGACGATCTTCGCTTATATTTTCAAAAAGGCCGATCGGCGCATATGCGGCATTATAAACAAGCAAGCCGATTGAAACCTTCAGTGCAGTAACTGACTTCTTCACATTTTCATATTCCGCCATATCGGAAGCTATCGGAATAACGTCAATGTTATAGGCCTCTCTCAGCCGGACTGCTGCCGCTTTCAGGCGGTCTTCCCGTCGCGCGATTAAAACCAGATTCAATCCCCGCCGCGCAATCGCTTCCGCAAAAGCAAACCCTAAGCCTTCAGAGCCTCCGGCTACCAATGCGTATGGCCCGTATTTTTCTTTGAATTGTCTCGTTTTCATAAGTATACCTTACCATTAAACCTTTCAGGCTTTGAATGAGTCAGCCCCTAACCTTTCGGTTTTTATTTTAAGCGTTATTCCAATTTTTATCAACAAAAAAAACAGCGGTTGAGGTGTTCTTAAACCACTGCCAATAAAAATGAATACTATGAGATACATTATTCTATCCAGGCTGCGCAGGTATACCGCCGTATTTAGTGATTGGTCTTTGCCTGCACTTTAAATATTTCGGCATAAGTTAGTTTGTCGTCCACGCGATGGGAATGCATCAGGCTGATTGAATGGATTCGTGTTGAGAAAGGTTCTGTAAAAAGCGCTTCTTTTTTGATATGGCTGTTAGTCTTCACCTGCCGAGCAAGCGTAATATGCGGCGTATAGCTTTGTTCATTCAAACAAAATCCAAAACCCGCAAGCGCCTCTGTCAGGTCCTTATGCAGCTCTAACAGCGCATTATCCCTTTTACTTTTAATGCCTATCCACCATATATCCCTGTTTTTCCGGGTGAACCGACCGACATGTGTAAATTCTATATTAATCGGGGAAAAACGGACGGATTGCATCGCTTTCTTAATTTTGTGAATTGCCTGCGGCTGAACCTGGCCGAGGAAAACCAAGGTAAGATGAATATTATCCGGTCTGGTAAAATTGCCGTCAGTATATTCAGCCAGCTGTTTTTGGACAGCGGTTATTTTTGATTTTGTCTGGCTGTCGAAATTTATCGCAATAAAAAGCCGCATCATTCCGCTCCTACTCGCTTTTTACCCCTCCATTAATGTAACACAAATGATTCGATTGTGTCATTCAAGATTTCGTACCCCCATATGACCCTTCCCTCATAATGACTCCAGAAAAAGAGCAGATTCACCAGTTATGTACAAAATAATTATCTGGGTGGAGGACATAGACGACAATGAAGCAGCACACTGCAGAGCGATTAATGCGGGAAGGGTCAATTCAGTCCAGGGAGTTTTTGCCTGTATATTTTTAATGCACCTTCGCCACCCTGATTAATCGTTTTATACGCTTAATAAATTAGGCAAGCCCACTCACTCTTTTTGATATAAATGAGAATAAGTGGCAATATATGTGATATAATAATTTTATAATTCACTTCTCACGACTAACAGCATAATCCTTATTATTCATTCGGAGGCAGAAAAGATGAAGAAAGTTCTTCTATTAGTACTGGTTATCTTTTTCGTTGCGAATATTTTTGCATGTACAAAAACTGACAAAGCGGATTCCGCCTATAATGAAAGTCTCGAAGCAACGGAAAAAACAGAGTCATTAGAAACGGAAATGCCATTGCCCACAGAACCGTCTGAACAAACAGATCAGCAAAGCCCCGTCACAGAATTCTCGGATCCTGATATGGAAGTGGAAATCCCGGACCCGGCGCTTAGAACAGCAGTTCTATCAACATTAGCCACAATCGGGAAGCCGCCTGCTGGCGCCATAACCGTTGCGGATATGATGGCCCTGAAAGAACTGGCAATCATATCCCATGCCTGGGAACCCCAGCAGGATGAACTCAGATATATAACGCCCAGGCTTTCTTCAGCCGACTTGTTACAGTCAGCGGACGGGATCGAAAGTCTGGAAGGGCTTCAATATGCCAAGAACTTGGAAAAACTAATTATACTCGGAAATCCGCCACACATTGAGGGAGGCACGGATAATACTTTTCAGGATTTGAGCCCGATATCAGGTCTTGAAAACTTAGAAGTCCTTTCATTGCGGTTTAATAACCTGCATGATATCAGCCCGATATCTACCTTAAAAAAGCTGACCGAACTTGAGCTTCAATACAATCCGGAATTAGAGGATATAAGTGCCATAGGCGAACTGAAAAATCTGTCCGTATTGGATCTCCAGCACTGCTACATGGCTGATTTTAATGCGATAAAGAATTTTGAGAATATAGAGCAATTATATCTATGCGGTGATTTTATATTAATCATATTAGCAGACTTAAAAAACCTGCAGCACTTAGAATGCAGAGAAGGCGATGCGGTTGGTATATGGGAATTGCATGAGCTGCAGGATATGAGAACGCTGGACCTTTCATTCCAGCATATCAATGATATCAGGGCTCTCGCATCAATGAGTAATCTTGAGAATTTAAATCTATTCAGCAATGAAATAGACGATATAAGCGCGCTGAAAGAATTGCAAAATCTAAAGATACTGGCGATAGATGAGAAAACATATAATAACAATGAGGATACAGTGAATGCGCTGAAAGCAAACGGGTGCCAGATATATACGGAAGATATATTCCCGGCGATAATAAGAGCACTGCGATAAAAAACTCAGAATATATTGTCCACAATATCGATTGCAGCGCCTTATGCTCTCATCTTAAGTATGCCAATTTGCATGTTTTTTGTCTATGTCTGATGCCTCCCGGCATACAGCGCAGCGGGTTCTTTGCGATTTGCCTGTCGGCGTACGCAAAAAACCTGTTTATTTAGTATGAATCGCTATCTGTCCATATAAGGCCGCCAGTAATCTGCAGACGCTTTTAAATCGCTGATAATATTAAACTCGGTATCAAAGTGTTCTCTGAACGAGATTTCCAGCATAAAGACAGCGTCTTTAAGTCCTGCTTTTCTCAGCGTTTCTACCGTACGCTTCGGTTCAATAATACCAGATTTATTATACGCGTCTGTAAACGGCGAATGATTAGATTTGTTTTTCACTGTCTGCTGCAAATGAATCAGCGGCGAATCCGCACCTAACTCTGCCATCCAAAAATACGGATCCCGCTCATCCGGATGCGGTGCATGCCCGACATCCAGGCATATCTTCATCGGCACGCCGCAGTTCACATTCACCATTGCCATCAGATCCTTACATTCCTGAACCGTAATCCCCATTTCTCGCGGTATGCTCATCGGTTCAAACGTTAAATACTCAAAGCCAAGATCCTGTACAAAGAACGAAAGTTCCTGCCACGCTTTGGTCGCCTCTTCCAAGAGAAACTGCCGTCTGGATTCGTCGTTGTAACCCAAATAGGTATAAATACCAAAGTTGCTGCCGCCTATTCTGCATCCAAGTTCAGACATATCTTTAAAAAAAGTCTTGAACCAATCCAGGTAATAGCGGCGCATCTGCTCATCCACATTCGTGAAATGATTCAGTCTGGTTAGAGATGATGTAAAGCATGCTTCAATTGAAATCCCGTATTCTTCCAGGCCGGCTTTTGTTCGCTCAATCAGTTGTTCCCGATATTCCTTCGGCCACGACGGCATAAAAATATCGGCAACCATCGATGCATATGAGAGATCAAATTCCTCTCTTAACATCTTTGTCCATACTTCCGGCTCATGATAACGGTTACGCGCAAATCCTAAATCCATCCCTAGTTTATAAGACATCCCTGTACCTCAAAATATTTTATTTTTAAGTCTTTCCTGTGTTACATGATGGTTTCTCTTAAAGTCTCGGCCGACTCTTCAATGGTTTGGTGCACCAGGAACAAGCCCGACGTCCCGCCGACAAAAATGTCCGCCCCCTGCAACCGCATCTTTCTTGCATGCTCAACATTAACATTCCCGTCCACCTGTATCTTTACATCTGCTCTTCCGGCATGATCCAACAACTCACGAACTTTTTTAATTTTTTTTAATCCGCTTTCAACCAGTTTTTGTCCGGCAAATCCCGGATTCACGGTCATCACCAATACAAAATCAATATCATCCATTACTTCTTCCAGCACCGAAATCGGCGTAGCCGGATTAAGCGCCACGCCGGGGTGTCCGCCCTTTTCCCGAATCCGCGCCAACACACGCTGCAGATGACGGGTTGATTCCGCGTGGACGCTCACATAATCCCCCATAGAAATTTGAAAAAACTCAAGTTTTTCTTCGGGTCTGTCCACCATCAGGTGAATATCAAATTTAATATTTGTCTTCCCTCTCAGCGCATCAATCACACATGGCCCCAATGTTATATTGGGCACAAAATCTCCATCCATGACATCAAAATGGAGATATTCAATTCCGGCGCTTTCCAACGCATCAATCTGCTTTGATAGATTGTAAAAATCCATACACATTACTGACGCCGCAATTTCACCTTTCATGCCTTGAACCTCATTATGGTTTGACCACAACACGCATGCCCGTATTGCTTTCAGCCGTTTTAAAGGCCTCTTTTACATCGTCCAGACGAAATTTGTGCGATATAAACTTTTTAATATCGATCGTTCCGCTGGCAATCAAATCCACGGCCTGCATATG
Organism: Christensenellaceae bacterium; assembly: GCA_963674805.2. Taxonomy (GTDB): domain Bacteria; phylum Bacillota; class Clostridia; order Christensenellales; family CALMFG01; genus CALMFG01. The sequence goes on from CAXXNY010000016.1 coordinate 123,832, forward strand.
ATGATGCGGCATGGAGCCATGCGCGCCCGTAATAAAGAGTTCTTTATAATGGATCTGGTTGGTATTGATTTTCACCTCTGATTGATCCTTTGGCAGTCCGCCGAAGAAATTCACGCGAGCCCTGTTTTTCGCCATCATAATGGCCTGCGCCTGGGTTTCCGGCGACGGATTTGCGGTGAAGATGACATCCGCACCTAAACCGCCGGTTTCTTTCAGAACGCGCTCAACACCGTCCTCATCCAGCGTGGATACAAATATATCCGCATTTATGGTCTTTTTCGCTAGTTCCAGCCTGGGGGTGCTCCGCTGGAGCACAATGACCTTTGCCGCGCCCATCTTCTTTGCGACTTCAGCCAGCATACAGCCGATCGGCCCCGCGCCAATCACTACAACCACATCCCCGAGCTTGACAGGGCTGAGTTCCAGCGCATTCAGCACGCACGCCAGCGGCTCCGCCAGCGCCCCCTCTTCATAGCTCACATGGTCAGGCAGCTTGGTGATTGGGCCATGGTTTACCATAATTGCATTCAGCGGCACATATTCCGCAAATCCGCCCTGAAACTGATATCCCATTGCATAATTGATCTGGCAGTTATTACCGATGCCCGCCTTACAGAAGATGCATTCTCCACACGGCACGTCTGCCCCCAGCGCCACACGGTCGCCGACTTGATAACCGTGAACCAGCTTTCCGACTTCCACAATTTCGCCCGAAATCTCGTGCCCGATAATCGCGGGGTAAGATACACGGTTGTTCCCGTGATGGAAAATACGAATATCCGATCCGCATACCGCCGTTGCTTTTACCTTTAACATCATTGAAAGGTCATCGATTTCCGGCTTGTCCACCTCTCTGACTGCCATTAAATCCAAACCGTCAACAACTGCCGCTTTCATTTTCATGCGCTGTCCTCCAAACATATGATTAATCGTTTATAAACATTACCTTATTAAAAAACGCTGTTTTATCACGCATCATTTCAAAAGCCTGATTACATTCTGATAACCGGAACCGATGCGTAATAAATGGCTTCACATCCAGCTTACCCCGGCTCATCGCTTTGAGTGCGGTCTGCCAGTCATTCTTTGATTGAGTATAGCTCGAGTTCCATGTGCCGTACAAACTGAGTTGTTTACGCAGGATCTCCCAATAGTCTTTTTGAGATAAATGCATCTCACCTAACGGGTTCCCCATTAATACAACTTTACCGAATGGTCTTGCAATCTTGACACTTCCGGCATATGCAGTTCCGGCACCTGCACCTTCGACTGCAACGTCAACGCCTTTTCCGCCGGTTATTGCCATCACCTGTTTAATATAATCCTCATCTCTTGAATTGAGCACATGCGTATAGCCAAGTGATTTTGCAAACGCAATTTTTTCGGGATCAATGTCCAGCAGTATCACATCCAGTGCACCCCAGGCCCTTGCCAGCGCCGCGAGCATAAGCCCGATCGGGCCCGCGCCAAACACTGCGACTATATCGCCGAGCATTACGCCTGCCCGCCCCAGTGCATGCAAAGACACTGCCGCCGGCTCTACCATTGCCGCTTCCTCATAAGACAGGGCATCATCCGCCAGTACAACATTCCAGACCGGCACCGCAATATATTCTGCAAATGCGCCGTCGCAGCGCGACCCAAAATAGTTATAATTGCGGCAGGATGCATAGCTGCCGACTTCGCACATGTCGCACTCAAAGCACGGAATCAGCGGGAACACCGACGCCTTCTTTCCCAGCAGTGCACTGTCTGTATCATTACCCAGCCCGACTATTTCACCGGAGAATTCATGCCCGGGAATCGTCGGGAACGTGTAGGTGCCTTTCGTAAACACGCGCGGCAAATCCGAGCCGCAAATACCGGATGCTTTTATTTTGATCAGCACTTCGCCCGCTTTGGGTTTTGGATCGGTGACGGTTTCAAACCTCAAATCACCTACCGCGTGCAAAACGCATGCATTCATCGTATACCTCTCTTATGCGCATTCTCTTTTCATCTGTATTATAATTGAGGTGTTTATTCATTTTCAATTGTGTCGGTAATGTTTCAATTCGCGCATATATAATGCGTGTTTTTGTGCTATAATGCGCATATATAAACAAAAGTGAGATACAACGATGTTATCAGACGAACGCCAGCACGCTATCATTGATATGCTAAAAATAAAGAAATTTGTGAATGTACCGGATCTTGCCCGTCATTTTTATACTTCCGAAGCGACCATACGGCGTGATTTGGATAAGCTTAAAAAAACAGGAATACTCAAGCGCACCCATGGCGGCGCGGTTTTAGAGCAGGGTATGGATTCGGCAATCCCATATGTGGTCAGAAAAGATGAGCGCACAGCGGAAAAAAATATCATTGCAGGGCTGGCGCTGAAACTGATTCATACGGGCGATGTCATTATTATCGACTCCTCATCGACTTCCGCGCGGATGATCCCGCTGCTGGGGCAGAATAAACCTAAGACCGTGGTCAGCAACAGTCCAAAAGTATCGATCGAAATCGCGCAGCGATACCCAGACATCAAGGTTTACTCCACAGGCGGATTCCTGCGTAACTCTTCCATCTCTTATGTCGGTGAATCCGCACGGAATATGGTGGCGTCTATATCGGTCAATACGATGTTCTTTTCCTGTGTCGGCGTATCTTTGGAAAAGGGGCTGACGGATTCCAGTACGAGCGAAGCAGAGTTAAAACGCACAATGATTCAACAATCGGCGCTTAAAGTCTTTTTGGCCGATTCATCAAAACTCAATCATAATGCGTTTTCACATATTTGTATGTTCAATGATATTGATTATCTCATTACTGAAAAACCGCTGGATGACCTTTGGCATAATCGGCTGACAGATGAGGGCGTGCGGATTATTCATCCATAAGCTTTGGGTTGACTGATATTGCGAAAATGCCATTTTTTCACTAATAGCTCTAATACAATTGACAGTTGAGACAGAATCATAATACAATTCTTTGTGGTGCCCATCGGCACGTTTTCCTGCCTGGGGGGTAAGCCGGCACAAATAAGAGGATTAATGCCTTAATCGATTATCGATAAATGATGCTGAAATACAAATCGAGGAAATGACACAATGCACAATACAAAACAGCCAGTAAAAGGAGACAGCAAACGGACCGAAGGGTTTTCCATGAATCTTCCCCTGGCTAAAAAACACTCCGATTCCTGCACCGAGAATGTTCTTTTGAAATCATGGTACAAAATAAAAACCTTCCTGAAACCTGTTAAACAAATACGCCAGGCACCGCGCCAAACGGATGTGCAGCCTGAAGCAAATTCCAGTCTGACCAGGCAGTCTCGGAAGATCGTGACGACAGAAAAATGCTTTGTATGCGGTTGCATCTCTGCTTTCAGCATGCATGAAAGCGCGACTTTGATAAGAGAGGCCGCTTGTGAAAACTGCGGCGCAAGCCTAAGAAACTCTGACGTCGCACGTATTTTTGTTGAAAGTGCTTTAGGCAAAACGCTATCTATTCATGAAGCGAAAGCTGAGCTGCAGCATCTTTATATCTGTAATGCGTCGCATACCGGGGCATTGCATAATGCGCTGAAGGAACTGCCTTATTACTTTTTTGGTGAATATATTGGCGGTATCGCCTCCGGAAAAGTTTCTGACGGTATCGTCTGTGTTGATCTTCAGGACATACCTTATAAAGACAATATGTTTGACATGATAATCACCGAAGGCGTGCTTGAGCATGTTGAATATTGGGAAAAGGCAATGGCAGAAATCAGTCGTGTTCTTAAGCCCAGTGGCCATCATGTATTTTCCGTACCCGTTCATGAAGGCAAGAAGACGGTTTCAAGAAAGACGAATCCAAAGAAAATCTACCATTATGGGGTACTGGGCCAGGGCAATGTCATCGTATTCACGGACTTTGGGGACGATTTGCCTGCTCTGCTGAATCAATTTGGCTTTGAGACGCACGCGACAATGTGCCACAGGTTTCATGATATCGCTGACATCACTGATTGCGATGCAGAATACCAGACCTACCTATTAAAAAAAGACAGCCTGTTGGACTTTTTCAGGTATAATAATATCATATTTGATTCGGTCAACCGCAAAGACTGATTAGAGCAATTCTTATAAAGGTTTCCTAATCTGATTTTATAAAGCCGCATCGTATGATTTAAACATCTTATTCGTCTTTAATCTTGTGTTAAGACGCCGTCTAACTGTTGATTTAAATCAAAAATCTTCTCGGGCTGAACCGGATCAGCCGCAAACCACGGGCAGACGGTCACATCCCACCTTTTACATATATCAGTAGCGCGCAATTCTGCATCACAGGCCTCAAGGTCGTCACACTCCAGATAGATAATGGATTGATTCTCATAGTACCAAATCACTTCGTTTTTAAATCCGGCCTCACGAATGGCGACTAGCATATCACGCCACGGCGCTTTATGGATGTCGATATATTCCTTTTGATTTTCCGGATTAATCTTAATAATGATTAGATATTTTTTCATATTCGCCCTCACTCATTAAAATAGTTTTCTGCATTGCCGGTCAACCATTGTCCGGCAATATATTTTGCATCTTTGATGTCCATCGTCCGTTCACGTATCCGGTTGTTTAGCACATACGAGATGTTTTCTTTCGCAATTTCCAGATGCCCCGCCAGATTAAAAACAAAGTTATAATCCCCGCCAAACGCACAGACTTTATGAACCGGAATCATCTCCAGCACACGCGCGACCAGTTCCCTGCTTTTTATGCGGTCAATGATATGAGTCCAGGTTAAATTAATATGCACATTCGGAAAATACTTCGTAAGCAGCAGCGCATCATCAATATAGGGGATTCCGCCATGCAATAACGCAATGTGTACGTCGCTGAATGCTTCAATCAATGTTTGCAGATATTTAGCCCGCGCCCGTGAGACATGGTTATAGTTCCACGCATGCATACCGGTATGAATGAATACATTCCAACCATTCTCTCTGGCCGCTTTCAGCATATATGTGATGATATAATCATCCAAATCTAATAACAGGTCAAAATCTGCTACCTGCTTCTCGATTTGGTTAGTATTGCGTTTCGCAGCGATTTTATTGCTGAGCAGTGCTGCCAGCACCCGGGCTGCTCCGTCTTTGCTGTTTAATTTAAAATCAAGATTGCGATGATATGCAGATCCGATTTTAAGTGACCGAATACCGGCATTCATATACTGATGACAGAGTACGTCTAACGCATGGTTCAAACTGTTTACAGACACGATATCCACACCCGTATATTGGGACAGTTTTTGAATATCTTCTTTTGCTTTCGGGCATATCTCACTGATTGTCGGGACGTGCGTTAACACAGGGGAAGAGTAATCAGGATTAAGCTGGTAATCCGGTAGCATATTCAGTGCTTTTGAAAGGTTCAGGCGCTCAAATTCAGACGCGTAAAGTCCGCTCACATTATCCACTTGCATTCTTTGTGTTACATGTTTGGCAGACTCAAAGTCAACCGTTTCAACGCCAAATCGCAAGCGCAGTGTTTTAATCAGGCTTAAAAAATATGTGGTATAGCGGACTTTATTAAGATAAGGATAAAAGATTTCCCAGCGGGCTTTTAAGTCGCGCGTTGTATCCATTATCACATTCCACTCATGGACAGAAAGCCCGGAAGTGATCAGATCATCACAAATATAAGGGCGCAGCAACGAAAAAAAATCCAAATACTTTTTGTTCAGCTGCGCCTCAGGTGAAAAATGCTCGTGTGTATCAATTATTTTAATCGTATCAAGAAACTGTCTGATTTCTGTGCCTTGATATTCGTCCATCACACCATTACGAATGCTTATTCGCCTCTTGAGATTTTCTCCAATAATGCAATATCCAGCGGATATTGCCCAAATTCTTCGACACATTCAAGAAAGTACCGGTAGTTGTCCGGGCTAATGCCGCCGTGAATCGAGTTGCTGGACGAGATGATATGCCCGCCGCCGATACTGCCGTCTAAAATACACTTAGCCGTATCCTGTCTGACCTTCTCCAGCGGCTGGTCAACCAGCGTACTGATACAGTCCACATTCCCTTTAAGTGCAATTTTGTCTCCGTACCGCGCTTTCATCTCTGCCATTTCCATATGTCCCAGCGGATCAATCGGGTCTAAACAATCAATCCCCGTTTCAATCAGCGCATCTGCAATGCCTCTTAAGTCGCCGTCGGAATGCTTGATGACATACAATCCAAGGTCTTTAAAATTCTTAACCAGTTCTTTAAAATACGGGTAAACCTGCTCCATATACATTTCCGGCCGCAATAACAGCCCGGTGTCATTCGCAATATCATCCCCGATGACAATCACTTCTATCCCGATATCAACCAGGTTTTTTGCGATTCTCGTGCTATGTTCAACGCACATCGCCATCAGTTCGGCTGTTAATTCCGGCTGCAGGTAGAATGACATGAGAAAATCCTCAAACCCCATCAAGTCACGCGGATGTGAAAACACATCTTTAACGCGCGCAACTACCGCGATTTCGTCGCCCACTTCTGACAGCGCTTTTTTTATGCTGTCAAAGCGGTGCGCGTCATCCGGATCAGGCACCGTAAAATTATGAAAATCTTCAATGTTCTTGATTGGATGCTTAACCGCGTTTGGGTAATCATCATAAGATACCCGCGTTACACCCCATTCATCCACAAAATGGCGGTCGTCAACCGCTGTCTTCGCATAGTTAAGCGAGACGGCAATGCCGCTTAATCCCGCTTTTTGAACGAATTCCAACGTCGATTTTGCACCGTTAACCGCTTCAATGACTTTTGGATGAAGCTCCCATTCCATCGTCGGCACACGGTCCGGCTGTTCTCTTTTTAATGCAGCTAAAATTCTTTCTCTTCCCGTCATGTCAGCCACCCAACGTGTTAATGCCTGCAAAGCCGCGTTCGTCTTCAATTTTTGCCGCGTAGCCGCCTTGGCGATAATTTTCGATTGGGTTCACATGGGACAGTCCCATATCAAGCCGTACCTTTTCAATCAAAGGCGCTACGTCTGTATTGAAAGCATCCATCACGATCATATTTGCCTTAATCACATCGTTATCCGCCTGCGCCTGTTTTAATCCGGCACGGTCAAGCAGCAGCGCTTTTGTATAAGCCGTTTGGATATTCATGACCGAATAGATAATGCCCTCAATCGAAGGTTCAATATTATGCGACTGGTCCAGCATATATACAATATCCGTATTCAGTCCCGCAACGCCGGCATCAACAATTTCTTTAAAGATCAAGAACATTTCTAACGGCTTAACTGTTCCTGTGATAAGGTCATCATCCGCATACCGCCGGTTATTGAAGTGAAAACCGCCAAGCTTCTTTTCATCCAATAGAATCGCGATAATCTGCTCGATATTTACGCCGGCCAAATGATGTCCCAGGTCAACGAGAACCTTTGCGCGGTCACCCAGCTTATCACACATCAGTTTTGACATACCCCAGTCTTGTACGTCCGATGTATAAAAGAACGGTTCAAACGGTTTATATTCCAGAACCATCATCATGTCATCGTCCATCGCATCATAAAGATGCTTCAGTCCGTCAAACAGCCGGTGTTTTCTCGCAATCAGGTCGTCCTGTCCCGGGTAGTTTGTACCATCCGCAACCCACATACCGATTACTTTTGAGTTCATCTCCCGCGCCATGCGGACGCATTCCTCAAAATGTTCATTGGTTTGCTGCCTCACTTCATCTATCGGACTGCATAGCGATCCATAACGGAACGCCTGGCCTTGAAATGTGTTGGGGTGTACCGTGCCAATCGTCATGTTTTTAGACTCGGCATATTCGCGGACCGGTGCATATTCCCCGTCTTCAGTGACATCCCAGAGTACGTGGCTCGCCATGACCGGGCAAATCCCCAATACGCGCTGGATTTCCGCACAGTCATCTATCTTCTGCCAGATATTCGCGGCAGCCCCCTTATCACGAAACGTACCATACCGGGTTCCCGAATTCCCTACAGCCCAAGATGGCAATTCTACCACCATTGATTTCATCTTGTCTTCAATCTCACTCACATCAATGCCCTTGTTTCCCAAGGACTCTGTGAGCCAAAGGTATCTATCGTTTAGCTTCATTATGTTTTACCTCACCGCAAGATTTTGTTTATTTCTGTGTATACGCCTTGTGCAAACTGCTGGTGCCCCTGCTCATCAAAATGCACGCCGTCGGCCTTTCCGGGCTTAACAGCTTCGTTGCAGTCCCAAAAGTATATGCCGTGTTTATCGGCCAGCTGGCGGTATAGCGCTGGTAATCTTTTTGATTTTTCCTCACCGTCTTCTAGCATCTCAGCTAATTCAGTTAATCCGCTGATCATGATTGGCGCCACCAGTAAGATATTGGGCGCGCCGCCGTCTCTGCCGCATTCGCTGCTTAATATGTCATTAATCAGGACCTCAACCCCAGCCGCAATATCACATGCCGGCAGGTTGAACCTTTTTTTCAAATCATTGGTGCCCAGCATAATGACGACAAGGTCAAGCGGCATATGGCTGTATAGGCAGGGCATCAGATAGGTTCTGCCGTTTTTATACAGCTCGATGGGATCATCCCAAACGGTCGTACGTCCGCCCAGTCCTTCCTCAATCACCGCATACTGATCGCCCAGTTTTGCCCGAAGCACGCCTGTCCAGCGTATCTGATCGTCAAAGCGCATACCCGTGCTGCCGTTTGTACCAAACGTATTAGAATCGCCAAAACATAGTATTCTCTTCATACATCAGCCTCAACTACGCTGCGAGTTTAATGCGCTTAACTTTCTCGCGTTTTGAAATTCTATCAAAGCCGACCGCAAGAATGAGTACCAAGCCTTTAACCACCATCTGATAGTATTCGCCAACATTCATGATAATCAGCCCGTTGCTTAAAACACCCATAATCAACGTTCCGATTAAAACTCCCGAAAGTTTCCCTTCGCCGCCGGACATGCTGACGCCGCCGAGTACAACCGCAGTGACAACATCCAGCTCGGTACCGTCACCTGCGGACGGCTGGCCGGAATTGATGCGTGTCATTAAAATAACGCCGGCGATGCTGGTCAAAAACGCATTCCATGTATATGTGCCGATTTTCATCGCACGGATATTAATTCCGGCTAAGCGTGTTGCCTCTTCGTTTCCGCCCATTGCATAGAAATACCTGCCAAAATGGGTGCGGTTTAAAATAAACCCGCCGATTAGGAAAATACAGATCATCACTAGCACCGGAACCGGAATCACCCAGATATACCCTTGGCCAATCATTTTAATGCTTTCCGGCAATCCATAAACCGGCAATCCGTTGGTTACGATATATGCAACACCGCGAATGACCGTCATCATACCAAGCGTGGTAATCAACGGCGGAATATCCACGAACTCAACAATACATCCGGTAATGAACCCAAAAGCGGTTGCAACGAGCATTGCAATCAGCATTGCCGGCACAGGGCTCATGCCGCCCTTCACCATCAGGGATGATCCCACCACACTGGTGATCGCAAGCAGCGACCCGACCGATAAGTCAATCCCGCCTGTCAGCATGACAAAGCTCATGCCAACCGCTATGATTCCCATAATGGAAACCTGTCTTAAAATATTAAATAAATTCTTTAAAGAAAAAAACGCATCTGTTATTAGACTGAAAAATACGACTAATAGAATTAGTACGATTAATATTCCATATGTCTGGAAAAACTTTTTAGCATTCATTTTTCATTCCCTCACTGTCTTGATTCTCGCGTGCCGCTGCATCCATAATAAGATCCTGTGTCGCTTCATCAATCGCAATTTCACCGGCTACTTTGCCCTGATTCATGATAATGATACGGTCTGACATCCCCATAATTTCCGGGAGCTCAGAAGAAATCATAATAATGGAGTGCCCGTTTTTTACGAGTTCATTCATTAAAAGATATATTTCATGCTTTGCCCCTACATCAATACCCCGTGTCGGTTCATCAAAGATCAGTATCTGTGACTGTGCCGACAGCCAGCGCGCCAAAACTACTTTTTGCTGGTTCCCGCCCGAAAGGTTTTTAACAAGCTGCCTGGTGGATGGCGTTTTGATGCGAAGCTTTTCTACATAGCTGTTAATTTCTTCAGTCTCTTTTTTTCGGTTAATCAAGCCGTTTCTCAGCATCTGCTTGATGCTTGCTAACGTAATATTGTGGCCAACACTCATTTTCAGCAATACGCCCTGCTGCTTCCTGTCCTCAGGTATCAGCGCAATCCCGTTCTCTTTCGCTTTTCTGGGGGAATCGATATTCACCACATTCCCGGACAGCTTGATTTCGCCATACTGTTGCTTATCCGCCCCAAAAATAGCACGTGCAAGTTCCGTTCTTCCGGAGCCGACAAGGCCTGCGACGCCAAGGATCTCGCCTCTGTGCAGTTTAAAACTAATGTCTTTCAAAAAGTCACTGGCATAAAGGTGGTTTACCTCTAAAACAACATCTCCGAACTCGCAGTCTCTCACCGGGAACTGCTCTTTCAGTGTACGCCCCACCATAAGCTTGATTAGCTCTTCACGCGATGTTTCCTGCGTTACTTTTGTTTCTATATATTGTCCGTCTCTTAACACCGTTACACGATCAGAAATTCTAAACAGCTCTTCTATACGGTGTGAGATGTAGATAATTGTCGTACCCCGGTCTTTTAATCTTTGAATCAAATCAAACATTAATTCAACTTCATTATTCGTCAGCGGTGCGGTCGGTTCATCCATCACCAAGACTTTTACATCTCTCGCAGCCGCTTTCACGATTTCAACAATCTGTTGATATGCAATCGCTAAATCTTCCACCAACGTTGATGCGTTGATACTGATGCCCAAGGATTCCATGAGTTCGTTTGCTTTTTTCAGCATGGCCTTCCTGTCCCTGATAATCCCATGGCGAATCTCTGAGCCCAAGAATATATTGTCTGCAATCGACAACGACGGCACTAAATTAAACTCCTGATAAATAACGCCAATGCCCGCTTCCTGTGCCATATGCGGTGTCATTTGCTCATAGGCTTTGCCGTCAATAAGAATTTCACCCGAATTCGGAATAATTGCGCCCGACAGAACTTTTATCAGCGTTGATTTGCCTGCGCCGTTTTCGCCAAGCAGCGCATGCACCTCGCCTTTTTCAAAGGAAACCGAAACATTATTTAGAGCAACAACACCCGGATATGTTTTTGTTATCCCTTTAAGCTCTAAAATTGTATTTCCCATCTTTTGTTCCTCCCTAACCTTTTGTTAAAAAGTATGGGGCCTAAGGTCTAGACCCCATACACTATACGTTCTTATTGAACATAGTCCGCAATGTTATCTGCGGTTACCGGAACAAGGTCTTGTAAGTAATCTTTTTCATAAGGTTCACCATTCATTGCAGCGAGTGCGAGTTCAACGCATTTTGCGCCGGCAATGCTCGGAGCCTGGTCGACCGTTATACGGAAGATACCGCCGTCAGCAACCTTCGCAATACCTTCCGGTGTTGCATCGATGCCGCCGATTAGGTATTGGTCACCGTCCATACCTGCCGCCATAAATGCTTCATATGCACCCAGTGTACCCCCGTCGTTGATACCCAATACAATGCGCAGATTTGGATGTGCCTGAATGAAGCCTTCGGTTACGTCCATACCTGTTTGGGGATCACCAGCGGTTGCGTCTGCTACGAATTCAACATTCGGCGCATATTCGTGCACACCTTCAATGATACCGTTTTTACGGTTGATAACCTGTGCTAAAACATCATAGTTTAAAACACCGGCTTCGATCGTTTCTTCGGTACCCCAGTTTTCAGCAATCCATTTTCCAGCGGCTGTGCCCAGTGTATAGCCCATGTCGTACTCGTCGGCAGCAACCCATGCATCATATTCGGCTAATTTCGAAGTATGTGCAACAACAATAATACCTTCTTCTCTTGCCTTTTGAACAACCGGTAAAATCGCTTCCGGGTCAACGGCTGTAACGATTATCGCTTTACATCCTGATGCGATAAAGTTCTCAAGCGCTTCAACCTGTTTTTCGATTTTGTCTTCAGAGTCATTAATCAGGATTTCAACGTTGCGCTCTTCACCATACGCTTTAGCAGCTTCTGTTAAAGCCACAAAGAACGGGTTTGAAAGATTAAGCGTTGACATACCAATTTTGATAACCTCATCTTCAGGTGCTTCGCTAGCTTCTTCAGCCGCCTGCTCTTGTGGTTCTTCAGGAATCGGCGCAGTCGTTGAGCAGCCTGTTACCATTAACAGCGCTGTCAACACCAATACAACAACCACTAAAAAAGATTTCTTCATTTGTTTCCTCCTTAAATTTCCCGAAATACCCAGCACTTTTTTTCTTTTATCAAACATGATAAAATAAGTTGCTACATATTTCATAGTAGTTATTGCAATACAGAGCGAGTTAGTCTTATGCGGAAAGACTCGCTCTGTTTGCAAATTTATATAAAACTATTATGAACTTTCTCTTATGATAAATTCCGGTTCGAAGATGATTCGATTTTCTGTTTCTTGCTCATTGATTTGAGCAATTAAAATCTCGGCGGCCTTTTGGCCGATTTCTTTAATAGGCTGTGCAATTGTTGTCAGGGTTGGTTGTACATACTCGCAAAGGTCTATATTATCGTAGCCGATTACTTTTACCTGCTCGGGAATTTTGTATCCGTTTGCGTTTAAGTATCGAATTGCGCCAATTGCAATAATATCGATTGAGGCCATAATAGCGTCCGGCGGATTATCAAGGCCCATCAAGTATTCTGCACCGCGCATCCCGGCTTCCAGATGTGATATCTTCACATCAGCTTTATCCAACTGGAAAACCAGATCACGGTCAAACTCATACTGTGATTCCATAACGCCTTGTTTATACCCTTCATAGCGGTGGTGTACAACGCTGATCTCGGCGGGAACGCGTATGTATCCGACACGTTTGCATCCCTTTTGATGCAGATATTGAACCGCTTTTTTACTCGCTTCATATCCTTCGGTCAACACATAGGAGACATTCTCGTCTTCTTTAAAATTTTTATCCATAAAAACAACGGGAGTTGTTTTTGAGAGCTCTGTAAAAAAATCTGCTGTTTTTTCAGATTTAATATAAGTGTTATATATAATCCCATCTATATTGCGTTTTACTAAATCTTGTGCATACTCAATTTCGTTCACAATGTTTTTGTGGGTGTTGCAAATCATGACCATATAATCATTTTGCAACGCCACTTCTTCAACCCCAATAAACTGCTGGTTGTAGAAAACATTGGAATAATCCGGTATGAGCAATGCAATGGTCCTGGTTTTTCCGGTTCGGATACCTCTGCCGAAAAAGCTTGGTGTGTAGTTCAAGCTTTCCATTGCATTTTCAACCCTTTGCCGTGTCTCGTCTTTAACACTCTCAGGATTATTTAATACACGCGAAACGGTTGTTTTAGATACACCGGCTTCTTTCGCAACGTCCCAAATATTTGCCACAATACGCACCCTTCGCAATGGTAATATTACCAATTGCTAAATTTTTTTATGGTAATATTACCAATTCACTTCAAAAAAATTTGGTAATATTACCACTCGAGATAATTCAATATATCATTGCGCATTTTGTTTGTCAATAACTTCTTCATCAAAATAATCAACAATACTCGGATATTGATGATATTCGTTTCTAACGGATGTAATCTATCTATCTTAAATGTGGTATAATAGTAATGGAGGCGAGTGGTATGAATAAAGAAAGATTTGCGATCTTTACCACTTCTTTTGTCTGCTTTTTGGTTATTTTAGTTTGTATCATCCTAATATTTGCTGCCGGTTTCTTTATTGGCAGGGCAACAATGGCGCCCAAAGACACTTCAGGCATCAGTTCCGCCCTTCAATGTGATACGGGCATTCTCATTAACAGCATCTAAAAATCCGGTAGATACCTGAAATCTCGTGCGCTATTTCTTCAGCGTACAGCCAAAGAAGCGGCATAAAAAAGCCCTGTAACAGTAAACCATTTCGTTACAGCGCTTTTAATTTTGTCTTCGTATAAATGGTGGAACACCCCACATTCTTAATACGCATTGTGTATACAGCAGGTAATTAATCAGGTCGAAATGCTTTCAATACTGCATCCTTAAGGATATTGTCAACTTGGATCGATTTTATGCTGTCTTCCTGATCAAAGTGCCTCTTATCAATGTTTTCGGCTGCTTCAATAATCCAATTTGTCGCACATTCCTCACTTACGGTACCAGTATCGATAGCAAGATTGAACCAGTTTGCTTCATTTGGATTGGCTTTATAAAATGTATGAATAAAGTTGTGTCTTTGATGGTCTTGCTGTATGACATAATTGCTCGCTTCTTCATAGTCTTTCATATCCATAGATTTCATCGTACGCGCTACGCGAACCTCAAACGGTGCGCGAACAAGAACATTTAAAACATCCTTATATCCATTTAAAAGAACGAACCCGGCTCTGCCTGCTAATACAATATTGTTAATGTTTGCAAATGCACGCATGGTTTTGCTGAACATATTGATTATTTCGTCTATTTTTGTTGCTTTATAATAACTTGATGAGATATCCCAGATATTGTGAGTAGAATTGTAAACCCCTTCAAAAGCAACCATGCCATACTCCAGCAGCACTTTCTCGATGAGTTTTTTATCAACATATTCATATTTTAATGACTGTGCAACCTTATGACCTATCGATGTACCTAAGCTTCCAAATTCTCGTGAAATCGTAACAACTGCCATTTTAAACACCGCCTTCCATAGCAGGGTCAACACCATTCACACTTAAATTTTATCATTTTAAACAGCAATTATCAAATTTGTGTCCGGATAATATCCCAAAAATGTTACCGTCATGTTAGTAGTTAGTCACAATATCTCCTGTATATCCTGCACGAAGATAGAGGCTTCTCACTTTGGGCCTTGGGTATTAAAAAAATCCGAGAATTCGGGCTTTATCATTGATACGGGCAACCGGGGCCTATCCTGCATGGCTTCCAATTCATACGGTTCCCAATTGCAATTTGAGTTTTCCTCCGTACTTGGTTATTTCTTTTTATGATCATTTTATACAGAAAAGCGTAAACTCATGCGCTTTTAGTTCATATCCACACGCTATACACCATAGTTTTTCGGCCACGTATGACATATTTGTGGCATGGAGCATTAATCAATGCCATTAAAAAATAACATCTTTCTGGTTCCGTATTTTTTTGTTTATTCAAATATATGGCAGCATGTCAGGCTAATCTCAATCATGTCACATTAGTATTATCAAATTCGCCTAATAAACTTTTAAAATGGTGTATATTCCAGAAGTTCAAACGCGGTAATTTCAAACTGAGTTCCCTCGGGGAAGCTGCTTAAATCGATAGTGATTTCGTCAATCATGTTATACAGCCAGTTTGGATTTACGCCCATGGGGACCAGCAGATGGCCTTCACCGACACAACATGAAACACGCTGATAAGCGTCTTTTTCTTTGTTCCCGCCATTAAAATAAAAGGATACCCAGAATAAATCTTTTTTATTAAACGCTGTATTTAGGTCAAAATATATAAAGTCATTTGTCGCGCCGTTGAAAGCCTGATTAAACTGATAAGTAATCGTTGCTTGTCCAGATTGGCTAATCGTATATGTTTCACCTTTTTTTTCGATTCCTTCAAGAAAAACGCTGATTCTATCAAAATCAATCGATGTATCCCGGCTGAATCGATGTTCCAACGATTGATAGGATTTCCCCCATGATGCGGACGAAAGGCCTAAATTAAAGGCGCCGTATTCCTGACGTTTTAAAAACGCTTTGTTAATATCTTCCGACGACTTTATATCCCTGCCGAAATATTCATTGTAATAATCCCTTGAAATCAAAATAAAATTGTTCGCCTCCATGGTCATGACATAGTTATCGTCCAATAGAAGCTGTTTATAGATATAATAATTATGCAGCCGCATTAGTTCGGTATTGTTGATAATGATATTCGGCATATTTTCAGCATTATCCAAATAGTACTTCTGCATTTCGCTGCTTAACGCCACAAACGAACCGGCTGTTGAAAATCCCACTTCTTTATTTAAAATGAAATAATATGACTGTCTCCCATCAAATGACCAAAATGAGGTGTCATAGCGATTGACAATTTCAATGAGATTTGTTAATTTCTTTAGCGGTTCTTCCTGGATAAATCCATATCCCAGATTGGGCACACCTAAGTTACTTTCTTCAATATAGATATCTTCTTCGCTGACAGGAAAAGAATAGGCAAATTTAGGCTGTACCCCGGGTGTGATAAGTGTGAACGACCAGACAGATAAAGATATCAGAATGATATAGAGATAGGCCCTGCCGTTGGTGCTTTCGGCGTACAGTTTAAGCAATGCCGTAAAGAATACAATAGTAATGAATTTATAAATATAAGCATTCCGGGCTAAATAGGAAGCAGGGTCCATTCGGATAATCGTAAAGTTATACGCAAAAATAGTATAGATAATTGAGAAAAGCAGTGCACTTATAACTTGGGTCTTCTTCGCCTCATGCCAGAAAGCTTTTGTGCAAATAAGAATCACAACCGGGAAAAGAATAATCATGCTCAGCAATATTATCTGATACAGCATGTCTCCGTAGTGCAGGCTTTTAATCACCGTGTAGAAACTCCAGGTTCATCGCTGTGCCGATAACCGGGATACCGTCTGCAAAGACGGTGTAGTCCCGAAAAAAGCAGCATAGACTTTGCCATCCTTAAACCTAACGGCGTGCACAGTATCACCATAGCAATACTGAAAATTAGAAATATAACATGCGGGATGGGAAACTTTGACTTCGAAGCAGGCTTCTGCTCACCAGTGGTTTCCTTGACAATCATATAAACTTTCGAAAGCGTCCCAAGGCTAAAGGCCAGACCATATAACGGGTATATCAAGACATTGATCAGGCAGCATAATATCCACGTTCCAAGCCAAACAACGGGCCTCTTATTTAACCATTTGAGCTGTAATAAAAAATATAAGATAAATATAAGATAAAAGCGGTCAATTGCGTCGCCGAGCAAAAACACAACCAGGAAAAATGTCACTTTATTATCAAAAATAAAATAAAAGATCGTGACAATCGCCAAAACAAAGATGATGGTCTCAATCGTAAATACATAGTCCATGGACATATAGTTTTTATCAAATATATGATCCATCACCGATCCTTCCAAAAAAGAGTACAGCCCAGATGAAGGAAAAAAGTCTTTAAACGGCGTTCTGCTGAAGGTGAATATCTGTTCATAAGGAACTAATTCCTCACCAATGTGCCATAAATCCCCATTAAAAAACAGTCCTTTAACCGAAACCAGTTTAACAAGTCCTAAAGTTATGAGGAAAGGCAGATTGATAATTTCTTTTCGATTTTTCTTTGTAAACTGCATTAAAAATATACCGGCAATCAGCACCACGCAGATAATTGTGTATTTGACCGGTAATGGTAAGCGAACCAGCTCTCCTGTTTGGCTGTTTAGATAGCTGCTGGAAAACAGAAAAATAAGCGAAAACGGTGTGATTTTCTGACCCCAGAGGATGATTTTTTCAGTTACATCCTCTCTCTTATAAAAGCCGATTAGCACCGCAAGAATCGTGAGATAGCTGAAATAGTCTAAAGAATTACTGTCAATTTTTATTCCATGCTGGATGACTGAGAACAACTTAAAATCGTTCCACAGCAGTATGCCATTGAAAAATGCTAAATAGGCGAGCTTAACCGTTAACAACAGAATAAGGTACTTAATCGATCGTTGAATACAGTCGACGGTTGAACATGGCCCATACTTAATATAGACAAAGAAGATGATAAACAGGCATTCCAACAGAAAGCGGTTAAAGTTCCCGTTAATCGAATAAAAGAACACATTAACGATTAGGGCTGCGAAAGGAACGGCAAATTCATCAAAATGTTTTTTCTGTTTTAATTCCTGAGAGACTGCAAATAATTTTTTTGGCAATAAAGTAACACCGACGGAGAAAATGATGATCGTACAGAAAATAAAATTGACTTCAGAGACTTTGTCAATGTTACCTTCCGATATCATTGAAAAAATAACGTCGGGATATTCGATAGGTTTATCAATAAAAATAAAATAACAGACGATACATGCGAGCAGACATAAAACAATCGCCGCAATAGTTATGATGAGGCTGGTTCGTGAGCGTTTATCCATTTTTCTCCGAATGATAATTGATGAAGGTTTGTTTTAGTATAGCCATAGATAAAGTATATCCTATTTACCTTTTTGTCAAGTATATGGGTATAATTTAATTTCCTTATTTAATTTCCTTATTTATTTGTCATATTCGGCCTATCGCCATATATACGGTCCATATCTCATTTCCCCGTAATCTGAAGTCCGAAACGCACTTAAAATGAGCAGTATGATTTCGACCCTAAAACAAAAAAGCCCGAGAATTCGGGCTTTATCACTGATACGGGGAACAGACGTCAACTGCATAAATGTCTAATCCGCTCTGCTTCGTTTATATGATTAAGAAAATGAAAAAAAATGCGCCGGATTATCTACAAGCAATTTATTAATATCGCGTACCGGAACACCCAGATCTTGCAGTATGTTATATACTGTTTCAATAAAATGCGCATACCCATTCCCGCCATAGCCCGATAATAAATGCTTTATGGCAGATATCATTGCCGATTAGCAGCTGGTCGATATATCCCCGGGAAATTAATTCCGCAATTGTTTCACAGCGATCCCAGTCCGTCGAAAACGGCCCCGGAATATACTGCCGCCGATCCCTTGGTATCATAAATTCATGACCAAAATTATCAAAGGACACATAGGCTCCTCTGTCCAGCAACGCGCATATTTCGTCCAGATCAATATTTCTGGCTACTGCCATATGGTTAATACACACCTTTTCAATGTTCGCGCCATACTTCTCAAGAATCGAAAGCGCGGTCTTCCCCAATAATCCTTTCTCTCCGGGCGCCGCCCACGGAAAAACATGAACCTGCATTGATGCGCCGGTCTTCATCTGTGCCTGTGCCGCTCCCTTTAATACCTTCTCCTCATTCGGCTGAAGGACGGATGAAAGCCCTATCTCACCAATAAAACCGCATCTGACGTTTGGATAGCCCGAACCCTCGGTAATATCGTGGACAATTTCATCCCGTATCGTCTCCACGGTCTTCTCCGGCATATCCTCAGGATGCGTATCGGCATAATAATATCCTGAGCCTGCAACGATATTCACGTTTGTCGCTTTTGCGACGGCGTACAGCGCCGCCAAGTCACGCCCAAGCCCGATGCTCGTAGCGTCAACAATCGTTCCGCCGCCTTTTTGCCTATACAGGTTTAATTCCTTTATTGCGGATTCAACATTGTTGATTACCAGATTGTCTCGCAGCCCCCAGGGAAATGTCCGCGCATTTCCCAGATTCTCCATTGACAGCGGCCGTTCAGACAATGCAATATACGTGGTTTCAAGCGGCATCACAAACTGGCCGGACATATCAATCAAAATATGGTCATGAGAAGAGGTAATCCCCATGTCTTCCGGGGCTATATCCCCTAAAACCGTAACGACTTTTTTCATATGCACACCTCCAAAACACTGACCATCAGCTTCTTCTTACGCTGATTGCGATTGCGACAAGCAGAATGAAGCCCTTTAGTATCGTAATCACAAACGGGTCTACACCCAGCAGAATAAGCCCGTTCGATAAAAACCCGATTACCAGCATGCCGAGAAAAGTACCGGCAACAGATCCTCTTCCGCCAAAAAGATGAGTTCCGCCGAGCACGACCGCGGTAATCGCATCCATCTCATAGCCCTCACCAGCAATCGGTACGGCGGCCGCGGTTCTTGCCGCGAGCAGTATGCCGCTGATGGCTGCTGTTGTGCCGCTGATAGCATATACGGCAATCCGAATACCGTCCACGTTGATTCCGGATAAACGCGCTACTTCACGGTTCCCCCCTACCGCCAGAACATGGCAGCCGAACTTCGTCAGCTTGAGCACCCCGATACATAAAATAAATATTATCAGCGTAATCATAACCGGAATCGGCACCGGCCCTATGTAACCCTGGCCTAAGCTCAAATAGTTATCCGCAAACCCATAGAGCGGCGTTGCTTTTGTGTAGACCATAACGGTTCCTCTGATAATAGACATCATGGATAAGGTTGCGATAATATCCGGGATTTTCAGCTTAGTAATAATGGTTCCGTTCACCATGCCGATAATCGTACCGGACAAAATGGCGGCTACCAGTGTCAGTGCCAGCGAACCTGTTGAGAGATTAACCACTGCCGCCACTACGCCTGATGCGGCCACAATCGATCCAACCGACAGGTCAATACCGCCAAGCAGAATAACAAACGTCATTCCAAAAGCAAGTAGCGTGATAATCGTAATCTGCCTGATAATATTCACTATGTTTCCAAACGTAAAGAATTTATCCGTCATGCTGGCAAAAAAAACAATCATCATTACCAAGAAAATTGATATGCTTATTAATTGCATAACTGACGGATTTATATGGAACGTTTTCTTGTTCGCGTCCTTCCCTTTTACAATTTCACTGTTCATATGTTATCCTACACTTTCATAGTTTTCTTTTTTCTGGCCTGTTGCATACAGCATGATCAGTTCCTCTGTGGCCGCTTCGCGCGAAACCTCGGCGACAATTTTGCCCTCCCTGACCACAAGCACCCTGTCGCATAAGCTCAGTGTTTCGGGTAATTCGGAAGAAACAATTATCAACGATACCCCCTGATCAGCAAGGCTCCTCAATATCCGGTATATTTCCGCTTTTGCGCCAACATCAATGCCTCGCGTCGGTTCGTCCATAATCAATATTTTCGATTCGGTGGCCAGCCATTTCGCAACAATGGCTTTTTGTTGGTTCCCCCCGCTCAACTGCCTTGCCAGTGTATTCTGGCCGGTAAGTTTAATTGCCATGCGGTTTATATAGTCCTGAACCAATCCCTTCTGCTTTTTAAAATTGATAAACCCGCGGCTGACGAGCCGGTCCAAAACAGCAAGCGAAATATTAGAGCGAATGGAATGCTCCAGAATGATGCCTTCCATAGCACGGTCCTCTGGTATAAATCCGATACCGTTTTTGATTGCCTGTTTGGGCGAAGATATCTCGACCGCATTACCGCGAATCCATATCTCCCCTTTATTGCTTTTGTCCGCGCCAAAAAGCATTTTAACGATCTCGGTTCTTCCGGCGCCGACCAGCCCTGAAAATCCCAGGATTTCTCCCTTATAGAGATTAAAACTGATGTTCTGCACTTTTTCTCCGCTTAGGTTTTTCACAGACAAGACTTGCTCTTTCATATTTACCTGATGTTTGACCGAACGGCTGTAATAATCGCTGACTATTTCACGCCCGATCATATACCTGACGATGTCTTCCTTTGTTTTAAAGTCTTCTATCGGTGCAGTAATGACGTGCTTGCCGTCTTTTAATACCGTAACCCGATCAGCGATCTCAAATATCTCTTTGAGACGGTGAGAAATATAAACGATTGTTACGCCTTTCTTGGTTAAGCTGCGGATAATACTGAACAGGTTCTGTACCTCGGATTCCGTCAGTATTGCGGACGGTTCGTCCATAAAAATAATCTTCGCGTGAAACGCAATCCCTTTTACGATTTCCAGCATCTGTTTTTCCGCTGTCGATAACGATGAAACGGTCTGCTTCTCATCAATATCAAGTCCAATCGTCCGGCAGAGTTCCCGTGCCTGCTGCTGCATCTCCTTGGTTTTAATGATGCCTAGGGCAGTTGTCTTCTCTCTTCCGACAAAGAGGTTAGATGTTACACTCATATCCTGAAGCAAGCTGAACTCCTGATAGATCGAGGCGATGCCATGATTCAGCGCATCTTTCGGGCCCTTGATGACACATTCCTTTCCATTCAACAGAATTCTGCCCGCGTCGCTATGATGCGCACCGCAAATGATTTTTACCAATGTCGATTTGCCCGCCCCGTTCTCACCTACCAAGGCGTGTACTTCTCCCGGCATTACTTCAAAGGTGACATCATCTAATGCCTGCGTCGTGTCAAAGCGCTTTGATATATGTTCCGCATATAATATTGGAGTTTCCCCCATCGAATTCCCTCCTTTATTGTTTTAGACAGAAGGCCGGCTTCTGCCGGCCTCCCATACACGTTAAGAAAGTTCGCTGTTATTGTTATTTCCAATCTGTATAGCCGAACTCTTCTACTAAGGCCTTCCAAGAATCGGTGTCATACCATCTTGGAATTAGAATGGTCTGGTCAAATTCCAGCGCATCTCTGCCCGGATATTCATCAAGGCTGTCAACCGTGATCGGGTAAACAGGAATGGTGATCTTCTTTTCAACTTCAATACCATTGATAATGTCATCAGCGGCTTCAGCAGCTGTCTTCCCAAACAGTGCTGCCATATGCGCTGATGTTAAGCCGTAGTTGGTACCTTCGCTGATCAGTTCAACCGCATCGTCTTCAGCGTCTACTGCCGCAATCGCGACATCGATGCCGGCAGCCTTACCTGCGTAATATGCGCCGAGTCCGCCACCGTCATTGATAGCGAAAACCGCATCAAGATCCGGATGGGCCTGGAAGATTGCTTCCATTTTTTCAAGTCCTTCCGCTCTTGTTACTGCCTGTTCCGTAGCGACAATTTCAATGTCGGGGAAGTAAGACATCACTTTGCGGAAAGCATCCGATCTCTGTACCACAATGTCAAGCTGCGGGAAGTCGAGCAATGCAACTTTTCCCTTACCATTTAACTTCCATGCAATGTATTCTCCACCATATCTGCCCATTAGTTCATTGTCAGAAGTCACATGGCAAGCACGTTCTCCACCAGTTGCATCTATATCCAGCATGATGACCGGAATCCCGGCTTTGTTACAAGCTTCAACCGCCGGTGTAATACCAGCTGAGTCAGACGGATTAATGAAAATAACCTGGCATCCCATTTGAATGTAGTCTTCGACATTACCGATCTGCTTGTTGATATCCATGCTGCCTTCAGCCATGACTACTTTATAGCCCAGCTGCTCAGCTCTGTTCTTTAATGCCTCCAAAACTGAGTTCAGTACAGGAATTTCGGTGGTATAGTAGCTGACACCGATCAGGATTTCCTCTTCCGGTTCCGGGGCACTTTCTTCGGCTTCAGCGGCTTCTTCCGCCGCTTCGGTTACAGGCGCTTCAGCCTTGTTGGCAGCGCATGCCGATAAAGCAAAAACCATAATCACAACTAAGATGACTGTTACGATTCTTTTCATTGTTTTTCCTCCTAAAATATTTGTTGATTCCATACAACCCGGATATGAAAGGTATTCACCTCCTTTTAAATATCCGCTTTTCTCTTGATAAAAAGATGAAAGTCTTACGTTGTTATGCTATCACGCATATTTTCATGTATAAACACACTGTTTTTTTGAATGCTTCATTTTTTGTGCTGTTTGGTGTGCAATTTTTGCTTAAAAATTATTTCGCAGAAATCTCATTTATTTTGCGCTCTTAAATCAGCGACAAATATTATATAGTAAAAAAACGTTCAGACCATAATTTCTAAACACCTGAAAAGCGCCGTTAGGCCCGCCTTATTCTTTACATCATTTTTTATAAGTGGTAACATAAAAATATACATTTCAATTCATTCCTTAATATGTTTTCATCTTAATTAAAGGGGAGATATACGGCTTGAATACCGGTGCGGCGCGCTTAAACATCCGCGATCGAAGAAAAATACAACTTAGGACTGCCTTTTCTGTCTTTGTTGCCATTATTATATTGGTATTGATACTCGGCAGCCTTCTTTTTGGCTATATTCAAAGGCAGCTTCACGCTCATATTGAAAACCAAATCGTCAGCCAGCTGTCTTCGTTCCGAATTCAAATCGATCATCAGCTGATAAATGTTGAGGATTCAGTATACCGGAATATCGATTACGGCAGCATCATCGACTATCAAAATGCACGCCAGCAAAGCCTTAACGCGTCATCCGCCAGCAACGACGCGTCGGCCGAAGAGAGTCTAACTCCCGTAGAGCAGCAGGATAATACCGTGCATGCCCTTCCTGTTATGGATATGCTTCGCAATATTAAGCAGGGAAACGCGCAGATACAGGAAGTACTGTTATATATCAAAGATGCCGGTGAGGTGGTTTCCACTAATTCGGTGATTGACTCGGCCGATTTTTTTCAACGTGTTTATTTCTTTCAGTTCAGTGAATTGAATAGTTTAATGAACACTTCGATTAATACAGACGAACAGCAAAATATACTTTTAACCAATGAATTTGTCTACTATTCCCCTTATTATGATCAGCTGTTTGAGACCACTTCTTTAATATTTTCATTGCCGATTAATACATGGAATAACAATATTTCTTTAATCGTGCTTTTGGATGATTCCTGTATCGCCCTTGACGCTCCCGCTGCGGTGGATGCAAGCTCCACACTTTTGATGAACGGCAGTGGCGATGTGCTGAAGCGGTCAAATCGGGATTTAAATTTCTACGACATCAAGCATTCGGCTTTGCATGACCAAATATCAAAGAGCAGCGCGCTAAACGGTATCGTCACAAGTAAAATCGGCGGCAGTGTTTATAATGCTTTTTTTATTAAATCTTTATCGTCTGATCTTATTTTGACATCAGTATTGCCAAAACAGCATGTCACCGGTATGATGCTGGCCGGTCTCTCGGATATCATAAAGTGGATTTGGCTGCCGCTGGTGCTCATTCTGTTGGTCGCCGGTGTGATTACCCTATACGTTTATCGCTATATCCTGGCCCGTAAGGTCGGTAATCTGTCTAAGGCAGAGCATAAGAAATCCGATTTAATCTTACATGTTTTAAATACGCATAACGAGAACAATAAAGATAAACTGATTAAATTGGGAATCATCGGTAAGGGTGAAAGTTTAGCTGTTTGTGCCATATCGATGCTGCACTTTCAGGCACTTGCTGAGTGTCTGTCGGATGCACAGCTGGCTAAAAAGGCAGCCCGTCTCCATGAACAGATTGAGGCCGCGTTAAAGGATTTTTTAAGAGTCAATATTCTTTTCAGTCATCATACATTTACGGTTTTAGTCAGTGATCCCCGTCCGGAAGCAGTACTCTCAAGCGATCTGTTTCAATCGCTTGAGGCGCTTACGGACAGGCTGGCGGAATCTTCCGGTTTATCTTTTACTGCGGGCATCGGTCAGGTGACAAAAAATCCGCAGGCCCTTGCCGAATCCGCACGCCAGGCCAAGCTGGCATTGAATCAACAGCTTTATCACGGTATCAATAAAGCGTATCATTATGCAATCCCTGAGCGTTCATCTCCTGCGATGATAAATTATTTGAATAAAAGCGTAATCGATAAATTATATCGCAATATCCAGGCCGGCAACGCAGACGAGCTTGAAGCAATCATCGATTCCATCGTTTCATCTATGGCTGAACGGGAAGAATCGGGATCTATCGTAAAGGCGGTATTCCGCCAGATGCTTTTTATCGGTCTTTCCGGTATCCCTGAGCAGGTGCTTGAAGCCGACAAATCCTTTATCAGTTATGATATTGTTCATAAACTGGAGAATTGCGATACGATTTTTGAAATGCAGAAATTTGTAATTAAGCAATGCAAGATGATTATCAGCAGCTCGTCACATGATAAGCATGTCATGTCAGCCGAAGAGTCCATTAAAAGTTATATCGAATATATCGAGGAAAACTACTACCGCGACATCCCGCTGGATGAAATATCATCGCATTTCAACTTATCCCCGTCATATTTCAGCCGGCATTTTAAAGAGATGATTGGCACAACGCTGATCAACTATATCAATACATACCGCGTCGATATCGCCAAGAAGCTGATATTAGACCATAAGCAGAATATATATGAGATTGCCAACAGTGTCGGCTTTAATAATTACAACTCCTTTTCCAGAGCTTTTAAGGCGCGCGTCGGCGTTTCCCCGGAGCACTATAAAAAAGCACATCATAAGTAGTATGTGCTCTCAGCATCGCCTTTTATGTTTATATCATTTCGCGTATAAATCAAACGCGATATATTTCATCTTATTCTCTTTTAATTAATGTCACCGCGCTTAAACGGTTTATGGCACTTATTCTCCTCTAAAAAAAAACACCTGCTGCATTAAAGGTTGTGCTCCTGTTTCGGAGTCCATCTTCATCACCATAACATCCTTCATATATTCATTCCATTTGTCTACTATTATACTTTCAGCTTGTATTCTTGCTGCCTTTTTTACGCTGTCGCACTCATAGTATCCAAATAAATCATTCCCTGTGTTCCAGATCGTATAATTCCTGATGCCGGCTTCTTTTAAAACTTGTTTTAATTCCGGCCAAATGTTGTCATGTCTTTTGATATACTTATCTAACATTCCCGGCAGAACTTGAGCTCTCCAAGCATATCGCTCCATATCTTTAACTCCTTATCAAAGTATGTCCTTTAGCTCCAGTCATAACAGCCAAAGATAATCATGTTTAAGCGGCAAGGTCAACCTTGCCGCTTACAGGTATCAATAATATGTACTCAGCTTAATAGTCGTACTGGTCAATGTTTGATGCGTCGAATATCAAAGCGTCTCCCAGGACTATCATTTGATTGTCAATCGCAATTTCGCCCAATACAGATGTTGTAATAGATGCGGAATCAGTGCTTAACTCGCCGCCGACCATTTGATAGGCAGTCATCGTTGCAAGATATCCAAGATCCATACAGTTCCAAAGCACACCCTGCTGCATCGGATTGGTTTCGTCCTTAATATATGTCTTCAGCGAATTCGGTGTCGATAATCCGGTAATCGCAATCGCAGTGTAATCAGGCTTGTCTGCCGCTGAGTCATAAGCTGCACCCATAGCAGGCGTGATGAAGGAGTGCATGGCCATTGCGCCCTGAATCTGGTCATCTCCCGCGCCCATTCTGCTTATCAGCGTGTTGGCACCCTGCTGGCATTCTGTTGCATCAACGCCGGTATAAATAATATTCTTTTCTTCATCGTTCAGTAACAGCCATTGATATTCATCCTCGGCCAAATACTTTAAAATAGCATCTACCCATGATTTAACATTGGCATCCGTTTTAACCGCTCCAATAATCGCAACATTTGCCGGTTTATCCGGGCCATAGCCTAAAGCAGAAAGCTGGTCAGAAACGGACTGAACAAGCCCTTTGCCAATACCATCAGCAGTCACCTGATTAACGAACAGATCACGTGAGTCTGCTTCCCCGTCAGAGTCATACGTAATCACTGAAATGCCTGCGTCCATCGCTTTTTTCAGGGTCGGGGCTATCGCGGCAGGATCAATCGGTGCCACAACAATCGCATCAACACCCTGCGCTATCCAGCCTTCAAGGATGTTAACCTGTTTCTGATTGGTTGCTGCATCTTGCGGCGGGCCATCATAAATTAATTTAACATCGAGACCGTTTGCAACAAGCTCGCTCACAGCATCCTCAGCTCCTGTTTTACATGCATCAAAGTAATTTTCGCCTTTGATTTTCGGCAGCATCGCAATCGTGATTTGCTCTGCTTCAGCCTCAACAGAAGTTGATTCGGTTGTCGTTGCAGCAGCTTCAGTTGACGTTTCAGCTGCGCTGGTGCTGGACGCGCAAGCAGACATCATGATAGCCGCTACAACAACGATTGCAACTAACAAAGATACTTTTTTCATTTTATTCCTCCTTAGATTAAATATGGCTTGTCGGCATGATATGCCGCGACCATACATTTAATATATTTAGTTCTCATGAGATTTTGCATCTTCATGGACTCTTTTTTTCTTCTCTCTCTCAATGATGATCGAATATACAATCAAGCTGATAATCAGCACCATCCCGTGAATAATCGTCTGGACATCAATCGGGATATTAAGAACAGTAAGCCCGCTGTTTAAGACGGCAATGATGAGTGTTGCGATAATCGTTCCCCTCACATCACCGACGCCTCCGTTAATGCTTGTGCCGCCCAGCACAATAATCGTAATAATTTTTAGATTCAGCGTGTTATCCGCATTGTATTTAATGCTTGTAAAACGCCCTAAATAGATCAGCGCTGCAATGGCACACACAAATCCGCAGATTGTGTACAGTGCCATTTTTATATTATCGGTTTTTACACCGGAGAATTTCGACGAATTCTCGTTCAGTCCCATCGCATACAGTTTTCTTCCGAATGTTGTTAATAATACGACGATGCTGAAAGCGGCCGCGAGTATGATATAGATAATAACGGCCAATGGTAATCCCAGCACCATTGTATTGCCCATGAAGCTGGCGGAATCAAATGCATATACGCTGTCGCCCAGCGTTATTCCTCTTGCAAGCCCGTTAAACAGCATCCACGTTGCCAATGTTGCCACCAACGGCGTCAACTGGATTTTTGTGATTACCAGTCCGTTTATAAACCCGCACACCAGCCCGACCAGCAATGTAACGGCTAGTCCTGCTGTATTGCCATAAACACCAGCAATCATGCCTCCGCACAGCGCCGATAGTATCATGATCGCACCGATAGAAAAGTCAATTCCGCCGGATATAACAATTAGGGTTAAGGGCAGCGCAATGAGACCCACTTCTACAATATTTTTTAGCATGACATTGATGATATAGTTTGGATTGAAGAAGTTGTTGTTTATCAGCCCTATTGTGATAAACAACACTATGAACAGGGCCAACAATGACTTATTAAAAGTAATCTTAGATTTCTCTTTCGCAATCTTTATTTTGCCCATTTATGCATTCACCCCTTTATCCCTGCCAGCGTCAACTATCATCGTTTTTTTGCCGCTTCTCATTTTTGAAATCTGTGCAACAAGAATTGTACAGAGTATGATGGCCCCTTTTACTGCATCCGACCAGTCCGGCGGAAAGCCAAGGTAATTCATAGCCGGCCAGATTAGCGACAGGATAAAAGCGCCTAACACCGTCCCCATCACTTTCCCGCTGCCGCCGGCGATATTCGTTCCGCCGAGAATAACCGCAGATATAAATGTCATCTCCAGGCCGCTGCCGATACCGGTTGTCACGCGTTCTCCCGCTGTTGCGATTAGTGTTGCCGTGATTCCATACAAGAGTCCCGATATACAGAAGCAGCTCATGATTGTTCTTTTAACATTGATTCCGGCTAGCCGTGATGCACTTTCGCTGTTGCCTATCGCATAAAGTTTTTTTGCGAAGCGCGAATATTTCATAAACAGCAGAGCAGCAAAAACGATGATTATCATAAAGAGCGCACTCGCTGGAATAAAGCCAAATAGTTTAGCCTTAAAATTCAGCCATGTAAATGCGGGGGGCAGCTCATATATCGCGCCTTCTACTAAAACAGGTAAGATGCCCGCAAACAGCTGGGTCGTTGCCAGCGTTGCCACAATCGGCGGGATTCTGAGTTTGGTTATGAACAAGCTGTTGATGAATGTGAGTATCATACCCACAATCATGCCGGCCGGCATAAACACATAGATGGGCATGCCGAGCTTTGCCAAAAAAGCAATGCATATGCTGATGACCGAAATGATTGCACCGGCAGAAACATCAATGTTTCCGGTAATAATCACAAGATTCATGCCAATCGCAGCAATAACGATATAGCTGAAATAATTGAGTATGCCCATCATGTTATTCAAGGAGAAAAACCCCGGCTCAAAAAAACCGATGAAGATCAGCAGCAAGGTGATAAATCCGGTCAACAGCAATTCCAGCGGCAGATTCTTTTTATTCATTCGTATCGTTTTCTTTTCCATCACTTTTTGATTCATATTCTCCCCGCCTTAGTTCACTTGAAGTGCTGTCTTAAGTATTTTTTCCTGTGTGGCTTCTGCTTTGTCCAACTCTCCTACTATCATGCCATTACGCATTACATAGATACGGTCGCACATTGAAAGTATCTCCGGCATTTCAGAAGAAATCATTAGAATCGAAAGCCCTTTTTCGGCAAATTTGCTGATTAGCGCATGGATTTCGGCTTTTGCATTAATATCAACCCCGCGTGTCGGTTCGTCTAATATCAGCAATTTGGGTTCAACCGCAAGTGCTTTTGACAAAGATACCTTTTGCTGATTGCCTCCCGAAAGGTTGGCGACGATAAAGTCAGAATTGGGTGTTTTGATATCTAAGTCTTTGATATATTTCTGTGCGGTTTTCTCTTCTGTTTCTTTTTTTAAGAATGCTTTTTTAAACAGTTTGTTCAAAATCGGCAATGTAATATTATGTTTGATATTCATATCCAGAATGAGCCCGTACTTGCCCCGGTCTTCTGATACATAAACAATTTCATTCTTCATAGCATCGCTGTAGTTATCGATCTTTATCGGCTCTCCTTCCAGGAAAATTTCCCCGCTGTCCCGTTTGGTCAGTCCGCAGATGGCCTGGGCCAATTCGGTTCTGCCTGCGCCTGCAAGTCCGCTAAGCCCCACAATTTCCCCTTTATTGATTATCAGCTGAATGTCTTTTAATACACCATATTGGTTAAGATCCTGGACCCTGAATAATTCTTGGTCCGTCGCTACATTGGTTTTTACAAAAAAGCTGTTTAAGCTGCGCCCTACCATATCGCTCACGATATCGTCGTGTGTTGTGTCTTTCATATCACGGCATGAAATAAAGCATCCGTCTCTAATCACGGTCACCCTATCGCACAAGCCGAATATATCGTCCATACGATGGCTGATAAAAACGATCCCTGTGCCTTCTGATCTAAGTTTGCGCAAAATTGAGAATAACGCTTCGACTTCGCGCTGTGTCAAAGATGCCGTGGGTTCGTCCAGGATAAGTATTTTTGCATCGAACGTGAGCGCCTTTGCGATTTCGATCATCTGCTTTTGCGCCATGCCCAGAGACTGGATTTTTTCATTGACATCAATATCAATATTCATCAGGTTATAAATCCTTTGAATCTCACTGCGCATTTTCTTATAATCCAGAACCGAGACGCCCATCACCTTTTTTGTTTCTTCATAACCGAGGAAAATATTGTCCATAACCGTCATTTGCTCAAACAGGCTGGTTTCTTGATGAATAATCGCTATCCCTTTTTCAACTGCTTCTTTGGGATTTTTAAAATGACAGACCTCACCATTAACCACCACCTGTCCGGAATCCGCTTTTATGACACCCGAAACAATCTTCATCAGCGTCGATTTCCCCGCACCGTTTTCGCCGCAGATGGCATGGATTTCACCTGCTCGCAGGTCGAAAGTCATGTCGGACAGCGCGATGACCCCGGGAAATGCTTTGGTAATGTTTTTCAGCTTCAAAACTTCTCTCATCTTTTCCAATCCTTATCCATATATCTTATAAAGCTCTGTGTCTATCTACCGTGATTCTCCTGATAAAAACCGAACCGGATTCTGTTCAATAATCTCATCAATCGCTTCCTGTTTAATACCATTGGCCCTCATCATCGGTACAATATTCGTTATGATATGATCATAACCCCAGCCGCCGTAGCTGTGCAGCATCACCTTTAGGCAAATGTCGTTTGCCAGTAATAATTGGCTTGAGTACCCATCATCAATCAACGCCTTCAGCACTTGCACACGTTCATTGTCTTTGGCAAATCCGCCTGCGGCAAATCCGCCCTCTTCAGCCTGGATATCAAATTCTTTACCAAAGTTATCAAATTCAACGTAGGCGCCTCTTTTTAATATGGATACAATATACTTATAATTAAAGCTTACGTCCACGTGGCAAACACAAATATCATGCATTTTTACACCATATTCACTTAAAATATCAAGCGTTTTAAGCCCTTCCTGTCCCCAGGGATAAAGGTGCACATAGACGGGCAGCCTCGTTTTTTGATATGCCAGTCCTGCCGCCCGCAGACTCTTTTCTTCAATTGGTTTAATTTCTTCGCTTGTTCCAATTTCCCCAATAACACCTGCCTTGATACGCGTTCCTTCAATGCCAACCGTTAATTCCGTAATCATATGCTCGGCTATTTCCTCGGCAGATAATTTCTCATCTTCTTTTGATATGGTATCAAAGGTATATAATCCGCATCCAATAATAATATTAATCTTCGCTTTTTTTGATATTCTTTTCAGCTTTTGAATATCCCTGCCGATATCCTTCAGGGTTAATTCAACAATGGTATCAACACCTGCGTTTTTTACATATTTCATTTCGTGAATCGCTGTACTTACGCGGTCAAGCAGCAGATTCTGTTTGATCACATAAGGGTCTCTGCGCAAGAAGCCAATATTTTGCATCGATATTTTTTTGTCTTGCAATCTTTCTTTTTTCTTCCGCTTCAGGCTGCGTAAATTGATTTGTCAGGTCTATGATGATATGTTCGTGTGGAGATATTATCCCTAAACCAGATATCTTTTTTTCTCCGCAAACTGTGTTTATTGTCTGTCTCATGTATGCCCCGTTTCCTGCCTCACTTTATGTTAACGTTATCATATAGACTAAAAATTTTTTTGTCTTCTTATTTATATTCACGCGTCGTTTGTCTAACTACTAACTCAGGTTTTAAAGTCTATGATATGACTGCTCGTTTTCCCCTCAATTAATTCAATCAGACTTTGCGCTGCTTTAAATCCCATTTCATATCTGGGTTGTTCAATGGTGGTCAGTTTTGGAATAATGAGCTCATCAATATCCAATCCGTCATGGCCAATAATAGAAAAATCTTCAGGAACGCTGTACCCTGCTTCTATAGCCGCATTAATTGCCCCGATTGCCATATGGTCATTTTGAGCATATATTGCTGTTGGTTTTTCTTTCAGCGACAGAATTTGCTCCATCGCCGAATAACCGCTGTTAATACTCTTGGCTGTTGTTCCTTCGCCTTCAAACATATAATTTTTATCTAAAGATAAATCATATTCTTCTAAAGCTTTTACAAAACCTTCAAGTCTTTTATTCCAGATAGAAAACTGGAATGTTTCTTCATATTCTTTTGTTGCTTTATCAATATTATATTCCAGTGATCCATGAATAATCGCAATTCTTCTATGCCCCTTTTCCAAAAGGTGCCTGCCTGCAAGATAGCCGCCGTACACATCATCTGTGACAACATTGATACAGCCATCAACAATTTGCTCATTATCTATGAGCACGCATTTGATATTTTTCTCTGTCAGTTCTTTAATCTGTGCTTCAGTTATATTAAGGTGATGAAAAATCATACCATCTACAAATCTGTCAGACAGATTAGATATATATTCAATTTCTTTATCCTTAGAGTCTGCGTCGCATACCACTACGCTATAATTATTTTGATAGCCTGCATCCTCAACGCCTTTGATGACTTTGGGATGAAATAAGTTTGCGATATTTACCATGATGTGGGCAATCGTGTTTGTCCGGCCGGTAATCAGGCTTTTTGCCACTAAATTTGGTCTGTAGTTTAATTCGTCAATTGCCAGCAACACTTTCTTACGCGTCTCTTCGTTGACGTATCCGTTATTATTGATGACTCTCGATACAGTCATCACCGAAACACCGGCTTTTTTTGCTACATCTTTTATTGTTGGCACAAATAAACTCCAAATATGTTATCGTTAACACATTTATATTAACCCAGCATTTTATTATTGTCAAGATAAAATAATGTTTACTGTCAATTTAAATCCGAACCATGAAAGAAAGCGCGCATTACAAAGATATGCAAAAGGTCTCATATTTATTTAACGTAAAAAACGCCCGCTGAAATCTGTGGGCTTATATCGAAGCGCAGACTCTGCCTGCTGGTGCGAAGAATGGGAGTCAAACCAATATAACCGTTAATTCACAGGCTCTTAATAAAGTATTTTGCTGAAATTCAGATACACTTTTCTCGCATATCATATATGTCTCTTTTACAGTCATCAACTCTTCTTTCGTTGGTATAACCATTACGGCTACTTGTTAATTAGATGTCGAAAACGGCCCCCTCGCCCCTCCTGCCGTTATTTATATTTTCATCTATTTCTATGCCAAGGTACGTGAAATTCTCCAATATCTTTGCACGAATACCTGCTGCAGTTTGCCGATTCTAGCCGAAAAAATGATACAGTTTGCGCCATCCATTGCAACCGCATATGCACCGATGTATTTTCTGATTCTATAGCAATATAAACATATAGGTCAAATGCCATCGTATAAAACAAGGAATACATCTAAATCATAGGAAAACAGAAATTTATTGATTGCTGACGTTGCTACATCCAAAGCTTGGTCCTTTGGGTACCCAAATATACCCGAGGATATCAGAGGAAATGCAATTGATGTCAACTTATGTTTAACAGCTAATTTAAGCGAATTCAGATAACAATTATATAATAGCTCTTTTTCATGGTTTCCACCGCCCCGCCATACCGGCCCAACCGTATGGATAATATATTTTGCCAGCAGGTTATACCCTTTGGTTATAACGGCATCGCCTGTATTGCAATGTCCAATCGCGTTGCATTCGGGTTGAAGTTTTTCTGCGCCGGCTGCCTTAAAAATGGCACCGCAAACACCACCGCCTGCTTGAAGATGACCGTTCGCTGCGTTAACAATTACATCAACCTGCATTTTTGTAATATCATTTACGACTACAGATAGCGGCATAGCCGGGCCCTCACCCTAATCAGTTTTTAGTCTGCATTATAATCATAACACAAAATCAGCTTTTGCTCGAACAACTAGTCTGGTTGCCTCTCCCCCCAATATAGATTCCAGAAAATAAGAAAGGATATACCTGTTTTTCATAATAGAATCATCTAAATGGAGGCAAAACAAATGGCAAAAAAGAAGTATACAGCGGAACATATTATTGGAATATTGAGAAGGATCAAAGTGCTGCTTGAACAAGAGCAGACTGTTGTACATGTAGTCAGACATGTTGGCCTCGTCGAACAAGCTGACTATCGCTGGCACAAAGAATACGGAGGAATGAAAGTAGGCCAAGCTTAACGATTAAGAGAACTTGTGAAGAGAATAGCTGGTTGAAAAAGCTCGTAACAGATCAAGCTTGGGGTATTGCTATCCTGAAAGATGTATTATCGGAAAACTTGTAAGCCCGGAGAAACGCAGATACTAAGTTAAAGCTGCAATGGAAAAATACTCAGTATCTGAGTGTAAAGCATGCCGGGTAATTGGAAGTTAACCCACACGACCCTCCACTAAGCCGTCTCACTCCCATTTGTACTCTGCTTTGCTTTTGTAGATGCCTAATTACCGCGAAAAAATCGTGATTCCTCTTTATAAAATCAATAAATTGCGTTTAACACATCAGCATGCGGCGAAGGAATGACCACGCTTGCCGCCATCATGCCCGCCGTTTCTTCAATATTCTCGGCCGCTTTTACAGCAGCCCTTACCGCGGCTACTTCACCAGTTAGGGTGACAAACGATTTTCCGCCAAGGCCTCTGCCTAAGCGGACTTCAATCAATTCAACCTGTGCCGCTTTGATTGCCGCATCCGCCGCATATATGGCCGCGCAAAGTGAAAAAGTCTCCATTATCCCAAGCGCATTCGGACCGCTCACCTCACTGCTCGCCGCAATTGCACGAAACACGTCGTCGTGTATATTGGGGATCACCAGGCTGTCCACCAGCGATTCACGGCTTGCGGCAAGCGCCGCCTCTACAGCTGACTTAACCGCAGCCACTTCTCCGGAAACCAATACAATATATTTGCCGGCGCAGACCGCTTGCGCCATGACCAGATCAACATTTGCCGTTTTAAGCATAGTGTCCGCCGCTTCAATCCCTCTGGGGATTGACAGTGTTTCAATCATTCCCAACGCTTTCATCTAATCCTCCTGCCGTGAGATTGCTATTATCTCAGGCGTAATCTCCGTTATTTCACCGCTGATGCTGGCATGCACATTTGCGCCCAGCTTTCCTTCGGGGATTTTTCCGATCAAGTCCCCCTTTTTAACCCGCTGGCCAACTATGACACAGGGTTCAGCCGGCACACCGATGTGCTGGCTTAATTTGATTTTAACGCTGCTTACCGGAACGGCATCCTCAATAACGGTTGTATCAACGTTATACTTCTGTATGTTTAATCGTCCCAGCAGCCTTGAGACGGGTATTCTCTTTAAATTAATTTGTGCGTCCGGTTTTTGATAAACTTCCTTTTTCGGTTTAACGCCTGACTGCCGCAGTTCCTCTTTAAACCTGTCCATCATTTTTGATGGATTGAGCCCAAAATTGCACGCATACATTGTGCATAATCCGCAGTCACAGCAGCTGAAAATACCGTTAAAATCTCCAAGCAGAGCGCCGTTTCCGTTTGCCGCGGCACGCATCGCTTTATGAGGCAGGACATTTAATCCCATCGCATTTCTTGGGCACATTTGCGTACACAATGAACACTGGCAGCATACCGCTCTCGCCAGTTTGATATCGCGCTTTAAGTCGTCTTTTTTCTGGTCAATCAACAGGTGGTCTTTATCCAATACAATAATCCCGCCGGTTACTTTTGTGACGACTTCATTAAAATCATCGCTCGCTTTTCCCATACAGGGCCCGCCGATAATCAATTTATATCGGCCGGATATCGTTCCTTCTGCCCTACGGATCAGGTCAGCAAACGGCGTCCCCACCGGTGCGTTTACCGTAATCGGTTTGCCGACTTCTCCGGTGACTGTCACAAATTTTTCGGTAACCGGGATATCGTTCAGCGCAAAAGCGATATTCTTCAGTGTCGAAACATTGACAACCACAGCGCCGACATCAAGCGGTATCCCGCCGGTCGGCACGACTTTGCCTGTGACCTCAAACACCAGAGACTGTTCATCGCCCGCCGGGTAATAACTGTCGAACAATTTAATCTGTATATTCGGCTTGTCCTTAACCGCAATTGCGAGTGCCTTTACTGCTTCGTGATAATGCTTCTTTGTGCAAACAACGCCTTTAATTGCCCCGGTATGCGTCATCATCGCCTCCATACCGGTAACG
The DNA here is from genome assembly GCA_963674805.2 of Christensenellaceae bacterium. Lineage (GTDB taxonomy): Bacteria > Bacillota > Clostridia > Christensenellales > CALMFG01 > CALMFG01. Next base: position 160,722 of record CAXXNY010000016.1, read on the forward strand.
ATTTCAAATGCGAATTTGCGCATGACCGTTTGGTCGGCTTGCAGCAGCGGCTCGCACTCTGCGCCGTTGGCGATCACGACATCCGCTTTACAATCTGCTTTCACATGTGTCGGGAACCCCGCGCCGCCAGCACCGACTACGCCTGCCGCTTTGATTTTATCGATTAAGTCCATTTTTCGCTTTCCTAAATGATTCTAAAAACACCGTGCGAAGCACGGCGCTCTTGTTCCAGTAAAAAATTCAACCCTTCTCAACCATGGGTGCCTGCCCAGTCCATAATATGATTATTCTATAGTCTTGTCTTCGTAAATTTGCTTGTAGTGCTAATGGCTCTAGCCCTTGCACCAATAAAACCATAGACCGCAGCATCAGCTTATATTAAGCCGTGGCCTACAGTTTAAATCTCGGATTTCAGACTTCTATTCACTCTGCTCTGTTTCATCTTATAATCTACTTATCATTTAACACTTCAGCCCTCATTTGTTTCAGCGACTTCATGATTTCATCCTGTTCAATCCCGAAAATCTGATGCAGCTTTTTGTATTGTTCAAATAGCCGGGTATAGGTTTGATAGTAGCCCATGTTTGGCTTGAATCGCTCTTCTCTAATACGGGACATATATTTCGCAGCATCTTTAATATCATCATAGCCGCCTTTTTCAGCACCGGCCGCAACTGCACCGTACATCGCCGCTCCTAATGCGGAAGTTTGATTTGTTGCTGAGATTTTGATTCCCATACCCAGAACATCAGAAAAAATCTGCATTACTGTTTTACTCTTCCGTGACAAGCCCCCGCATGCGATGAGGTGTTTAATCTCAAGGCCGCTATTGATATAATTCTCTATAATTAAGCGCGTACCAAACGCAGTGGCTTCAATCAGCGCTCTATAAATCTCTTCCGGCTTAGTCCTTATGGTTAATCCCAAAATCAGCCCGGTTAGATCCGAATCCACCAGCAGAGAGCGATTGCCATTCCACCAGTCAAGCGCAATAAGGCCGGATTCTGCCGGCTTAATGCCATACGCTTTTTCATTTAAAATGTCGAACAGCGTTACGTTTTTTTCTATTGCTTCATTGACATATTCATAGGGCGCTAAATTGCTGACAAACCAGTCATAGATATCCCCGGCTGCCGGCTGCCCAGCTTCATAGCCATAGTATCCGGGAAGAATCCCATCTTCCACCACCCCGCAAATGCCGTCAAGCATGATTTCTTTATCACTGACCATCATATGGCAGATTGACGTCCCCATAATAAGCACCATTGTGCCGGGTTCCGTAACCCCAACCGCCGGAACTGCTAAATGCGCATCGGTATTGCCTACTCCCACCGCAGTGCCAATATTAAGGCCCGTTTTTGCTGCCATTTTTTGCGTTAATTCACCGGCTTTTTCACCTATTAAATAGACTTCTTCCCCCAGTTTTTCTTCAACAACTCCCTCAAGCCGGTAATCAACAGCCCTGAAGAAATCCTTTGACGGATAGCCGTCATTCTTATTCCAAAAGCTCTTGTATCCCGCAAGGCAGCTGTTCCGCTTATCCTCGCCGGTAAGCTGGTAAATCATCCAGTCACAGCCCTCAATAAACCGGTAAGTATTTGCATAGACTTCCGGATCATTTCTCAATGTCTCAAATATCTTCGCAATCATCCACTCTGAAGAAGATTTATTCCCATAGCGCTTGATAAACGCCTCAGATCTTTCTTTTGCGACCGCATTGATAATATCCGCTTCCCGCTGGGCCCCATGGTGTTTCCAAAGTTTCGGCCAGCTATGCACTTTTCCTTTGAATTTCTCATCAAAACAAAGCGGTTGATAACTCTTGTCAACAGGCAGCATGGTACAGGATGTAAAATCAACACCTATCCCAATAATCTGTTCCGGTTTAATCCCCGCTTTTTGCCAGACGTCCCTCAGCAAGCACTCCAACGCTTCCAAATAGTCTCTGGGGTTCTGGAGCGCATACGCATACGGCACTTCAATATTTGTTCCGGGAAGGTGCTTATCAATAACCGCATCTTGATATCCGAATACCGATACCGCAACTTCCTCACCAGTTTTTACATTAACGAGAATCGCTCTAGCCGAAAGTGTTCCAAAGTCAAGTCCAATTGAGTATGTCTCAGGCATGTTAACCTCCGAAGAATTTATAATGTTATTTTTTTGCATTTTGAAACAGCACTGCCACAATAATGATGATGCCCTTGATAACATCCTGCGGATAGCTTGGAATGTTCAGCAAATTCATAATATTCCCAATCAACGCAAGCACGAAAACGCCGGTCACCGTTTTCAATACGGTTCCTTTTCCGCCCGCAAGGCTTGCTCCTCCGATAACACAGGCGGCAATTGCGTCCAGTTCATATCCGTCCCCGATTCTGCCCGTTCCGACGCAGGAACGCGTTAAGATTAATATCGATCCAATTGCAGCAAATATTCCGGAAATACTGTATACCGAAAACTTGACTAAGTTAACCCTTACACCAGATAGTCTCACCGCTTCTTCATTTGATCCGATAGCGGTAACCAGGCGTCCGTAAGACGTATATTTTAAAACAAGAAATAAAATGACAACAAATATAATCATTATTGCGGCTTGTGTCGGCAGTCCTAATACGCCCGGGCGCTGAAAAAGATATGTTTTCCCAAATTCGACCCATCCCTTATTCCGGATCGCAATGTTAGTCCCATCCGAAAGAATAAACGAGAAAGAACTGGCAATCGACATCATGGCAAGCGTTGCGATAAATGGTGCGATATTCCGGTAGGCTACAAGATATCCTGAAATCATACCGCACAACAATCCCACGCCGATTGCTGCGGCAATTGCGATAGCCGGGTTAAGTTCACTGTTTACGATCAGGCTGGCGCAAACGACGTTAGTCACGGCAACAATTGATCCGATGGATAAGTCGATACCCGCGGTTAAGATCACCAGCAGCATGCCGAGCGCCATAATGGTCGGTGCCGAATACTGCCTTAAAATATTGGTTAAATTAAAATCGGTTAAAAAATCCTCTGTTGCGATGATACATGCAATAAACAGCACAACGAAAAAAACAATGATAATGTTATCAACTAACATCTGTTTAATTCGCGCCATATTCAACACCCTTGATTTTTTGCTTTCATTTGAACTCATCTTTATCTACCTGCCTTTATACTTTTTGCCCTACAGCTAATTTCATAATATTGTGTTCTGATAGTTCTTTGCGGTTGAGCTCACCGCTTATTTCTCCCTCATGCATCACCAGAACCCGGTCGCTCATCCCGATAACTTCCATCATTTCGGAGGAAATAAAGATAACGCCCATCCCCTCATTCGCCAGCCTCTGAATAATCTTATAGATTTCTATCTTTGCACCGACGTCTACGCCTCTTGTGGGTTCGTCCAGAATGATTACTTTGCTGTTGATCGAGATCCATTTCGCCAGGCTGACTTTTTGCTGGTTTCCGCCCGAAAGGTTCTCTACAATCACGCCGGGATTTTGCACCTTAATTTCCAGCTGATTGATCATGTCCCAGACTGCTTTGTTTTCTTCTTTATTTTTAATAATGCCCAAAGGACCCGTATAGTGTCCGATATCCGGCATCGTAATGTTCACCTTCGTCGGCATTTTTATCAGTACGCCGTGCTCTTTTCTGTTCTCGGGTACATAGCTGATCCCCTGTTTCACGGCCTGCACCGGTGAATTGATTTTAACCTTTTCGCCTTCCAGCAGAATTTCTCCGCCTGTCTTTTTATCCGCCCCAAAAATCAGCCGCATAGTCTCGGTTTTACCGGCGCCAATCAGGCCCGCTACGCCGAGAATTTCCCCTTCTTTCAACGTAAAAGAAACATCTTTAACCACCTGATCCCGCGCAATGTTTTTTACCTCGAGCACAGTTTCCTTCATCTTATTCGTTCGCTTTGGGAATAGTTCTCCCATCTCTCTGCCAATCATCAGTGTGATGATTTCGTTCAGGGATGTTTCCTTCGTTTTCTTGGTTCCCATCATCTGGCCGTCTTTTAATACCGATATCCTGTCTGATATCTTAAAAATCTCTTCCATACGATGGGAGATATATATAATACTAACGCCGGATTCCTTCAGCGTTTTGATGACTTCAAATAGTTTTTCGGCTTCCTGCGGTCCCAGAACCGCTGTCGGCTCATCAAGTATCAGAATCTTTACATTACCGTTCAGCGCTTTTGCAATCTCTGTCATCTGCTGATAGGCAACGCTCAAATTCTTGACTTTCTCTTTCGGATTTAAGCGAAAAGCAACGCTGTCCAATAAATCCTGAGCTTTTTTATATAATACGTTCCACTTAACAAACGCTTTCTTTCCGGAAATATCCTCACCTAAAAAAATATTCTCGGCAACCGTCAGCTCCGAGGCCAGTGCAAACTCCTGATAAATAATACTCACACCCGATTCTTTAGCATCATGTGAATTATGGATATCCACCGGTTGTCCGCCAATACGTATCTCTCCGCTGTCTTTTTGAATAGCACCGGATAAAACCTTCATGAGTGTCGATTTGCCGGCGCCGTTTTCGCCTACCAGCGCATGCACCTCGCCTTTTTTCACCTCTAATGACACATTCTTAATCGCGTGAATTCCCCCGAACGATTTATTGATTTCACGCATTTCAACGATGAATTGGTCCTGCATTGTTTCCCTCCTGCTCTAGATACATAAAATGTTGCTTGCTGGACGGGCATTGCCCATCCAGCACACAACTTTTGCAAATATTATATGCGCTTTATCTGCAGCCCGTCATCCAAGTAGGCTCCGAATAAACTTTAGAACGCAGCATTTGCATCATAATACTCATCTACATTGTCAATATTAACACAGTCAGCAGGTGTATAGGTCACTGCTCCATATGCTTCGCCGTCTTCGATATAACCGATCAGGACATCAACGCCTGTTTTCCCGATCAGACCGGGGTTGTTTAAGCCGGTAGCATACGGCGCGCCATCCATGATGGTTTCAAACGCAAGTTTTTCGCCGTCTGCAGCATTACCATAGATCACCTTATCGCCTAGGCCCATTTCATCGATAACCGACATACATGCCAGCGTCATAACATCTGCTTCGGAAAGAATGACGTTGAACTCATCTAATCCGGCAGCAACTTCCTGGAAGTTCTTTAACGCTTCGTCAGCCAGCCAGTCCGTATAAATCTGGCCTACGATTTCAATTTTTGATGTGCCTGTGTTTCTCAGCTGTTCTTCAACGATACCGCGAATAAGGCCTTGTCTTCTGTCTTCGCCGACAACGCTTCCCTTTTCGCCAGAAATGATAAACGCTTTAATCGGTGTGTTGCCCATCTGCTGTGCAACCCAGTTGCCCACCAGTTTGCCGTTTTCTGTGTTGTTTGATAATACAACAGTCACGACAGGCGCCGAGGCATTGACCTGATTGTCAAGGCTGACAACCGGTACGCCGGAAGTAACGGCTTTCTTGGTTACTTCAACAATTGCGTCTGCATCTTTCGGGTTCATCAGGATAGCATCAACGTCTTGCGCCAACAGGTCTTCAATATCTGAAATCTGTTGGTTGATATCGTCCTGTGCATCAGTTGTAACAAGTTCAATACCCAGCTCTTCGCAGTAAGCCGTAATTCCGTCCTGCATCGCTTTGTAGTACGGGTTCTTTTGGGTAAACATGGACAAACCGATTTTCTTGACCTCAGTGGCCATTCCTCCCGCATTTGTGTCTGCACCACTGTCGCTTTGTACGCTTTCACTTGCTTCCGCATTAACCGGCGGTGTTGCTTCTGATGCGCAACCGGCAAATGCAAATGCTGATAAAGCTATAACCAGCAATATAACAGCAGTCTTGGTAAATAGTTTCATTACGTTCCTCCTTTATTTTATACTAAACAAGTCCACCACTTGTGTTTATTCACTTTTGTCAGTTTTTATTATTTAATATATCAAATGTGAAATTGGGTTTGATACAATCATACTAACAGGTGTATCATATGTCAATTATTTTGAATTATTCTCACATATGTGAATTTATTTCAATGTAAAAAAAAGACTATTCGCCTTACTTTATGCATATCGCTTGCCGATAAAAGCAGAATGCCTTTTATTTTTTTAGCTTTCTATATGATTTGAGAAAGATTTGTGGCCAGGATTTCATCAATCACCAGCACATTAATAAATCTGCTCCGCAAAATACTGGTACACGCCTTCACCTTTTCTACACCCGCAGCCACGCCAATCACGCATGGAATACGCTTTAAATCGGATAATTCGATGGCAATTGCCCGCTCATTGATACCCGCGTTACAGGTGTTTCCGTTGATATCAAAATATTTACCGCATATATTTGCGGTTGCGCCCAGCTCTAAAAGCTGAATCGAATCCGCTTTTGTCAGCGATCCGGAACTGATTTGTCCCGAAAGATGGAGCCGGGGTGCACCGATCGACACCAGCGCCATATCTAATTCACCGAACATCTCAAAATGCCTGGCAATCGTCGGTTCAAGCAAAAGTAAATCTTTTAATTGCTTGGACTTCACCATGTGCGGTGCGTTCAAAATATAGCTTTTCCCATTTAACTTTCTGGCAAACCGCTTGGTGATTTCATGCCCGTCCGTTTCGATTGTCTGCCCTGAAATACCGCCAACCATTTGTACGACATCAATCTTTTTTGTATCAGGTGACTGTATATGGTTGGCAGCGTAATAACTCGTCCTGCCCCATGTTACACCCAGTTTCATTCCGTCAAAGCTGTTTCTATAAATATATTCCGCCGTTAACGCACCTACATTTTCCCGGCTCTTTTCTATATTGCGCTGAGTTTGGGCAATCAGGACATCCTTTAAATTAAAATGCTTTTTTATTTCAAGCGCTAAAGCTGGGTTTTTTGACAGGTTGTCATTGATTTTAATTTCAACGATATTTTTCTCCGTACAGTTTTTAAGTAAACGGGAAACATTCGACCGCGACATATGCATTTCTACTGCGATTTGTTGTTGGGATTTATTCTCAATATAATATTTTTTTGCGACTTCAATTAGAAGTTCTTTTCTCTCTTGCTGCATTTTTAATCCTTCTCTCTGAGGACTTTTGAGGTTGCATATTTGTACTTATTCCCGTATAAACAACCATCTAATCGTCAAAATCCCTGTCAACTACGATAATTCTAGTTTAATGTTTTGGTTTTGAGTTGGCAAGACAAATTTGGTATCGGTTATAAGCGCCCGGTATTTATCATCGGCACCATTCGAGCGGCTTGCATATAGCTGGTTCCGGCGCTAAGATCCGATTGCAATTTAGGAACATTCTCCTTCATATCCTGCATGGATATAAATCTGTATTTAAACAAAAGGCCTTCAACTGTTATTCTCCCTTTTAACGATGCATTTAAATATCACTGCAAATAAAAAATAAATACCTGTATTTTAACCGCTCTTATATACTGGTATTTATTATTAAATTTTATTCTGTTAGGGTGATAAATTTATAACTTTATTTGCGCAATAATAAAAAATCAGTCTTGAATATATGCCGCGCATAGCACATCAACACCCTGCTTAACCAGTCGTTCAACCGTTTCTTTCTGAAGCCCTTCATCGGTAACGATTCCTTGAATGTCTGACAGTTTCGCTACATATTTCAATGAATTATGGCCTATTTTTGAATGGTCGGCAAGCACAACCGTTCTTGCTGAGATCTCCATTAACTTGATTTTTGTTTGGGCTTCATCGCCGCCCAATATCGTTAAGCCCAGGTCTTCACTGATCCCGTTTACACTCATTAAAAAGAGATTCGCGCGCATTTTTTCAAGCAGCATAAACTGATACTCATCATAAAATGTACCGCGTTCGCTATTATACATTCCGCCAAACAAGTATAAATCAACTTTCTCAGGTGCAGCCATTAAGACAAAGGCTGCCCGCGCTGAGTTGGTTAACACCGTAACTTTGATGTTCTTTTCAACAATCTTTCTTGCGACTTCATAGCATGTCGTACCGGCGTCTAAGATGATGGTCGAGTTCGGCATAATCATGTTTTCGACAACATATTCGGCGATTGACTGCTTTTCGCGCAGATAAATGGTTTCCCTGCGGCTCCATTCTTTCAGGTTATATGGCGTCGTATCGGTTTTCACCGCACCGCCAAAGGTCCGCCGCAAAAGCCCTTCGTTTTCCATACGCGTTAAATCGTTGCGAATGGTGGACTCGCTGCAATTTGTCTTATCACAAAACTCGGCAATGCTGACAACATCATTGCTGTTTAGTAGGCGAAGTATTTCATCTTGTCTTTTTTCTGCCTTACTCTTTGCCATCGGTTTCTCCTCGTTTGGAAAGACGATCCTGCCTGCCAAGTGCACGCGCCACAACAACAGTTGCGCCCAATACACCAGCATCGGTAAAAAGCTCACCTGCTTTAATATCACATTTCTGCAGCGGATGCATCAGGGAACGAAATACCATTTCTCTTACCGGTGTTAAAATACGCTCGCCGGCACGGGATACACCGCCGCTGATAATGATTAAACCAGGATTAAAAATGTCAATCAGGTTCACAATGCCAACGCTTAATTTCTGTGAGAAAAGCTCGAATGTTTTAATACACGCTGCATCACCTGCATCGTATCCACGGCTGATCATTTCTCCATCAATAGTAAAAATATTACTATTCGTATATTTTACCAAAACTGAGTCAGGATAATCAAGAACAAATCTTCTTGCATACCGTACCAGTGCGGTGCCGCTGCAGCAGCTCTCAAAACAGCCGTATTTTCCGCATACACAACGGTCGCCCGCCGGATCAATAACCATATGGCCAATTTCTCCGGCCACATAGCTTTGGCCCCTTAAAATATTGCCGTCTATAATAACGCCGGCGCCAAGTCCGGTTCCGATTGTCAGCAGGATTAAGTTATTATATCCCCTGCCCGCACCAAAATGCAATTCTCCCAGCGCATTTACCGATCCGTCGTTTTCAGCAAAAACGGGCACTCCGAAATGCTCCCTGATCGGTTTAGCAACATCCATATCCGACCACCTTAAGAACTTCACCTCATGTGCGATGTTCGTCCGGCTGTCCGTCAATCCGGGTATGCCGATTCCAATTCCCAGCAAGTCTTCTTTCGTAATGCCCTTAGATTTTAACAGCTCTTCAATAACAAAAAAGATACGCGAAAAGGTAATTTCGGCCGGCTTTAAATACGGGGTCTGCGTCATTGAACGCGCCACAATATCAAAGTTTTCATCCACTAGTGCCGCTTTTATATTTGTACCTCCAAGGTCAATCCCGGCAATATACTTCATCTCGTATCTCCTCCATCATTGCTGCTTTTCTGTTTTTATTTATATACTACTCCAAGTTTGCATGGCGTTTCATCAGCTTTTCGTTTCCCTCGCTGATTTTACACTTTCCGATTACGCTAATCATCGCCGCATCACAGAATAGCAACAGGCTTTGCTCAAACATATTTGCGCCCGGCTGAAAAGACTTCACGCTGTCCCGGCTGCCCTTTGTGGTCGCGGCTTTTATCTGCACAACATAGTCGGCAAGCTTCGCCATCGTTGACTCACTGTAAATCGTAACCAGCGCCAGTTTTGCGCCGACCTTTTTTGCCTTATTGGCCATCACGGTTAGCGTGCCCGTTTCCCCGCTTCCAGAACCTATAATCAACAAGTCGCCCGGCTCAATCGCCGGTGTTGCGGTTTCGCCAACCACATATGCGTTAAAGCCCATGTGCATCAGCCTCATCGCCAGTCCCCGCACCATTAACAGCGAGCGGCCTGCGCCGGCTACAAATATTTTGTCCGCCTCAATGATCGCGTCCACAAACTGGTCTGCCTGCTTTTTATCAATACTGCTTAGTGCGGCTTTCAGTTCATTCAGCACGTCCATGCTGATATCTACCGGATTACTCTTCATATTATACCCGCTTTCTTTGTCTAAAACTTCGATTTTATTTCTATGGTTGCTGCTCTTATATCATCTGCTTTTGTTAATCCGCCCCCCACAACCACAATCGCCGGTTTCAGCGCCTTGTAATCATCCAGCGTTTTTAGGCTGACACCGCCCGCAACAGCGGATATTTCGCCTGGCACAGCGCTTACCAGTTCTCTTAAATCATCCAGCGGCGTCTTCCCCAGCCTCTGGACATCAACTGCTGTATGCACGCAGATATAATCGGTACCCATCTTTTGTAATTCTTTTGCCCGTGTTTGAATGTCCTGTACACAAATCAGATCGGCCATTACTTTACGGCCGAAGCGATGTGCGGTATCCACAACTTCCTGGACCGTCACATTATCAGCCAGCGCAAGTACGGTAACAATATCCGCTCCGGCTTCACAGGCGTCTTCACATTCAATCGCGCCGCCGTCCACAATCTTGGTATCCGCCAAGACCGTTACTTCCGGATATATCTCCTTAATCTTAACCACCGGCACCATGCCTTCACGCATAATCATCGGTGTTCCAACTTCAACAATATCAATCACGTCGTGTATCTGACCCACTATGCGGAGCGCTTCTGCGCTGCTTACCAGGTCAAGTGCAATTTGAAGTTTCATATTTCCTCCTTAAATAGCTGTATTCTTTCTGACTAGAGCATTGCTTCCATTGCATCAATATATTTTGCCGGATGCAGCAAAAAGTCGAATTTTTCCGGCGCCTTGATAAATTCCCGGTATGTCGGCTTATTAAAAGTAATCCCTAAATCAGGGTTCTGTTTGGGCCTTACGACTTTAAACTCCGGCACATCCTGATAATTGGGGTTCTTGACCAGCTTGATTTTGCCGTCTTCCCGCAATGCATATACACTTAAACCGTGTTTGGTTTTAATCGGATCATAATAGATCGGACATGCCACCACTGCGATATTGCTGAAAACAAGCGCACCTTCACCGACATTGACTGAACAATGCCCCCAGAACGGCGGTATAATCACTGCTTCGCCCGCCTTAACATGCACCACTTTTATATCTTCAATCTCGAGTTTCCCATTTGGATCATCAATGCTTTTCACCTTCTGCATCACATACATCGCCTCACCGGCCAACACTTCATAAACCTCCGGACAGGCATACGTTTCTCCCGGAATACTGCCATGATAGTGCCCGGAAGTCTTCTTGCATTCTCCGTTGACTTCACCCGGCATGATCACCGTGATGTCATATCGGAAATCATATTTTTTAAATAATTCCCTGTGTTCTTCAAACACGATATCGCGGTAAAAATCATAACAATGTTCATTCTCGTTCAACGCTTGTTCGTTATACAGCAGCCCTTTCATTTGTCCGGCCGCCTTTCCGCCGTCCGAATCGACGGTAAGTCCGTCACGAAATTCAAGCCTTTTTGTTTTTTCGTCATACCAGATTGGCAGACCTGAAGCCGTTATTTCTCTCATTGAATACCCTTCCCTTTTATAAATTTTAAACATTGCTTTGGTTTTTGCTTTGGAACGTTACCGCAACAATGATGATTATTCCTTTTACCAGCCCGTTCAGGAACGGGTCAATCTTTGCAGCAATCAGGATAACCGAGATCATTTGCATCATCAGTGCGCCTAAAAACGTACCGGTGATACGGCCCCGGCCGCCGCTCATTGAAGTGCCGCCGATTGCAACCGCAGCGATTGCATCCAGCTCATATCCGAAACCGGCATTTGACGCCGTCACCGAGGACATGCGTGATGCCAGCAGGAATGAGGATAATCCGCAAAGCGCTCCAATAATAATGAACACCACCATTTTGACATTCTTGGTCTTAATACCGGCTAAGATTGTTGCGTGTTCATTAGAACCGGTCGCGTAGACATATCTGCCGAACTTTGTATTGGCCAGCAGGAAGCCGATCAACAAAACCACCCCGATTAAAAACAACGGCAGGAAAGGGATGCTCCCAAATAACTTTCCGGTCGCTACGGAACTGAAGCTGCCCAGTACGTCTTTATTGACCGTAAACGGACCGCCCTGCCCGATCTGAGTAATGATGGACCGGTACGCGCTCATGGTTGCCAGCGTGGCAATGAATGCGGCTATCCCAATATAAGAAACCAGCACGCCGTTGATTGCGCCAAGCACCGCACCAAACAGGATACAAAACAACAGTGTCAGCATGACATCATTGGTCTGGTTGAGCAGCAATACGCTGATACCCGCGACTAAAGACACGATGGAGCCGACCGAAAGGTCAATCATCCCCGAAATAATCACCAGCGTCATCCCGCAGGCCACAATCCCTGTAATCGTGGCATTTGACAGGAGTGTCATAATACTCGAATAGCTTAAGAATTTAGGATTAAAGATAAGCGCTACGCCAAGCAAGACAACGAACGACAGTATGAAGCTGTAGTCTGTATACAGTTTTTTAAAACTGTTCTTGTTAAAAAAGCTGTTGAGTTTTTTCTCCATATCTATACCGCCTTTCTGTCAGAGCCTGTCGAATAATACATAATCTCTGCTTCGTCAAAGTCATCCCGCTCAAACGTTTTTGAAATCTGTCCGTCATACATCACAATACACCGATCCCCGATCTTCTGAATTTCAGGATACTCCTGAGTAAACACGATAATGCTTGCGCCCTCGTCTGCCAATTTGTTGATGAGTTTATAAATCTCATATTTTGCACCCACATCAACACCTTGGGTTGGATTATCAAAAATGTACACTTTTGATTGCAGTTCAAGCCATCTTGAAATAATGACCTTCTGCTGGTTTCCACCTGATAAAGAAGTGATCTCCATCTTCGGGCTGTCAGCTTTAACATTCAGCATGCGCTTACAATCGTTAAACACGCGCTGCTGGTCTTTTTTTCTTACAACAAAATGGTTCTTCGAATATCCAAGCTGTGCGATCGTCAGGTTATCAAGCACATTCATGTTTTTAATAATTGAGCGTTCTTTCCGGTTACGCTGCACCATGCCGATGCCCGAGCGAATCACCGATTTAATCGAATGGTATTTGATTGGTTTACCCTCAAGATAAACTTCACCGGCCTGAAGTTTTCTGGCGCCGAAAAGCGCTTCTGCCAGTTCACTTCTGCCGTCCCCCTGCAGCCCGGTGAATACCAGCACCTCACTTTTTCGCAGCTCAAATGATACATTTTTAAAGTGCTTTTCACACGACAGGTTTTCAGCTTTTAACAGCACTTCTTTGCCGTGTTTCTTTTTAACGATTTTGTCTTTAATGTGCTGGCCTACCAGCATCATGGTTGCTTTCTCTTCGTCAATATCCTTAAAATAACCGGTACCAACGATCTTGCCGTCGCGCAGCACAGTGTAGCGGTCGCATATTTCAAATAACTCAGGCATTTTGTGTGAGATATAGATCATGCTGACGCCCTTTTTTTTCAGCTGATGCATAATATCAAACAAATTTTTAATTTCCTGGTCCGACAATGCCGTTGTTGGCTCGTCCATGATAATAATCTTTGCTTCGAACAGCAGTGATTTTGCAATCTCGATCAGCTGCTTATGCAACGTGTCCAGTGTCCCGACTTTCCGGTCCGGGTTTATTTCTCCCATGTTGACGACTTCCAGCACTTCTTTTGCGCGTTTACGCATCAGTTTCCGGTTTGTAATCCCCAGCCAGGTAGTAAGTTCTTCGCCCAAAAATAGATTTTCGTACACTTTTAAATCATTCACCAGGTTTAGTTCCTGGTGGATAAAACGGATACCGACTTCCGATGCCTTCTTTTCATCGATATGCGTTATATCCTCGCCGTTAAATAAGACTTGCCCGTCAGACGGTTTATATACACCGCCCAATATATTCATTAACGTCGATTTTCCCGCACCGTTTTCGCCCATTAGCCCGTAGATCTCACCTTTTTCAAGACTAAAGTCGACATTGTCCAGTGCTTTGTTTGATCCGAAAATCATTGTGATGTTTTTCATTTCCAAATACATGCTTCACGGCCTCCGGGATTTAATGCTCAGGCGGTCCGGAAAAATACCGTCCCGCCTGATTTCTTCACTTGATTGTTGTGTGCTTATTCTCCGTATCTGTAGATGTACTCATCAGACTGACGGTATTCAGCTTCGTTTTCGAGCGTCACTTGTTCAACAGGAACAAGATGCAGTCCGGTTTCACCGGAGCCATTCATAATACCTACAGCCAGATCAACTGCCTGACGGATCATGCCGGGTGCATAGGTGTTAGTGACGATGTTGATACCGTAATCATCCAAAGAGGACTGCATAACATCCAGCACATCTTTCTGTGCACCGACGCCGACTAATACTTCGATGTTCACATCAGCTGGTCCGTCGTATTGTGCAATCGCATCTAAGATGCCCAGCAGCGGTTCATCGTCGTGGGTGTAGATAGCGGATACTTTTTCGATATCTTCAACCGAGGAGTTTGATAACCAGTCTGTCATATCGTTGAATCCGTTTTCGCGCGACCACATCGTTAAGAACGACTGGACGATTTCGATGCTTGCGTCTTTGTTATCCGCAAAACTTTCTGTTCTTTCCTGAGCGGCCTGAGAGGTATCTCCCTGGAATTCAAGTACATAAATCGTTTCGCCGGCGGCAATCCGGTCGGCAAAGTATGCATTCATGTACTCGGCTGCCCTGGTGCCAACTGCAATCTGGTCCCCCGTCATTTCAGCTGTCGGTTCAAAATCCGGAATCAATCTATCATATACGATCAGAGGGATCCCCGCATCCTTAATCGACTGTGCTGCATTGTACAACGGCGCACCGTCAATCGGCCACAACAGAACTGCATCAAAATCATACATGTCAAGGCCGGTTGCAATCTGGTTGGTTTGTTCGGAAGCTTCGGCAGTATTAAACATCACATAGTCAAATCCTGCATTCTCTTCCTTTGCCAATTCCAGAGCACCTTTTGCCTGCTCAATTGATTCGGCAGTAAACCCGTGGTCCGCGCTGACCATGAAGACGCCGAGCAGCATGGATTCAGCTTCAGCCGGAGCTTCTTCTGCTTCCGATGCAGCTGCCGGTTCTTCTGCGGCAGGTTCTGCAGCTTGTTGTCCCGCACATCCTGCAAAAGCAAAAATAAGCAGGACGCATACTAGTACAGTAACAATCTTTTTCATTTCTTTCTCCTTCCTTTTTTAACCGTTTACGGTCAAATATATAAAACAGCTAAATTGTTATCCATTTTCGTTCTGTTGCACTTTCTAATATCTTGTCGCACAAAATGACTTCATGGCGTCCGGTTTCAAAGGTGGCATACTGCGGGTTTTTGTCCTTCACGTTAATATCCGCATACATCGCTCTCATCCCGTTTTTAAATGCGTCCGGGAACCCTTCACCGTGTCCGCCCGGATACCCGGCATTCACCACAACGGAAGCGTCCAGCATGCCCGGGTCTTTTTCGAATACCCTGCTGTATTCCCCGCGGCGGCCCAGCCATACCTCGTTGCATGTATCGCTGCTCCAAACCGCAGATTGTTTCATGCCCGCAAATTTTAATGTCAAATCGGCTTTCTTTCCCGGTATGATCTGGCTTAATACCACGCTGCCTAACGCCCCATTGCTCAGTCTGAATATCAGGTTGGCGTGGTCCTCTGTCGTGACCTTAACGTCTTCGTATGCGACGTCTGTTTTCGAGTTAGTAAAAGTCTCTACAACCGACAGCGGTTTTTTCCGCGTGTCATGCAAAATCTTAAAGTCCGCGCAGACTTCGACGACACTTAATCCCGTGATGTTTTCCATCAGGTCCAGCCAATGCGTGCCAATATCGGATACAGCCCGTGTTTTACCTGATTCACTCGCTTCAACACGCCAGTTATAATCGGTTTCATATAACAGCCAATCCTGAGAGAACTCACCGTATACCGCATGGATATCGCCGAACTCACCCTTTTTGACCATCTCTTTCAGCTGGGCGGTCATCGGATACCACCGGTTATGATAGTTAACACCGTTGACCAGGTTCTTTTCCTTGGCTTTGGCAATCATTTTTTCTGCTTCTTCAAGCGTGCAGCACATCGGCTTTTCACAGATAACATTCACATCATGGTCCATTGCATAAATCGCGATGTCACAATGGGTGAAGTTCGGCGTACAGATATGGAGCATATCCAGTGATTCCGCCTTAATCATCTCTTTATAATCCTGATACGCTTTGGGTACTCCCAAATTTTCAGCTTTTTTTTCTGCATCTACCGGGTCGGCGATTGCCACGACTTCTACATTCCCGAGTCTTCGTATTGCTTCGATATGCGCAACACCGATAAAGCCGACGCCGACTATTCCTGCGCGTAGTTTTTTCATCTCTGCCTCCCTAATTCTTCAATGCGGCGTCAAACGCTACATCAGACGGTTTGATACGCAAGTCT
Source organism: Christensenellaceae bacterium (assembly GCA_963674805.2). Lineage (GTDB taxonomy): Bacteria > Bacillota > Clostridia > Christensenellales > CALMFG01 > CALMFG01. Next base: position 177,007 of record CAXXNY010000016.1, read on the forward strand.
TTAATGTAGTTGCATGATTCGGTGGCGCCTTGAATGCGGTCCATTCCGCTGTCTTCCCATTCAATCGAATACGGGCCGTTATAATGGATCATGTTCAGTTCGCGAATAATATCTTCAAAGTCAACCATACCGCGTCCGATGCTTCTGAAGTTCCACTTTCGCCGTGTGTCGCCGAACTCAAGATGAGACCCGATGATGCTTGCTGTATCATCGTTTGAGACGTAAACATCTTTCATATGACAATGGTAAATTTTATCCGGGAAATTCCGAATAAACACATGCGGTTTGATACCCTGCCACAAGAGATGGCTTGGATCAAAATTAAAACCAAATACTTCGCGGTTATCCAAAACATCAAGCAGTTTTTTGCATGTCCAGATATCATACGCAATTTCGGTTGCGTGCACTTCTAACGCATATTTAACACCCTGGCGTTCGAACTCATCAAAGATCGGGCTCCATAATTCCTTTATTCTGGCATACCCTTCTTCGACCATTTCCGGTGTCGTCTGCGGGAAGGAATACCAGTAGTTCCAAATAGGAGAGCCAAGAAAACTGGTCGTTACCGTGCACCCCATATTCTTGCACGCAGCAGGTACATGCATCATCTGATCGATTGCCCATGCCCGCATTTCATCCGGCTTTCCTTTTACCTGCTCCGGTACCAGATTGTTATGGCGAACATCATATGTATCGCCGACTATTTTTCCTGCAATATGGCTGGCGATTGTAAATGCCTTCAGGTTATACTTTTTCAGTATTTCTACTTTTTGTTCGGCATAGTTCTTATCATTTGCCGCTTTAATGACATCCATATGGTCGCCGCCGCAGCCAATCTCGACCCCGTCATAACCGATCTCACTGGCAATTTTACAAATTTCTTCAAAAGGTAAATCACCCCACTGAGCTGTTAACAAAGTAACCGGATTCTTTTTTTGCATCGTTATTCGCCCTCCAAAATATTTTTTTGATATGTTGTATTGTTGTTTTAATAATTTTATTGCTTTTATAATAATATATAGTTCTTTAATCTTATTGTCAATATATTTATTAGCATTTCAATATATTTATTGTTGATTTAATAATTTATAGCGCTATTTGCACGCCTGCCTTGTAACATCACGCCATGCCTGCCCTTTTACAATACGAAAAAAAAGCCAGACCCTTGGTACTGGGTCTGACTTGCCAGATTTCATTCTTTTCTAAAGAAGATGGACCGCGTGTGGGTGCATCACATGGAGGTGTTCAAACGGTTTGACCTTTTTTCATAAAACAAGGACTGCCCGGGACGAAATGCACGGGCTGGTTTTCAGCAGTAATAATACGGCAAAATATAACTTTATATTTATTATCTCTTTACTTCGTGTCTATCCTTTTGATTAAAATGTGTCATGATCTGCCCCAAAATTTACTACCATGCTGAAAGTGAATTTGTTCATTCATGATATTCATTTAGCAGTCTGTAAAAATATTCGCTCTCTTTTTAGCTATCTACACCATGCTTCAGACATTGCATTGCTATATATTTGTTCTTACTTTCATTAGAACTATACTATTCTATACTATTAAGCTTATAATTAAAATCCAATGTGATACATTTCTGACATGACGACAAAATTGACATCAAAAGAGAGCTCCTGATTTTGAGCCCTGAGCGCAAAAAAGTCCAAAATCCAGGGCTTTTTTATTGGTGCGAGAAATGAGAGCCGAACCCACTTGGCTGTTAATCCGCACGGCCCTCAACTGCGATTTTAAATTTCTCCTGTGCTTGTTTACCTATTTTGATAATCATTTTATACAGATAATGCGATAAGCCATGCGCGTATAATTCATATTTTCATGTTATAGATCGCAAGGTTTTGGATCGCACGTGACATATTTGTGACATAAAATATTTCTTATTTCCTTCTGCAAAATTGATCTCTGTGTTCAATTTTCATATTGAAACCAGCGTAAAAGACCTCGGCGATGTGCATTCATTTATGCTGCTTATTCCAATTAACATTATCTTCTATCTGATACGAACTTACGCGTCTTTAGCGTCCATTTCAAAAATAGGGATTAGCGACTCAAACAACGCCTTAAATTTCCTATACTGCTTTTGATAAACAGCATGTTTTTTCATATCCGGCTCAAATGTCTTTTTGATCTTCACCATAGCGGCTACTGCGCTTTCAATATTCTTAAAAACGCCCGCCGCGCAACCGGCTAAAATCGCAGCGCCAAGACACGCCGTGTCCTGAGACGAATACGTGATGTACAGCGTCTTGCCGGTAATATCCGCCTTGATCTGGTTCCATGTATCGGATTTTGATCCGCCTCCCAAGGTTCTGATCTGCTTTGCTTCAAGTCCCATGTCTTCGATCGCCTCAAGGTTGCGGCAGATAATGTAGCCCAGGCTTTCCATGATACTGCGTATAAAATGCGCCCGGGTATGTTTCAGTGTGGCACCGTAGAACACGCCTTTTGCGTTCAGGTTGACATCCGGTGCCATTGATCCCTGAAGATGCGGCAGGGTAATCAGTCCATCTGATCCCGGTTCAACGGTCTGCGCTTCTTTGTCCATTAGATAATATGAATCCAGGCCGGTCTTTTCCTGCATCTTAATCGTATCGTCACAGAAACCGTCTCTGAACCATCTTAAGCACATCCCCCCGGTTGTGAAGGTATGCATCATATATGTATCCGGAACAGCAAAGTAGTGTACCGGCATCAGGCGGTTTTCATCATACGTCAGTTTTTCTGTCGGCACACAAATCGCCAGCGCCGCACCAATGTTCTCCGAAAAAATACCTGGTTCAATGTTGCCGACGCCGATTGCGCCTGCCGCCTGATCAAGGCATCCTGTGCTGATTTGAGCTTTATCTGAGATACCTAACAGCTCTGCCATTTCCGGAAGTACCGTACCAACCAGTTCACCGGATTCCTTCACTTCTGGCAGCCAGCTTTCGTCAATACCGACGTAATCCAGCATTTCTTTCCAATACTTCTTTGTTCGGATATCCCAGTACTCTGTTGATGTCAGCAGCGACCCTTCCGCAACAAACCTTCCAGTCAGCTGATAAATAATATAGTCTTCAAGTAATACAATATGCTTCACTTTTTCATATATCGCCGGCTCATTTTCTTTTACCCACATGACTTTAGCGACCGGCCAACATGCCTCAAAACTGACCTGCCCCGTAATTTTATAGCAGGTTTCGTCGCCGAACTTTGCCCGCAACTTTTCAGCCTGCACACCTGCCCGGTTGTCCATCCAAACAATCGCGTTTTTCAATGGCTTTGCGTCGTGGTCTAAAAAACAAAGCGTTTCCCCTTGAACTGAGAATCCGACCACTTTGACGGCGCTTGTGTCTACACCGTCGTTCCTGATCTTTTCCATACAGGTCTTAATCGAATCCATATATATGTCACATGACGCTTCAACAAAATTCGTCTTTGGAGTCAGCAGGTCATATTCCACGACTGCCGCCGCCTTTTGTACGCCGCTTTGCTCAAACACCGCGGCTTTAAGTGATGTTGTGCCAATATCTAATCCTAAAATCAACTCAGACATAAGTCACCTCCGGCTTATTGATGCGGTGCACAGGACCACGTTAATACTGCTTTGGTTTCTCCGATGTTATAGAGTTTATGATCCTTGCCTTCCGGTACCATCATGGCGTCCCCCTCGGTTAAGCGGTAATAGGTATCATCCTGTGAAACATAACAGAGCACTTCACCCTGAACGCAGTAAAAAACTTCATGCGCTTCACTGTGCCCCGGATCTACGGCACCGACTCCGCCCGGCGGTAATTCTGACATTCCAAAGGTAATCTTATCCGTTTTATAATATTCACGGCAGACTTCCTGGTCTTCCATCCATACTTTGGTTTGATCTTTTTTCGTTACCACGACTTTCGACATGATAATTTACCTTCTTTGTTTATTTTTCTTTATTTTATATTCCCCATATACGCCACAACAAACTCTAGATTCTTTCTGAAGCTTTCACCGGGGCGGAAGTTCTTGTTGAACAGCGCCGTTCCCATCGTAAACGCCCAGGGCTTGATTTCATCCACAAAATCAATGCGCTCAGGGCTGTTAATACTGCCGGCGATTACCACGGGTTTCCTGATGGCTTCGCAGTATGCCCGCGCAAGTGCTTCGCCCTGTTCATGCCGGAACGCCAGCAGGTCAATTCCGTATACGCCTTCATCCAAGAGGCCGTTTGCATCCGAAATAATCTCATCAAATGTGCCTTCGAGCACGCTCGGGTTGCCATAGACCTTTCCGCAAAACGGCAGGAATTTGATGGGCTGCTGCTTTAAATAGTCAAATACAGACTTGTGGTATATGGTGCCCATTAAATGGTCAAACCCCATCGACACCGCTGTTTTAGCGCCTTCCATGCAGGCTTCCTCGGTATACGATACCACTTCCAAGAACGTGGTTTTCCCCGCAGCCTTCATCGCCCCCACCAGTTCCTTCATTTTGGACTTTTCCAGCCCGACGTCCTTGAATCCCCAATAATCAATCGGCAGATCCTTGCACGCTTCAAACGTTTCATATGCTTCTTTTACTGTCTTGTCGTTGTTCGTCAACATAATAATAACTTTTGATTGCATCGCTTCTCTCCAAAAATCCAATATCTATCTCTTATACTACCAGCCGTCTTTAAAGGCTAACACGAAACTAAAAGTTCTTAATTTAATCTTACTTACACTACAGAATAACCGCCGTCAATGATTAAGTTCAAACCGGTTGTATATGATGCAGCATCTGAAGCAAGATAAATCACTGCACCGACGAGTTCTTCTGGCGTACCCATTCTTTTAACCGGAATCATGCTCTGCCAGTATGCTTTTCTTTCCGGATCCACATCTTTGATCATATCCGTCTCAATATATCCCGGGCTGATTGAATTTACCCTGATATTTTTCTCCGCCCACTCAACTGCCAGTGTCTTGGTCAGTTGGATGACTCCGGCTTTAGATGCATTATATGACGCCTGTCCCTGCGGAATATTAACCACAAATCCTGACATCGAGGCTGTATTGATGATTGAGCCGCCCTTTCCCTGCGCAATCAGGTATTTTCCGAATGCCTGCGCAACATAAAACACCCCGTTCAGATTAACCGAAATAACCTTCTCCCAATCTTCCGGCTTGGTATCAACCGCATAATCCACTACACCGGTTCCGGCATTATTCAACAGAATATCTAAAGTGCCCAGCTGTTCGGCCGCTTTCGCAATAGTGTCGGCCACCTGGTCCGGTTTCGACACATCACAAACCAGAGATGTTGTTTTGACGCCAAACTCCTCGGCAATCTCCCGCGCGGTCTCTTTATGCGCTGAGTTTTCAAGATCAACAATAACGATGCCCGCTCCGCTTTTTGCGAAACCTTTCGCCACCACTTTGCCGATTCCCCTTGCGCCGCCGGTTACAAGCGCTACCTTTCCTTCGAGAGAAAACATATCATTCATTCTAGATCCACCTCATACTCTCATGATCTGTTAAACAGTAATCATGACTTTCATTGTTTTATCTTTTTGTTCATCAATCGTCTGGTATGCTTCGTTGTATGCTTTAATAGGAAAATGATGCGTGATAATTTCCACAACATTAATTTTCCCTGCTCCGACTAGGTTTATTGCCGTTTCCATATCATCCTTCTGATACATCAGAGATCCGAGCATCTTGAGTTCATGGTCCTGGACAATCCCCATATTAATATTTGCCGCTGCGCCGAGAACACCAATAACAACGATTGGGGAGAGTTTTCGCGCAATGTCAATCGCCTGATTAATGGTCGCATTTGATCCCACGCATTCAAAAATCGCATCGGCTTTCCCGTCCCCAAATTGCCGGACAAGTTCATTTTCCAGTGCTGCGTGCTGAACATTTACACAGTGGTCAATGCCGCATTTCTCTGCGCGTTTAAGCCTGAAATCACTGACATCTGTGATCATTACTGCCTGAGCGCCATTTGCCTTACAGACTTGCGCGACCAGATTGCCGATAGGCCCTGCACCGAGTACAAGAATGTTCTTTCCGCTGGCATCCTCCAATTTCTTAACCGCATGAACGGCAACCGCAGCCGGCTCAATCATTGCACCTTCATCATAAGAAAATGTATCCGGAAGCTTAAGCACCTTTTTCGAATCAACCACATAAAATTCCGAGGCCGCACCTTCAACTTGAAATCCCAATACGTTCAGTTGGTCGCAGACATGATAATTTCCGTGCGTACATTGATAGCACTTCCCGCAGACGACCTGCGGCTGGATAGTGACTTTATCTCCAACCGCAAACCCGCTGACATTTTCCCCTGTCTCGACAATTTCTCCGGCAACTTCATGCCCTTGTACAATCGGGAACTCATTATAAAGGTGCACCCCATGATACACATGAATATCCGACCCGCAGACACCAATCCGCTCTATCCGTATCAATACATCATTTTCATGCACTTCAGGTATTAACACGTCTCTTATATCTACTTGTTTACATCCTACGACTACTGCCTGTAACATAATTCGCTCCTAATCAATTCGCTCTTATACTACCGCTCCTAAATCACTTTTATAGCCGCTATAAAAACGTCGCTCTTTAAATCAAACGTTACTGAGTTGTTTCTTACTGTTGAGGCTGTCAAAGATAACCGCAAACAACAACACAATGCCTTTCACCATCAGCTGATAATATTCATTAATCCCCATAATGATCAGACCGTTGCTGAGTACACCGATAATCAACACGCCGATTACCGCGCCAAAAACTTTCCCTTCACCGCCCAGCACGCTGACTCCGCCAAGTACAACCGCAGTCAAGACATCCATTTCAAAACTTCTGCCGGCGGTTGGATTCCCCGAATTAATACGCGCCATCATGATAATGCCCGCGATTCCTGAGAACAGTCCGCTTAACATATACGCGATCAGCTTAATCCACACGACATTAAGACCCGATAGTCTGGCTGCTTCTTCGTTGCTGCCAACCGCATAAAAATACCGGCCGATATAGGTTTTGTTAAGAATAAATGCGCCGATTAAAATAATGACCACCATGATGATAACCGGAATCGGCACCGGGCCAAAATATCCCTGTCCTAAAACTTTTAGTGATTCCGGAAGACCATATACCGGCAGACCTCCGCTGATCACATATCCAAGGCCCTGAAGGATCTGCATCATGGCAAGTGTGACGATTAACGGCGGCACATTGGTCTTGGATATAATAATCCCGTCTATCATCCCGACAATTGTCGTCGCTATGAGCCCAATCAGGCATGCCGCCACCGGATGAAGCCCCACAACCGACACCATCACCGCGGTTAAAACGCCGACAAAGGACAGCTGCGATCCAACCGCAAGGTCAATGCCTCCGCTGATGAGTACAAACGTCATCCCGATTGCGACAATCGCCAGCATGGAAACCTGCCTTAAGATATTGACAAAGTTGCTTATGGTAAAGAATAGCGAATTGCCAATTGCGAACAGGATGATTAAGACAATCAATACGAGTACGATCGCGTACTTCTTAAAAAACTTTTTTGCTTTCATTTATTTATTCTCCTCACTTATTGCCAGAAGCATAATTTAATATTTTCTTTTTTGTATATTCAGGTTTCTCCATACGTTTAACCATTTCACCCTCAGCGAGTACAATGAGGCGGTCGGCCAGGCCGATAACCTCTTCAAGCTCAGAAGAAATGAGTATGATGCTGATTCCCGTTTCCGCCAGCGAATTGATCAGTGCATATATTTCCTGCTTCGCTCCTACATCAATCCCCCTGGTCGGTTCATCAAATATCAAAAGCTTTGATTCACTTGCCAGCCACTTGCTTAATACAATCTTTTGCTGGTTGCCGCCGCTTAATGTCGCGACCTTTTGATTCGGGCTGGAAAGCTTAACACTTAACGCACGAATATAACGCTCAATTGATTTACTTTCCTTTTTAGTGCTGATGACGGAAAACCGGGACAGTGATTTAATAATCGGCAGCGTTATGTTCCATCTGATCGACAATTTCAAAATGGCGCCCTGGTACTTTCTGTCTTCCGGCACCAAGCCGATTCCGGCTGATATCGCATCTCGCGGAGATCTGATTTTTGTCTTTTTCCCCTCAAAAAATATTTCGCCGGATTCAACGGAATCAGCCCCGAATATCATTCTTACCAGCTCTGTTCTTTTTGCCCCCACCAGCCCGGCGATTCCGAATATTTCGCCTTTTTTCACTTCAAAAGAAATATCCTTTAATCCGTTACCGCATAAGTTTTTGACCTCAAGAAGCGTTTCACCGATGTCCTTATTTCTTTCGCTGAATTTCTCTTTCAGCTCTTTCCCCACCATATGGTTGATGATTTCTTTGCGATTGGTATCCGCAGTGTTCATCGTGATGATTTTTTTGCCATCCCGCATAACGGTAACACGGTCAGATATCTCAAAGATTTCTTCCAATCGGTGTGAAATATATAGAATTGTGACTCCTTTTTCCTTTAAACTTTTTATCAGCTTAAAGAGCATATCGACTTCTACATTGGTCAGCGGTGCAGTCGGCTCATCCATAATTAATAGCTTTACGTCTTTTGAAAGCGCCTTAGCGATTTCAACAATCTGCATATAGGCAACGGATAACCCTTTCACCTTGCTGGTCGGATCAATATCGATATGAAAAGAGTCCAGAATCTCCTTCGTCCTTTTTTGTATCTCTTTAAAATTAACAACAATCCCCCTTTTAACCTGATTCCCTAAAAAAACATTCTCTGCAACAGACAATGAGGAGACAAGGTTAAATTCCTGATAGATGACATCAATGCCCAGCAGACTTGAATGGTGCGGTGTCATTGACGAATATGTTTTGTCTTCAAAAATGATTTCTCCGCTGTCTGCAGTGATGGCTCCGGAAATAACTTTTATCAGTGTTGACTTTCCGGCACCGTTTTCGCCGACAATCGCATGGACCTCGCCTTTTTTGAATTCCACAGAGACGTCATCAAGCGCTTGAACCCCCGGATAACTCTTAGAAATATTTTTTAATGATAAAATGCTTTTTTCACTCATTTTCTTATCTTCCTTATTTGAGGGGCTCTGAAACAGAACCCCTCCAGCTCTTCCTTATTTCTTCTATTTGTTTGCAATATATTCGTCTACATTTGTAGAGTCAATTGTGACCATATCGAAATAAGTTTCTTTTTGTACTTCTTCCCCATTTACGAGTGCAACGGCAGTCCGCAGCATTTCTCTTCCGACGGTTTTCTGATCCAATGTAATGGTTGAGCGGAAAATGGTTCCTTCGCTGATCAGCTTTAATGCTTCATCAACCGCGTCAACGGCGAAGAGACCGAAATCGTCGGTGTTCTTGCCGGCTGCGACAACGGATTCATAAACGCCCAGCATACCAGCGTCGTCAATCCCGCAGACAACTTTCATGTTCGGATGCGCCTGCATGAAGTTTTCTCCGACTTCAATGCCTTCCGGTGTGTATCCAGCCTGAGCTTTTGCAACGACAACTGCGTTCGGTGCATATTCTGCCAGGCCTGCTTCAATGCCTTTGCCGCGTTCCAGACATACCGGATTCAGCGTGTATTCGCCAATACCCACTTCACAAACGCCGTCCTCAAATGTCGCATCAATGAAGTCTGCGGCGTTCTTAGCAATCAATTTGCCGAGTGCATAGTTGTCTACACCAAAGTGAGAATCTGATGCATCAATCATTGTATCATAAGATACAATTTTGATACCCGCTGCTTTCGCTTTTTCAACTGTCGGAACAGTTGCTTCAGGGTCAAAACAGTGAACGATAATCGCATCGCATCCAGCTGTGATAAAGTTTTCCAACCCGTTAATCTGGGTGTTTGGATCACTTTTCGCATCATTCAGCATTAATTCCACTCCCAGTACATCCGCCTCAGCCTCCATCTCATTATAAAGCTCTACCCAGATCGGATTTGAGATGTCCTGAATTGAAAAACCAACAATGATTTGGTCTTCCTCTGCTTCTGCAGCCGTTTCTTCTACCGCTGCTTCGCTTGTTGCTGCTTCGTCTCCTGCTGTTGTCTGACATGCGGTTAAACCAAAGATCATGAAAGCAACAAGCAAAAATACAACTACTTTTTTCATTCTTTTTCTCCTTATCATATTTTTGACTATTCCCCTAGCCAAATCTAAAACTTTTTTAATGGCTTAGTTAAATCATTGAAAGCCGCTGATTTTCCACGGTCTTGATTGAATGCCTTTATAAGCACCAATCAAGGATAAAGCTCGCATATATTTTGACGGATTCCATCAGCTCACTGATTTTAAGCGATTCATTGTCACCGTGAACACCGTCATCTATTCCACCGGGCCCGCATACGATTGACGGAACCCCCAGTTCATCCAGATACGTTCCGTCACAAACCGCTCTGAATCCGGATACCACACAATCTCTGCCCAGTGCTTTTTTAAATGATTCCTTAAACATACGCACAGGCTCCGAGTCTTCATCGGTTACAAATCCCGGCCAGAGCTGGCCCATCGGTCCGTTTATGTTCGGTGGATTAGCGATCAGCCAGTCATCGGTTGATGCCAATGCCGCAACGCGCTCACGGATCTCTTTCATGATTGCTTCCGCGCCGATTTCCGCAGGATGCCATACGGCATAAGTGATCTTTATCGTTTCGGGTACGGCCGCAATATAAGAGCCGCTCTCAACAAAAGACGGATTTATATTGAACGCGCCGACACCCTGTCTGTCATGGGTAGGCGTGCCGCCTGTGCCAACGCCGGATTGTTTCCACCGGTGATTCCATTCCTTCTCAAGGCGATAGAAGAATTCGATAAACGGCAGTGCCTTTTCCAGTGCGTCTACTCCGACTGTTCCGCCGCTGGCTAATCCTTTATTCTGCGGAAACATAACCTGGTTTCTGCAGCAGATATGAGCAGATTTTCCCTTGATGATCAACTCAAAGCAAAGCAGGCTTGCGGTTGTGTTATGAAGCTCATTATTCGTCGGTTCGCATACCACGGCAAACGGTGCCTTGTATCCCCGTTTCACACAGGCGGCTGTGCCAATTGTCCCGCCCTCACAGGACTCCTCTCCGGCAACAATCTGCAGTATGACATCTCCTTTAGGTTCTATCCCGCATTGTTTTATCGCATTAACCGCCATAATCGCCGCTGTCACACCGCCCTTCATATCGCACACGCCCCGCCCGAATATACGCCCATCAATCTCGGTCGCCTTAAACGGGTCCGTATGCCATCTGTCCGGTTCTGCTACCAAGACGGTATCCACGTGGCCGTTGAGTACAAGGCCTTTTCCCTGGCCTGAGCCTTTTAACACAGCACAGATGTTCGGCCGCACGCCTTTTTCATCGGCACTGAATTTGTCGACCGCCAAGCCCATCTTTGTCAATGCAGTTTCAATATAGTTCTGTACATCCACTTCTTTTATCTCGGTATCCAATCCGGAATTCACCGAATTGATTGAAACGATATCTTTCAAAAAGTCAACGGTTTCGGATGCATGATCGTCGATAAATTTAAATACTTTTTCCCTCATCCCTTTTACGCTCCTTCCATTTGCAAATGTCCTTATCCGCTTATTTAACGGATTATAATTTGATTTCCTCTTTACCAAACATCTCTAATCTCATCCGATACAGTTCTCTTAACTTTTCATCTTCAATCGGATGTTCCCCGCCCAGCAATCCTGCGATTACGAGTGTCTTGGCTGTTTTTTCGATGGATTCGACTTTATTAAATGCGTCCCATATGTTTTTTCCGCCTGCGACCAGCCCGTGATTTGCGAGTAAGAATGTATCGGTTTTATCTATATATTTTTTTATACCCGTATATACTTCTTTTGTCCCGGGAGTTCCGTATTCAATCAGCGGTATCTTATCGAAGAGCACAATCATCTCCGGATATGCTTTTGTCACGACCGGTTTTCTTGCGATCGCAAACGCCGTTGCATATGGCGAATGGTTATGAATAACGGAGGTGATATCATTCCGGAGGCGGTATATCTCCAGATGCAGCTTAACCTCTGATGACGGCTGATATTTCCCGCATACCACATTGCCGTCCAAATCCATCTCAACAATCATACGCGCCTTGACTTTCCCCTTGGATATTCCACCCGGTGTTACAAAAACACGGTCGCCTTTTCTGATAGAAACATTCCCTTCATATGTATTAACCATTTGTCTGTCATACATATAGCGTGTCATCTTTGTGATTTCTCTTTTAATTTTTAAGTTCATAAGTCTCCCTGCTCCTGATGCTTTTTATGTTAAATGGTATTACATACGAAAGTATTAATTTGCCTTTTATAAAAGTATTTTCTTTTCTAATCACAGAACATCTTGTTTTAAACACAGATGCTCAGTTGTTTTAAAAGAACTTAGTTAACGGAAAGATTAAGCTTAGGCTCCATAAAGAAATCCTCTATTGCCAGAAAACATCCCCCTAATGCCGCTGACTGATAAAGCAGTTTGCCGACATCAATTTTCACTTGGTCCATAATATAGTCGTTGATGTTGTTGCGTACGGCGTTTTGTATGGCGTTCATAAACACGCCGCCGATGTCTCCGTGCACGCCGCCGATAATAACATGCGTACAGTCTAACGTTTTGATCACATTTGCAATTCCAATTCCGAGAACATTGCCCGCCTTGACCAGTATTTCTTTTGCATCTTCGTCTCCTGACACTGTTTTCTCAATGAAGAATCCGACATAATCATCGTTTTGTATCACCGGTACTTCGGCATTTATGCCTCTCTTCTTTTTCTTTTGTATATATTCTTCGATTAAGTATTTACTATTAACAAAGGTTTCCAGGCATCCCCGTTTGCCGCAAACACATTCCCGGCCTTCAATATCCATTTTCATATGGCCGATATAACCCGCATTCCCCATTTTTCCTTCATAAAGTTCGCCGTCGATAAAGACCGCCATCCCAATACCATTTCTGATCGCAATATACACAAACGACTTTTCCGTGTTCGGAACATACAGGTATTTTTCTACAAGGCCCAGCAAGTGGACGTCATTTCTGATATGGACTTTGATCCCGAGTCTTTCCTCCATTATTTTTACAATCTCAATCGGCGTTTTCCAGTCCTCTATTCTTTCAACAAAGACTGATATGTTCTTTGTTGTATCAATGATTCCGGGAACGCCTATTCCAAGACCGGCCACCTTCTCTCTCGGAATCTGCAGCTCGTTCATGGCATCTTCACACAGTTTAATGAAAAAGTTCAGGACATCCATTTTTGACGCATCTTCGTCGAAATTCTCAATGCGCGAATAAATAATTTTTCCCTTTAAATCGGATATTGCCAGACGAACGCATGTCACTGCAATATCCATACCCATTGAGAAAAATGACGTGGAATTCAACTGCAAGAGCGCTGGCTGCCTTCCTCCTGATGATTCTGCAAATCCGACTTTCTTAACGATGTCCTCCTTGATCATTTCCATCACAAGGTTCCTGACCGTCGGGTAACTGAGTTTTGTTTTTCTTACAATATCCTCAAGCGTAATCTCATCATAAAACCGGAGTGTATCCAGTATTAAATATCTATTTGCACGTTTAACAATTCTGTTATTGTTTCCTCGCATTTTTCCTCCATTTGATTTTCTCTATATGATTAACGATTTCAATTCGTTTTATTTATATAATGCACCATACGCTTTACACGCCCGGTAATCAGCATTTTCCAGGTCATCCGTACCGAATGCATCCCATGATGACGGGCGGAAGATGCGTTTATCATCCACATTGTGAATACTGACCGGAATACGAAGCATTGATGCCAGTGTAATCAGTTCCGCACCTATATGCCCATAACTGAACGATCCGTGATTTGCCCCCCATCTTGCCATGACACTATATACATCTTTAAACGCGCCGCGCCCTGTGATATTGGGCACAAACCATGTTGTCGGCCATGTCGGCGTCGTGCGTGCGTTCAATATCGTGTGAATTTTCTCCGGAATATTGACCGCGTAACCCTCCGCAATCTTCATAACCGGTCCAAGCTCTTTAACAATATTGAGCCGTATCAGGGTTATCGGCATCTCACCTTTTGTCAGCCACTCAGTTGAATACCCGCCTGCGTTAAAGAACATCGCATCTGCCGTGCGCCATTTAACCGCTGCCATGCAGCGCTCCGCATCCTGCTGGTTCAGCTCATAGAACGGTTTAATCACCGGTTGACCTTCTTTGGTCTGTTCTCCGGTTCCATCCAATGCCGCCGGTCCGGAGTTAAGCAGATGAATCATACCGTCTTTTGCACGCCCTGTCAGGCTTTCTCCGGTCACGCGTTTCACTGATTCCGGGCTCCAATATGTCCGCATGTCAGCAAATATCTGGGCGGATCCGGTCAGCATGTGGCCAAACAGCATCGCGGCCGCATTCAACGAATCATTTTCTGTAGCTAATATATAAGGCTGCCTGATCCCGGTCCAGTCAAAGGACGAATTCAGGATGGCTTCCATATAATCCCCTACCGGAAACTGGTCGGTCCAATGCCTTTGTCCTTGAAACCCGGCACAAACCGCATTGTGTCCCAGCGCCTCTTCTTCATAACCTTTATCATTAAGCTGTTGATTTCCAACCATCAAATCCCGCATAATCATTGCCATCTTGACAGATGTTTCCCATGCGGCATCTTTCTGCGCTCTTGAATGCTGCCTTTCTTCTGGGTTGGTATCTTCACCCTCTGCACAGTTGCTCCGAGTCCATTTTATTGCATCTTCATACTCTTGCTCATCAAATATTTTTTCTTCAATCCGTCTGATAAACTCACTCATATCGACGGATTCATTCCTCATGCCAAGATAAGATTGAAAGAAATTCTGATCCACCATTGACCCTGCAATACCCATGCTCGTACCGCCGACCGATAAATACGATTTATCTTTTATATATGCAACCGCAATACCGGCCTTCACAAACTGCAGAATACTTGCTTTAACATCATCAGGAATTGAATAATCATCTTTATCCTGAACCTCTCTGCTGTATATCATAAATGCGGGCAGTCCTTTTTGATCATGCGCCGCTAATACTGCCGTCAGATAAACGGCGCCGCCGATATCCGATCCGCTCGTTCCCCAAACCGCTTTGGGTATACACGGGGTCATGTCCATGGTTTCCGCACCGTAGCACCAGCTTTTGCTGATTGTCAGGGAAAGTCCCACGTTTTCACGGGAAAACTGATCAGCACACATAGCCGATTCAGCCGCTCCTCCGATACATTTATCCGCTATGACACATTGTACCGGTAAACCATTCGGATGCCTGACATTTTCACTGATGAATGCTGCAGTCTTTTTTGCCAGGAGCATAGTGGGTTCTTCATATATTTCTCTGACGCCCTTTACTCTGCCGTCAACTGCCGGACGGATTCCCACTTTTGGCAATGCGCCGATTAATCGTTCTCCAACTGTGATATTCATTGCGTCTCCATCTCAGAAATCTGTTTTCACATCAATCATAAGGCAAACACAGCATGCTTTCAATACTTTTTCATATGTGCTTATATATCTTTACACAATTTTTCAGGCTATTTTATTCTATTGCCAATAACCGTGTTTCTGAATGCCGTATAGGCATTATCCCATGCCTCAGTATCCTTAGGCAAATACTGATAAACCGGAGCAGAATTTTCAATAACACGCTTTCTATCCATGTCTCCGTTCAGTTCGCCTAACGCCTCCAGCTGAACCAAAGCATTACCCAAAACTGCGGCTTCTACGGATACAGCTCTGACTATTTTTTTTGTTGCATTGGCAGTATACTGACATAGCAGTTTATTTTCCACGCCGCCTCCCACAATATATACCGTATCAAAATCGTTTTTATAAGCTTCACCAAGCTTTTCAAAGTAGTAACGGTAAAACATCGCCAGGCTTTGGGTAATACACTGAGCGAACTCTCCGACACTTTCCGGCACTTCCTGTCCGGTCCTGCGGCAATACGCCGCAATTTTAACCGGCATATTCCCGGGTGAGATTAGATCATCATCTTCAAGGTCTATAAAGTTTTTAAATAATACCTGCTGCCCCGCGCTGTCCTGCATGCCCTGATATGATACTGCTTTCCCTTTCGAAACCCAAAACGCCTTGCACTGCTGGAAATAGAACATCCCCATAATATTTTTAACAAACCGTTTTCTGCCGTTTAATCCGCCTTCGTTAACAAAATCCCATATTGCTTTTTCATTAATAATTGGCTTTTCAACGTTGATCCCGATGATTGAACAGGTGCCGCTGCTGATAAAAAAGAATTCCTCCTCTACCACCGGAATTGACGCCACCGCCGAAGCGGTATCGTGGCTGGCGACGCTGATGACTTTTATGCCATCCGCACTCAGTTCGTTTTCTATCTGCTTCGTTACTTTACCTTTAATCGCTCCCGACGGTACGATTTTTTTAAATATCCTGCTCGGCAGTCCGATTTTATCCATGACGCCGGTCAGCCATTGATTTGTTTCAGGCGCCAGCAGGTTGGTTGTTGATGCCGCTGTATATTCATTCGACATTTCCCCTGTCAGAAAAAACTCAAAGATACCCGGCATTAATAAAAACTCATCCGCATGATTGATTGTTTCGGGTTTTCGTTCAATCATCGAATACAGCTGGCACAGCGTACCAAACGGATGTATATATCCTCCCGTCAATTGAAGCAATTGCTGTTGGTCAAAAACCCCATACAGTTTATCCAGCATGCCGACTGAGCGTTTATCCAGGTAATAGCACGGGTTAACCAACAACTCTTTATCTTTGTCAAAAAGACCAAAATCAACCCCCCAGGTATCAATGCCCAAAGAGACAATCTCTTTGCCCGTCAAAATACTTTTGGATATGCCTTTTTTCATCTGCTGGAACAGTCGAAGCACATCCCAATATTCCGATCCATTGATATCAACCGGATTATTATGAAACCGATAGGTCTCATTTAAGCTGATTTTCTCCCCATTAAAAGCGCATAGTACAACCCTGCCGCTGCTTGCACCCAGATCTATTCCCAAAACATTCATTAAGCTAAATTCCCCGTTTCCCTTATCTCAAGCGTTTTAAAATTTCTTCCTCTGTCGGTTCAATCGGGTCAGGTTTTAACCCATCGATATACTTCGTCGCTTCATATATAATTTCTGATACATTCCCGTACACGCCGGCGCAATGGTGAACATACGGCCCGTACATCAGCCGCTGTTCCCACTTTAACCAATCTTCAACCTCTACCCATACATAGGTGCCTCGCGACATCGGACCGGTAGTTGTCTTTCCTTCTCCGATGAACATGCTGTATTCGCCATTGTCTCCGTCCATTCTGGCGAGCGTGATGTTTCCCTGTTTAAGCTCAAACTCCCCTATACCCGCGCAATGGGATTCTTTGAAATTATGGTACGCAACTTTACCTGTCTGATTTCTCTTGATTAACGACGGCGAGAAGTTTCCGCAATGCCAAAACATTTCGGCATTGTCGTTTTCAGGATGCCGCATCGTGATATCAGCAAAAAATATCGGAGATGTCCTTCTTGCTGCTTCCTGCAGCATCACCGCAGAAATCGCGCCCATAACATCTGTTTCGCATGTTGTCGGTATGAAGTCTTCGGTTAATAACCCGTTTGCCACACATGGCATGATATGCAATAAATCCTGGAGCGCATTCCAGCACTGGAATGCAACGCCGGTACATTTTTCTTTTTCAGCAATGCCCGCCACTGCAACTTTCAATGCGGCCAGTGTTTCAAGTTCTTCCGGCTTAATACCCGTAACGTCATAGACGCTTTTTATACGTTCAATACATGTTTTAAATGCATTGCCTTTCGTGTCTTTAATCGTGTTCGTTTCACCAACGATATCGCTGATCGCCATAGGCAAAATCTTAATGCCAAAGCGATCCAACAGCTCGCCTTCGTTATACATCATGGTCCAGAACGGCGCAGGCCGCGTATCAATCTGCAGAATCTTCATATTCCTGAACGCTTTGACCACAGAACAAACACCAGCAAACATCCGGTATCCTCTATCGAGTTCGGGATCTTCCACACGACAGTTAACCACATAGGTAAATGGAACGTTGAATCGTCTTAGAACCTTTGTTGTCGCCAGCATGCCGCATTGCGTATCCCTGAGATGCTCCCCGTTCGGTTCCGCATCGTCTCTCGGTCCCCAAATCAATACGGGTTTATTGATTGCTTTGGCTACTTCAGCAACCAGATATTCTACGCCAAAATTGCAATGCGGAAAGAACAGCCCATCAACATTCTCATTTCTCATTTTGCGGATTACCTTGTCTACCTCTTCCTGCAGCCCGAGCATACCGTCAACTGCAATATCATCAATATCCACAAAATCTATATCATAAGTTTTTATCTTCTCTTGAATTTTCTGTTTGTAAGACAATGCATTTTCTAAGCTGAATACAAACATTCTGGTGGGAACAAATCCAATTTTAACGCGATTATCCATGTTTTTTCCCTCTTTGTCTTAAATATTGTCTAGATTATACTCTCTTTTATTCTTTTAATCAATACTTTTTTAAAATTCTTTTTATAAGTATTATCATTTTGTTGTTTGCTAAATTAGATGAACAGAAGTAAAAGGCTATCAGTAAGTTGGATAAGTATTTCGGATAAACCTTCGAAAAAAGAGAGTGCATCCCCTCATAGGTGGTGCTTTTTTATTTCTCATGTAACATATTTATAACATGAGACACATTAAATCGATTAAAATTTTTCTTATTTGGATTATATCCTGTCCGAATTTTGAATAAAATATTCATCTTTTTAATTGTTAGTCTATACTCGCATGTAAGAAACAATTTCATTATAAGAATATTTAATTTTGTATAAGAAAGTTTAATTGCTCTTATCATGCAGATTTATTGACATATGCCCATTTAATTATATAATCAAATCAATAAGCTTTATCAAAGTTATAATAATACGTGGAGGTGTTTTATGAAAAACACAGATGTTTTAATTGTAGGTGGTTCCGCGACAGGTTTAGTTGCAGGGTTAACCGTAAAATCTAACTACAAAGAAAAAAAGGTCACCATTGTTCGTAAAGAAGAAAAGGTTATGATTCCGTGTGGTATTCCATATATTTTCGGGACACTTGAATCAAGCGACAAAAATATTTTACCAGATGCTGGGCTGGAAAAATTAGGCGTTGATATTTTAGTTGATGAAGTAACCCAAATTGATACAAAAACTAAAGTTGCGAAAACCGTTTCTGGAGAAGAAATTTCTTTTGATAAGCTTATCTTGGGGACAGGTTCTGAACCTGTCGTTCCTAAATGGTTAACAGGTACCGATAAAGAAAACGTCTTTACAATTCCAAAAAGTAAAGAATATTTAGATAGTATATATCAAAAGCTTAGCGGTTTAAAAAAAGTTTTGGTTGTAGGCGCCGGATTTATTGGTGTTGAAGTTGCCGATGAACTTAACAAAAAAGGTTTTGACGTTACACTTATTGAAATTCTTCCCCAAATTTTAGGGGCAGCGTTTGATGCGGAATTTGCAGCAGATGCTGAATCAAAACTAAGCGAGCGCGGTATAAAAGTCTTAA
Organism: Christensenellaceae bacterium; assembly: GCA_963674805.2. Taxonomy (GTDB): domain Bacteria; phylum Bacillota; class Clostridia; order Christensenellales; family CALMFG01; genus CALMFG01. The sequence continues at coordinate 196,564 of CAXXNY010000016.1, forward strand.
CCAATATTGGCATCAAAGAAATTACAGGAGGCTCAGCCGTTAACGGCGCTCTGCTTGGCGACGGCTCAACGCTTAATGCAGATGCTGTTATTTTGTCTCTCGGCTACTTGCCAAATGCTAAACTCGCAAAAAGTATGGGTTTAGAAATTAATGAACTCGGCTTTATTAAAACGGATAGATATAAGCGCACATCTAATCCCGATGTATTTGCCGCAGGAGATTGTTCTGAAAAAGTCGACTTTGCAACCGGTAAATTAAGCAAAATTATGCTGGCTTCCACTGCATGTGCAGAAGCAAGAGTTGCTGGGCTTAATCTGTTCTCTTTATCTACAATTAATACCTTTAGAGGTACTATCGGTATTTATTCCACCAGTGTTGGTGATAATGCCTATGGCGTTGCAGGATTGACTGAGTCTATCGCAAAAAATGAAGGTTTTGATGTTGTTACCGGCAGTTTCACAGGTGTCGATACCCATCCGGGATGCCTTGAACATTCTCAAAAACAGACCGTTAAACTCATTGTATCCAAAAATAATGGTGTTATTCTTGGCGGAGAAGCAATGGGAGGCAGAAGTGTTGGTGAATTGACAAATGTCATCGGCTTTGCCATCCAAAACAATATGACTATTAACAATCTCTTAGTTGCTCAAATTGGCACACAGCCAATGTTGACTGCTTCACCAGCAGGTTATCCACTTATTAAAGCTGCTGAATTAGTTGCAAAACAGTTATAGAATTTAGATGTTATTGAAGCCCTTTATCACTAAGTGATAAAGGGCTTCATATCTCCAGATTCAACACAATCACAATAAAATCCAGTTTTAAAACCCTTAAATGATCAATATTTGGAAATAATATTAAATCTTTAGAAACGTTGGTGATGATTTTGAAAACAGCAAACAAAATAACTGAAAATTGGACTATTACTAAAATAGTAAATAAATATCCAAAGACAGTCAATGTGCTATTAAAATATAATATTTATTTCAAAGATTGTGTTGATAAAAACTGCACCACTATTGCTGATAGGGCAACCGCCAGCAATATTGATATTAGTGTGCTATTAAGAGCCTTAAACCAAATAGCAGATTAAATGGTTGGCATGATAAGTAAAAAGATTCTGCTTTAGTAAGTGTAGCACAATTCTCATGTGACAAATTTGTGACATGAAGTCAAAATTGAAATTAAAAAAGAGCTCCTGCTTTTGAGCCTAAAATGCCAAAAAAGCTCGAAATATCGGGCTTTTTTACTGGTGCGAGGAATGGGAGTCGAACCCACATTGCCGTTAATCCACACGGTCCTCAACTGCGATTAAAAACTCTACCACTGCTCGTTTGATTCTTTTTGTCGCTGTCTTATACAGGAAAAGTGTAAATCCGTGCGCGTTTAATTCATAATCGCATGTTATGTATCACAGGATTTTGGATCTCGCGTGACATATTTGTGACATAATTAATTTTGTATAATAGGTTGCCGTTATAGCAAATAGGCATGCGTAACCATATCAGTCAATTATCAAACCCAATATTTCATCCGCAGTTATCTGGTAAATGTAATCGTCCGCTCCGTTTTCTTTCAGTGCATTGGCTATATCCGTTTTTTCATATCGTAGGCCAATCAATCCTTTTTTCAATTGAGCAATATTCTTCTTCTCAAAAAAATCACCATAAAAAGAGATATCTTGGATGACATCTTGCTCAACATCCGCGCAAACCATTAATCGTCCGCCTATGAACCGCTTTTCTTTTGAGAGGTTGAATTTCGGATTTTGGCCGAAGTTCCATTCCCATGTATCAAACTGATCAGCTTTTATCTGGTTTACTTTTTCAATATCCGCAGGTGTTAATGCTGCCTTTTGCATATCTTTCGTGATATGGGCCAGCATCAAATCTCTAAACGCTTCACTGGAAATCGGCCTATCAATATAACTTGCAATATTTGCAACACGCTCTTTGACTGATTTAATACCTTTTGATATCAGTTTCTCATCATCCACGGTCAGTGCACGTACCAATCTTGTGAGGTCTGTATTGAACAGCAAGGATCCGTGATGCAGGTTAACAGCAGTGGATTTAAATTGTGCGTTCCCTGATATTTTCTTTCCATCAATCAGCAGATCGTTCCCGCCGCTACGATATGCCGTCACTCCGATTGATGCGAGCGCATCCATCACCGGTTGGGTAAACCGATCAAAATCAATCTCCTGCTTAGCTGGGTTCTTTTCAATAAAAGAAAACTGCCAGCCGTTCAAATCAGTATAGATTGTTCCCCCGCCGGTGATTCTTCTGACAATGTTAATCTTATGCTCACGTGCAAAGGCTGTATTGATTTCGCGGTATGTGTTCTGAAACTTGCCGATCATCAACGTTGGCTGCGTCCGCCAAAATAAGAAGTATGAATCCGCGGCATCATATTCATCCATCAGATATTTTTCCAACGCAAAATTAAAATTTGCGTTTGTACTGTCGGTTTCAATATACAGCATCTCTTTCCTTTCTCAACGCTTCCATGCCGCTTAACGCATCAAAAGAACTCCGGACAAGCGGCCCGCTGGCAACAAATTTAAATCCCTTTTCATAGGCTATTTCCTCATATGCTTTGAACTGTTCCGGCTTGATATATTCCGCAACAGGTACATGCGCCGGAGACGGGCGCAGATACTGGCCAATAGTCAACGCATCACAACCGACAGCAGCCAGGTCGTCCATCACATCTATAACCTCAGCTTCGGTTTCACCCAGCCCCAGCATTATGCCGCTCTTTGTAAATATTTCATTGCTCAGCTCTTTTGAGGTTTTTAGTAATCTTAGTGAACGTTCATAAACAGCACCGGGCCGCACCTCAGTGTATAACCTGGGTACTGTCTCAATATTATGGTTAAGAATATTCGGCCCGGCTTTTAAAACGATTTTTAGCGCCGTTTTATTGCCCTTAAAATCCGGAATTAAAACCTCTGTCGTACTCTTTGGCATCCGTTTTTTCACAGCAGAAATCACCTGCGCAAACTGTGATGCGCCGCCGTCAGGTAAGTCATCGCGTGTCACACTTGTTATCACAATATGCTTCAAGCCCAGCCGCTCCGCTGCTTTTGCGACATTTTCGGGTTCGCTTTTGTCCACATCTAATGGTAAGCCGCCCTCAACATTACAAAAGCGACACCCTCGCGTACAAATCGTCCCAAGAATCATAAAGGTCGCTGTTTGATTCTGAAAGCAATTGCCAATATTCGGGCAGGCGGCATTTTCGCATACCGTATGCAAACGCATTGACCTCAACAGACTTTCCATTTTATCAATCGCTTCAGGATATGCTTTTGCCCTTAACCATTCCGGCCTGTTCATACGATTCCTTTCTATTAATAAAATGATGCGGTTTAACTATGGCTGCTCTTAAAATAAGCACACTGCATCACGGATAATTTCGCAGACAGTGGGATGCGGAAAAACAAAGCGTTTAATTTCTTCAACCGTCAGCTTCGCTTGTATTAAAATCACAGCGCTCTGGATGATTTCGGATGCATAGCTTCCAATCATATGGACGCCGATTAACCGGCGACTCTCGTTATCCACAACGATTTTAATCATACCATCACCATTCTTATTCTCAGCAAAATACCGTCCGGAATAATTCATGGACAGCTTTCGGACCACAACGTTGATACCCTTTTTCTCTGCCTCTTCTACAGTAACACCTGCGCTGGCAACTTCCGGGATGGTATAAATAACACTGGGAATTGCAGTATAATCTGCCTCATCCAAAATTTCGCACATATGGTTAACCGCTATATCCGCTTCGCGGTAAGCTTTATGCGCCAGCATCATTCCACCTGTAACATCCCCCGCAGCGTAAACGCCTTTGACCGCAGTCTGCATATTTTGATCTGTCTGGATGGCTCCAAGTTCTGTTTTGATTCCCAAGCGTTCCAGGCCGATACCCTGCGTACTCGGACATCTCCCAACAGAAAGCAATACTTTATCTGCAGTGATCTTTGAGGTCTCATCTTCCTGAACAAAACGGATTATCCCGTCTTCTACTTCCGTTACCTGCGCCTTCAGGCAAAACTGAATGCCTCTCTTTTCAAGGTTCTTTTTCAGTATCAGCCCAATCTCGTTATCCAGATTGCCGCCAATATGGTCCATCATCTCAATAACAGTTACCTTTGAACCGGCTGACGCGAAATATACAGCCAGCTCAAGACCAATCACACCGCCGCCGACTATGGCTAATCGTTCAGGTACCAATTTTAGTTTCAGCAGTTCTTTGCTCGTTATAATAAAACCTGCATTTAACGCTTCTTGAACACCCTTTATCGGCGGAATAATGGGGCCTGAGCCTGATGCAATTAAAACATTTTTTGCGGTATATGTATTTATACCCCCGCAAACTTCGAAGCCTTCTTTAACCATGCAATTGATTTTTGCAGATTCTCTGATTACTTCTACACCCGCTGTTTTCATTGCCGCGTTGATACCCTCTCCCAGCACGTGAACAACCAGTGATTTGCGCTCTAAAACAGCCCCATGACCGAGGTGCGCTTGGGTGACATACACGCCATAGGATTCGCCCTTTTTCGCCCCCTCATACAATTTGGCGCTGTAAAGCATCGCTTTTGTCGGTATACAACCCTCATTTAAACAGACACCGCCGAGGCGGTTTTTTTCAAACACTAAAACCTTCATGCCCCGACGGCCTGCGCTTTCAGCAGCTCTATACCCCGCAGGACCGCCGCCGATCACTATTAAATCATATATCATTTTTTATCCTAACATATAAGCTTGATTCGTACAGATATCCTTAAACGCTGCCAGATATTCAGCCGCTGGCGCGCCATCAATAATACGATGGTCATAGGTCAATGTCACTTTCATAACAGGCTTGGCAGCTATTTCATCGTTTTCCGTGACAACCGGGCATTTTTTAATCGCACCAACGGCAAGTATGCCCACCTGCGGTGGATTAATAATCGCGGTAAACTGGTCTACGCCGTACATACCGAGATTGGATATCGTAAAGGTTCCGCCCGACAAATCATCCATCGATAGTTTGCCCGACTTTGACCGCTCTGCCAGGTCTTTTATCTGCATGTTAATTTCAGATACACTCAACTCATCTGCATGCCTGATAACGGGTGTCACAAGCCCGTTATCCAGCGCTACTGCCAGCGCGATATTGATATCCTGATAAACGGAAACGACATTATGTTCAAGCGTACTGTTCAGTTCCGGCGTCTTTCTCAACGCCAGGGCCGCCGCTTTAATCACCATTGCTGTAATTGATACATTATGCCCCTCGGCGATGAACGCTTCTCTTTTTTTTATGATCTTGGATAGATCAATCTCTATCACATGAACAGCCTGCGCCGCAGTATCAAGGCTTTCCCGCATCCGTACCGCAATAATATTTCTTATCCCGCTGAGTTTAAACGTTCTTAAAATCTTCGGTTTTAATCGGTCTTCCATAATCGTCTGGCTATTCGGCCCAATCTGTGCCGTTGGGATGGATCAGCGCCTTGACGTCTTTTCCCTCTCGCAGATTAGAGAACGCCAATTCCCATTCTTCCAGACTGTATCTGCTGGTAATCATCGCTTGATAATCAATGCACCCGCGATAGAGGAAATCAATTGCTTTTTCCCATGTCTCAGAACCATTCCAGCTCCATCCGCCAATGAGATCCAGTTGTCCCATCGCCACCTTGTCAAAATTAAGCGTAATCGGTTTGCCCCACATCGCAATCAGGGCAACTTTGCCCTTTCCGCCGCGCCCTTCTTTCGCCGGACGTGCAGCGTCGATCGCAAGCTGCGTACCTTCTTGGGTGCCCGCGCAGTCCGCGACAAATTCAGCGCCGCCATTTGACAGCTCCATAATCTTCTCAAGTGGATTGTCTTCATAATAAAAGATATGATCCGCACCGACGCGCTTACCGATTTCAAGGCGTTCTTTATCCGACCGTCTGCCGACAAGCACGACTTCCCGCGCACCTCTGATCTTTGCGAACTGTACCGCGAGTATTCCCATCGGTCCGGGCCCTATCACGCAGACAAAGTCACCGGCATTAATCGTGTTCCGTTCCTGAAGGCAGTGCAGCATGCCTCCTACAACCGGTTCGACCAATGCTGCCGCATCCAACGGCATATCCGGCGGGCACACATGAACAACACATTCGGGTATGCGCATGTAATTCGCATATGACCCATCAAGATCAACACCCAGCCAGCCGTCCGGCGCTTCAATATCCGAAACAATTTTATCCCCGACTTTAACTTTTGTTACGTTTTTACCGACCTTTTCAACAATACCGGAATATTCATGGCCGATGGTCACCGGTGCGGTATAAAAATGCGTATCATCGTGAATATTGATATCACTGCCGCAGACACCAGCCGCCCATACCTTCATCAAGACCTCGTCATCTTTTATTTCAGGCACCGGAACTTCGACCAGTTCGACGTTTCCTTTTCCTTTCCGGATTTTCCTAACTGCCTGCATTATGCTCCTCCTTATGTCATTACCCTTCGATTTTTTCGTCTTTCTCTCCGATAATCGCAATCGGTTCCATGATTTCTTTTTCATCGCCTTCCTGCGCTAATATCTTAAGAAGATACCCGTCAATAGGCGATTCCACCTCATTAGTAATCTTATCCGTTTCAACCATTACCACTGGCTCGCCTTTTTTGACTGCATCGCCTTCATTTTTCAGCCATGAGCCAATAGTAGCGGAGACCATAGCAGACCCTAATTTGGGCATCGTGAGTTTTTCAGCCATTTCATGCCTCCTGTCCCGTCATCTCTTTTGCAGTCTTAACAATGTCGTCTACCTGAGGCAGGACAAAATTAGACAGTTCCAGCCCAAATGGTATCGGCGCATCTTTAGAACCAATTCTGCGCACCGGCCCTTTTAAATATTCAAAGCCCTTTTCTGCCACCTGAGCCGCAAGTTCAGACGCAACACTGCACGTCAACCATGTCTCCTGGAGCGCCAAGAAACGACCTGTCTTTTTAACCGACCGAAGTACCGTATCAATATCCATTGGTTTAATTGTCTGCATATCGATTATTTCAACATCAATTCCGTCGTTTTTAAGTATCTGCGCGGCTTTTTCCGCAAACTCAGTCATATACGAGTAGGTTGCTATCGTGAGGTCTTTGCCTTCTTTGATCACTGCGGCCTTACCCAGCGGGATCAGGAAATCAGGATCTTCTGGCACCTCACCTTTTTTTGCATACAAGCGCTTATGCTCCAGAAAAATCACCGGATTGTTATCCCGAACCGCTGACTTCAGCAGCCCTTTTGCCGCTCTTGGATTCGAGGGAAGCACAACCTTTAGGCCGGGCACCAGTGCAAACCACGATTCAAACATATGTGAATGATGCTGGGCTTCACAGGTATATGCGCCGCAAGGTGCGCGCAACACCATCGGTACAGACAATTTGCCGCCGAATTGGTGACGCATATTCGCCGCCTGATTCACCAGCTGATCGCTGGCAATCGTAATCCAATCGTTAAATTCAAGTTCTACAATGGGCCTAAGCCCGGTAATTGCCGCACCAACACCCATACCCGTATATCCTGCTTCAGAAATCGGCATGTCGATCACGCGTTCTGCTCCGAACTCATCGAATAATCCAATGCTTGCGCCAAAGGCACCGCCGTACGCGCCAACGTCCAATCCCCAAAGATATACATTTTTATCCCGTCTCATTTCCTCGGCCATCGCCTGGGAAATGCTTTTCGACATCGAAATTCTTGCCATAACAAATCCTCCAGTTTTCACTTATGCATAAATATCTTCGAGCGCTGTTTCCAGAGCGGGGAATTTGCTTTCTTTCGCAAAGGTCAGTGCGTCGGCAATTTCCGCATTAATTCTCTGTTCAACCGCCTCAATATCCGCTTCCGGAACACCCGAAGCCAACAATTTCTTTTTGTAGTTTTTAATCGGGCATCTTTCTTTCCAGCTCTCAATTTCCTCGGCGCTCCGGTATGCGACAACCTCCGGCTCACCTTCAAAGTGGCCCCGCCACCGATAGGTCAGACATTCGATAATCGATGGGCCTTCACCGTTACGCGCACGGTCAACGGCTTCCTTAACGGTTTTTTGTACCAATTCAACATCATTCCCGTCTATAGTGATTCCCGGAATCCCGTAGGCGGCCGCTCTTTCCGATACCTTTTCGATATTGCGCACACCGTCCTGTCGGCAGCTGACGCCAAACAAGTTATTTTCACAAATGTAAACGACCGGCAGCTTCAAAAAAGACGCCAGATTGATTGCTTCATGAAACGTTCCCTGATTGCTTGCACCATCGCCGAAAAAGCACAGCGTTACTTTACCATCCTGCAATTTCTTTGACGACATCGCCGCACCTGTTGCAATCGGTATGCCTGCGCCGACGATCCCGTTTGCACCCAGCATGCCAAGTTCGGGTGCTGCGATATGCAATGATCCGCCCTTCCCTTTGCAATAGCCTGTTTCTTTTCCATACAGCTCTGCCATACACTTATCCGGCTTTGCACCTTTTGCTAATGCATGGCCGTGGCCGCGATGTGTGCTCGTAATATAATCGCTTTGCTTAATTGCACTGCAAGCGCCGATTGCAATCGCTTCTTCACCGATATAAAGATGTACCGCCCCGGGTATTTCACCTTTATAAACGACATCTTGTGCGATTTCTTCAAATCTGCGTATGCGATACATGCCCTCGAATAAGGCAAGTTTAGATTCGTTTTCCATTTATCCATTCTCTCCTTTTTATTTCGTTGCAAACTGCATGACCATTTCCTGCGTGACTTCTTCTCCGCTCAGTTCGCCGGTGATGCGTCCGTCATGCATGACAATGATTCTATGTGCAATGCCGATGACTTCCGGCAGCTCGGATGATACAACAATAACCGCCTTTCCTTGCGCAGCCAAACTCACCAGAATCTTATAGATTTCCTGCTTAGCCCCTACATCAATTCCCCGTGTTGGTTCATCAAAGAGTATGATATCCGGCTCAATATTCAGCCATTTTGACAGTACGCATTTCTGCTGGTTGCCGCCGCTTAAATCCTTAATCAACTGATTGGTGCTTGGTGTTGCGATTCTGAATTTTTCAATAAAATTCTTTGCAATCCCATCTTCGGCTTGTTTGCTGAGAAAGGTATTCTTCAGTATTTTCTTTAAACCTGATAAAGAAATGTTCTTGGCTACCGAGAAATCAGGTATAATTCCGTCGCGTTTCCGCTCCTCAGGCACAAATCCCATATGGTTCTGAATGGCTTTTTGAATATTGTCAATTTGTACAGGTTTGCTGTTAATTTTAATCTCAGCTGAACACTTATCCACCCCAAACAATGCACGCAATAACTCCGTCCGTCCCGAACCAACCAACCCGGCAATTCCAAGGATTTCACCGCGATACAAATCAAAATTTATATCGAACAAAACGCCTTCCCTGTTCAGGTTTTTGACTTCCATCAGTTTTTCTTTTCTGCTAATCTTTTTATCGGGATATATGTTAATAATTTCCCGGCCAACCATATGCCTGATTAAGAGGTCACGATTCAGGTTGCCGACTTTATCCGATATGATTGTTTTTCCGTCCCGAAGTACGGTGACCAAATCTGCAATCTTAAAAATCTCTTCCAGGCGATGCGAGATATAGACAATCGATATCCCATCCTTCTTTAGCTTGCGGATAATTTCAAATAAAATATCAAGCTCGCTGTCAGTCAGTGTTGCAGAAGGTTCATCCATAATAATCAGCTTTGCGTCCCGCTTCAGCGCTTTGCATATCTCAACAATCTGTTTCTGTGCAACGCTGAGTTCTTCCACTTTCTTTTCAACATCTATTTTAATTCCCAAAGAATCAACGAGTGTTTTCGCTTCTTTGCGCATCTCTTTCCAGTTGACTGTTTTCCCGATCATCGATTTTTTTAATCTGGGATGGCCGAGAAAAATATTTTCTGCAACAGAAAGGCTTTCCACCATCTTTAGTTCCTGATGGACCGTGCTGATTCCAATACCGATTGCATCCTGTGGTGTTAAGTCGGAATACTGTTTTCCTTCAAAAAAGACTTCACCGCTGTCCGGTTTAAATACACCCGAAATCACTTTAATCAGCGTGGACTTTCCTGCACCGTTTTCACCCACAAGCGCATGCACGTCACCTTTTTTCACCTGAAAAGACACATTGTCCAGCGCCAGAACACCTGGGAATTGTTTTCTAATATTATTAACGACAAGGATGTTTTCATTTTCTACTGGGTTACCCATTATCATACGCTCCCTATTGTTGTTCCTGGTTCCGATAAACATCCAGCCCGATCGCGAAGATGAACACCACGCCTTTGATCACCTGCTGCATGTAGGAATCCACATTTAATATGGTCATTCCGTTCATCAGCGTCGCAATGAATATTGCTCCGAATAAAACACCCAGCGCCTTGCCCTTACCGCCCGAAAAACTAACGCCGCCGATAACCACTGCGATAATGCCTTCAAACTCATACCCCTGCGCTGCGTTCGGCTGCCCGGAATTTAACCGTGACGCCATCACGATTCCCGCGAGTGCCGACAGGATACCGCACAGCACATAAGCAAGAGTTTTATATTTTGCCACTTTAATCCCGCTTAAATAAGCAGCATCTTCGTTGCCGCCAATGGCAAAGAAATACCGCCCCATCTGCTTCTTCTCAGACAAAACAATGACAAAGATAAAGACAACGGCAACGATCAAGGCCGGAATCGGTATCCCCCATACACTGCCAAGACCGATCACATTAAACCAATCCGGCATACCGATAATCGGATAAGAACTCGTAATCAGGAATACAACGCCTCTGACAATCAGCATCGTTCCCAAGGAAGCAATAAACGGCGGTATCCTGAATTTGGAGACAATCAGCCCATTAATTAAGCCAACTATCCCGCCCACACAGAGAACCGCGATAATCGCAACCGGCAGTATTGGTAATCCGCCTGCTTTCACAATCATAGCGAAGATAACGCCGGACAGTGCCAGCGTGGATGCGATCGAAAGGTCTATCATTGCGGCAATGATGACAAAGAACTCCGCCGCACCTAATATCGACGTAATGGCGGACTGCCGCAGAATGTTCAGCGCGTTTTCTCCAGAACAGAACGCATCTGACAAAACAGACAAGATGATAAATAATGCAATAACTACATAAATGATTGCGTAGTTTTTGCTTGTGCTGACAATGAACTGCTTAAATCTTGATTCACTAGTTTTCACGAAAAATCTCTCCTCTGTATTGATTGTGCCGCTCACGCTTTAACGTGAACGACACAATTTTCTGTTTATTCGGCTCCCATACCAGCCGCATATTCATCGAGGTTATCAGCCGTAACAATGGCGATTTCGACTTTTGTGCTTTCTTCAAGCGCAACGCCGTCCCTGATATATGCTTCGACCGCTTCGATCGCCGCACGTGCTGCATCCGTACCAAACGGGATACATGCAACTTTTAAGTAATTGTTTTCTGCTCTTAAATGATCTGCTGTTTCCTGTCCCCAGCCTTCAGTCGCGATAAAGTAATTCGCAGCATCCAGACCTTTGGCTTCCATTGAAGCCGCAACGCCGTAACCCATATCGCTCATGCCTGTGTACCAAACCTGAATGTCTTTATCAGCCGCAAGTACGTTATCAGCTACTGTCATGGCTACGCTTCTGTCATTTTTACCGTCATGATCCCCAACAATTTCAGCATCCGGGCATAATTCTTCGATCGCAGCTTTAAACCCATTCCAGCGCGGGATCTGAACCGTAACATTTGTGGTGTCATATACGCCAACCACTTTGCCGGCTCCGTCGAAGTTTTCGTTCAAATATTCTGCTGCAAGGACGCCCATGTTATATCCGGCCTGGTATTGGTCAAATTCAAAATAGCTCATCACATTTGACATATCTTCTAAAGAAGTTTCGAGGCAAATGACCGGAATCCCTTTTTCGGTTGCTTTCGCAACAAGGCTTGTAGTCGCACTGGCATCAACAGGGGCATAGATAATAGCATCCACACTCTGCGCAATCCATGTCTCAAACTGCTGCACCTGTTTTGCACTGTCGCCGTCGCCATCCTGAACCGAAAGCTCTATATTCAGTTCTCCTGCCGTTTCCAGAGCTTCTGCTTCAAGGTCTTTCCACCACTGGTCTCTTCTGAACCACAGCCCAAATCCAAATGTCAAGGTTTCCTCTGCGTCAGAAACCGTTTCAGAAGCGGTTTCTTCTGCTGGTTGGGAAGCTTCCGCTTCACTTTCGCCCGCATCTGCTTGCTGACTGCATCCTACCATCAAACCAAATGATAAGATCATCAATACAGCAAGTATTAATGCAACCTTACTTTTCATAGTTACTCTCCTTTTTTATTATTAATGCAGATTATTCCGCATTACCAACAAAATGTTGTACGTTTACCGGCAGTCTGTTTAATGTCTTCACTTCTGCGCCGTATTTCCCTAAGGTCTTTTCAACTACCAGATAATCAAGCCCCGGTATCACAATATCATTCCACTTGCTGCCGATACCCCGGATGGCAACATCAAGCATCATCACGATTTGATTCCCCAGCGGCTGGTCCGAGTTCAATGTAATGGCACCATAGAACTCCTGGCACTCGGTATAGCCGGAATTATGCGTGCCGGTATACGGCTTCTGTGCCGCCAGATCAAGCTTCCTGCCGATTCTGCTGCTCACCTCTTGCTCACGTGCAGTAAAGTAATCAATGAGCGCCTGTTCCTGAATCCTTGCCGGCAGATCGTTTTTTGCGACATCCACAAACGCATCATATCCCGTTCGGTATGCATCCTCGATAAAATCAAACCAGTATTGTTGTTCCTTCGTTATTTTTTTCGGATCATCCACACATACTACAGATACGCGTTCACAGGCGGTTAGGCCATCGCGTTTCGGTGAAACGCCGATATGAACAATATCCCCCTCATTGATCGGCCGGTTTAGGGCTTTGCCGATCAGCGTCCGGTTCGCTTCATTTGCATTGACCATTACATCAAAGCCGAACTCTTCGGCTCCCAGCTCCTGGGCAATTGCGTATCCCCACTGCGAAACCTGTGTTTCCAGCATCCCGGGTTTTAATACGGCCAACATCCCTTCCACCATTACATCAGATATTAAGGATGCTTGTGCGATCAATGCCATCTCACTATCTGATTTCTCATATTTAATTTTATAAAATAAGTCCTGTGCATCCACCAGTTCTCCGTCATCGCCGACATATGCCTTTAAAAAGGTATATAAGCTAACCGGAAAAACTTCTTTTGGCGTTAATATCCCGATACGCCGCGGCTTTCTACCTGCAGCCGCTTCAATCACATCCTCAACGCGTTCTGCTTCAACCGGATATTCTTCATCCGCCAGCTTCAACATCTCAACCTTATGCACTTGAACACCTGACCGGCCGGTCAGCTGTTCCGCCACATACCCGCCTTCCAGTCCGGCCAGCACATGAAAACCGTTTTTTCCGATAACACCGGCAATCGGTTCGATTGTAATATTCGTGCATCCGCCCAAATAGGGCACATCACCGTTATAGTGCTCGTCGGAATATACAAACGCAGCATCGATATCCGCATCTTTCAGCGCTTGGATCACTTTTTGGTGCCGCGCTGAAAACTCTGCGCGATCTATCCGAAGGTTCTTATCTATTGAAGGTGCGCGGCTTAATACCTTCGCCACTTTTTTAGCATCGGCCAGCCAGCTGTCTGAAACGCCCATTTTTATATCTCCTGTTTTATATCTCTTTCCATTCCACAACACGCGATTCGTCGCTTGATTTTTTAATCAGCTCCAGCGTCCGGATTACATCGCTTGCCTGTTGCATTTCAACAAACGGAATCGGTTCACCCGATAAATAGGGTACAATGTCCTCGTAAAATCCGCCTTCAAGCCCGGACTCCTTCACATCATGCAGATGAATCGTGCTGGTCTCCTGTTTTCCATATGCATTAATATAAGTAATCTCACACTGATCCCAGAACGGCTCACGCTTCCCTTTAACCAAAATGGTTCCCTTCGTTCCAACGACATACCATCTCGGCAGATCGAGCTTGGCATTATTGCTGCACTCAATCTGACAGACAGTGTCGCTGTCAAATTTCAGTGATGCAAAAAAGTAATCATCCACTTCTTTGCTCCAGACCCCTGCCTGTACCACGCCATAAATCTGCTTTGGCGTCTGTCCCATCATTTGTATCATCTGGTCAACCAGATGCGGACCCCAATCCAGCAGCATCCCGCCGCCGTACTGCGCCTTAATGCGCCACGGGTTGGTCATGCCGTCAATGCCCCAACTTGGCCATCCCTCATCGCAAAACATCGCTTTTGATTGAATGCAGAGTATATCGCCGATTTTCCCCGATGCAATCGTATCCTTAACCAGCAGATAATCACGGTCCCATCTGCTGCTCTGGTGCACCATGATTTTGCGCTTATGCGTATTTGCCGCTTTGATCATGCGCTGTGTGCTTTGGTACGTCATACTCATCGGCTTTTCTACGACGACGTGCGCCTTCGCCTCCAGCGCTTTAACCGCCAGCGGTTCATGCGACTCATTTGTTGTGACAATCACAACCACATCAAGGCCGGCTTTTAAAAACTCGTCTACATCACTATAAACTTCCGTGTTATATGCTTGTTTCAGTTCTGCCACGCGTGATGCGTTTTTTTCGCAAATCGCGGTTAATTCCAGCTGGTCATTATTGAGAATCCAGCCGGCATGGGCGCGCCCCATTTTTCCCATTCCGATAATTCCAGTGCGCAACACCTATTTCCCTCCTTTAATCTTTTACCATTATCTGCGGCAGCCTGATTTCTTCTCCGCCGGCCTGATATGCTTTTTCCGGCCATATGCCCTGTACCGTTACCAGTTCAACGCCGTCCTCTTCGGACGTCAGCATCGTTTCTTCGACATTCACACCGGTGATGGTCACATACCAGTTAAACGACTGCCGGTTTACCATTACCGCCTCTTTATTCGTACAGAACGATGCGTCGTTTGCCATATATCCAGTGAGGCCGCCGGCAAAATGCTCTTCCCACTCGTTTGCATAACCAAACTGTTCATAAAGTTTCTTCTGCATCATTGAGATATCATAGAACTTAGCGCCCGGTCTTGCGCTTAATATCGTATTCGCTTCTATCGTACACGCCGCCTGATACCTTTTCTCGATATCTTCCGGCACGTCACCGTCAAAATATATCATGCGTGTAATGGGTACATTTAATCCATACCTTTTGCCCGAAAGCACCAGCATCAGCGCACGATCAATCTTTTGGTCAGCAGGCAGAGGATGACGGTATTTACTGATCTCATCATCAACGCCGATAATCATACAGGTGATCTGCTGGCTGCGTTTTGAGAATTCCTCCAGCAGCTTTGTCTGTATATCATTCGCTGTCATCCCGTGTTCTGCAAAACCAGCCACAGCCAAAACTGCATTTTCCGTATCTTTGCCAATCTTCCTGTATCGGTTGACTTCTCCCAATGTCAGCGGGTAATGCAGTTGATAAAACGCAGAGAAGCTGAGTTCTGCTCCGGATATCGGGATATCTGATATTATCCTTTTGCCGCTTACCAGATTCATTGCATATGCAACCGTACTTTCCTCGAACCATTTCAGAGAAATAACTTCAATCGGCAGCCCGCCAATCTCCTGATCTTTTAATCTGGCAGCATCCATTTTATTTGCAATGCAGTATGCTTTATCAGCGGTAAAGAGCAGTATGCATGAACCGCCTTGTGAATCAAGCAGGATATGGCTGTCCCCGCCGCATGTTGCCCAGGCAAAGTTTGCTGTGGTCCCAAAGATAATGGCATCATAGCCATTCTCGTTTAAAAAACGATTAATGCGCTCCCGCTTTTCCTGATACTCTGCCATGCACTCATGATTCATCTGTATGTCTCCTTTTAGGTAATCGATTTCCTAATATGTAAATTTTTTTATTTATTCCCCACCGAATAAAGGCTTGACTGCCTGATTCTCATCTCCGGCTGATAGATAATACTCTTATACGGGTGCTTGTCCCCTTCGATACGTTTCATCAGCAATTCTGTTGCCGATGTCCCAATATCACTCTGAGCAAGATTAACGGAGCTGAGCTTCGGCTTCATAATCTTACAAATTGAGATATCATCCATGCCGATAATCGCCATTTCGTTTGCAACGTCAAATGCCTTTTCATCGAATGCCTGATACATGCCCATCACGATATGGTCCGCCGATACACAAATTGCGGTAGGCCTTTTATCCATTTCTAAGAATTTCATTCCTGCTTCGTATCCGAATTTCTCGTTTACTTCACCGCTGAAGACATAATCCGAATTCACTTCAAGATTATTTTCTTTCATTGCGGTTATGAACCCGTTATATCTTTCCCGCCCAGTTTGACAGCTGATGTCCTGGCCGACATACCCAATTTTGGTATGACCCTGCTCAATCAGGTGGTTGATAGAAAGCACAATGCCCTTCTTCGCATCAACTCCCACAAAATCACATGCAGTCTCGAATTTATCCAGAGCTTCACATCCAATGCTGCATAGCACAACCGGCCTGTTAATCCGCCGAATCATTTCGAGATGCTTTTCAGTATAATTGACAGAAACAAGGATAAGACCATCCACAAAATTGTTGCCAAGGTTGCTCAGCATTTTAATTTCTTCATCTTCGCTCTCTTCTGTACTATTGATGAGTAGTGAATATCCGTTGTCTTTACATATACTCTGCACTTTTTGTATCATGCTTAGGAAAAACAAGTCGCCAACCATGGGGATAGAAAGCATAATCTGCTTGGTTTCCATAGTTTTAAGATATCTTGCCGCCGGATTCGGTTGATAGCCCAATTCCGCGACAATATCCATAATCTTTTTCTGTGTTTCCGACGAAATGCTGCCTTTTTGATTTAATACCTTCGAAACGGTAGCAGCGGAAACGCCTGCTTTTTCTGCTATGTCATAGATGGTTGCGTTCTTGTTTTCTTTTTTCATTCATCTTACCTGTTCTAGTATATCGATTACCTTATGTTTATCACCATTTATACAACTTGTCAAGAATTAAAAATAAAATTAGCGCTTTTTATTCACTTATTCGTTGTTTTATCGTAATTTAACCATGTATCTTGCATATTATTTTCCATTTATGTGTATTTAATGTTAGCAAATTACGGTAAACGATTTCCCTTATTTATGCTTTTTTAGTCCCGAAATTATCAATTCTGCAAGGAAACATGATTTATAAACCGCCCTTTATTAACCCAAAACTGAAAAAGGCCGCCGCTATGGCAGCCTTCTAATCACAATTAGACTTATCTAAAGCATACTCAACCCGACCAGCCCGATACCTTTCAGTGCCGCATTGTCCACTTTTTTCAGCACCGCATATATCCCTTTCGCTTTCAGCCAGCTATATATCAGTTTCTCAACCTCCTGCTTTAATCCCGGCAGTGAGTAATATGTTGTCCCTTCCGAGATGATACAGATTGGCCTGTCCGGATTCTGCCCCCTGCCGCTTCTTACTGCTGCGCCGGCGATTTCGAGTGCAATCAGCTTTGCACCGCGCTTAATCAAGGATGTCCCGATTGCCTTAAGAAGCGCCTTGTCTCTTTTACTTCCGCACATACGTGTATACGCATCCCGAGTCGGCATAAGGCCCATGAAACGGCTGAAATCAAGCGTATCCGGCGGTTCGGCTGCATAAAAAGCCTTTAGGAAACCGCCAGACATGAGGCCCTGTTCAGCCGCAATCGAAATAGTCTGCCAGAAAAGCTGCCCGATATATCCACCGCTGATCATCTTTTCAAGCAATGCGCTGCCCGGTCTCCCGGATGCTTTGTCCAAACGGTAATCTGCTTCGCCCCGCTCTATACCCGAATATTCGCCTGACTCAACATTGATGTACATCGTTCCCTCACACGGATACGATAGCTTTGTGATATACCGGGATTGTTCTGCGTAACATGTGTTAGTGCCTGTTCCAGTCACCAATCCGATAAATCCGTCATAGCTTTTGCTTTTATTCGACATAGCGGCTGCAACGCCGATTGTATCGTTAAACACGATGATGTCCGTATCGTCAAAACCGCGCAGCGCCAATGCCCTTTCAAGCCCTTCACCAAGCCTGGCCTTTGGAAGACCTTTGATCACAAGCTCTTTTGAAAGCGACCCCGCATATCCATCATGATCCGGTAACGGCGTAATCTCATGCGCAAAAGAAAAGCTGATTTTTTTGGTGAATGCCAAATATGGCTCAGCGTACCCCGCAAGCGTATTAAAAAACTGCTCTGCGGTAACAGCACATTTTCTGCCCGGCAACTCAAAATGATCCAGTCTGCCCATACACAGCCTGCCGCGTTTGTTTAAATAAAACAAAGCGATGCGCAGATTTGTCCCACCGACATCTATCGCGATAACAGCGCTTTTCTGTTTCGGCTCCAGCCTGCCCGATATAAACGAAGGCACCATGGGCAGCCCGCCGTTGCCGTTTAAACCGTCTTCCATATCTCTGTAGTATTTGATTAATTCCGCATCCAGATCAATGTTGTTTTCATGCATCCCAATCTGTTTCATAAACGTATCCGAAATGCTTACTATTTTCTTTCTCATAACCGTCACTTCGTAATCGTTACTTTTTTAAGATTTCTGGGCGCGTCCGGGTTCATACCCTTTGCCTTAGCAATCCCGAACGCAATCAGCTGTGCGGCCGCCAGCTCAATCAAAGGCTGAATAAACATATTCACGTCCGGTATCATTAAACTTTGCGCCGCCTTCTGCGCAATTTCCTTATCCGGCGTTACGACAAATACATCGGCTCCGATTTTGTTGAGCTTATCCAGTATCTCCATTTCATCCTTCTTCATTTTACCACCGCTGCTGTACAAAAAAACCGGCATTTTATCCGACACCATTGCTAGCGGGCCATGCCAAAAATCAGAGATTGGGTAGGCCAATCCTATAGCATAGGAAGTTTCCTGTATCTTAAGTGCGGCTTCTTTTACAATAGGGTATAACAGCCCTCGCCCCAGCACAAAGCACTTGTCCATATACTTATAGCTTGCCATATCATGAACGATTTTATCAGCTTGCTTTAAGAATAGTTCCAGCTCTGTGCCCATCGTTTCAATGGCATTCAAAAGCTTTGGATCCTGATGCATTACAGCGGCGAGAACCAAAACAGCACACAGTTGTGCCATAAAAGTTTTGGTTGCCGCCACGCTTTTTTCCGTGCCCGCATTACAGAAGAAATGAAAATCAGCCGCTTTGGCGACGGGTGAATCCGATTGATTGGTACAGGCGAGCGTTACGGCTCCTTGCGCACGAGCGTGTTCGATCACAGCTTTCACGTCTTCTGCCATCCCGGATTGCGTAATACCAATAATCAGCGTATTTTTATAGTCTATTTTGCTGTTATAGACAGTGAGTACTGACGGTGCTGCAAGGGAAGTGGGTATACCTAGCAAAATCTCAAAACAATATTTTGCATATACTGCAGCATGATCGCTTGTTCCTCGCGCCGCAATCACAATTGTTTTGGGCATTGATTGCGTTAGTACGCGTTTGATTCCTGTAATCGTTTTTTGATTTGCTTGAATCAGGCTTCCAATAACCAACGGCTGCTGTAAAATTTCATCATACATAAACATAATTCAATCCTCCATTAAAATTCAGAACAAAAAAACCACCAGCAATATAGCTATCATGGTCTTCATTCAATATTTTTAGATGTTGGTTAATGAAATTATCGGGTTGGGTTCGGAATTTCAAAAAGATAGTAACACAGGCAAAGGAGACATGTCAAGTCCGGTATGATTGAATTCAGCGAACTTAAGCGGGAGACTTCTTAAGATCGTTTCCCTATTAATTAATAAAACAAACGTTTATTAATTAAATAGTCATTTTGCAAACAGAGTACCTGTTTGGTTTTCACTTTTTGCGTCCATTCTGTTTAAATCCGTGGGGCAAGGTCAAAGCAATCGGTCTCTCGTTTTTCCACTAAATGATTTGATATATCCGAAACATCATTTCAAAAACATTTCTAATTGTTGTTCTTGTACTTGGTCTAATTTACCAAACACTTTCGTTGCTTGCATTGTGCTTACATCATACTCAATAATAGCAACACCTTCTGACACCAAGTGCTTATATGTTGAAGCATAATATTCAGCAAGCGATAAGTTTTTCTTTTCCGAAAAATCTTTTAAAACAAATAAAATTTTGATATCTTCTTTTTTCAATAAAGAGAAATAGAGCATGACTTCATTCCAAACAGTTAATTTTGCGCTTGGGACATTCCCACCCGTTGTCCATCTATGAGATTTACATTCAACTATGATTTTTAAGCCATTATCTAATTGTCCGCCTAAGTCAAATCGGTGCTCTTTTTTTATCTTGCCAGTTCCTAAAGGTATTGCGTAATTTGTTTTTAATATTATCCCTCGTTTAGAAAAATACTGAAATGTACTTTTTTCAAAATCTTTACCTACATGGGCATTACTAATTGATCCTTCACGTTGAAAATTACTCATGTACACTCCTATTCAAATTTCAAATTCTATCTGTATATCAACACATTTACTAATACGCCTATGAGCCTTCATTTCGATCCCTAGATACCAAAAAGCCCGAAATCTAGGGCGACCTCCGGTACCAAATGTCATCATTCCAAAGAAATATCAAGCCTGCGAATGGACTCCCCCCTAATGTTGACACCCAAGATAAGATAATAATACAATCTTTTGGAGGACCAAAACATGGGCAGAAGGACATTTAGCAAGGAGTATAAGCTTCAAACCATCAAGCAGGTTACGGAGCAAGGTAAACGGATTAGCGTTATCTCTCAAACGCTAGGCATCACCGAGCAGACAATCTATGCCTATTAAACTACTTTCAACTTAATCCCATAATATTTACTCTGTAAATATAGCTGTTTGACTCATGATAGATTTTGATTATCTCACTGTTGCTTATATTGGTAATTTCATATGTTGAAAAAATATATTTTATCCCAATATCATCCAGATCTTTATAATATAAATATATACTCAACGAGTCCGGAGCAACTAGTTCGGGATAAGTTTCCCCCTCAGTAACCAATTCAATGCCAACATATGCAAAACGGTTATAAACATTCTCATATAGGCGTTTGGAATCAAGGATTTCCCACAATTCCATATTCGGATAATAGTTGCATGAATTAATTGTCGGTGCGCCACAGGCTATTGTAAAACCGCTGGTGTAGTTACCAAGCGCAATCCATTTTGCATCGGGCTCTTCCTCTGTTATATTCATAATTTGCTTTGCTACAGGCTTTGAATAAATCGTTTCCAATCCCTTCATCAACGGATTAACCGTAATTCCGGAGATTAAAGCGATTAATATTAAAATCCCGGATGTAACTTTATACATTTTTTTACCATAAGAAACGATTAAAACAACCAGACCGGATAAAACAAAAAACATAAGCAACATAAACCAGTACGGCATATAACTCTGATTAACGAAATAGCTGGTAATAATCATAAACAGAGCATTAATGATTGCGAAAATAATCACGGCTTTACGTGATTTTGGGGCTATATACCTAAATTTCTCAACTAGCAAAACCAGCAGTATCATAAAGCATAAAGTTAAAATCCCGTTCGCCCGTGCGCTTGTTGAATAGTCCATTAGGGTGACTTTAGCGAGCCATTCCGGGAAACCAATCGCAACAAATACTAATAAGAACGCACTATACGCTAACAACAGGATAAGTAAAAGCTTATCAAATTTGTCTTTTGTCTTAACGGCCATCCATAACCCCCCGGCAATAGGAAATAAACCCAAAAAGAAAAACGAACTCGGCTCGCAAGGATTGCCGTAATCCTTATAAGGGAAACATATTTGATTAATATTGCTAAAGACACTGCATAATGTGCGAGTTCCACCCGTTTCAAACCGCTTCCCGGGATATACCGTAGATGAAATCAACTCTATATATGGAAGATTTGCCTTGAAATATGAGATAATAATGCTGACTGAAAAACAAAAACACACACCAAGGATGATCCAGTCCACCAATTTTATTTTTTTTACTTTTTTGATATTACTAATAATTAACCATATTAGTAGTAACAAAATAAAATAGCCCAGAGGAACTTGCCACGCCGGGTATAGTTTGCAAACAAAATTTGATCCTGCAATTGCAAGTCCTATCGCAAAAAAACTTTTTTTCCAAAGCTTATTTGAATTAAAAAAATAGTAAACAAAAACAATAAGGGCAATAGCGCTTATAAACTCAGTATCAAAATATGACCACCATACTAGAAAGGGAGATAATCCAAAGAGTAAACCACCGGCGGCTGAAAGCACCTTATTTTTTTTTGTCAGAATATAAAACAGTTCTGTTGAAAATCCAATAGCAAACAACATAAGGCCAAACCACCACCAGCTCATGCCGTATTCTACGCCGAAAAGCAAAAATCCCCAAGAATGCACAAATGCAAGCGCACCTAAGCCATAATACATTCCATTGCTTGTATTCAGAGTTGATGTACCACGTAGAATATTGTTATAAAGCGAAAAAGCATCTTCTCCCCAGGCTGCTGCCAGTTTTCTCGGCGTCGCATTTGTCCATTCGTCTGTCCGTATAATCCTTGGCTTTCCAAGAATGGGATCTTTATACGCACCACCGAGGCCTGGTTGTATAAAATCGTCATACAGTCCAACGGAAGAGCCATGATATTTACTTATTACCAAAAAGATAAAAATAGTTAGGAGTATCGGCCACCTGAACTTAAATATAAAATTATACATGCGCCTTTGATCCAACAGGCTGTTTAAGGCAAGAAAATAAAGGGCTGCTGCAAAAAAAACAGATCGGTCTCCTAAATAGCTGTTATAAAATAACCACTCTAAAAAAACAGCGGATTCTGCTAAAATCAGGGCTAAAACCAGGGCTAAAAGAGCTTTCTGAAGCTTCGAAAAATGCTGTCGAATAGATTTTCTAAATAAAATAAGTATTCCAAAAACAACAAACAAAAACAGAGTAAGCACATATTTATATTGAGTGTGTTTGAAAAACAAGCCATAGCGATCTGCGAATACGCATTTAAGCGCAACGTTTTCTCCTTCATGTGAACTGACAACAATTTTGAGTTTTGGATTTGAGAGCCCGACAAAAAAAGAAGAAAAAGAAACACCATAACCAACTTCGCCGGATTTAATAATAGCCCCACCATTATCATCATAAACTATATAAGTATAGTTGGTTGCTTTTGAAGGCTCAATAAAAAGACTTATGTAATTTAGATCTCCTTCATATGTTTTAAGAATGATTTCCCGACTGTTGGACATCTCATCATTTTTTATTTTGTCAATATCAAGTGCTTGAATTGCCGGGGGAGCAGGCACAAATAATTTTACAATTACAACACCTAGACAAAATAGAAGGATACCAATAATACCTATTAATATAATGGATTGCTTTCGTCGACTTTTTTCTGTTCTTTTGGTCCTCATTTCCTGATTTACTTCTTTCCTTTTATAGTCATACATTACTTTCTCATGACGCGTCTTCATACTACACACCCAAACAATGCTATCTTCTAATATTAAATAAAATCGATAAAAAAGAATCTGCTAGATTTTCTAATTGCAATTGGAAATAATCGATGTATAAAAACCTCTCTGCTCCGGTTAGCAGGCTCAGTTATTACTTACTGCTTATATCTCCGGTTTATAAAATCCCTTTTTATACTATAATCCACGGTTTTTGTAGTCAGATTAATATTGTAGTATGGATCCACTTTATAAAAGTAATCCCCGTGACGCTCCTTTAGAGACTTTTTCTCCATCTCATGCTTGGCTTCCCTTTCAGGTGTATCGTCATACCCTCGAGATTTGGATTCATAATGATATGCTTCCGCATAAGGGGTAAATACATTTTCATATCCGTGCTCACGCAGTCTTAAACAAAAATCCACGTCATTAAATCCGATTGCAAATTCTTTTTCGTTCAGCCCGGAAAGCTCTATATACTTTTTTTTACTAATCATTAGCATTGCAGCTGTAACAGCAGATACATATTGGTTAACACACAGTCTCGCAAAATAGCCCGATGCATTCCGTCCATAACCTTTAAAGGAGTGTCCGGCACTGTTATTTATGCCAACAACGATACCTGCATGTTGAATCGTATCATCATCAAAATACAGTTTTGCCCCCACGGCACCCACCTCATCCTTTTGGGCAAACATCAGCATGTTTTCAATCCATTCAGATGTTATAATTTTGATATCATTATTCAAAAGCACAACGTATTCACCTTTTGCATATTGGTACACCGCGGTATTATTAATTTTTGAATAATTGAACTCGCCTATATAATCATAAAAAAATATCTTATCTGTTAATACTCTTAATCTACTTATCTCTTCATAGGTTTTTTTGTCTTCACTTTGATTATTTATACAAATGATCTCAAAATTCGTATAGGTTGATTTCTCAAGTATGCTTGTAATACAATCCGTCAGCAAATTTATCTTATCCCGAAAGGGAATAATGATACTTACTAATGGGGTACCTGTTAATATATACTTAACGCGATACGTTCCTGGCATCCTTCCGTCAATGACCGTTGCGCTCTCCCCGCATCGGTTTATTGCATTTTGAACAGCAACGCGCCCCGCAGTTTGTGCAAATTCTTTTTCACTAAACTGAGCCGCTGTGGAACCCTCAACTGCTCTCCAATGATAAAGAATCTTTTGAATGTGGGCAATCCTATTCGTTTTTTCCACGATTTTTAGGTATAGGTCATGATCCTGTGCACCTTCCAGGCCAACCTCCCATCCGTCGACGTCTTCAATAAGTCTCCTTTTAATAGCAGTAAGATGATTGATATAGTTCTGGGCCTTCAGTAACTCATAATTAAATCCCGGTTTAAAAAATGCAAAGCTGTAAATATTAGTACTAAATAGATTATCTTGATCTGAATAAATAAATTCTGCACCAGTTTCATTGATGCATTTTGTCAGTTCATATAGAGCGTCAACCGTTATCATATCATCGTTATCCAGGAGTACTACATACTCCCCCTCCGCCATTTGCAAAGCTTGGTTAGATGTCCCTGAGATATTTAAATTTTTATTTAAAAACTTAATTTTTATTTTCCTATATTTTATACTTTTTAAATATGCAACCGTTTTTGTATTAGTACTGCAGTCATCTGCAATACAAAGCTCCCAATTTTTGTACCATTGCTTTTTGACCGATTTAATCGCGGATTTCAGCCACTTCACATCAATATTATAGACCGGCATAATGATTGAAAATAGCGGCTTAACTTCAAATGATTTTATAGTTTTTTTTACCCGCCATGTTTTTATCGGCTTTTTATAATCTATAATTTGAGATTCCTCTCCATTCCCAAGGAATACTGCTCGGGTATACTTATCGCCATATTGAAAAAAGCACTTAATACAATTTCTGACTGTCAGGGCCCTTATATTCTTTCTTTTATTGTTCTTAAACACAACAAATCCATCGTTACTTCTTGTGTCCTCCAAAAATCCGTAATTAAGAAAATGATAAAGCGGATTTATCCCGCAATATTTTACATCTTTGTTGACCTTTAAATACCTGCCTGCGTTAAAATTTGCGCTGGGATTGTAATTTAAAATAAATCCAAATAGAAGGTAGTGTATAAGCGGCTGAACATCAGATAGTTTTTCATTGTAATACGTTTGTCTATAATATGCCGCATCAAACAGGGTTGATTTATTTATCAGGTAGTATTGTTGAATCAGAGTTAAAATTTTTTCTTTGAAGCTCTCTTTCATAGAAACATAGTATAAATCGATAATATTTAATTCTACCTCATTAAGAAAATCTGATCTTTCGTTATAAATCTTAAGCAACTTTCTTTTTATTCCCCAGAAAAACAAACCCGAAACAGGATATTTATAAAGACCCTTAACAAAAACCCTAAATTCTTTCATTTCTGCCCCTTATCTCTTATTTATGCATTTTACAGTGTAGCTGAGCTTAATGCACATTAATATATTTTATACCATATTATTGTACACAATACAAATTATACTGCTCATACTTTTTTCTCAAGTTATTCCGACAAAATAGCATATTTCAGTCAGTATCGCCTATAGTCACATCTTCTGTTTTTCGCCAGATAGCTCTTAAGTTATAGCTGCCAGCTTAGCATCATATAGCCCGCTTTTTGCGAAGACTTCTATTTTCAACTAAGGAACATTTGGCTCCCTCTACCTCCTACAGATACTTCGCCGTGGTGCCTGGCTTTAAATTGATGGTTGTTATTTTTTATTTCAAATATTTTTTTAGCTAGTTTATACCATATACACACATCCTCGCATATGGCATAGATAATATCGGAAAAGCTCAAGTCAATAAACTTAAAACCATTTTTAGCAGTGCTCACGTACTCGTTGATGTGCCTTTCTAGTCACTTACCATCATTAGCGTATTACGTTCTGACAACAGTCATAGCTTCATTTTAATGTATAATTAAAAGAAACTTGAATAATATCGCATAGCTTATTATAATTTATATGTTCTAATATTTAATAACTTTTTCATCAGGGAGTAACGTATCATTAGTTCATTATTTAATAAAAATAAAACACTATTCTCCATTCTTTTTATCGTCATTATTATTTCATTGCTGTTCGCATATCAATTTTGCGATAAGGTTTTTTTTAGTTCTGAACCCACAAGTAACGAATATTTTAAGCCTAACGGCCTTGCTTTTCTAATTATTTATTTTTTATCAATTGTTACTGTTGTTATTTGTTATTTAATGTATACAGTATGGAAAATTCAAAAACATTGGATGCTTTTTTTTACTATTGTGCTTTTAGGATTAATCAGCGCGTTTGTTTCCCCACCATACACAGTTCCCGATGAGCCTGTACATTTTCAGACAGCATATAAATTGTCAAATGTCCTTCTAGGGGCTGAAACAAAATTTGGCGGGAACGAGCTGCTTATAAGAAATGGTGATTTGCTTGGATTGAAATATCTTGACACAAGGCCTAATCAAAACATTTACCACAACATTTTTTCATCTGTTGATTTTATCGCAAATCCCTTTGAAAAAGAGTTGGTTGTATCAAATGCGACAATTGTCCACTTTGGATTTATTGCATACTTACCCCAAGCTCTTGGAATAACGTTAGCCAGATTATGTTCACTAGGCTTTACACCTTTAATATACTTAGGTATTCTTTTTAATCTGTTATTTTTTGCAAGCTGCTTTGCACTCGCTTTGAAGTTATTGCCCTTTGGGAAAAATATTTTAATTGCAGTTGCACTTCTCCCAATGTGTGTTCATTTAAGTGGTTCATATACATATGACTTGACAATAATTGGACTGTCAGTTCTTCTATTTTCCTATATCATGCATTTAATCTACCAAAAACCAGCTGTCTCTGTATGGGATGGATTAGCCATAACTTTGCTAATATTCTTTTTATCGCCATGCAAGCTTGTTTACTACCCATTGGCTTTTCTGGTTTTTTTGATACCAGCCTCAAAATTCTCAAGTGTTAAGAAAAAATATTTATTTGCTGCACTCGCTTTATTGACCGGGCTTTTTTCGCTGATTATTTTCAGACTGGATTTTTTGGCCTCGTTATTCCCCCAGCAAACCCCTTTAGATATAACTGATAGCAGTGCAAAAGCAGTGTCCGAAACATATACACTGTCTTGGATACTATCTCATCCTATAAATGAATTAAGACTGCTAATTACCACCACCCGGGATACAGCTGCTTGGTACTGGGAAATGATGCTAGGAGCCTATTTAGGTTGGCAGGAAATTAATATTAATTTTATTTGGGTTTATATATATACTATAATCATAGGAATGTCCGTATTTGTAAAAGAAGAGCGTGATCCACAGATATCAGGATTATATCGTGTAGTTTTCATCGTAATAGCTGGTATTATCTATGTATTAATAACCATTGCCATGCAACGTGTATGTACACCCTTCTCATGGGGAATTATCGTTGGCGTTCAAGGCCGTTACTTCACGCCGATTTTACCATTGTTGCTTTTTGCTGTAAAGGGAAATGCCATCACAGCAAATTCAAATTTTTCTAGAAATATTTATTTTGGAATAATCATGGTTAATATTATGATTTTTTTAAATATATATTCGGTTTTTGTAAGCCGGTAAAAATATGTCTTATGAAAATTATTTTTTTATCTTTTCGTCACTTTCCTCTTTTTTATCTATGGCGTATTTTTGAATTAATGCCTGAAGTTTAGATTCTAAAGAAGACATTTTCATCGAAATGCTAAAAAGTTTAATGATCAAAATAAATAATATAATTAGGAATATGAAATTAACAGGCGAAATAATACCAAGCAGGCTAACCGCCCAATTGATAATACTGGGGACAATACCCAAAAGGGCAATAAGAAAAGCAAAAATTATCCAAAACAGCGCATCCTTTAAAACGATCTCAAATTTTCTTATTTTATACATAATCCATAGAAAAGTTAAAATGGATCCTGAAATTAAAAAGATCCTCAAAATTAACGACATTTATTCACCACTTTCTTTCTTGCAAACTGCATTAACAGCAATGAAAAAACCATATGAACCATATATTTGGCTGATTGAAAAAAATCAAGATAGCTTTCCCCTGCAAAACGTTTTTTCATCTTTACTTTGACTTCTTTAATTTGGTATCCGCACCGCATTAAATACCCTAAAGTGTCTGGTTCTGGAGAGAAATTTATATTGTTGGCAAAAAGATCAATCATCTCTTGATTATAGATTCTCATACCAGATGTTGGATCACTGATGTTTTTTCCAGTTGATATTTTTATCAGTCCTCGAATAATTAGGCTACCAATCATTCGTAGTGCTTTATGTTTTGACTCCGTAAGCGACCTGGAGCCAACCACAATATCTGCGTTACTCTCTAAAAGTGCATTATACATTGGTTCAATATATACAGCATCATGTTGCGCATCACCATCAAACTGAAGAACGGCCAAATATTTATTCAAAAAAGCATATTGCATTCCTGCCTGGAATGCACCGGATAGGCCGATGTTAACCGGTAAATCCAGCATATTATATCCTTTATCCATGCACAACTGCTTTGTACCATCTTTTGATCCGTCATTGACAATAATATAGTCAAATTGCGGGCAATTAGCTTTTATATCGGCTATTACCTCTTCAATGGACGCTTCTTCATTGTATGCAGGTATAACAATTAGTAAATCTTTCATCTGGGATCGTTTATCCTTAGTATTTAGTCACAGCAAATGAAGTTCTCTAAACTATTATGCATCATCATTTTTTAAAAACCGTCATAGTAAGCGCGCCGCTAATAATCAGGATTATACCGATTATCTTATATAAATCTAATGTTTCGCCCAGGAAAACCCATGATACCAATGCAAGTGCTATAAATAGTAAACCGTAAGCTAGTGGAGAAATAAAGGTCAGTTCGAATTTCTGCAAAATAATCATCCATACAATAAAGCTAATTACATAAAGTATCAACCCGATCAAGAAAAAATATCCGGTTTCAATTGATAACTTCCCCTTGGAAAAGCTAAACTGGCTCTCAGCTCCGCCAAGTTTAACTAAAACCATTCCAAAGGCTCCACTAATAACGTAAAGTAATAAAAGCAGGTACTTCATTTTATTTATTTTCCTTTGCTAAATTTACAATCTCATTCATAGCTCTAATAACATTTTCACCTTGGTCCGCAGAAATCGGGTCTTCAACCTTCCCAAGCATAATTGCATCTATATAATGTTTGATCACGACATCGTGACCATATAACAGGTTCCCAAGAATCATTTTAAATCCATTGAAGATAAACCCTTTCCAATATGCAAACGTATATTTAACTGAATTTCTTAGCACATCTTTTGATAAATGCAACCCATCGTTTTTTATTTCAATAAGCAAATCTTTAAAGAAATCATAAGAGACAAAATATTTTTCTGTAAAAATATCAAGATACCACTCACATACAGGTGCGTCAAAGTTAATATACATATGTACAGGAGTACATCCCGCAATCAATTCTGCTGAGATTGTTCTTGGTGTCTCACCCTCTATTACACTCCGAGTTGTGAAAACGTTACTAATTTCTACTGATCCGAACAAATTCGAAGCCGTATAAAAGAAATGAGCCGCTTCGTCAAAGAACAGTCCCAACGGCAACTCCTGATACCAACTTGGGAGCCGCCTAGAACGGTTTGATATTTGAATGAGCGCGGCAGAAGTCACCTTGCCGTACTTGGACTGACTCAGGCGTTTTTCCAATTTCGCCATTTTGTCAGCATACCAAAAATTATGCATAACATTTAGTACAAGATGACGTTCCTCTGAAATCTTCTTGACTATCTCACATTCTTTGACACGCATCATCATGGGTTTTTCGACCAAGACATGCTTATTAAGTTCCAAACAAGCTTGTGTTAAAGAAAAATGCGTATGCGGCGGGGTTCCAATGATAACCGCGTCAATATCGTTATTAAACCAATCGCACTGTGCTAATTGTTGATGAAAGGATGAATCATTGCTTAGGATCAACGTATGTTCTACTCGGTTTATCTTTGCAGTTGAATAAACATTTGCTTCATTTACTCCAATGATACCATTTATTAAGACATGTTTATTTTTCTTTGCAGCAGGAATATGTCTCGTGTTTGATATATTCCCCGCACCAATGATACAAATGTTAATTTTTTTCATCTTCAATTTCCCATCTCTCTTGAAATATCAATCAATTTATCCGCGCAACAATCCCAACTAAAATATTTTTGCACTCTATTATAAGCGTTTTCAATTGCATTCCTTCTCTGTTTTTCATCATCTATAGCAAATTCAATAGCATTCTTTAAATTATCCACTGTATTCTCATCTAATATAAAACCATATTCCTTAGAAATAATAACCTCTTTTGCCCCTCCATTTCTCGTGGTAATCACATAACTCTTACACGCAATTGCTTCTAATACAGATGTCGGGAGACCTTCGGGATAGTCTGTTGGTAAACAAAATATATCTGTTTGGCTCAACAGTTTTAGCGCTTGTGTATTCCCCAACCTGCCAAGAAAAATCACACCATCATTCTTATATTTTTTAATATCAGATAATATTTTACCTTCGCCTGCGATAAATAAATAGATGTTTTTTTGTGTTTGTTGTAACATTGTAAATGCTTCGATTAGTTTTTCAACACCTTTTTCTTTAACCAGCCTCCCTACATATGCAATAATAATTGCTTTGTCGTGAATGCTGTTATTTGCTAAATAATCAACCTTACAGTTATTTACTTGCCGATCCGTCTGTTCAACATCAATTGAATTGCAAAGCGTTCCGTTAGCCAAGATATTGAAATGTTTTAGCCAATCATTACAAGCCTTGCTAACACCATAAAAGGCATTGCACTGTTTCTTAATAAAAAAAGTTAATAAATGTTCATACCACCGTCCAAACAATGATATGATCTTATTGTCAAAAACAATATGGCCAGTCCCATGTTCTATCAATATGGACTTAATATGCTTCCTCTTTGCAAAAATCGCACCCAATAAAGAGTGTATATAAAATCTAGTATTGATTACCACAATGTTTGGGTTGTGTTGGCTTATCTCGTTTAATATTGTTTTCGTTTTTTTATTAATAATTGGTATCGGCAAAGATCCGCGAATAAAGAAGTTCGCGGGCAATCGGTAAATGGTACCTTCCATTGACTTCTCTTTTGGTTGGCCCTCTTTTTCTCCGGATGACACAATAATAACATTATGTCCTTTTTCTTTAAGCTTTAATGCAAGTTTATGCGTATAGTTTTCGACGCCACCGATATGGGGTAGATATAAAGCTGAAAAAATACAAATCGTTTGCGTTTCATTCACTTCGCTATACCTCATACATTTTTTAGGTTAAAATATCTTGTACTATATAATTCCAAGCCTCAACACTATAACTGAAAGTAAAATGAAATAGTGTTATAATATTTCTCTTTCATCTAATAGAATACTTTTCAAACCAAATGTATTTTTACCATTAGATAAAACTTTTATTGTAGATTATCACAAATTGTATGTTTATTCAATGTAAGCATATTTTGTTTTTGATATACCCTACAGAAATAGAAAAGATATCAAAATTACTGAAGTTTTGCGAAGCACAGGCATTAGCAAGCAAACTGATTCTGTATCGTTTTGGTTTGACTGTCGATTTCTATCCTGTTTTAGCGGGGCACGCGCGTGAGGCGCGCATCACACGGAGGGGCACAAACGGTTCAACCTGTTTTTCATAAAGCAAATATACCCACTAAAAAAGATGTGCATATATAGGCGCAGGCTTTGCCTGCTGGTGCGAGGAATGGGAGTCGAACCCACATGGAGGTTAATCCACACGGCCCTCAACTGCGATTTGAAATTTTACCTATGCTTGTTTGTTTCTTTTTATCGCCGTTTTATACAAAAAAAACGTAAACCCGTGCGCGTTTTGTTTATATTTGCATGTTATAGATCATAGGGTTTTGGATCTCATGTGACATATTTGTGACATGCTCGCCCTTCTGTTTAATCTCTGATATTTGTTTCCACCTGCTATCACAAACAAATCATCCGATTACTATTTGAAATATTCCATTATTTGTTTGGCTATACATTCGCCCAGTATTTTGTGGTTTTTTTCGTCAATATGCAGACCATCTGTTTTACTCGGTTTGGTGATCTCAGAAGCATCGCAGAACAGAGTATCATATTTATCCGATAACTGACGGTAATACTTGCCAATATTCTGTGATTTTTCTTCCGCATCATAAAACATCTCCGCAAACTGATTTTTTGGTGCGCATATATGTGGCGGTGATATTAAAAAAAGCTTCGGCGCCGTTGGGTTTGAATCGGACTTGAAATCATACGCTATCTTCAGCACCCTTTCCATGCCCCAAAACACATCAAAAGGAGACGCTGCAAACATCTGTTTTAAATCATTACTTCCCAGCATGAAAACCACCATATCAAGCGGTTGGTGTGACGATAAACACGGGAATAAATAATCAGCGCCGCTGATTAAATTCATAACCGGATCATACCAAACCGTTGTCCTCCCCGGCAGCCCTTCTTCAATAATATTGAAGTTATCGCCAAGTATCTTCCGCACCACACCTGGCCAACGCTCATCCATTCCTAATCGTGTAGATGTCTCAGCGTCCCACCCAAATGTATTTGAATCCCCGTAGCATAGTATATTAATCATAATGCCTCCCTGTTGTATTGTCGTTCTCATTTTGATTTGTCGCGTAAGTCATAATCATTTCCTGGGTCAATTCAATGTTATCCAATTCACCGTTAATTCTGCCACGGTGCATAATAATAACCCTGTCGCATAAGGACAATATCTCAGGAAGCTCAGATGATACCAGAATCACGCTGATGCCCTGTTTGGATAATTGATCAATAATCCCATATATTTCGGCTTTGGCTCCCACGTCAATCCCGTGCGTCGGCTCATCCAGCAGCAAAATCTGTGGGTGATTCATCAGCCATCTACCGATAATCGCTTTCTGTTGATTCCCACCGGATAAATTGTTAATTTGATTTTTTAACGTTGGTGTTTTAATGTTAAGCTTTTTCTTTATTTCGCTTGCATCTTTGCCAATCCCGCGTTCGTTAACAAATCCAAACCGGCTTGTATGCTGTCGGTTTACGACAGATATGTTCTCCTGAACACTTAAGCCGGGAAACAGTCCCTGTGTTTTTCTCCCCTCAGGTATCAATCCGATACCAAGGCCGATAGCCGTCGCAACAGAATTAATGTTTTGTTTCTTACCGTATAAAAATATTTCACCGGAATCGCTTCTCATCTCGCCAAAAATTGTTTGAAGCAACTCGGTTCTTCCGGAACCAACCAAGCCCGTTATACCCAGCACTTCTCCCTTGCTTAAGTGAAAGCTGATATTATGTATCTTTTTATTGGTGAGATGTTTGACTTCCAGTACCTTTTCTTTTTTTGAGCGGTTCTCGCGCTTTAATGCGTTTTCAAACTCCTTGCCGACCATGTATGCGATGATATCTTTGACTGCAATCGTATCATTTTCAGCAGTAATAATCAGGTTTCCATCACGCAATACCGTAATCCGATCAGCAATTTTTTTAATTTCATCCAACCGATGTGAAATGAAAATGATTGAACATCCTTTTTGCTTCAATGTATCAATATGCTTAAACAGTGTTGCTGTTTCCGCTTTTGTTAAAGAAGATGTCGGTTCATCCATTATGATAATTTTATTATCCAGATAAATGGCCTTTGCAATTTCAATCAGCTGCATCTGGGAAAGGCTGAGGTCTTTGACTAAATCGTTATACCTAACGTCCTCAATATGGTATTCCTCTAATATCTTTTCACATTCAAACCGCATTTTTTTATTGCTAATGAATCCCAACTTATTTTTTATCTGACGGCCGATAAAGATATTTTCCATTACACTGAGTTCCGGCGCAAGGGACAGCTCCTGATGAATCATTGAGATTCCGTTGTCATGTGCATCCTTTGGATCTTTAAAATGCACCGGTTTGTTATATAAATATATCTCCCCGCTGTTAGTCGGCATAACGCCGGATATTATATTCATCAGCGTTGATTTTCCCGATCCGTTTTCACCGACTAATGCGTGCACTTCGCCTTCAATAAGATCAAAATCTACCTGATTAAGCGCTCGGACACCAGGGAACTCTTTTACAATCTGACTAAGTTTTAAAACTGTCTTTTTCATCATATTCCCCTATGTTTATCTGTTCCGCTTCTTCGACTTTAGGCTGTCCATTGATACGGCTAAAATTATAACCACACCCACGGATAATACCTGCCAATAGCTGGAAAGGTGTAGCAACACAAAGCTGTTGCGTAGCACGCCCATCAGCGCCGCGCCGATAACAACCCCGAGGATTGAGCCTTCGCCGCCTGAAAGTGAGGTTCCGCCGATAATAACTGCGGCGATGGCCTGCATTTCATACCCAAGCCCTGCTGTCGGTTCAGCAGTCTTCAATGTCCCGGTTAAAATAATACCTGACAATCCGGCAAGTATACCCATAATCATATAAGCCATGATCTTGACACGATCAGTCCGTATTCCGGATAAGTTTGCCGCTTGGGCATTGCTCCCGACCGCATAAAGGTTCCGTCCGGCAACGGTTTTTGTCGTAAAGACAATACCGATGAGTGCGATTCCTGCCATAATCAAAACAGGGATTGGGATGGGGCCCAAATATCCGCCGCCAATATCCGCTAAGCCTGTTTCCAGCCATATCGGAATTCCTCCGGTAATCAGCAAAGATATCGCACGGGCAATATACTGCATCCCAAGTGTTGTAATAAAGGGATTAACCCCGATTTTTGTAATCAATAATCCATTAACAGCACCAAAAACGCTTCCGCAGATCATGATCATAAAAAACACAAGAAATGGAGACAATCCGAGCGTAGTTGAAAACAGCGCACATAAGACTCCCATTAAGCCCATCACTGTCCCCACCGATAAGTCAAGACCTCCGATAATGATAATCATCGCCTGGCCCACTGCCAGAATGGCATAGATTGAAAATTGTCTCAGCACGTTAAAAATATTCCCCGTTGTTAAAAAATACGGGCTGGCAATCATCATAGCGATGCAAAGCACCACCAACGCCATTAAAATCCCAAACTCTTTAAACTTAAACAAGCGTCTGATGTTCAGTACCCTTGCTTTTGCATTCTCACCGATTGTATCCATTTTCCCCTCCGATTTCACTGCTTATTTAAAATTGGCAGGCGGGAATAATCCCGCCATGCCGTTATTCTGATTTATAATCAGGTACAAGTTCCATTAAGGTGTCCGGTGTAACGACCAACGGTTCAACATCAACAATTTCGTCCGTCGGTTTTTCACCAGTCGTCAGATATTCATACATCATCGTACAGGTATCATAGCTTTGGCCGAATGGATCTTGGCTAATCAATGCGACGATTTCGCCGGTTTCCACATACTTCAATGAATCTGGAAGCCAGTCAAATCCGATAACCGCAACCTGTCCGGTCAGGCCCAGATCCTGGATGGCTTTTGCCGCGCCAAAAGGTCCGCCTGCTGTGACATAAACGCACTTGAGATCCGGATCTGCTGTTAACATGTCTTTTGTTAAGGTATAAGCGATTTCAGCTTTGTCATTGTTTTCAAATACGCCGACAATGTCAACGCCCGGAACATTTGCTTCCAGATAGTCAATGGCTCCGTTCTTTCTCAATTCGTGCTGAGTGGCACCCAAAATACCGGTTATCACACCCACTTTGCCTTCTCCGCCGGTATATTCTTCAATCAGCTGTCCGGCAAGCTCTCCGGCCTGCTGCGCATTTTGACCATAGAAGAACAATCTTTCGCTTGGTTTGGAACCTTCGGCAACGCATGTAATCACAGGAATGCCAGCATCTACAGCCTTATTGATATATACTTCTGTTCCATCAAATGCAGGAATACAGATAATACCATCATATTCCTGAACGATAGCATCTTCAAGAGACGATACCACACGATCTAATGTAATATCTTCGCCCATAACAATGTAGTCTACAGTGGCATTATATTGAGCAAGATCTTCCCCCGCAGCAACTGCCCCTTTTTTAATCTCGTCATGGAACGGATTGTTTGCCCAACCAAGGAATGCAATTCTGATGGGTTCTTCCGCTGCAGCCTCCGTCGCTTCAGCTGTCTCTTCCTGTGTTTCCTGCTTCTCAACTGTTGCGTCACTGGCCGGCGCTTGTGAGCATCCGGTGAGAACGAGTGCGCCAATCATTAAGAGACACAACATCGTTAATAAAGCTTTCTTCATAACGCTTCCTCCTTAATTTTTACTAGAATGCCGATTTTGTCAACACCCTATAGTCCCTCTGTTTCATTTTAATCCCTTTTAAAAACAGTCTTTATAGAAAATGTTCACGTGCACATTCAGGGCAAATTTTTTAGTCCATACAGTTCTCAATCGTACGAATCTCTGTATGTATTTCCATCACTTTATTCGGTTGGCTAATTTGTTTTCCCATTAGAAGGTAACGGGCAATTGTCCTGATGGTTTTATATCCGATATCCGCCGGATGCTGGGTAATGGTAAAATCAACAACACGCTTCTGCATCAGCTCCATCGTTTCTGGCGTCAAGTCAGAAGCAACCACTTTAATTCTGTTTTCTGGATCGATTTCCGCCAAGGCTTTACCAAGGCCAATGCTTCCCAACCCTGTTGCAGAATAAATTCCGTCAATCTGTTCATGCTCTTCAAACGCCTTTTTTAGGCATTTATAGGTCACATCATCTCGGTCATAGTTTTCATATATGCCAATAACCTTTCGGTTCATACTTGATTCTTCAATGGCGTCTATTGCGCCTTTTATCCTCAGTTTCTGTGCCAATACACCATGTGAGGTTGTGATAATAATGATGTTGGTGTCTTTTTCTAAAATCTTCGCCAATAAATCCCCGGACATTCTTCCGCTTTTTTCAGCGTTAATCCCAACAAAACAAAGCTTTTCAATAGATTCTATATCGGAAACATAGCTCACTGTGATAACAGACTCATGCAATGTATTTAATTTATCCTTGATTTTATCATCATTGATTGGGACAAGCGCTAATGCAGAAATATCCTGTTCAAGCAGTTTTTCAATTGATTTCAGCTGATCCTCTACGCTGTATTCATGGCTGTATTCGTAAATGACGCTGATTCCCATATCCTTGAATTCTTTTTGTGCCGTTTTCATTCCTTCATGGATGCGCTCGTAAAAACGATCGTTTTCAACGATGGGTAAAATAACACCGATATTATACGGCTTGTTTTGTCTCACCAATGCCTTACCCGCAAGGTTTGGTTCGTAGCCGAGCATATCCGCAATTTCCATAATCCGTTTACGGACTTCCGGCTTCACATTTGGCCGGTTATTCAAAACGCGGTCAACTGTTGCCCTGGAAACGCCGGCAATTTCAGCAATTTTTTTCATTGTAACGCCCACGTTTTTCCTCCAGTGTATGAAATAAATTCCAAATCTCTAAACTTTGTGTCTTATTAAGATAAAATGAGATAGTTTTGATTGATAATTGTTCACGTGCACATATTAACATCAATTTTTTCTTTTGACAAGCTTTTTTATTATTTTTTTATAGGAAATTTGGCTTCCCGATTTTTGTCTGCTTTAACAAACGAGGAGTTTAAACAGTTTAGGGATTTGAATTTTTGTTAAATTGTTCACCATAAAAACGATTTCCAACTGAGCCACTTTCCGCACCTAAATAAGGTGTTATGCGTATCATCTCAAATCCTCTCGCCCATGTGTATGACTTACATCAACGACTTAACCATCGACGATACATTCATATTCGTATACATAATATACGCCATTATCTCCCGTCACTTTGAGATATTGCACTGACGGGTTGACCCTTAACGCTGTTTGCTTTTTACTGTTTTAGGCGGCAAACAAATTGTGTGTCTCTACAACAAAACATTGTGATATTAACAATACTGCATTTTTTTAATTTCATCAGACTTTATTATCTTTATTCGCTGAATACTTATCCCATACGATGATAATAAGCAAGATTGCACCTTTTACAAGTGTCTGAAAGTTAAGTTGTATCCCAAAGATACTCATAATATTTATTAGCAAACTCATAAATAAAATACCTTTAAGAGTTTTTAGTGCTCCACCTTTACCACCAGATAATGCAGTTCCCCCAACTATGGCCATTGGTATAATTGCAAGGGGTGCATCATCTCCAATAATCGGTGAACCCGCATTCATTCTTGT
The DNA here is from genome assembly GCA_963674805.2 of Christensenellaceae bacterium. Classification (GTDB taxonomy): domain Bacteria; phylum Bacillota; class Clostridia; order Christensenellales; family CALMFG01; genus CALMFG01. The sequence continues at coordinate 235,405 of CAXXNY010000016.1, forward strand.
CATGAGAAAAAAACCACCAATTCCTGCTAATAAACCATATATTATAAATACAACAAATTTATAGTTTTTAACCTTTATCCCAATACTCTTTGCTATATCAGCATTGCTCCCAACAGCATAAATATTTCTACCAAACACCGTAAATTTTAAAATAAACTCTAATATTAGTACAATGATAATAAAAATAATTGAGATAACTGGAACCGGGCCTACCGTCATATCACTTAAAGCAAGAGTGGTTGCATCTGTTACGATAATTGGAGATGAATTACATATTGCAAGCGCAATACCCTTTATTAATATCATCATTGATAAAGAAGTGACAAATGAATCTATTTTTAAATACGCTACTACAATCCCTGTAATTGCTCCAAGGATTGAGCAGCAAAATAAAGTTATCAGCAACGCAGGAAGAAAGCCCATACTCTCGACAACAAGCGCAAACATAACTCCTGAAAATGCCATTGTTGATCCCATTGCGATATTAAGTTCACCACTCAACAAACAAAAGGTCAACGCCAGCGCACCCATACCATATGCGGGAAGCTGAATAAGGAAGCCATAAATATTATTGCTTGAATAAACATTCTTATTTACCAGTGATGCTACGCAAAACATCGCAATAGTTATAATGACAACAATCTGATCTTTTATGAATTTTTTCATTTATGCTCCCTCACTTGCCTTTTATTCCGTCTAAAATAATAGCTAAAAGAAGAATAGTACCCTTCAAAATAATTTGTATAACGGGTGCTACTAATGCCAAATTTAAAATATTTGATATTAACCCGTAAATGAGTACCCCGATTAAAGTCTGTCCCATTCCTCCTTTACCGCCGCCCAAGACATTGCCGCCAATCAAAACGGCAATTACTGCATCAAAATCATACCCATTCCCCATTGAGTATAATGCACTAGTTGTTCTAGAGGACATAACTATTCCCGCTAAAGCAGCACAAAATCCAGCTATTACAAATACACTAATTTTTATTTTACTTGTGTTGATACCCGAAAGATAGGACGCAACTTTATTCCCGCCTGTTAAATATATCTGTCGGCCAAATTTTGTTTTCTTAAATACTATTTGAAGTATCAGCATGATTGTGACAACTAAAATTGCTGAGAATGGTATACCGTAAATAGTACCCTTTCCAAAAAAATCGTATGCTGAACCAATTTCAGTAAATAAGGATTGTCCGTTTGTATATGTTAGGGCAATTCCTGTGCCAATAAGCGATGTTCCTAGTGTAATTAAAAAGGTCTCAGAAAGCTCCCCTCTTGTAATTTTTATTAACAATCCATTTACCAAACCCATCAATATTCCAGCGCTTAATGCAATCATAATCGCAAGGCTCATCGGCAGGACTGTTTGTAATCCTACAGCAAGGCACCCCCCAAGCGCTAATGTTGCTCCAATTGAAAGGTCAAATCCACCAGCAAGAAATACTCCAGTAACTCCGGCCGCCATAATTCCGTTTATAGCTATTTGGCGTAAAATATTCTGCCAGTTTTGAACAGTAAAAAACTTATCAGAAACACTTATGCCAATTATAATCATTGTAATTAATATTAAGAAGTTTATATTCTCCTTTATCAATTCAGTTGGTTTCCTCTGCAAATGACTTTTCATTTTCATCCTCATACTCCCCTCTAAATGGCTAGTTTAATTACGCTCTCAACTGAAATCTCATCGCCGGAAAGCTCTCCCGTAATCTGCCCATTATGCATTACAACTATTCGATTAGACAAAGCAAGCACCTCTGGTAACTCTGAAGAAATGAGAACTACACTCTTCCCCCTTGAAATTAACTCATTTATTAACAGATATATTTCGTATTTAGCCCCAACATCTATACCGCGGGTAGGTTCATCAAATATAAATAGTTCAACATCGGTATTCATCCATTTTGAAACTACTATTTTTTGTTGGTTCCCCCCTGATAAATAGTTTACTTTTTGATTTCTTGATGGTGTCTTTATTTTTAATTGTTTTATTTGATTATCAACAATTCTTTTTTCAAGCTTATGGTTTATTACTTTATGCAACATAATACTGCTTAAATTCACCATTGTGATATTCATAGCAACAGTAAAATTTAATATCAATCCTTGTGTTTTTCTATCCTCTGTCAGATATGCAATGCCTGATTTTATAGCATCAGAAGGAGAGTTGATTTGCACTTCTTTTCCCTTTATGTATGTTTTGCCTGAATCTTTGTAATCGGCACCAAAAATCATACGGCATAACTCAGTTCTTCCAGCACCCACCAGCCCTGCTATCCCCAAAACCTCGCCTCTTCTGACGGAAAAGCTTGCCTTTTCTACAACTCCTTTTCTACTGAAATTCTCAACTCTTAACAATTCTTCTGTCGGATTGTGCGCCATTTTTGGGAAAGCTGTTGTGATTTCCCGTCCCACCATCATCTTAACAATATTGTCTCTGGTCAACTGTGCAATTGGTTGTGTGCCAATAATGCATCCATCTCTTATCACTGTGACCATATCACAAATTTCGAATATTTCTTCCATCCTATGTGAGATATAAATAATCGTTATTCCCTGCTGCTTTAATTGTTTTATGATGCTAAATAAAATATCTAATTCTCTTTGTGATAGGCTAGAAGATGGCTCGTCCATAAGCAGAACTTTCAAATCAAATGTAAGTGACTTGCAAATTTCGACCATTTGTTTTTCCGCAACACTTAAATCACTTATAAGTTTTTTTGGATTAAGGTCCAATCCAACTTTTGATAAAGCTTTCTTAGCCTCAATATTCATTTTCTTCCAATTGATTTTTCGATTCTCTGTAAATAAATCCAGTCTTCCAAGAAAAATATTTTCCGCAATTGAAAGCGTTGGGATTAGATTGAGTTCTTGAAATATTATAGATATACCATATTTCTGTGCATCAAGAGGTGATGTGATCTTAACTTCTTTCCCTTCAATAATTATTGCGCCAGAGTCGGCTTTAAAATTCCCATAGAGGATTTTCATTAAAGTCGATTTACCTGCTCCATTTTCGCCAACAAACGCGTGGACTTCGCCCTTATTAACATTAAATGAAACGCTATTTAGCGCTTTTACGCCAGGAAACGTTTTGGTTATATTTTTTATTTTTAGAACAGCATTATCCAATTGGACAACCTCCGATATTAGTACGATGTATCCGGGTAAGGTTATACCCGGATACATTCTCACAAATTCACTTCTTACATCAAGCCAGCTTATTTGTATTGCGAATAATTTTCCTGGTTAACGAGCTCAGGTGGATATTTTGTCATTTTCTCAACATCTTCGCCTGCCATCAGTCTCTTCACTACATCAACCGCAGTGGTAGCATACCAATCGCACCCTACTGTGCAGGTTGCAAAGAGTTCTCCCGCTTCAAGCATTTTCAATCCGTTTGCATCTCCACCAGTACCGCCAACAATAATCTGATCCAGTTTATTTGCTGCCTTAACTGCTTCAACAACACCTACGGCCATGCCGTCATCAACTGCATAGATTCCAGCAATATCATCAAACGCAGTCATAATATCCTCAGCTGCTGTCTGAGCCTTCGCGCGATCCCAATTTGCATCTATCTCAGATACTACTTCTAGTTTGCCTTGAACTGCGTCTGTAAATCCTTGCTTTCTCTGATTGTTATTATCAGCACCGGCAGTGCCGCCAATCAAGCCCACTTTTGAGCCTTCCGGCAGTTTTTCTGCAAATGCTTCGCCAATAAGGTGGCCCGCTTCATACTGACCAAAGATTACAAAGTTTACATTATTATAGTCATTCAAGCCCAAAGAGGCATCCATCTCAAAATGATTTATAACAATGATCCCGGCATCTGCGGCCTTTTTAAGCGCAGGGGCAATCGCCGTGTTTTCTGCCGGTTGAATTGCAATAGCTGCTACACCTGTAGAAATACATGTTTGCACATGATCAAGTTGCTTTTGCACATCCCCTTCGCAATTATAATCTACATAGTCAAACCCATTTTCTTCACACGCTTCTTTTGCAGCCTCCTGATACTGAACTGTCCAGTCATTTGCGCCAAGCAAGAGCCATGCAAATACAGGCTTTTCATCTGCAGTCATTTCTTCAGTTCCTGAGTCCGTATTCGATTCTGACGGGGCTTCTGCTGCAGCTTGCTCCTGTGCGGTATTCGCACACCCAGCAAACAGAGTAAAAGCAAATACTAATACAATTAATAATGTTAATACTTTCCTCATAATTAATCCTCCTAATATTTTAAGTCTGCTTCTGTCATCCAATAGCGCATATTCCAAGCATCCCTCCTTAGGCTTATAAACTTATTACAAAGATTCTTCAATTTAAATAACGAATATGTTAAAATTAATTGTGCCATCCATAATCAATCTGCTGTTAATTACCATTTTGCAGGTAATAATAGTATTGGGTGGCATATTCTTTGTAAAATAGCTTTAAGCATTTATTAAACTTTTAGTATTCTTAAAGCATTGTTTCTGATAATGTTTTTCTTATCAATATCGCCAATATTGGAAAACAAAATGCACCCCAAACAATATGCTGGGTTATACCAAGGCAAGTCTGTTCCGAAAAGAATTTTTTCAGATCCCGCATTATTAACCATTTTTTCTATCATTCCATTGAGCCTATAGGTATCAGTAAGTTCAAGGTACGCATTGGGGTACTCTTTTGCGATATCTATTGCTTCGTCGCATTGCCCTTGTATGGAATGTCCCATAATAAAATTAATATTCTTATAGTTTTTCAGTACATCCTTTATTGTCTCTACAGAACTATATGAATGCCCATCCATAGCTACTCCCCAGGTATGAGACAGAACGGTTAAGTGATTATCATCTGCATACTTTAGTACTAATTCATAGTTTTTACCATTAAGCGGATATCTGTGATAATCAGGCAGAAACTTAAATCCCCTATAGTTTGAATTTGCTTTAATAGCTTCATCAATAGCGATTATGTTATTTTTCAAATTCGGGTTAACAGCATAATAACCATATATTTTTTCAGGATGCTCAGCCATTGCCTCTTGAATTTCTCTATTTCCTGCATCCGGATCAAACAACGCGCTATTGGGAACTGAAACAATAAATTCAATATTCAATCTTTTCATCGTTGCCAACATGTTTTTCAGTTTAGAATTTGGCAAGCTCAAGCCATAAAATCCCCCCATATGTGTGTGCATATCAATAATCTTAATACTCTTTAAATTACCTATTTCCAAAAACTCTTCAGTAAGAATAGATAAATTTTTCATAATATCACTTCCTCTAGAATGCGTTCAATGTTTCTATATGCAATGTTTTCCTTCTGATTTATATCCAATTGCGAGCTAATCAATACCCCCAGAGGTCCACCGAAAGAGTTTACCGGAAAATTACTACCGAACAATATGCGTTCACTACCAAACTTGCCAACCATGCGTTCCAAACCCCCATCTGTTTGATAGTCACCAATCTCAAAGTGCACATTTCTATAATGCTTTAATAGTGGAAAAAGGTACCGGTCAGGACTCCACGGTCCGTAATTATAAATAATAATATTTAGATCAGGGAAATCAGTGAGCACATCGTAAATATATTCATATCCATACATTGGCGACAAAAATAGAGGTATCTTTCTCTCACTAATCTCTTGAAGCAAATCACCCATAGTAATTCTATTCAAAAAGTATCTATTCACAGTCGGGAAAGCGCGCAACATTTTAATATTATGTCTCTTCATTGCGTCTAATGTGCCTTCAACTTGGAACGTATCATCAGTAAGTGATGGTAGTATTGTCCACGAAGGTATTAATCTATCCACATGCTGAGCAACTTCATTAACTAATTTTTTATTTCCATACAATGGATCAACGTCTATCATCGTCTGATGATAGACGACTGCCTTTTCAATCGAACAAAAATCCATAAATTCGATTAGTTCTTTTGCATCCTTAGCCTCTTTAACTTTTTCCGTTAATACAAAATTCTCATGATTGACAATTTGATGATTAACAACACCGTATCCTATGCAGCAATTACAGTCGATAATTTTCATTTTCATCATCTCCCTTTAATCAAGATGAAACACTTCATCCAATATAACCCACCAGTCATTATGATTAGAATTATCCATCGGCTCTTGCATCTCTTTCATAACAGACTCCCATTTTGCACAAGATGGATCATTAATCCAATCTTGTGCAATTTGATTTAAATTTTTTTTTGAAGATATTTCATAATAAGAGAACAGCAGTCCTTTACCATAAAAAATGGTGTAATTACATATGCCTAGATCTTTTAGCTTCCTTTTTACCTCGGGCCAAAGTTCGTCATGCAATTTTTTATAAGTGGTCACATGTTCAGGTTTTAATTTAATTACCCTCCCTATTCTCACGCAGCGTCTGCTCATACTTCGACACATTCAAAACCTATTGTATCAGCAAACACTTTTATTTCATGCGACAAATTACCGATCCCTAGCGCAAGATGGTGTGATGGACCTTGTTGACACCAATCATTAAAAAATTCTGGTATTGTTTTTTTTACACGAACTCTGCAATTCGGATTCCCAATATTTAATATATCGCCTTTTACTATTTCTCCTACTGAATAAATCAATTTAAATGTATCTCCCGCATTAAATTGCGTAAGATTTAATAGTGTTACCGGCCCTTCTTTCATATCAAAATCGATTCCTAAGCCATGCCCTGTTTTTCCATGATGGACTTCTAAATGTTGTAGCTTTGGCTTTCCATCAGCGACATTAATGTTGCTTGGCCCATCGTGCCCAACCATAATAAAGTTCTCATCATAATCGAAAGAAAAGAATTCCAAAAACATGCCTCCCCCACCAAGCAAGTCTAATATTTTCATTGCCATCGCGGTTTTTACATCGCCTTCGGTTACACCAGGTCTCCCCATTGCAGCTAATCTTGATACAGCTAGTGCTGATTGAGCTCTTAGTTGAGTAATTTCTTCTTTTTCTCCCCACCAATAATAACCAAATGCACTAATATCATATTTCTTGATTATTTCATCAAACGCAACTGCAATTTTCGCAGATACTCTCATATGATCATTCGTTACTGTTGGGTTAACTTCATACATCTGTCTAAACTGTTTATACATATCCTCAAGTTCTTCATTAGTAACCCGCTTATACGCTTCTTCAATTTCTTCAATCTCCGGACGGCATAACAATTTCCCAGTTGTTTTAAGTATCCTATGTTCATCTGTAGGCATATCTGTCATATTTGTATATGTATTTCCGATAAGCGCAAAATTAAGATACTTAAATCTATTAGCAGCTGCTGCACCATTACAGTCTTCTTTTATTTCTCTCCATAAATCTTTGTTATTAAAATGACCGGTTATAACGCGAAAGCTTTTATTTAGGCTAACTAAAGTCCCAGCATATTCTGGTATACAACAAGGGCCCTCATGATGAAGATATATGGCAGTATCAGCATTCTTATAGTCATAACTTGAATCTTCATGTGCATTAATTATTCTAATTGGTACATCAACACTCTTTACGACAGGCACAATCATCATTCCGGTCGTATATCCAAACGGGAAGATTAAGAGTATATCTATTTCTTTATCTTTAAAAAACTGCGCAGCATTTTCAGCGCCTTCTACAGTATCAACTAATTCAGGCGCAACCACCTCACCCACTTTATTCAATTCATCAAGGAGTTTTTGATACATTTTATTCCCCATTTCCTTTAATTCAGGAAATTGCCCCCAATAAATTTTATGGCCTGTTGGTAAAAGTCCAATTTTCGGATTTACTTTTGTTCCTAGCATTTTTCCCTCCTGCTTTTTTATGACATTTTTTTATATTCAACATCACAGAATTTACATAGTAGCTCTATTTCTTTAAAATAATTCCCCTCTACGCCACTCCAGTGATGTCCAGCACCATTACATGATATGTTTTCTAAAATATCTTTAATATTCTTTTTAAAAGCAACCTTAACCGGCGTTCCTTCATATTCCAATCCCGACGGTTGCCCCTTTCCAGCAAGAAATGAAATCCGCATTCCCTTTTCACCAGTCATTAAGTTTAGTAGACTAACTTTGCCTTTAAAATCTGTTGGATAGCAAACTGCACATCCATCGCATGTCTCAATAGATTTAATAAGTTTGATGTCTTCTTTTGATTGCGACAATGAAAATGCCCCTGCTCCGCAATGCGAAAACAATATTGAATTTTCTTTATAGTCTAATTGTAAGATATCACCATTAAATGAGGCTTTACCGGATAGCAGATAAAGTATGTGCATCATTAAAGTCGAATTCAGATCCCCTTCGCATCCAGCAGCAATACCTTCATCATTTATCAAAGCAATAGCTAAACATATCTTCGACTTTAAATAAGGAAAACAATTTATTGAAATGCCATTTAAGTTATATTTTTTCGCCAATTCCTTTAATGCTAAATAGTAGCGAGTTGATAATAGCCCATCTTCCTCCAAAACAGTTATTTCTCCTACTTTAGACCTAATTTTGCGCCATTCATTTCCAATGTATTTATCATCTATATCAGAAGAAATATTATAAAATTCTTCAATTGGGATGTTAATGATAGATACTCCAAAGCGTCTCTTTAATTCATACTCATTTGCCATCATGCTTAGCATGATATTGTTCTTCCCTCCCGAATAGCCTATTCGACATTTTCTCAGTTTTGATTTTATCATTGCTGCATTGGTGAATGTCTTCAGTTGATACAAAGATTCTTCATCAGGAAAATCAGTTGCAACAAGCTTGTAGTTTTTATTTAAATTAAATAGAGTACCTGTTACCAATACACCCCCTACCATAGAAATGCATTGTATTTCTCTTTCTAGAGCCCAAATAAAAATTGGGATATCAATATCAGATAACAATTCACTTAAAAAATAATCTGGAACAAATGTTGTAAGCAACACTATAATTACATCTGGATTAATCTGGCTTATTTCATAACCTTTTAATTTTGCATCTTCTTGAGAATAGATACATTCCAATGAAAATAATATTTCAAATCCATTCTGTTTTAGATATAATTCCATTTCGATTTTTTTATCATCACACATTCCTTCTCCAAGGTTATACCCAGGATATGCCATCGGTACTAAAGCTAATTGGGGTTTAATTTTCATAACTCCTCCTGTAAAACGTTTTTCTAGTGTTTAAAATTTTTTACCACCCACACAAATCCCAACCATCTATTCCACTAATTTCAGTTGATTTTCTTTTTACCAAATTGCACTCTAAGTTAACTGAATTTTTGGTGAACTTCTCACTTTTTATACTATTTACAATCAACTTGACTGCCTCATGCCCAATTTTGTATCTCGGTACATTAATCGTAGTAAGTGATGGACTAATAAGTGTTCCAACAAATATATTATCAAATCCTATAACAGCAATATCTTTCGGTATGTTTAAACCTGCTTCTTTAATCGCTTTAATTGCCCCTATCGCCATCTGATCGTTTGCCGCAAAAACTGCCGTTATACTATTTTGGCGATTCAAAAATTCTTTCATTACATTATACCCACTCATTGGAGTATAATTACCAAAATCAATATAATTAGAATTTACCTCAATAGCGTTTTTTATGAGCGCTTCCTTATAGCCTTCTAAATTATCTAAGCACATTGACATATTTTGTGGGCCTCCGATATGTGCAATTTGGGTGTGTCCAAGCCCAATTAAATACTCTGTAGCTAAATATGCATAATATTTATTATCAATTATTACAGAACTAAGATTCCCTTGCATGTTTTTTTCTAATGACACAATGGGTATTTTCTTTGTATCGCAATTTAGTGATTTGCTGTACTCCGCTTCTGAATCAGCAGGACAGCATGAATCAATAATTATGCCATCTACCCAACCTGCTTTTAATAAGGTGACATAATTCTTCTCGGCTTCAAAATCATAACCGGAATTAAAATAAAGTATTTTATATCCAAATTCTTTTGCTGCATCATCAATCCCTTGAAGTACTTCCGGGAAATATATTTGAGAAATTTTAGGTAAGATAACTCCAATGCTATAGGTTTTTCTTTTCTTCATGCTGCTTGCCATTCCATTAACTTGATAGCCTAATTCTTTGATAGCATCTTCGACCTTTTTTGTTAATTCATCGCTTACAGGTTTTTTGTTGTTAATTACATTTGAAACTGTTGCAATTGAAACTCCTGCCTTTTTTGCAACCTCAGTAATACCAATCATAATGATCCTCGTGAGTAAAACGTTTTACTGTATTATAATATAACTTAGTTATTTATGCAAGCATTAATTTAAATCACTTTGAATTGCATTTTGGACTCATGAATACACGTAAATGTAGTTATGCAAAAGATACCTTATAATTAGTGGAAAAACGTAAATCCTAAGCATAGGATGGTAGAAATATCACAATAAAATTTCGACATCATCTTTAAGCTTATAGCAAAATTGGGGCGGGCCAATGTCCTGAAACACAAATCAAATTACGATATAGAAGAGTTATTTATGTGGAGCAGTATTAAATTATCTATGTATTTTTTTAATTTAAGTATAATTCTAACAAACTTAAGATATAGGTTTTCAAGTAGCTAAACCGGTCATAAAAGCAAAAGTGCTATAAATATAGTCAAGTTAGTTGTCTGTAAAACTATTTAACCTCATTTACTATTTAATATAATAAATTATTCTTGCTTTCTTCAAAATAATAATTTATATTATATCTTGAAAAAGGAGCATTATTATGACAGCATCTATTCGCATGAGATAAATACGGCAATAAAATTTACAGCCTATCTTGGATAGACTTTATTTGTCGTGTGCGTGGATTGTTGTATGCTCTGAATATATTATAGAATTGGTTTTATTCTATTAATATTGTTATTTTTGTTTTTTACTAATCACACTTGCAGGCAAAGTTTATCCAATATTGTGCCTGTTTTTTTATTGCCAATATCAAACCGCAAATAAAAAAACAGGAGATAGCAGCATGCCTAAAACTAAATATAACCAGCAAAACATCTATTCCGTTTCACAAAATTTTTTAACAAACAAGCGCTTGATAGAACGTCTAATACGTATAAGCGCTATAACCAAAGACGACATAGTCATTGAAATTGGAACCGGAAAGGGGCACCTAACAAGAGCAGTAAGTAACAGATGTCGAAAGATTTATTCTGTTGAAATTGACGAGAGACTTTATCATCAATCTCAAGTTAAGCTTGCTGAGCTTAAAAATGTTAAATTAATAAATCAAGATTTTCTTAAATTCCAATTACCAAAAAGGGAACGTTATAAAGTATTTTCGAATATACCTTTTTGCATTACATCAAATATCCTTAAAAAATTAACAAACACGCCAAATCCACCGACAGATATTTGGATTACACTGGAAAAAGGCACTGCAAAAAGATTCTTAGGCATTCCGAGAGAAAGTCAAATGTCCTTGTTAATTAAACCATTCTGGGATATTACTGTTGTTTATTATTTTAATAGAGATGACTTTCATCCGCGACCATCTGTTGACGTTGTTTTCGTGCACTTTTGCAGGAAGCACCTTCCTGATATTGATAACAAAGATTTTTATAATTATCAAAAGTTTATTAAGAACTCACTTAAAATAGGGCTTTCGAAAAAGTCTAGCCTTTTGAGCAAAAGACAAGTTTCAATGGCTTTAAAACACGCTTCTTTGCCCTGTATTCCCCCGAGCGGGTCAATCTTATATGTTCAATGGTTATGCTTGTTTCGATATTATATGAACTTAATTAAATAGCACTATTAGTAAAACGCTTTTTTATTATCAAAGGCGTTTACTAATATGGCAATTGCTGCTCTTTTCTATATTTAGACTTTTCTCAGAGGAAGTGAACAAGATTAAAGCAAGGATCCACAAATGGTGAGGTTTTTAGGTGCGCTTTTACTTTTCATAAAAGTCCACTTTTACTAATAGTTGTCAAGTACCCAAATATTCTTGAAAGCGCAGAATTGCATAAATGACAAAATTCTCTTTTTGCACTATCTGAATTTCTGATGCTCTTCAAAAGTAAATGCTTAAATTCTTATCGCTCAATTTTATAGTACACGGTCCATTGAACATACTTTAATGAGCTGAATTTACCCATCACGTTTAGCATTCCGACTTTTGGGTTGTTTTCATCAAAATAGGACCAATCTTCAAGAAATCTAAATTTCGGAGATATTGATTCCAAATCATTCGATTGCTGTAACCCAAAATGATAAGATACATCACCAGAAACACCAAATTGGTTTCTAAGTTTGAGTTCAACCATTTTTTTATAAAATCCCTTGGTGTATTTTTCAACAACGGCTTCAAAAAGAAGATATGATCCATCAAATGATTCTGCAAGTTTTTTTAACCATTGCTTGAGTTGATTTGAATTTAGATACATAAAAAGACCTTCGGCAATGAAAAGTTTGGGTCCTTCAGTTTTCCTTAATTCTTCAAACCAGTGATCTTCAAAAATGGATTCACCAATCATTTTATAGACTTCGTTTTCCTTGAGAATTTCTTTTTTTATCGCAATTATAGGTTCTAAATCGATGTCAATAAATAGTTTCGGCTTTTTACTTAATCGCTGATATCTTGAATCCAAACCGCATCCCAAATTGATAATGGTTCCATTGGAGTGATGCTTAATAAATTCAGTTGCATAATCGTCATATTTTTTTGCTCTTAATGTAATATGGTAGACAAGCTGTTTGTTGAGTTTACCGGAAGCAAGCTTTCGAAGCAATTTATCGCTTGACTTCGAAAACGTCTCATAAAATGCACTTGTGATTGTTTCAGCTGTAGGATCTACAAGTATCGGGTTTTGTGACTTACTTTCAATACTATGAGCATAAATGGTCAATAATGCAGTTTTTGATGTTGAAGAGATTTTATCAATCAAATTTTGTTTCATGGAAGCCTCCTATTCAAGATGATTTCTAAATCTTCTTCTTCGAAATACTATTTCTCTTTCCGAAACACTTACTTACCACAGTGGTCTCTTTAAGCTTCACTTGTGAAAAATTATTCATGAACGCATACTTTTACGAATAGATAACCTTCCCAAGTTTTACAACAATTCTGAAAGTAAATTTTCTGATATTGTAAAGTTTTCAACAACTAGCTCAAGTTATTCATGAAACAGTCATTTCCAGACAGTTTCTGCTTTTCATAACTTACACTGTTCATAAAAACATATCTTTACGAATAGTTCTTCCTAACTTATCTCGGTTATGTTTAACCCTTAATCCAGATCATTCACCCCATCGATAGCCCCGATTTTCTTTCAAAGTGTCAAGATCGCAATTAAGGCAAAGGCCATTATGACAACAAATCAACTCATTGCATTCTTTACAAGCCCACTTGTCTTCTTCTTTTGCCAGAAATTCATCCCTCATATTCACTTCGCCAGCAATAGTATTTCTGCTCGCTCACCCCGATACTACGCACAGCTTCTGCAACTTTAGTGGCTTGACTGATTTTAACCTCTACCTCTCGTAATTTGCTTATGATCCGCACTGCTGTATAGTTTCTTTTCACAATAATTCTTCGCCTCGTGATTTATTATACCAGCTGCAAACCTTCACTTTCAATTTGTTCAATTTTGTGGGGCAAGGTCAATACCGTTTTATGCATTTTTTGCTCCTTTTTACCCTTGTTAATTTTTCAAATAATTTCATACTAGTTGCTACTCAAATTATATCACAGCGACAAACAAATGATTTGTGTCGTTTTATACGATGGTTTAAACGATTGTCAGTAATTTGCTCAATTTGCTTATCGATGTGATACACCTTTTTCATGTGCTTCGCAATCTTTACGAACTAGCTCTCTCTCAAATTCATCCCACCATCATATCATAAGTTTGAAACCTTAAAAACTGCGAATTTGATACATTAAAAAAAGACACTAAAATGTGCCTTTCTATACGGGTTTTTAGGCTTTGACGCGAAACTGCTCCTTCGTTATGCCTTTTTATTATAAATGAACCGGTAACATCAGTGTTTACGACATAAATACTGAGAGCTCCCTCTGGAGTTGTTGCGTATTAGTTCTATTGTATTAGCCTTTCCCACACAGGATCAAGCGCCTGAACAACGGCACAATAATCCGCAAATTTCTTTTCATAAACATCCTTCAGTTCCGGATTTGGCTCAATGCGTTGTTTGACCGATACCATATCTTCGGCTGCATGTGCAAAATCACGATATTCGCCGGCCGCAACCGCAGCCGCCATTGCACAGCCGAGAGCACCCAGTTCTTCGGTATCAATAATTTCAATCGGTATCTGGAGTGCATCCGCAAACATCTGCGGCCATATGCGCGATTTTGCCGCTCCACCAGCAAAACGGATCACCTCAACCCCTTTATTATTGATGAGCAGCTTATTGATATGTGTCTTGTGGCTGAAGATAATGCCCTCATAAACAGCCCTTAATATATGCGCCTTAGTATGATAACTGTTGATGCCGACAAATGATGCTTTCGCAATATCACGCTCATTACTGCCAAAGATAAACGGCATAAACACGATAGACTGGTCTTCCGGGGCAATGCTGCCTACCATCCGGTCGGCCAAATCAAAAATCGATTCGCCTTGCGCTGCACAGTCGTCCTTTTCTTTCTCCATAAAGTGCTGAATATACCACTCGCTGTTGCTTGCTGATGTCGGACTGCATTCTTCGATCAAATAATATCCGGGTATGCAAAACAGTGAGTTCATCATAATGGTTTTATCGGTGACCGGAGTCTTGCCGACGTACTCATTGATACTCCATGTCCCTGCAATCACACATAGCTTTTCAGGCGATATCACGTTCATCGCAATGGCGCAGGCGTCAATGTCAAACATCCCGCCGGCAACCGCTGTTCCGGCTTTCAAACCCGTCGCCTTCGCGGTCTCTTCCGAGATGACACCGCACAGTTCGTCCGATCGTTTCAGCGGCGGCAGTTTTTTCGATACGTCGATGATACCCAAATCATCATAGATGGTTTTATCAAACTTAACATCTACAATATTCATGAGATTAGACCCCGAATAATCCGTTATTTCCGCATACGCTTCGCCTGTTAACCGAAAACGGATATAGTCCTTTACTTCAAAAATCCATTGTGTGTTATCCAAAACCTCCGGGCCATTTTCCATAAACCATTTAATTAGGCTGACCGGCTGGCACGCCAGAAGCGCCTGGCAGGTACGGTCATATATTTTTTCATCAATCCCGTCTTTCTTCCAGTTCTCCGCAATCTTCCATGCGCGCGAGTCGGTGGATACGATTCCGTTATAGGCTGGTTTGCCATCTTTTCCCCAAAGATATATGCCCTTGCCGTGTCCGGTACAGGAAACACCCTTGATATCCGCTGTATCTACTCCCGATTTTTCAATCGCAGCCCTGATCGCCTTAATATTCGCCTGCCAGAGCACTTCCATATCCCGCTCTGTAAACCCGGGCTTAGGTGTAATCATGGGGACCTGCTCGGAAGCCGCCGCAATCGCAGTCCCTTTCTGGTCAAACAATACCGCTTTTGACAGTGTGCCGCCGTTGTCAATCCCTAGAAAATATTTCATTTCAATTCCCCCGTTTCCGCTTCACTGCGATTTAGCTGCTGTTCCGATGCATCCAGCTTTTCAGCCAAGAAGTCATGCGCTATTTTCGCCTGTTCCATCCAGTCTTCACCGCCGTCGTACCAGAATTCTGCATTAAACATGTTGACGCCGATACTGCGATAAGCCCGTACGGCTTTGTCAAAGTCCACTGCTCCCTGGCCAAACTTCAAATCCCTGAAGACGCCGGTGCTGGTCTCTTTTAGGTGGGCGGCGCAAATGTGGCCTTCCGCCAACTGGATATCCTTTTCCAAGTTTTTTGTTCCGTTGTTGATATTGCCTGTATCCGGATATACCGTTAAATAGGAAGAGCGAATATTTTTGATATAAACCATCGCTTTTTCAATCGTATTGAGAAAGTCGTTCTCCATGGTTTCGATGCCGATAATAACGCCTTTTGCAGCGGCGTATGCCGTACAAACTCTCAGATTATCAAAGAAACGCTGGCGCGATGTTTCGGTTGACGGATACGCGTCATTAACGTCAAAGCCGCCGACCTGAACAATGCGTATCCCAAGCTTTGCGGCAAAATCAATCGCCTTTTTAACAATCGCGACCCCTTTATCCGCAATACCCTCGCGGTCGCTCCCAATCGGGAACCGCCGTACACCTGAAAGGCACATGGTCCAAATCGGCAAACCGATTTTTTCGCTCTCTCGTTTAAGCGCATATATCCTTTCCGGCTCCCAGTACAGCCGCGCCAGTTTATCATCGGAAGCGTCGGCGCTGAACTCTAAAAAGTCAAATCCGCATTTTTTTGCCGCTTTTAACTTGTCCGCCATACTGATCGTATTCGGAAAAGCCTTTTCATATATACCAAGTGTATAGTGCTTCATTTCTTATACTCCACTCGTTTTCTCGTTTAATCTCCGGTCTTTGTAGACTTTTTTATGTAGTGAAAACGCTGCCGGCAGTAACAGCAGAAGCGGCAGTCCGGATATCAGAAGAGATACCGGAAGCCCCAGCGATTCGCCGATGATGCTGCTCACCGGGACAAATACAAATAGCGCCAGATAGTAGCCGAATGAGATGATCCCAGATGCTGTCCCTGCACTTTTTGGCGCGATGGAGCATCCCACAACATAGGTGATCGGCATGTTATTGCCGCAAAACACCGCCGTCAAACCGACCAGAGTCACTTTCAGCATATACCCGTCTGCAAAGATCATTGCCGTCCATGCCAGAAAGCCCAGCGTACACCCCACAGCCAACACATGCGCCTGGGAAAACTTATCCGCAAACCGGGAATAAACCAGTCGTGCAATCATCATGCCTAAGAAAAGCACGGATAAGCCCATTGCCCCTTGTGACCCATTGGCGTTGATACGGGTGAAATAGGTCGATATCGAATAAATCGCAACTACCTGCCAGGCACTGACCAATAAAGAAATGATGGTAATGGCCATCATACCGGGCATTCTAATCACCCGTTTTAACTCCTGCATGCGGTATCCTACGTGTAGCTTATCCTGAATCATGCGTTCTGGCAAGCTGTCTTTGAACGCAAACAGTGCATAAAGCGCAAACATGACCGATATACCGCCGAGGACCAGGAACGCACCAAAAAGATTGAATGACTGGTAAAGCGCATACGACGCCAGCGGCGCAATCACGGACGCAAGGCTGAACAGCATATGCAGCAGCGTCATGTGCCTTTCCGCATTCACATGAACGATTTGATACATTACGGAATTCACCAGTGTTTTGACGATGCCCGCAAAGAATCCTAACAGGATAAAAACGGCAAACAGCATCGTAATCGGCTGGTTAACGCCTACTGCGATGATAAACAATCCTGTCAGCAGCCCCGACAGCACAATAAGCTTTTTCGTATTAAATGAATCGATAAAAACAATCGCCATAATGGTCACGGCAAACCCGCCGATGCTCTGCATAGAGATCATCAGCCCGCCTTGGCTGGCAGTCATTCCGTATGCTGCTTCAATATAATCACGCATCTGCCCGACTGTCGCCATTGAAAATGATACGCACAGCATAAGCAAATCAACCGCTAAAATTCGTGTCCAGACTTTTTTATTGTTCAGTTCCACACGCTGCTCCTTTTAGTCGTTGATGCTGAACAGCCCCGTCAAATCAGACTACGGGGCTTGCACAGCATATTATCTCTGTTATCCTCTTCTTAATAAGCCATTGTCGTCATCAGCGCATTTTCTTTTTGGGTGGTGTCCACGCGCGTATACTGCACAACAATAGGCGTGCTGCTTTTAACCACCGCCGCATACGGAACACCCCTTGGTACCGCAAGTTCTCCGCTTGCGTTCTTTAAGGCATCCATACGAATATGGTGCGTTCGCTGTATCCCGCAGCTGCTCTTCAAACCCTTAATCGGCGCTCTGTCTTCAAAAAATAAATCAATCGCAATCTTTGCATCCTTTTTTGACAGATTCAGTACGCAGATGGATTCATGGCTGACGTAATGCCCTTTTGAAGTAATTTCCGGCCAATACATATCCGGTATCAGCCATGTATTCTTCCCAAGCTTTTTCATCATATCGGCCTCCTCAGCGCTTCAGTAATACATCTTTTTCATACTGCTTGACTTCGTTCAGCCACTGGTCCCCTAAAGGCACACCCTGTTTTAAACAATAATAGTCCCATATTGGTGCAAAAGGCAACGACTTTGTCTCTTCAAGCAGCGCCAGCCGGCTGGTATAATCCCCCTCTGCTTCACATGCCTTAATACGGTCCATCGGATCCAGTGCTGCTTTCAGCAGCGCTTTCTTTGCGTTCCGCGTCCCGATAATCCAGCTCGCCAGGCGGTTGATTGATGCGTCAAAGAAATCAAGCCCGATAAACACACGGCCGACATAATTATTTTTAATGATTTCACTCATAATGTTTTGCAACTCATCATCCCATGTGACGACATGGTCGCTGTCCCATCTTACTCCGCGGCTGATATGCAGCATGGCTTTGTCCACAAACTGCATGATCGCGCTGAACTTGCTGCTAATGGTTTCTGTCGGATGAAAGTGTCCCGCATCCAGGCAGTATAGCTTTTTTCTTGATGCCGCATATAACAATGAAAATTCATGGCTGGCAACCGTATAGCTCTCGATACCTAGTCCGAACAGTTTGCTCTCGATTGATTCCATCACTTGGCTTTCATCCATTTCTTCAGCAAAGATTTCATCCAGCGATTCAACCATGATTTTTCTGTGTATTTCGGTATCCGCGGTGATATCCTTATAGCCGTCCGGCATCCAGTAGTTGACCACACTGACCTTGCCGAGCTGTCTGCCGAATTCACGGCCGATTTCGCGGCAGCGTTTGCCGTGCTCAATCCAAAACTTGCGTTTATCATCATTGCGGCTGGCGATTGAAAAGTCGCCGTCCATCATCGGATGAGAAAAGAACGTCGGGTTAAAATCCAGCCCAATACCGCGGTCTTTCGCCCAATCTGCCCACGCTTGGAAATGCTCAATCGTATAGGCGTCGCGGTCTACATTCTTTCCCTTTGTTTCGGCATGGCAGGCATGCAGATTCAATTTTATCGCACCCGGAATCATTCCGGTTGCTTTTTCAATATCCGCTCGCAATTCTTCGGGCGTGGTCGCACGCCCCGGATAATTCCCGGTTGTGGCAATCCCGCCGGTCAGTTCGCCGATACCGTCAAAGCCGATTAAATCATCACCCTGCCAGCTGTGCATGGATACCGGGATGCTGTTGATCTTTTCCATCGCCGCATCGACATTCACGTTTTGGTCTGCATATACTGACTTTGCGTATTCATATCCTTTTAGAATTCTGTTTTCGTCCATAATTCCTCCATTAATCAAGTTGCGCTTAAAATGGCACTTTGGTTATAAACGAAAAGCCGGCATTAGTTTTTCATATGCCAGCTTTTGCTTCGTTTATCTGTATACGAACTTCTTGGCCTTTCCAAGTTCGGCAATCAAGTCCGCAGGGATGGGCTTATCCCATGTTGCAAGCCCGGTTTCCAGTTGATCCTCATTATCAAACGATGCAATCGGCACTGAAGGGAAAGCTGCTTCCGCCATGATGTACATGAACGATAAATCCATAAAGGATATTTCGCCTTTTTCCACAAGCGGCAGGCACTTCTCATAAATCGTATCGTTGCTTGCGCTTTCGTAGACATCGGTCACACCGCTTGGCAGATCCTCGCCGTTATAACGGCGTTGGAAGTATGCCTTTGCAATTGACATATATGCCATCAGATTCATCTTTGTCTCTGCATGGTAGTCATACATCGCTTTATCCATCAGGATAAAGGTCTTGTCCGGCAGCCCTTCAAAGTTTACATCCGCAAGGCTCCACATAATCTGATTGACCGTGAATCCTTCCTTACCCGCTGATTTCGCATAGCTTTGCGCTTCTTTAATCCGTTCCAGCGACCAGTTTGAACAGCCGTAATAACCGATTTTACCCGCCTGCTTTGCGCTGTCAAGAAAATCAATGATATCACTGACCGGCACTTTGGGATCATCCCTGTGCAGAAAGTACAAATCGATGTAGTCTGTGTTTAAAAACTCAAGGCTTTCATTAAGGTCCTTTTCGATATCTCGTGGTTTAACACGAGGGATATCCATATGGCCCCAGTCCGGATGCGCACCCTTTGTCGAAATAATTACCTTGTCGCGCAAACCCGATTCTTTAATCCATTCCCCGATTGTCTTCTCGCTGCGGCATACTACACCGGGATTCCAGTCCCCGTAGATGTGCGCCGTATCGATGAAGTTGCCGCCTTTTTCGACGTATGCTGACAGCTGTTTCTTGGAATCAGCGACAGACAGTCCGGCATCATAGTTCACCGTACCAAGACAAATCGGCGCAACTTCCAAATCCGTACCGTTGAACTTCACTTTTTTCATAATAAATCTCCGTTTCTGCTTGCGCTATTTACCCATTACCTTTTCACGATATAGCGGCAGGTATACTTCCTGGTCGCGTATGACGCAACCGGTAGTCGTATGCGCTTTTTGGATGAGATCATAACACTTATCACAGGTAATGCAGCATTTTTCTTTAAACATCCGATTATGCTCCATGATGTCCTTCGCATAATCCGGATACGCAAACGCCTGGCGCCCGAATCCGGCAATATCCCACCAGCCTTCGTTAATGCCGCCGGCGCCGACGTTTCCGCCGTATTGCTCCAGCCATGTCAGCCCGGTGCAGACAAACACGCCGCCCGGTACTTGTGACTTAATTTCTTTGGTAGCGCTAAGCAGGTCGAATGTACCTTTATACGGATGAATATCTGATTGCTCGATTTCAGCCAAATAACCTCTGCCGTACGGTTGATACCGCGGCATCATTGTGGAAAGGTCAATCAGCCTAACGTTCTCTTCAACCAACATATTGCACAGCTTAATGGTTTCGGTCACATCCGGCTCCATTACGCCTTCTTCCTTCTTCATACCCCAGCCGTGCGGATAAGGAATGCAGTCATATGCATTCAGGCGTACGCAGATATCAATGTCATCGCCGATACAGGCACGGATACCGTGAATGATATCAAATAGTGCACGTGTGCGATTTTCAAAGCTGCCGCCGAATTTGCCCGGACGGTTAAACGCCGCCAGCAGTTCACGAAGAATATATTCGTGACAGACCTTGATATCCACCGAATCGAATCCGGCTTCTTTGGCAAGGATCGCTGCTTCGATAAAATCATGGATGATTTCCTCAATTTTTTCGTCGGTCGCGAAGGTAATCTTTCCGCTTCTGCCGTCAATTGAATTGTGGTGATCGATGTATGGGTTTTCCACGACCGCCAGCGGTGTCGGTTCCCAGTTTGCGTCCACGCTCCGGCGGCCCGAATGTGTAAGCTGTAATACATTGTACGGTTTAAAACCAAACCTCTCCTTTGCTGTCGCATCAGATTCCGCGACCAAGCGTTTGATCTCACTCACCGTATTTTTGTTTATGATCATCTGCAGCGGATTGCAGCGTCCATCGTCTGAAATCGCGATGGATTCATACCATATCAGCCCGCTTCCGCCTTTCGCATACCGGTCATATCTGCGGAATATTAGTTCCGAAGGTTTCCCGTCGGGTGTTCCGTCAAACCCTTCCAGCGGTTGTATACACATCCGGTTGGGTATCGTGATATCCCCGAAAGTAATCGGCTGTGACAGAATGGACATATCCTCGGATACAGGAAAATGTAATCCGGCTTCATCCATTGTCTTCTTAAAATCAGCCACCGTATGCATTTTTGTGAAATTAAATGGCTTTAATACTTTATGCATAACGCCCTATGCTCCTTTCAATTGATGCCTTATTTGGTTGATTCTTTTATTAATGCGTTTTTTCCAACGGCGGGACCGTAATCGCATAGTAAATACATTCCTCATCAAGTTCGTTGATGACTGCATGTTTATCGCCTGCTTCAACCATGATTGCATCCCCTTTATTAACTGTTTCGAGCAGTTTTCCGTCTGCAAATACTTTCATCTGTCCCTGTAATATATAAAAGACTTGATCTGAATATTCGTGTATTTCGTCTGTACTTCCGGCTCCCTTTCTCAAAGTGGATAAGGTGATGTTGGCTTTTTCACATCCCAAATCAGGATTGAAAATAACTTCAGTCGTCATATCGAAATGAGTAAACGGCGTATATTTTTCTCCGGTACCTTTTCTATAAACCTTCATGTTTGCATACCTATCCTTTATTAGTTATATGTTGTTGCACGACCGTTGTCCAATGTGTTAGTGTACAGTTATATGCATAAAATGCATATAACCGCCTATCGCTATTTTTCTGGATTATCTTGATACCATTGCCTGTCGTACCACACTGTCTCTAGCAGTGTGCAGCCGATTTCCGTGCCGAACGGCCCGTGGTCGATGCCCGGCTGTCTGCATCCATAAGCCCCTTTTGTGTAGAGCTTATTCGTTCCATAATCAATCATATGTCCTTCAAGTATCAGCAGCTCTTCCCAGAACGGGTGATTGCGTACATGTGTAAACTTGAATCCCGGCTCGAATATGACCATACGTGTGTATGCGCCTGTTTCAGGGTCGCAAGATAACAGTTTTTCCTTGATACCCGGTGTAGGACCGCCCCGCTCTTCTCCAACTTCTTTCCATTCGTAATCCCAAACGGTGCTTCTCATATCGCCGCTGGTTCTTGGTTCTTTACCCATGACACTTCCTCCTGTTCAAATGCTGTTTGTTTGTACCGTTCCCCCGGGTTATCCCAGGGGAAACCGGTACATGACATAATTTTTTGGCCTGTTTAACTGTAAGCGTCGAAGTCAAATGCTGCCGGATCGGCAATGGTTCCGCCGAATGTCGCGTCTTTGATTGTTTCAACGTTTGTTGCATCGATATAGACAGGATCAACGAGACCGAATTCTTCGAAATCATTGCCTTCAAGTACATCGAGGCAAAGTTTAATTGCTGTTTCAGCCATAACTGCCTGAGACTTCATGTTTGTGAACGCCATCTGGCCGTCACGAATTGCAACCATGCCCTGCGGCAGAGCTGAAGACCCGTAAACAGTAATCTTGTCTGCGCCCTGGTCATAGCCAGCAGCTTTAACAGCCTGAACGGCACCGATTGCAAGACCGTCGTTTGTTGCCGCAATCGCATCGATGTCTGCACCATACTTGGTGATTGCGTCGGTAGCCAGCTGAACGCCGACTTCTTGCGTGTCTTGTTCGTCTTCAAATACTTCTAAGAGTTCAAGACCAGCATAGCTGTCGATATTCGCCATCAAGCCGTCATTGAACTGAATCTGTGCATAAGATGCCGTATTCGGTCCAAACAGATAGATGATTTTTGCGCCGTCCGGGAAGTCCTTCGCAATCGCTTCAAGCTGGTTGATTGCAAACTGAGGTTCATTATAAACTCTGGCAGCTGTTACATTTTCAGAGTTTGATTCACGGCAAGTGGTTACAACCGGAATACCTGCAGCATAGCATGCATCAACAGCAGAAACGGATGTGTCAAGATCGATCGGTCCCATCAGCATGATGTCCGGTTCGTCAACGATCTGAGTCTGTACGGATTCTACCTGGTCAGCAGCTGAATCGTTATGAATCAGAGTATATTCAATTTTATATACGCCTTCTTCATTAACTGCTGCGATAGCTGATTCAAGCATGTTTGCATATACAGTCCACCACTGAGATGCCTGTGTTGCAAGAGATATAGCAAACTTGTACTCTTTCGGGGCTTCCGCAGCTGCTTCTTCAACTTCTTCTGCAGGAGCTTCGGACACAGCTTCGTCCTGTGACGGTGCTTCGGCTTTTTCGCTTGATGCGCATCCTGCGAACATCGATACGACTAAGCTTAAGCACAGTACGACTAGCAATAGTTTTTTCATATTGTCTCTCCTTATGTTTTTTTCTTCACCGCTTATAAACACTAACGGTAAAATATTTAAAATGTTTGTTTAGGCTGCTTAAACTTCTTTCTTTCTGGACAGCATATCCAATGATACGGCTGCGATAACCAGCATACCGGTGACAACCTGCTGCCAGGAATAGTCGATGCTTGCCAGGTTCAGGCCTGTCGCTAACATCGTCATCAGCAGCATACCCAGCAATGAAGCCACTACCGACCCGGAACCGCCGCGCATCGAAGTCCCCCCGATGACGCATCCCGCGATGACCTGCAGATTAACGCCTTCCCAGAGTCCCGGCTGAGCCGATATATAACGTGCGGTCAGGATCAGACCTGCCGATGCGGATAGCACCCCGCAGATGATATAGACAATCATTAAGATTTTCATGTTATTCAATCCCGCCAATCTGGCCGCTTTATAGTTGCCGCCGATCGCGTAGATATTTAAACCGAACTCGGTTTTTTTGATTACGATTGCGCCAATGGTAACAATGACCATCATAATGAGTGCATTGACCGGAATTCCCTGTACGCCCTTGACGTTTTCAAACCAGCCGCGGAACAAGTACCCTGTTCCGATCACCGTAAATGAATCCGGAAGCTTTGAGATAGTCTGTCCACCGGTGAGCAGCATAGCAATCCCAAACGCGATTGTCATGGAACCCAGCGTGGCGATAAACGGCAGCACGCGCAGTTTTGAAATGACCCATCCGTTAAGTGCCCCGATGAGGCCGCCCGCAATCAGCGGAATAACAATCGCGAAAGAAACCGCAGCCCATTCCGGCATAATCGGCATGAATTTGACCAGGATAACCCCCGCAATACATCCTGCCATAACCCCGGTCTTAGCGATGGACAGGTCAACCCCGCCGCTGATTAAGACAAATGTCAGTCCGACTGCAAGGATCATGGTTTCGGCCATCAACCGAATGATATTAACAAAATTCGCTACTGTGAAGAATTTTGGATTTAATATCGTGAAAAGTACAACGACGAAAATCAACATAAATGTGAAGAACGCCTGCTGAATATTAATTTTCTTAAGCTTACGAACAAAACCCTCCATTTTATAATGCCTCCTTTGTTAAGCCCATCATGCTCCTCAGGGCCTTCTCTTTTGCATATTCGTCACGGCTCATCTCCGCCACCATATCTCCCTCATGCAGAATATAGACGCGGTCACTGATGCCGAATACTTCGTCCAGCTCAGACGAAACCATCAATACGGTTCCGCCGTTCTTAACGAAATCTCCCATAATTTTATGTATTTCTGTCTTGTTACCGATGTCAACGCCGCGTGTCGGCTCATCCAAAATCAGGATCTCCGGTTCAAGCGCCAGCAGTCTTCCAAAGAGCACCTTTTGCTGATTTCCTCCCGAAAGTTCCGAAACCGTCTGCTGCATCGGGTCATATGAAACGATATTTAATTTATCAACCATATTGTCCGTAACTTTTTTCATCAAGGATTCTCTTAGGAAAATTCCTTTTACAGCGTTCTTGATTTTTAATGTGATGGTGTTAATTGCCACACTTAGGTCCGGGAAAATACCTTCTTCTTCACGGTTTTCGCTCAACAACGCCATTTTATGCTTAACAGCAACCCGGGCATTTTTCATGTTGATCACTTTATTTCTGATCTTAATTGCCCCTTTTTCAATCGGATCCAGCCCAAACACTGCGCGGCAGAATTCGCTGCGTCCTGCACCGACCAGCCCGACAAGACCGACAATCTCGCCGCTTCTGACCGTTACGCTGATATCCCTGAATCCTTGGCCGGTCAACCCTTCGGTTTCTAAAACAACATCATGGATTTCACTTTCCGTTTTTGGATAAAGGTTGCTGATATCCGTACCCGCAATCATGTTACAGATTTCATCCGGCGTCATATCTTTTGTGGGCGCCGTTCCGATTGTTTCGCCGTCACGCAGCACCGTAATCCGGTCTACCAGCTGGGTGACTTCATCCAGTCTGTGGGAAATAAAGATAATCGTGTAGCCTTTTGTTTTGAGTTTTCTGATGATTTCAAACAGACGCTTGATTTCGCTGATGGTCAATGATGATGTGGGTTCGTCAAGTATAATAACCTTGCCGCCGGTGGACAGCTCTCTGGCGATTTCCACCAGCTGGCGTATGCCCATCGAAATGTGCGATACCTTTTCGTTGGCGTCAATCTCAATGCCCCATTCTTCGAGCATCTTTACCGCTTCAACTGCCAACTGCTTTCTGTCTACAGTCTTAAGGAATCTGCCTTTTTCATACCGATGAATAAAAATATTTTCCGCTATCGACAGGGAACGGATTAAGCTGAGTTCCTGATGGACGATTCGTATGCCTGCGTTATAAGCGTCGTGAGGATTGTGAAAAGTGATTTCTTCGCCGTCCAGCTTAATGGTTCCGCTGGTTGCCGGGAACAAGCCGCCGACAATCTTCATCATCGTACTTTTCCCTGCGCCGTTTTCGCCGACTAATCCATGAATCTCGCCATCATAGAAGGTTGCGTTTGCTTCTTTCAGTGCATGTACACCTCTAAAGTCCTTGCTGACATTAATAATCTCTAACATACTCTTTCCTTTTCAATCGTTTCTGCTGATATTTCCTGCCGACTCAGTTAATAGTTGAATTAAATGTAAATGTATGATGCCATTCCTCCGTTGTCACTTGTCTGACAGGTGAATTATACCACCCTAAAAAACCTTGTGTCAACTCTTTTATTTTTGGGGTGAATACGTCATGGTAACTGTGATGTGAATAAGAAAACGGTTATCTGGCTTATTTCCCGTCAAGAAATATTTTGTTTTGCGGCTTATTATCATCCTGTTTCAGCATCTGCATAACACGTAAAATATGCTGATTCATATATGAAGACGCTTCATTCGGATCATGTTTTCTGATGGCATCAAATATCTTCTCATGCCAGTGTGTCCCGTCAACGCTGATGGTTCTGGTCAGATATTTTGTCAAAGCTTCAAAACAATACTTTTTAACAACATACATTGACTGCAGCAACAGATCATTTTTTGATATTTTAGCGATACTATAGTGAAAATCAAAGTCAGCAACCAAATAGTTATCAATATCATCTGTCACTTCGGTACACCGCTGCAATTTCATACCCAGCTGCTGTATGTCTTCTTTGGTTGCGCGCTGCGCAGCATACCGTGCGGTAACCGCCTCAATACCTTCCCTGAATTCCATAATAACATCTATATTATTTTCATTGATAAACAGGTATGGTATAAGCAAATCAATGTATAAGCCAACACCGACGAATTTCACATAATTACCGTCGCCCTGCTTGGTTTCAACGATACCCAGCATGTTGAGGTTATTCAACGCGGCTCTGACGGTATGTCGGCTGACACCCAACATATCCTTAAATTCATTTTCGGAAGGAATCTTCTCCCCTTCCTTCCATTTGCCCTCCATAATCATATTAAGTATGACTTTAAACGTCTCCTGGGCGACATTAACTTTTTTGATTTGACTGATTTCTTCCATTATCTAATTACCTGTCAATTGAATTTATTGTCAACACGTCGGTTGTTCAACAAGTATATGATAACCTGAAAGTTATCCAATGTCAATGTCGATAGTGACGTATCCGTTACACCAAATCCAGTCTCTTTGCCCGCTCTGACACATATGTATCAAATACTTTTTGATGCTTGTTCAGCACCAGTTCTTCCGGAAACTCCATTTCCTTCAACAGCTGCTCCGCAAGCGCAAAATTGCCGACATTATAGCAAATATGGGCATCACTGCTGACAATCATCCTGACGTTATGCTTCTTGCAGAGCGCCACCAGTTTAGGCACGCTCTCCCGTCCGCCGGCGCGGATATGCAGTGATTTATTATTGAGCTCGACTAGTTTGTTGTGCTTTTTTGCCGCCAGCACAACCGGTTCGAATTCAACAATATACTTCTGTTTATCAGGATGCGTGACACAGTCCAGATAAGGATTTTCATATGCGGCAACGCATCCCGACAGTCTCTCATCAGCGGTCATGTCGTCCAGTTCATGGATACCGGCCAGGACAAACTCGAATGTAGGCATATGCTGATTGCCGACATCCAGCCGCCCGCACGCGTCCATGATATTGGCCTCAATGGATTTATAAACACGTATCCCTTCCATTGTATCCGGCCATGATTTCATGATCTTCAGCGTAAAGTCTTTTGGCGTGTTATGCACGTGCGGTCCGTGATCGGTCGAGGCAAACCCTTTTAACCCGACCCGTTTTGCGAACGTCACATTTTCATAAATCGTAGAATGGGCGTGTCCGCTGACCACCGTATGTACATGCGTATCGACTTCTAGCACTGTTTACTCCCCTGATTTTAATCTCCCCGCTTTTAGCCTTAATAGTTAAAGCGCTCTGTTTTCAAATTCTCTCTGTTTGATTTCAACCTTCACCGGTTTTAACAGGTTAAGTCCCTTAGCCACATGCTGCGCATAGGCTTCAATACACTTTCTGCCTTTTTCCGGAGTCGCTCTAAACGGATTGCCCATGATGCCGTCCGGTGCAAACTCACCGTGCTCCATCGCAAACGTGAAGTATTCATACCCGTCAAGTTTGACGCCGGGTGTGCCATCCTGCTTGCTGAATTCAGCTGGCAGCCAGTCCGGTGCATTCGCCGTGCCGATTTTCGCTCTATCCATGCGGACCAGCGACTCGTCATACGCCATGACCTGGGATGTTTCGAGTTCTCCTGCATGCCAGCCCGGAGTCTCTTCCGGCGGACCCTCCATGAATTCCTGAATGATGCCGAGATATCGCTCGCCGAACGGTCTGACGTTTGCCACCAGCGCACCGGTGTCATAACGCAGTTTTCTGATCAACGGGTCAATTACCTTTAAGTTAGACGCATGTCCGCACATAAACACGAGTTTGTTAAACCCATGGTGCACCATGCTTCTGCCGATATCATACAATACAGAAATCAGCGTATTCGCTCTTAAAGTTACGGTTCCAATACCGGATTCCACCTGTCTGACATGATGCGGCGAATAGCCGAACATGAGCGGCTCGGTATAAGGTACATTTGCGATCTCAGCGGCTCTTTGCGTAATCGCTGCGATCTGATACGTATCCGTTCCAAGCGGCAAATGCTGTCCGTGCATTTCACAGCTGCCATAGGGGATCATTACCACGTCGGATTCTTTCAAGAACTCCTGAATATCCGGAAACGCCAGCTGTGCCAAATTATACTTCTTTTTTACATCAGCCATATTACCACTCCTTCTATTGATTTAGCATGTGAAGCATCGTTTTAACAACAACATCACAAAACTCTTTTTCATTAATATGCGCATCTTTCTCAATAATCTCAATATCACTGCGCAGTTGCTTCTTCATTACATCCAAAAAGATCATATCGCCTTCGTGATCCCAAAGTTCGCCGCCCTCAATATCCTGAGAGCAAAAGCCTCGAATCGGGAACAGGAGTTTGACATTGTCTTTGCTCATATTCATCCGTTCGGCAACGCTTTGTGCCACCGTTCTGATTTCGTCATGGGTCACCCGAACCAGAGTGATTTCGGGGTTGTGGTGATACATCTGTCTTGCCCGTTGCTCTTCAGTCAGGGTTTCCACCCGGCCGAGTGCAATCAAATCCGCACATCCCGGTACAATAATCGTGGGCAGATTTTTTTCCATCGCCGCTTTCATCCGGTGTTCGCATGGCACATGGAATCCGCCGAAATGGATGCTGACCATCTCATTGATACAATACTCAATCGTACCGACGAAATAGTCATCCTCAATCAGCTTGTCCATGCAGTCTCCGCCCACGCCGTTGGCGTGAAATGTCAGCACCTCGTACCCCGCCGCTTCCAGCGGAGGCGCAATATAATTCCTAACCGCTTCGGTTACAGTGCCTAAAATCGTTATGCCGATGCGCTTCTTCTCCGGTTCTGACTGTTTTGCTTCCGCCCTGCTTTTTACCATGCCTGTGATAGCACCGATTGCATTATCAAAGATCACCTTGCTGATGCTGTTGATGCCCATAATATCGATAATCGAATGCATGACCATGGCATCGTTATTGCGGACGATTTCGTTGAACTTATGATTGCCCGAGGCAATCGGGGAAATCAACAGTTTCGGTACGCCCATCGGCAATGCTTCCATCGCAACTGCGGCCAGAACCGATCCTTCGGCGCCGCCGAGTGCAATCAACCCGTCAATCCGGCCTTCCGCATACAACTGTTTGACCGCTTCGAACAAGCCCACCTGCATAATTTCGACAGCCGCACCCCTGGAACCGGTCGCGATGACCTGTTCAATCGTATGCCCCGCCAGCTCCGCAATTTGGTATTTTGTAAAATCAGGTTCCACATTGACCGGGTCACGCAGTATCCCGGAATCAATCACCAACGCATCGACTCCCTGTTTGATGATATTGTCTTTCAGATACCGGGCTTCGTTTCCCTTTGTATCACATGTGGTTAAAACCGCAATGCAGGGTTTCTTCATAAACATCCTCCGTTTATATCAGCTGACCAACCAGCACATAGAAATCCACGACTTCTCTTTCGCCGGTCAGTGCCTGACCCAAGGCCAGTTTATCATAAACACTTGATGTTATCACAACGTCCGTTTCAATTTCCCTTATATCTTCCACCCGTTTGCCGACAACGTCTGCTGCCAGTTCGGGGTACATTTGATTCGCCAGCTGACTGCCGGTTGAGTGCGCTTCATTTTTGTTCCAGATTAATTCTTGATAATCACAGCCGGAAATTTTAGCGAAGACGGCTCTTGGTTCTTCGGTTACCCCAGTTTCTCGCGCCAATGCGTTTGGATCGTGGTAAGTAACCTTCTTATTATAAGATTTCTTGAAGCTCAGTTTCTTGCCGTTAAACCATTCGTCAATCACCTTTACACCGCCGATGATTTCGGCGCCGCCAAGGTCAATCCCGAGTTCGTTCAGGTCACCCGCAAGGAAACTTTCCACATCCGGCGATAAGACGATCACGCGGCCAGCGCCCGTCGCCTTAATCTTGTCAGCCAGCGTTTCTGCCGATTTTTTTGCTGCATCAGCATATCCCAGCGCATAAAGTTCATACGCGGTGGTGTTTTCATCTTTAACTACAGTAAAGGATACTCCTGCTTTTTCCATGATGTTGATAAACGCTTCCCCGGCTTCCGGCATCGCATACAGGACGTCACTGCCGAACACCAGTACATTTTCAGCTTTTCCTGCGTATTTGTCAATCAGCGCGGCAAGGTCTTTGCCAGCTTCCGGTTTGCCGTATGCGTTCTTATCCTTTATTATCGCTTCTTTTAATGCGCTTACGTACGCTGGTGCTAATCCGGCTTCGACGATATCCCGCCGCGCCGCCTTTACCGCTTCGGGAAAATCCCATCCGCCCTGGCACCAGTCTTTGCAATAGGCGCAAAGACAGCATTTATATAAGTTCTTAACCAATTCTTCATCATAGTTCATCGCTTCCCGCAGTATCATGGACAATCCAAGTGCCTGAGACCGCGGCGTTAAGGCTTCCTCATTCGTCACGCGCCCCAATGTACAGACGTGGCGGCACATGAAACAAAATCTGCATCTGTCTATGTTTTCCTGTTGTGCTTTAATATTCATCTTTTATCTCCTTAAAGCCCCATCTTGCCAGGGTTCATGATGTTATTTGGATCAAGCGTGTCCTTTAATCCCTGTATCACCTGGAATGCCGGACCGTATTGTTCTTTCATCATATACCCCATCTTAATACCGATGCCGTGATGCTCATTCAACACGCCGCCGTTTTCGATCGCGGCACGGATGCACTTGAACCAAATTTCGTTATACAGCGAAATCGCTTCCTGCGGATCCTGCGGTACATAATCCGGATGCATGATGAACCGGTCGTACATCATACAGCCCCACTCATACCAGTGTGAGAAGTGTGCGATAAACTTTACACCTTCGTAGCTCTCCGCGACTTCTTTCATCGCCCAATAGATCTTTTCTACATTATTATAAGTTGCGACTGTATCCATGGTGCCGAAAGCCTCCGGCAGATCCATGATATACGGCGGATAAAAGAACTTATACTTATTCTTCCACCAGCTCTCGCCCATTTCGCTTCCCAAGCACTCGGTAGCGGTTTCTTTACAAATCTTATCCGCAATATTAATCTGGATGTCGACGATATCCTTATAGCCATCAAACCCGAAGACCAGATATGCGCCGTCCTTTTTAATGCCCATAACGCGTTCAATCTGATGGACGGTTTCCGCTTCGTCATACATGCGGATTACGCACGGCTGCAAACGTTTGGTCATAATCTTACGGCCTGCGTCCAACGCATCATGCATGTTCTTAAACATATATGCACGGTACTGACGTGACTCTGGGAAATCGAACACCTTGACGGTTGCCTTTGTGATGATTCCCAATGTGCCCTCACTGCCGGTAAAAACCTGATTCAGATCCGGACCGGAGGCATTGCGCGGAACGGCCAGCGTATTAACGATATCGCCATTCGGCAGTACCACTTCCATGCTGATGATTAAATCTTCGATCTTGCCGTATTTTGTGGATAAAACGCCTGTGCCTCTATGGGCCAGGAAGCCGCCAAGCGTGGCGCATCCGATTGAAGCCGGCAGGTGCATGGTTGAAAGTTTCTTTTTATTTAATTCCCATTCAAAGTTCTGCTGGATAATACCGGCCTGTGCGGTAGCGGTGTATGCGGATTCATTGATCTCAACCACCTGATCCATCTTCTTCATATCAACGATGATGCCTGCATGAACCGGCAGCGCGCCGCCTTGTGAGCCGGAACCACCGCCCCACGGTATAACGGGTATCTTATGCTGGTTAGCGATTTTCACAACCTTTGACACCGCTTCTGTTGATTCGGGATAAACAACGTACTGCGGCAGGTTCGGAATTTTGCCCCTGTCTACCCAACAGCGCGGAGCCCAGTAAAAATCGACGGAATGAACCAACTGATCGACAAAATTCGTTTTGACGTTTTGTCTGCCAACCGCGTCTTCAAGTTCTGTTAATATTATCGCGTCGAAAAATTTCATTTTATCTGACATACCCAACTCCCTTTCAAGGCATGGAAATCATGAAATATATTTTCTTCCATTTGCCATTTAAAGTGTAAATATTTTTTATGGCATGATTATAAAATGATTTTTCTTGTTTGTCAAGCTATTTGTGAAATATTTTTTCGCATCAGGGCAAAATAAAAAACCACACGGATTTAATATTTTTTCGTCTGCAATGCTTTCTCAATAGCGCTCATCTTTTGATAGGATACGTTCTGGTTCTTTAAAGAAATCGTAATATAGAGCGTATCAATAATCGTCAGCTGTGCCAGCCGCGATGATAATGCCACGATATGATACTTGGTTTCCTCAGATGCTGTATATAGAATAATATCCGAGATTTCCGTAATCGGCGACCGGTTATAATTCGTGATCGCAATGGTGGTGGCCTTCGCTTTCTTGGCGATGCGCATGGCATCCACTACGTCTTTTGAACTGCCGGAATGCGAGATGCCGAGTACGACGTCTCCTTCCCCCGCGTTTGCCGTCGCCATGATCTGCATGTGTGAATCGCTGTATGCAACGCTGTTTAATCCGGCGCGCATAAATTTATGGGCGGCATCCAACGCAATTGAAGCCGAGTTTCCGCTGCCCAGCACAATAATCTTTTTCGCCGACATAATTGCTGCAGCAGCCGCTTCGAGCTGGTCTTTATCCAATACCTGAGACGTATACTGCAATGTACTGATTGCGTTCCCCACTTTTTTTTGAAAGATGGTGAAGCTGTCGTCGGTTTCTTCGGCTTCTTCAAAGATTGTTTTAACCGGATTCGAAATCTCCTGTGCGGCCGTAATCTTAAAATCATAGAAACCGCCGTACCCCAGCTTCTTACACGTCCGGACAACCGTCGCTTCACTGGTCTTGGTCGCCTGCGCTGTTTCGGTGACAGAAAGATGGATAATCTCGTCCATATGGTTTAAGAAATAATCGGCAATCTGTTTTTCGCTGTCGCTTAATGTATCATATACCGACTCAATCTTAATCTTTGAAATACTCTGTTTGACATGTTCTTTCATAGTGTTATGTCTCCTTATGCCAATTACGATAGCATATTTTTTTTCATGAATCAATCAAATATCATAAAATATTTTTTCATTGCCGAAATGCTCGCTATAAGATGTAGGCTTTTATAAGTCCGCCTTAAGTGTGCGATCCGCACTATTGACAAGAAAATGCACTGGCGCTATACTTGAGATATTGGTCAGACCTCTTACCATAAGGAGGAGAAAATGAGTTTTACCAAAATTCCAAGTCAAAAGACTTATCAACAGATTATCGAACAATTAATTTCGCTGATTGTCAACGGCGATCTGAAAAGCGGAGACAAACTGCCTGCAGAACGAACGCTTGCTGAGATGCTGTCTACCAGTCGGGCCTCGATTCGGGAAGCTTTTCGCACATTGGAAACCATAGGTATCCTTGAAGTCCGCCATGGCGGCGGGACTTACGTCCGCGACTTTCAAATCTCACCATTTTTAAACACCATTGCGCCGTTATTTTTACAGAATGTCAGCGTCATGGGCGACATGATGGATTTCCGTGTGCTCTTAGAAGAGCAGGCGGTTAAAGCGGCGGCGGTGCACGGCAGCCAGGACGCCATTGATGGTATGGCGCGCGCGCTGGAGGACATGCGCGGCAATGATCCGTATGCGGCGGAACGGGCGGATATTGACTTTCATATGTCCATCTTCTCGGCCACAGGCAACCGCGCGTTTGCGCTGGCCGGGGAATGCCTTTCCTATATTGTCTATACCTCTATCCATACAAGCCGTACCAAGCTGATCGAAGATAAAGCGATTTCGGCACGGTGGCTGGATGAGCACCAAAAAATTTATCAGGCCGTCAAGGCGCATGAACCCGAGACCGCAGGCAAGGCACTCAGAGAGCACCTTGAGGGTGTACGTGAATATATTTTTAAGACTACAATAAGCGGGCTGCCAACATGACCATCAATATACCTTACTACAAAAGCAGCATACCGGTTAACCTGCCGGATTCACAGGTCAAGGCAGTCTTAATTCCAAAGGAAAACAGCGTACGTAACGTATCAGAATCCGATATTGTGAAACAGGCATTAAACAATCCAATCGGGACTTTGCGCCTGCGTGATCTTGCAGAAGGCAAGCCGTGCATCCTCATCATCACCAGCGACCACACTCGTCCGCTGCCCAGCCGCATTACTCTGCCGATTTTGCTGGCAGAAGCCCGGCTGAAAAATCCGGATGCTGAGATAAAAGTATTGGTCGCTACCGGATTTCATCGCGCCACTACACGCGATGAGCTGGTCGGCAAGTTCGGTGAAGATATTGTCCAAAACGAAGCTATTATCGTCCATGACGCATTCGATAAAGGCGCCATGGTTTCTAAGGGAACCCTCCCTTCCGGCGGCAGATTGGAAGTTAACGCCTTGGTTGACTGGGCGGATTTGGTCATCGCCGAAGGATTTATCGAGCCGCATTTTTTCGCTGGATTTTCCGGCGGACGCAAGAGCATACTCCCCGGAATCTGTTCCAACCAAACGATTATGTATAACCATAACGCCGAATTTATCGCACACCCTTGTGCCAGAACCGGCGTTGTAAAGAATAATCCGCTGCATCAGGATATGCTGTTTGCATCAAAAGCAGCGGGACTGGCGTTTATCCTAAACGTAACATTAGATTCCGATAAAAAAATTATCGGCGCATATGCGGGCCACCCTGAGTCGGCGCACCTTTTGGGCTGTGAGTCGGTTCGCGCACATACCAGTGTTGCCGCAGTAAAGGCTGATTTGGTAATTTCATCCAACGGCGGTTATCCTTTGGACCAAAATATCTATCAGGCGGTCAAGGGTATTGATACGGCAAGCCGTTGCGTCAATCCCGGTGGTGTGATTATCATGTTTGCTTCCTGTTCTGACGGCCACGGCGGTGAGGGTTTCTACAGCTGGTACGCCGGTGCAGATTCGCCAAAAGCAGTGCAAAAACGCATATTAAGTATGGCACGTGAGGAGACACTGCCCGACCAGTGGGAAGCGCAGATACTAGCCAGAGTGCAGAACCATTGCCATATCATCATGGTCACCCGGCATGCCGACCCGGACTTGATTCGGGATATGCTGATGGAACATGCTGATAACTTTGAAGATGCTTATCAAAAAGCGACAAAATTATTAAATCAAGAAGACCCCGATGCGGTCATCATTCCGGACGGTACAGGTGTCATTGTGGAGGAATCATAAGTGAAGATCATTGTTTGCATTAAACAGGTGCCGGGCACCTCACAGGTGGAGATTGATCCGGAAACCGGTGTGCTGATGCGTGACGGCGTCAGCAGTAAAACCAACCCGTATGATTTATATGCGCTGGAAACCGCATTGCGCATTAAGGCAGAAACCAATGCCGAAATTGCGGTGATCACAATGGGACCGCCCCAGGCAGAGACCGTCATCAAAGAAGCCTATATGATGGGCGCTGATGAAGGTTATTTAATCACCGATCGCAAATTTGCCGGTTCGGATGTACTGGCAACGTCCTATACCTTAGCCGGGGGCATCCGGCATATCGGAGATTTTGACCTGATTATATGCGGCAAGCAGACCACGGACGGCGACACCGCCCAGGTCGGGCCTGCCGTTGCCGAACACTTAGGCATCCCCCATGTAACGTGGGTAAGCAAAGTTGAAGATTTCAACAGCGACAGCATTGTAGTTGAGCAAAATATGGAGGACAGCTTTGAGGTTGTACGGCTGCCTTATCCCTGCCTGATTTCGGTGGAAAAAGACATCCATACGCCAAGGCTGCCTTCTTACCTGAACTATAAAAGAACCCTTAATCGCCCGGTCACCACGCTGACTGTCAAGGACCTTTTAGACAAGTCAGATACGCGTTACGGGCTCACCGGATCGCCCACTCAGGTTGAGCGCATCTTTCAGCCAGAACCTGCGAGCGGCCATGTGATTTGGGATAACAGTAAAACCGACGGCGCACAGCAGTTATTCGACCTGCTTGTGAATGAAAAATATATTTAAGGAGACATGACCGTGGCCAGTATCCATATTGATCAAAAAAAATGCACCCTGTGCGGCGCGTGTATCTTGGGATGTCCGTTTGATGCAATGGAGCGGAAAGATGACTTTATCTCCATCACCGCCGCTTGCAAGATGTGCAAGCTCTGTATCAAAGCCTGCCCCGAACAGGCAATCACCATTATCGAAGAACGTGTTGCCGTTGATAAATCGAAGTGGCAGGGCGTCTTAGTCTACGCTGAATACTTTGAAGGCAGACTTCACCCCGTCACCATTGAGCTCATCGGCATCGGCAAGAAGCTGGCGGCAAAGGTGAACATGCCGGTTTACTGTCTGCTGGTCGGCTACAATGTCGGTGACACGCCAAAAACATTACTTGAATACGGCGTGGACGCCGTTTATGTGTATGGCGATGAAAAGCTGAACCGTTTTTCCGTCGATACCTATGCCAATGTGTTTGAAGATTTAATCAAGGATATCAAGCCATCAGTCGTGCTGGTCGGCAGCACCTCAATCGGAAGATCTCTGGCCCCGCGCGTTGCGACGCGCTTTAAGACCGGGCTCACCGCTGACTGCACCACGCTGAAGATGAAAGAAAACACCGACCTCGTCCAAATCCGTCCGGCATTCGGCGGCAATATCATGGCACAGATTGTAACCCCTTATACACGGCCGCAGTTTGCAACGGTGCGCTATAAAGTCATGGATTGCGCCGAAAAAAGTGCGCCGCACGGAAAGATTGTCAGCAGAAAGATAGCACCGGAACTGCTGGACTCAAAGATTGAGGCTATCAATGTCATCCATAAAGAGGCTGTCCCTTCCATCACAGATGCGAATGTTTTGGTCGTCGCCGGACAGGGCGTTAAAGAAAAAGACGACCTAAAGATGATTAAAGAGCTGGCGCACCTCCTGGGCGGTGAATACGCCGTCACCCGTCCGATGGTTGAGAAGGGCTGGGCGGATTATACCCGCCAAATCGGGCTTTCGGGGCGGACAGTCAAGCCTAGGCTGATTATCACCTGCGGCGTTTCAGGTGCAATTCAGTTCACCGCCTGCATGAATGCCGCAGACCAGATTATTGCCATTAACGAAGACCCGAATGCACAGATTTTTGACATCGCTCACTATGGGATTATCGGTGATTTATATGACATTGTCCCTTCTCTAATCGAGCGCATCAAAGGAGCGGAAAGCTATGCAGTATAACAAGGTTGAACAAAAGGATATACAAAGGCTAATCGATATATGCGGCGAATCACATGTATTGACTGGCAAAGCCATTCATGAGGATTTCACACACGACGAAATGACTATTTACGGCATCTTTGCACCGGACGTGGTGGTCGAGGCGTTATCCACTGAACAGGTTTCCAAGATTATGGCATATGCTTATGAGCGTAATCTGCCGGTCACGCCGCGCGGCTCGGGCACCGGACTTTGCGGCGGTGCGGTCGCGATTCACGGCGGCATCCTGCTTTCGCTCACAAAGATGAACCATATCTTGCAGTGGGATGATGAAAACTTTACCGTAACCACCGAACCCGGCGTACTTTTGATGACGCTGGCGCAGGAGGCCGTTAACCGCGGTATGATGTATCCGCCGGACCCGGGCGAAAAATCTGCCACCATCGGCGGCAACGTGATGACCAATGCCGGCGGGATGCGCGCGATTAAATACGGCGTGACACGCGACTATGTATTAGGCATGACCGCCGTACTGCCAGACGGACGGATTATCAAACTCGGAGGCAAGGTCGTTAAAAACAGTTCGGGTTACAGTATTAAAGATTTGCTCATCGGTTCAGAAGGGACCCTGGCCGTTGTGACCGAATTAACGCTTAAGCTGATTCCGTTGCCACCGTTGGCGCTATCTCTTTTGGTTCCGTTTAATGATTTAAGCCAGTGTTTTAAAACCGTACCCAAAATCCTGCAATCGCATACGCACCCGACTGCGGTTGAATTTATGCAGCGTCAGGTCATTGAGGCGGCGGAAGAATACCTGGGGCTTCACTTTCCTGATAAATCAGCAAACGCCTATCTTTTATTGACCTTTGATGGCAACTCAAAAGAAGAGATTGAGCGGACTTACCATAAAGCAGCTGAAGTGTGCCTTGAAAATGGAGCGCTGGATGTGTTCATCTCGAATACCGAGGAACGCCAGGAATCCATCTGGAAGGCGCGAGGGGCATTTCTTGAAGCCATTAAAACATCAACGACCGACATGGACGAGTGTGACGTGGTGGTGCCGCGCACCATTCTCGGCGATTTCATGGCATTTGTGGATACTTTAGAAGTCGAACATGGTGTCAGAATTCGAAGCTTCGGACATGCCGGAGACGGGAACTTACATATCTATCTATGCAAAGACGATTTAAGCGACTCGGTATGGGATATGAAATGCGCGAACATCATGGGGCAGCTTTATCAAAAATCTTCTGAACTCGGCGGCCAGATCTCCGGCGAACATGGTATCGGGCATGCCAAGCACGGCTATTTATCTGAGTCTCTCGGCGATGATATGATGGGATTGATGCGGGGCATAAAACAGGTATTTGATCCAAAGGATATTTTAAATCCTGGGAAAGTATGCTGACTATATAGCATGCGCTTACAACATCTATCTATATAACTCACGAAAAGAAAAAGGCTGCTCAATTGCGGCCTTTTCCCTTTTAACTACTGCTTAAGCTGTTCCTTAGTATTAGCTTAAAGCTTTTTTTGGTTCATATACAAGAACAAAGTCCATATGGCTCATGATTCATACGGCCCTCAACTGCGATTTGAAATTCCTACTGTATTTTTCTATCCCTTTTACAGTCATTTTATACAGTAAAAGCATAAAACCGTGAGCATTTAATTCATATTTTCATGTTATATATCATAGGGTTTTGGATCTCGCGTGACATATTTGTGACATGCTGCTTTAAAATGCAATATGAATTTACTTGTACATCATTCGAGATTTGCATGTGTTTCCCAAAGCGCATCAATATCTATGTTTTTTGTTTTAATGATCTTCATTGCTAGCATATCACATATGAGTAGTAAGCATTGTTCAAACAACGTAGTCATTGGTTGTTTTGAAGATATACCATCACTGTTAAGCTTATTCTCCGTCGGAATAATTAACTTTAAGTCAGCGACTTTTGCACACGTGCTGTTCCTACTACCGCCAATATAAGCAATTTTAACATCTTGCTTTTCCGCCTTATTTGCAATTGCTACCGGAATAATGCTTTCTCCACTGTTTGATGCCACAATCAGCAAATCATCCTTTGTCGCTGCAGGCTCGTCAATCTGCCCAATATAAAATGTTTTAACGCCAAGATGGTTCAAACGTTTAACACCGGATTTCATCGAAAGCAAAACGCGTCCGACTCCGGTGACAAATACTTTATCTGCAATTACAATCGCATTTACCAACTGTTCAATTTCATCTTCTTCTATTCGTTCAAGCACATTCTGCAATTCATTTATAATCAGCGATAATTCATTTTGTTCTCTCATATCCGATACTCCTATTTATCTTTGACCGCTGGATATTCGTTGCAAAGCAGGCGAAATGGCGGTTCATCCTCTTCAACACCCGGAAAGCGGCCAAGCGGTTCGAGAAAATAATTATCGGTATTATCATCATTGCATTCCGACACTTCACCTACAAATACATCTCCAGTTCCCGGCTCCACCACAATTTCATGAAATACTTCTTTCTCTAAGGATATGCTTTCACCCGGTGTTAAACGAATGCTGGCTCCCGCAGCAATTTCATAAGCCCTGCCGTCCTGCTTTATTATGACATTAGTATCCGCTAATTTATTATCATCCGTTTTATTATATAAGTTAACTAGTAAATTGCCGCCGCCCCGGTTGATGATATCCTCCATCTTTGACCAGTGAAAGTGCATGGGTGACACTTGGTTTTGCTGAATAATAAAAACTTTCTCCGCATATACCTTTGAATACACATCCCTTTTATGCTGGTTCCCATTTCGGATGGTAATTAAAACAAGACCGAGTTTATCAAATTCTCCCTGTCCGTAATCCGTCACATCCCAGCCGAGCATATTATCACGAATCTCATCATACTCATGGCCCTTGCCCTTCCATTCTTCCGGTGTCCACTGTGTAAAAGGGGGCAGTTTGAATCCATGTGAATCTATGATTGATATGGCTTTTTTAATCTGAAAATTGATTTCTGATCGTTTCATCGTCTTTCTCCTTTGCTAAGCTTTTATTAGCTGTGCTGCATGATTATCTATCTCGGCAATATCGTCAATACCGTCAAGAATAGTAATTTCCAGCACAATTTCCTCAGTTTCAAGCGGTTCCAGCATATGAAGTCCTTCTTCTTTTTGATGCAATCTCCCTAAAACACTTGCATTCGCTGGTTCCAATCCGACAACATAATCACCCGAGGCAATCGACTTCCATTCCATGAACTTGGGTAAATATTTTTGATTAAAGGTAAGCCTTAGTCCCAGCTGCAATCTATCATTAACCAATGCTGCAAACGTATCTCCGTTGGCATCAGCTTTAAGCTCGTGTGTAAAAACCTGCTCAACTGCCTGATCAAGAGGTGCGTCCATACTTAAGCAGCTTTCTGTTCGGCTATGGTTATCACGCGGTGTTGTTTTAACTGACGGCAGAATAAGTCTGGCACCTTCTTCGAGTAATGGATACCCCATATTGAAATGATAAAGCAGCATCAGCGGTTCCGTACGAAATGCACAGTTTTTAATTTCATCTTTAATTTGTATTGTTTTTTCACCGTAGGCGCATCCAATTGTACGCCTAAGCCGCATGTTTTCTCCAAATAATTCAGCCTCACGCATTTCTCCGCTGATTGCTATTTGATATTTCCCGTCTTTCCAGTACGCATCCGCAGAAATATGCTCAGCCGGTGTTGTCCTGATGCGCCCATGCATCGGGTATGCGACGCCGTCATCAATACACGGAGGACAGATATTCTCAAATCCGCATGTAAAAAATAATCCGCCCATGATACTTCTAAGCGCCTCCTGCCCGCTGGTGTCGAAATGATTTCTCCCCATCAAACCCGGTTTGGAGAGAAAATTCATGTTGATTCCTTTATAGCTGAAATCACCGATATCCAGGCTTTTATCAGCCAGAACCTGAAAGCGCATCAATCCGTTTTTTACTTCATATGCTTTCATTCCACCGGCGCGGCCTTCTGTATAGACTACCTGGCGGACGCTGGCAACCTGCTGCATATTTCCAACATGTTTTAACAATGTTTTTTCATCCAATTTCTCATTCTCCTATCAGCGTACGCCTCAATTTAAAAAGTTCCGCTATACTCTTGTCGATTGCATTTTTCTTCAAGCACGTACTGCCGATGACAAAAATATCAACTAGCTCGGGCGCAAACGCTGCGATGTTTTCTTTGGATACACGTCCATCAATTTCTATTTTCGTCGTCAGTTTTTTCGCAGTAATCATATTTCTCAGCGCTGTAATCTTTCGCTCCGTATAGGCCACCTGGCTTTCATTCCCCATGCCCGCGTATCCCGGATTAATCAGCATCAGCATCACGACATCACATAATTCTATTGCATAATCAAGGCTGGCTAGCGATGTTGCGGGTTTTAAAGCAACCCCTACTCTTACGCCAGCATTTCTTATTCTTCTTAATTGACGTTCGACATGCTTCTCGCTTTCTATATGAAAGGTCAATTGCTGTACGCCAATATTAAGCAGCTCGTCTATAAAAAAATCATTTTCCTCAGCCATCAAATGCACATCAAAAGCAAGCGAGGTTTTTTTTCTTAACTGGCGCACAGTATCTATTCCCAACGGAAGACTGGGGCTGAAACGTCCGTCCAATATGTCCACATGGAGCACATCGATTCCGCTTTTGCTAACTTCTTCTACCTGTTGTTCAAGGTTGCATAAATCAAGGCAGATCAGTGATGGTGCAAAGAGGCATTTATTATTAAACACACGCTGCATTCAACCACTCCTTTTCATTAATTCATTCAACACCTGCTGTTTTCTCGGT
This sequence comes from Christensenellaceae bacterium, assembly GCA_963674805.2. Classification (GTDB taxonomy): domain Bacteria; phylum Bacillota; class Clostridia; order Christensenellales; family CALMFG01; genus CALMFG01. Next base: position 278,421 of record CAXXNY010000016.1, read on the forward strand.
AGCGACGGTATTGCGCCATATTGTCTCACTGCGATACTGCCTGCCGCGGTCCCGAATTGCATAGCTTTTAAAAGCACACCTATATCAAGATCACCGACAGATTTAACTTCCTTTTCAATTAGTGTGGCTAAGAAGCCGCCCCAGAACGCATCGCCAGCGCCATTGGTATCAACCGCTGTTGCTTGAACCGGCGGAATGTCATATCTCTCTGCGCTGTAATAAAGGCTTGCGCCATCACTGCCTCGAGTTAAAACACAAACCGCGATATCATTCGTTTTCATCATTTCTGGTATTCGATTATCACCGCCGACCAGATAGACTTCTTCTTCAGATATTTTCAAGAGATCTATATCGGGAAGTACCGCTTCAATCTGTTTACGCGCATCAGCATTATCGTCCCATAACAGCGATCTGTAATTTAAGTCAAAGCTGATCAATTTATGATGCTGTATACCTCTTCTTATGGCAAATCGGGTTGCCTCTCTTGCCGTACTCTTTGACAATGAACATGATCCGGCATGAATAATAGCTGCATTCTCTATAAAGCTTTCGCTGATATCCTCCGGTTTTAACAGCATATCCGCACCCGGCTTTCGTGCGAAAGTAAATGATCGTTCGCCGCTTTCTTTCAACGATACAAAAGCCATCGTTGTGACAGCCTTATCTGTAAGTTTATCCAATAAGACGTTAACGCCGTTTTCTTTCAATAAGTCCAGCAGGTATCTGCCAAAATCATCATTTCCCAGTTTGCCGCAAAACGCTGCTCTGCATCCAAAACGAGACAGCGCAATCGCAACATTCGCCGGCGCTCCTCCTGCGTTTCGAATATATGAGTTTTTTTCCTGTCCTGGCGTGAAATCAATTACCATTTCACCGACACACATCACATCATATTGCATAATCAACCTCAAATTACGTCACAATTTCGTCTAAAGGAAGGAGGGGTATACCCGACATAGTCAAAATGTATACCCTAATCCTTTTACTCTGTCTAGAAGTCTTTCCCCCCGACAGAAAAAATCGTTTTAACAACCTTATCGTTATAATTGATACACTGAAAGATTGTATCCGCAGGGATAAACATCACTTCATCTTTTTCTACGGAATACGTATCCTGTGTGTCCGGAAAGAAAAAAGTAATCGGTCCTTCCTCTACAAAAAAGGATGCGTCCCCTTTGATTGACATGGCTTCCATCGCCCGAACACCACAGCCGCCAAACGGAATGATAATTTCTCCCATATGGCCTAAGTCTGTACTGAACAGAAAGTTAACGGGAACAGGATACGTTTTGCCATGTATTGTCCTCAATTTATTCTCTTCTGTTACTTTTGCAAATTCTTGTTTATCTCGTAACATTTGACCGTCTTTCGGCCATTGTCCAAATCCTTTAATCATGTAAATCTCCTCTCCGATGCTATTTCAACAGCGCCATGTTTGTTTCATCATATGGCGGCGGGCCGGATTCATTTTTTTCCCATACGCTCGGAACAATCACATATAAAATTTCGGCTGTTTCCATCTTAAAATTGTATGCTTTGTGTGCCGCACCTTTTGGCAGATTAATACCTTCGCCTTTGCTTATTTCCACAGTTTGTCCAGTATCCGGATTCAGCATGGTAGCAGTGCCTTTTAACATATAATAGTATTCGTCACCCGCGTGAACATCCGGCGGTGTAAACGAGCTGCCCGGGGCCAGATGGTACCTGCCGCAGAACATCGTTTCTGTTGTTGCATACATCCAATTTAAATCACTGTTGTGGGGATCCTCAGGAGTATAAATATAATGAATCATTTTCTCCTTTGTTATATGTACCGGCTTCTTTTGATCCGGCTCACATGGATACCTGCCAAAATAACTTGATACGATTGCCATATCAATTCCTCCTTATTGTGCTTTATTATTTAATTTAATCTCAATTACTTTTTGTTTTGGTATATCAATAACGTTAGCGTCATTTTCATATGTTCTCTCAGGAAGCATACAGAAAATGTGTGCTTGTTCCGCATTGATAACGAACGGCGCATGATGCCAGATACCGGGATTGATTGTAATGGCTGTTCCCTTAGGGACATAAAACGCCTCTATCTTTTCATACGGCACCTGACCTTTTGCTGTTGCTGGTGCAAGCTGAACAATGATATCCGCATCAATCGGCAGAATTGCTTCGCCGCAGTAGTTATGGTATTCAAGTAAGTCAATGACAAGTGGGCGCTGCAATACTTTTAATGCTGACAGCGATAGGATGTTGGTTTTTCCAAGCTTTACCTGCATCCTGTCTCTGAAGAACTCGCTGGGTGCTTCACCTAGTTTTTCTCCATCAGGATTTATAAAATCACTGAAATCGCCATATTTTCTAAATGCCTCAATGGTTAATTTCTGACAATTTATTTGGTGCATACACATCATCCTTTCTACTGTCCTTTTGATCGCGAGGCAGCATCAATAGCAACCGCAATAAGTAAAACCATTCCTTTAATAATGTATTGATAAAGAATATCAACATTTAAAAGGCTCATTCCATTGTCTAAGCTCGCCATTACCAAAGCACCAATGACTGCGCCAAATACCGTGCCCACTCCGCCAGCCGGGCTGGTCCCGCCGATAACAGCTGCTGCAATTGAATCCATTTCAAATAAATAGCCTGCTGTTGTGGTTGCCGCCGCGAGCCGTGCCGTTAATATCAATCCCGCAATCCCACTTAAAAATCCCATCATCGAATACATGATTAACAAATTTCTTTTAATATTTATTCCGGAAAATCGTGCAGCTTCTTTGTTCCCGCCAATTGCATAAATAGAACGGCCAAATGAAGTTCGATTCGATATATATGTCCACAAAACAGCAACACCAATCATGATTAATATCGCATATGGTATCCCTCTATAGCTGATCATGATGTAGCCCACTGCTGCAATAGCACCCGCCATGATTAATTCTTTCAAAACGAATATGCCAAGCCCTGACACTTCAAATCCATATCTCACCCGGGATCTTCTTTTGCGTATATCTGCAATGATGAATATGCCAATAAAGAGTGCGGTTATCATTATGCTTGTATCATTTTTATCCGAAAAGAGACTTGGCAGTGTTCCTTGTCCAATCGCCTTAAATGCATCGTCAAATCCTGAGATTGTTACGCCGCCCGTTAATCCCAATGTGACCCCCTTGAAAGCGGTCATGCTCGCCAATGTCGCGATCATTGCCGGAACTCCCCGATAAGCAATCCAATATCCGTGCCACGCCCCAATCAAAGTGCCAGCAACAATGGTAATTATTATTGCCCATACTGGAGGGACGTCAGCTTTAATCATTAATATTGCCACGAGCGCACCCAGAGAGCCAACCACTGAACCTACAGAAATATCAATATTTCCTGTTACCATGATAAAGACCATTCCGGATGCTAATATGCCGATATAACACATTTGTAGAAACAGGTTTGATAAATTCCTAGAAGATATAAAAAGCCCATCTGTAAGCAACGCAAATATTCCCCAAATCACCAATAGGGCAATCACCATTGTATATTTTCTTGCGTCAAGCGCCTTCAAAGACTCTATTAGCCCCTTTGACTTGTTCTTTTCTCTAGAATTATTAAGAGATTCTTGTTTTTTCATGTTCTTCGCCTCCGATAGCACTTTGCATTATTTTTTCTTGTGTTGCTTCGCCGCGTTTATATTCTCCAACGATTTTTCCTTCATGCATAACCAAGATTGTATCGCTCATCCCAATGATTTCCGGCAGTTCCGATGAGATCATAATAATTGCGACTCCAGACTCTGCCAGTTGATTTATTATGTTATAAATCTCATATTTCGCTCCAACATCAATCCCCCGAGTCGGCTCATCCAAAATCAACACTTTTGGTAACGCCATCAGCCATTTTGCTATAACTACTTTTTGCTGATTCCCTCCACTTAAATTAGCAACAACATGTTCAATGGATGGAGTTTTTATTTTTAAATCCTCGCGATATTTCTCTGCATACTTTATTTCTTCATTCTCATTAATGACGCCGTATTTTGAAATGTTAAACAAATTAGGCAACGAAATATTCTTTTTAATATCCATCCCCAGTATTAACCCATTGCCCTTACGGTCCTCGCTTAAATAGCAAATACCATTCTTAATAGCATCATTGGGATTTTTATTTATAATTTTTTTCTCATCAAGATAAAGTTCCCCGGATACTTTTAGCCCGTAGGTTCCCAAAATTGACAATGCAAGCTCCGTGCGTCCCGCACCCATGAGTCCCGCGATACCTACAACTTCACCCTCTCGGACTGACACACTCACATCGTCAAGCTTTTTCTTATCCTGCAGTTCTGGATTGTAGGCTGTCCAGTTTCTGATTTCAAAAACCTTTTTACCTGGTTTGTGCTTAACTTCAGGAAATCGCTGAGAAATCGTTCGGCCAACCATTAGTGAAATCAGTTCATCCTTTGATATCTTATCTACATCTCTTGTATCCACCATGCGTCCATCTCTTAAAATGGTGATTGTATCCGCAATATCAAACACCTCACTCAATTTATGCGAAATATAAATACAGGTAACACCGCGTTTTCGAAAATCCCTTAAAAGGTTTAATAAATTCCTGCATTCTTCGTCCGTCAGTGCCGATGTGGGTTCATCTAAAATAATAATATTTGCATTTTTCACAATCGCTTTTGCAATCTCAACCAATTGTTGCTGCCCGATACCAAGGTTTTTTACCTTTGTAGCCGGTTCAATATTTAGCCCTACCTCTTTCAGCGCTTTTTTTGCGATATCATATTCCTGTTCATAGTCGATCCTGCCCATACTGTTTTGTATCTCATGTCCTAAAAAAATGTTCTCAACAATATCAAGATACTGAACGAGTGCAAGCTCCTGATATATCGTCGCAAGACCAACTTTGATGCTGTCATTTATATTTGAAAAGATCTGTTCTTCATCATTCAAAAGGATTTGCCCTTCATATGTCCCATGCGGATATACGCCGCTTAATATTTTCATCAATGTTGATTTTCCAGCACCGTTTTCTCCAACAAGTGCGTGTATTTCTCCTCTTTTAATACGCAGAAAAACATCGTCCAACGCTCTAACTCCGGGAAAATCTTTTTTTACATGATTCATTTCTAAGATATATTTGCCCATTTGTGTTCTCCCTCTATCTGTACACAGGAGCGTAATGCTCCTGTGTACTTCAACAAATGATATTAACTATTCTTTTGTTACTTCTGCCCAGTCATAAAGACCACTGTTTTCAACAATTTCTTTTAAATTGTCAATTGTAACAGCTTTAGGCTCGGCTAATACAGAGGGAACCGCTTTATAGCCGTTATCTGTTTCACCATTAATATCTTCAGGTGTCATTCCCATTGCGAGTTCAATTGCCGCTTTTGCCGCTGCCGCACCTTCAACAACCGTATCTTTAAATACCGTCATCCCCTGTGTGCCTTCATAGATTCTTTGCAATGCTGACAGTTCGAAGTCCTGACCCGTAATAGGTACACTGCCGTCCATGCCCTGAGCTGCAAGCGCCTGAATAACGCCGCCGGCAGTGCTGTCGTTCGGTGCTACGATTCCGACAACGTCATTATTGTTAGCGGTTAACGCATCTTCAGCAAGTGCCATTGCGTTTTCTGCCTGCCAATCCATAACGTTCTGATCTAACACGACCGTGTAAAAACCCTCATCCACTTTTGGCTGAATAATATTCATTGCCCCTTGTCTGAAGAGCTTTGCATTGTTATCAAGCGGATCACCGGCCAGAACAATGATGTTACCCGTCGGTACATTATCAACAAACCAATTGCCCATGCATTCGCCAACTGCGACATTATCAAACGAAACATAGACATCGACATCACAGTCTAAAATTAAGCGATCGTAGGAAACAACCGGCACGCCTTCTGCATGTGCCATTTCCACGATAGTAGCTGCGGCTTTCGCGTCATGCGCGCCAACAATCAAAACATCAATACCTTGGGAAAGCAAATTCTCACACTGTGCCTGCTGTTTTGCCGCATCATTATCGGAAATCTGCGTTAGAACAGTGGCGCCCATTGCTTCTGCAGCTGTGCGGATATGCAGTTCATGCCGAACCCAGATATCTTCCCGCTGTGTTGGAAGGGACAAGCCAACAACAATAGCATTCTCTTCCGCCGGCTCTTCTGATACAACAGCGGTATCCTGTGTTTCTTCTGCCGCAGTCTCGTTTGCTGTTGTTGTGCAAGCAGTTAGACCCATAACGATCATTGCGACAATCAGTAAAAATGTTAATGCTTTTTTCATTATTCTTCCTCCTTAGATAATTAACGTTTCTCGTATAACGTTTTCATTTTCGTGTAAAAATGTTTCGGCATTTTTAATGCCGAATATTTTACACTGATTTTCTTATTTTGCGATATTCACAAAATAAGCATCAAGATTATTTTCCTAAGTATTCTGCCCCATTTTCCTGTGTAACTAATTCATAAGGAATATAATAATCTTTATCAACAGCTTCTCCTCTTGCTGCTTTAATCGCGATGTCTAAGGCAGTTTCGGCTTGAAGTTTATTGTTCTGATAAATCGTGCAGTAAAGCCCGCCATCGATTACAGATTGGAGTGCATCCGGAATTGCATCCACGCCACCTATTATAATGTCAGCCTCTTTACCGGATCCTTTTACTGCGTTGAATGCTCCCATTGCCATTTCATCATTTTCTGCAAAAATTGCATCAAAATTAATATCAGATTGCAACAAATTTTCAACAGCTTCTAGCGATTTCGCACGATCCCAATCACAGACCTTTTCCGCTACGATCTTGATGTCAGGATAATCTTTCAATACATCGTGCATACCTGTATGCCTCATGACTTCAGCGTTAACACCGGTAATTCCATGTAGAACAACCAGGTTACCCTTGCCACCCATCTTCTCTGCCAGCGCTTCCATTAACATGCGTCCGGATACAATATCATCCGAGCCAATGTAGGATGTTCTGACATCTGTCGCAACAGTACTTGCCGCTAGTTCAATACAGGGAATCCCTGCATCTTTGCATGCCTGTACTGCCGGAACAAGCTGTTCTCTGTCTAACGGCACTAGAATCACTGCGTCGACCTGCTGGGATATCAAGTTGTCCACCTGACTGAGCTGCTTTGCCGCATCAGATTCTGCATCCAAAATGACAATTTCAACCGCGTCCATTAAGCCCTGTGCTTCCTGATAGGCCAGCATATTATCTTTGAGATTAGCCAAATATTCTGCCGTCAAACTAAACAGCGAAAGCCCAATCTTTAGTGTCTCAGTGCTTTCAGATTCCTGCATACTTGTTTCGTTTGCACCGGAATCATCAGCATCTGCCGGTTGAGTTGAAACCGCGCTCTGACATCCTATTAGCAGAACCGCAATCATGAGTATTGCAAGCGCGCTAGCTACTAGCTTCTTCCAAGATTTCATTAATTGTTCCTCCTTGTTATTTTCACTTCAGACATCCAGTTGCTTTGAAAATAAACAACTGTTATAAAAAGAATCCGCCTCCTTTCGTATACTTTTTATTTTATCTGCAGCAAACTTTATTTCGCTTTCATCTGGTCGATCCATACAGACCCGATGATAATCATTCCAGTAAGTATCTGTTGTATATACGAAGATACGTTTAAAATATCGAGACCATTTGACAATATCCCCAAAATCAATGTTCCCACGATACTACCGATAATCGTACCTCGTCCGCCCGATAGCCGTGTCCCTCCGATGACGACTGCCGCAATGGCATACAGCTCATACCCGGATCCCGCATTTGGAGCGCCAGCATTTGTTCTGGACGCAAGCAGTACGCCTGATAATCCACAAATAATTCCCATAAACGTATAGACAAAGATTTTAATCGCTGCCATATTTACACCCGAAACTTTTGCTGCCATTTCATTCCCGCCGATTGCATAAACATAACGCCCGATTTTCGTTTTGTGAAGTATCAGAAACCCAATCGTACAAATCGTTATCAAGAAAAATATTGGGATCGGGATACCGAAAAGCGTTCCCTGTCCGATATGCTGAAAATTCTCGGATAAATTAATGTTAGGCCGACCCGTTGAGACCGTTAAGGTTGCGCCGCGCGCAATGGTCATCATACCAAGCGTCACAATAAAGGGAGTGACATTTGAAAAGGCTATAACCAATCCGTTTAACAGGCCAATCACTCCTCCTGCCGCTATACCCAGCAGTACAATAACAATAACCGGATAATATGGATCCGGGTGCGCAATCATGGTGGCTACAATTCCTGCAAATGCCAGGGTCGATCCAATGGATAAGTCAATACCACCTGTTATAATCACAAATGTCATACCAACCGCCAGCATACCAAATATGGATACCTGTCTTAACACATTTAGAGCATTATTAACGGTAAAAAATGAATCAGTAATAAATGATAAGATCACAATCATTAATCCGAAAACTAAGTAAATGCCATATTTGCTTAAAAAGACGCTTTCGCTAGTTTTTTTATTTCTCTGTGCTCGCTGACCTGTCATTATATCTCTCCTTATTGTGCCGCTAAATCTAATATTTTTTCCTGACATGCTTCGTCACGGCTGAGTTCTCCGGTGATCTGCCCGTTATGAATCACAATAATGCGGTCGCTGATGCCCAGCAGTTCCGGCATCTCCGATGATACCATAATGATACATTTCCCCTCTTTTGCGAGTTCGCTCATGATATTATAAATTTCCGCTTTTGCCCCAACGTCTATCCCCCGCGTCGGTTCATCGAAAATCAGCACATCGGGCAGCGTCATCAGCCATTTTGCTAAGACTACTTTCTGCTGGTTCCCACCACTCAGCGTGCTGGTGATGGTATCTAAGCTTTTTGATTTTATCCGAAGTTTTTTACTTATTTCAGAACTTCTGGCCGTTTCTTGTTTTTCTTTAACAAAAAACAAATTTGAAAAATGATCAAGATATGATATTGAAATATTATATTTAATCGACAAAATGAGAATTAATCCCAGCTCTTTCCTGTCTTCCGGAACAAGTGCAATTCTATTTTTTATTGCATCCCGCGGTTGTTTAATAGTTATATTCTTTCCGTCTTTTAGAATCTCTCCATCATACATTCCACGCATTCCGAATATTGTTTCCACAATCTCTGTGCGTCCTGATCCCATTAAACCGGCTATCCCAAGAATTTCACCGCGATGTACACCAAAGCTAATATCCTGAAACAAATTCTCTTTTGTGAAATTTTTGACCTCGAATCCAATATCTCCAATAGCCGTTTTTTCCTTATGATAATAATTTGAAAGATCACGCCCGACCATCATCTGGATTAGCTTTTCACGGCTGAGGTTTGTCGCATGATCCGTTCCGATATATTTCCCGTCTCGTAGAACGCTAATCTCATCGGCAATATTAAATATTTCATCCAGCTTATGCGATATATAAATTATTGAAATCCCTTTTGCTTTTAATGATCGGATAATGCGGAATAATGCTTCCACCTCTGCTTCGGACAGCGCCGAAGTCGGCTCATCCATAATAATCAGTTCGGCATTACACGATACTGATTTTGCGATTTCAACCAACTGCATCTGCGCAACGCTGAGTTCTTTCATTAAAGCCCTTGGCGTAATACCTTTGAAATCAAGCGTTTCAAACAATTCTTTAGTACGGCGGCATATTGCGTTTTTATCGACAAACCGCGTAATGGGTTTAATGGGTTCCCGCCCTAAAAAGACATTATCAGCAACTGTCATATCCATCACTGGGCTCAATTCCTGATGAATCATTGAAATCCCTAAATGCAGCGCTTGGTGTATGCTTTCAATTTCAACGGCATTACCTTTAAAGTGTATGGTTCCTTTGTCTGCTCTATAAATTCCGAGCAGAACTTTCATCAATGTGGATTTTCCTGCGCCGTTTTCTCCAACCAGCGCATGAACCTGTCCTTTTTTAACAACAAGGTCAACGCCATCTAACGCTTTTACCCCGGGAAAGGATTTATATATACCTTGAACTTTGAGTAAGTAGTTGTTCTGATTCAAGCTGTTACCTCAAATACTTTCTTTTCATTGAATATGAGTTAATTATTCAGTAATTATTACGTTATACGTATATCGTTTTCATTATACTGCTATTTAATGTTTTGTCAAGTTTTTATTATAATTATTCTGTTATCATTCGTTAATTAAACCGTTGCTTTGAATAATTTTACGGTACCAATATGCGCTTTTCTTCAGTGTTCTTTCTTTTGTGATATTATCGATATAAGTTAGTCCAAACCTCTGTGAGTACCCATAGACCCACTCAAAATTATCCATTAATGACCAGATAAAATAGCCTTTAATATCCAGTCCCTCATCAATGCATTTCTTCACCATTTGTATGTGCTGTGTAAGAAAATCTATCCTATTATAATCATGTACTTCCCCTTTGAAATTGGGGTAGTCATTGAACGCCGCGCCGTTTTCGGTGATAAGTATTTTTCTATTTCCGTATTCGGATTGAATGGTTTTTAAGGTTTTATAAAGACCTTCTGGATATATATCCCATCCAGTATAAGTATGGTTTTTATCTTTACTGTATGGACTAAAAGTAGCTTTAAAAGGCCAGTCATTCGTATCGTATTTGACATAGTGCGGATAATAATAGTTTACTCCTAGAAAATCTATGGGTTGAGCTATTTCTTTAAAGTCCTTCTCTGTTAAAAGCGGTATGTCTATATTCTGTTCTTTAAAATAATTCATTAATTCGTTCGGGTACTCTCCTTTAAAAATTGCATCAGCAAACCATTTGTCAAAATATAACCCGATTCTCTGCGCTGCATCCAAATCATCTAATGTATTTGATACCGGTATTGCAGGATGAAAATTGAGGGTAATCCCTATCTCTCCTTTGTTCCCTAAAGCCCTGAATGCTTTAACTGCTTTTGCGTGCGATAAAAGCAGATTGTTATTCACTAAAACAGATGTATAAAAATCTCTAACTCCGGGCGCAACATAGCCTTTGAAATACCCTAAATAGCTGGTACCGATTGGTTCGTTATGAGTAATCCATGTATCGACCAAATCACTGAAGTTTTCAAATAAACATCTGGCATAGTCTTCAAAATAAGCCGACATATCTTGATTAGCCCAACCACCAATATCCTGCATTGCCTGTGGAAATCCCCAATGATGCAATGTGACTACCGGTCTTATATTTTTACTAATAAGCAATTCCAGTAACGCCCGATAGAATTGGATCCCCGCCTTATTGATTTTCCCTTTTCCCTCAGGGAAAATACGCGCCCATGATATAGATAGTCGATAAGCTTTTAAGCCGATTTCACACATTAATTCAATATCTTCTTTAAAACGGTGATAATGGTCACAAGCGATATCCGGGTTATCTCCATTCAGTATTCGTCCAGGCTCTTGGCAATAGCGATCCCATATCGTTTCCCCTTTCCCATAAAGACGTGATGCCCCTTCAATTTGGATATCTGAAGTTGATGCTCCCCACAAAAAACCTTTTGGAAACTGATTATTCATTGTTATATTCATCCTTATGATATAATATTTTACGTATAACGTTTTAATCAAAAAGTAAAAAAATTGCCCATTTCAAAATAGTGAGCTTTATTCGTAAGAAGGCTTTGCGCAAGACTCCCTGATAATTAAACTCGGTTTTAGTTCAATAGTCTTATTGTCTACATCATCGTCATTCATCAACTGCTGTAAAAGGCCTATCGCATGTTTCCCAATATCTTTTGTTGATTGTTTAACTGTCGTTAACGGTACGAATACATCAATCAATTCATCAATATCGTCATATCCGATTATTGAAATATCCGCAGGGGTTTGAAACCCCATTTGCCATGCCGCACTAATAGCACTGACTGCAAAGTTATCCGAAGCGCAGAAAATCGCGGTCGGCGGTTCAGGCAAACTCAACAATGCACGGGTATGTTCCATAACTTCTGCCTTTGTTTGCGTGTCTGGGAAAATATACTGTTTATTGTTATGTAAACCTTCTTTACTGAGATATCTCTCGTATTCACTTAATCTCTGCTTTACACCTGCATGCTGTTGATTGCCGATAAACGCTATCCTGCTATGTCCCAACCCGGTGAGATATTTTAACGCAGTTCTTGAACCATATATATTATCAAAATCAATTGAAGGCAAGTCCATATCAAATCCGCTTGAAACAGACACCATCGGTGTATTCCTATTCGGCAGACCCTTGATTACTTTTTCATCACCCGGCAGATTCCCAAGCAGCACAAGCCCATCGAACCAATGGTTCACCATGAAACTCAATTGGCGCTCCGCGGTCTTAAGCTCGTATTCTGCATGTCCGATAAGCAGTTCAATTCCTTTTTTATGGGCTTCGTCCTGAACGTCCCTGATGATTTGCCGTAAAAACGGATCATTAATGTCCCTTACAATAACACCTATAACGCCTGATTTTTGAGAGCGCAAGGCCGCCGCAAAAGGATTAGGTTGATAGCCCAGTTCTTTGGCTGCATCCAGAACCTTCTGTGTGGTTCTTTCACTCACCTTGATAACACCGTCTTTACTGTTTATAACCCGCGAAACAGTACCCAAAGAAACGCCCGCAGCTTCTGCAACATCTGCAATCGTAACATTCTTAGCTTTTTGATTGTTTTTGTCGTTACTCATTGTGATAGTTTAGCCTCTTTATATCGTTTTTTGTATAACGTTTTCTTATTATATTATAATATCTTATTATTTGTCAAATCTCGATGTTTCTTGTATCTCAAAAAAAGGAATTTTGTTTGATATTATTAGGCCCAATACTGTTCATACAGTAAATTGCTCTTGCCTTCTTCAAAATAATCATTTATATTATATCTTGAAAAAGGAGCATTATTATGACAGCATCTATTCGCATGAGATAAATACGGCAATAAAATTTACAGCCTATCTTGGATAGACTTTATTTGTCGTGTGCGTGGATTGTTGTATGCTCTGAATATATTATAGAATTGGTTTTATTCTATTAATATTGTTATTTTTGTTTTTTACTAATCACACTTGCAGGCAAAGTTTATCCAATATTGTGCCTGTTTTTTTATTGCCAATATCAAACCGCAAATAAAAAAACAGGAGATAGCAACATGCCTAAAACTAAATATAACCAGCAAAACATCTATTCCGTTTCACAAAATTTTTTAACAAACAAGCGCTTGATAGAACGTCTAATACGCATAAGCGCCATAATCAAAGACGACATAGTCATTGAAATTGGAACCGGAAAGGGGCACCTAACAAGAGCAGTAAGTAACAGATGTCGAAAGATTTATTCTGTTGAAATTGACGAGAGACTTTATCATCAATCTCAAGTTAAGCTTGCTGAGCTTAAAAATGTTAAATTAATAAATCAAGATTTCCTTAAATTCCAATTGCCAAAAGGGGAACGTTATAAAGTATTTTCGAATATACCTTTTTGCATTACATCAAATATCCTTAAAAAATTAACAAACACGCCAAATCCACCGACAGATATTTGGATTACACTGGAAAAAGGCACTGCAAAAAGATTCTTAGGCATTCCGAGAGAAAGTCAAATGTCCTTGTTAATTAAACCATTCTGGGATATTACTGTTGTTTACTATTTTAATAGAGATGATTTTCATCCGCGGCCATCTGTTGACGTTGTTTTCGTGCACTTTTGCAGGAAGCACCTTCCTGATATTGATAACAAAGATTTTTATAATTATCAAAAGTTTATTAAGAACTCACTTAAAATAGGGCTTTCGAAAAAGTCTAGCCTTTTGAGCAAAAGACAAGTTTCAATGGCTTTAAAACACGCTTCTTTGCCCTGTATTCCCCCGAGCGGGTCAATCTTATATGTTCAATGGTTATGCTTGTTTCGATATTATATGAACTTAATTAAATAGCACTATTAGTAAAACGCTTTTTTATTATCAAAGGCGTTTACTAATATGGCAATTGCTGCTCTTTCCTATATTTAGACTTTTCTCAGGGGAAGTGAACAAGATTAAAGCAAGGATCCACAAATGGTGAGGTTTTTTAGGTGAGCTTTTTACTTTTCAGAAAAGTCCACATTTTGGAATAGTTGTGCTTAAGCCTAATTCGCAAAATAGTCATTTTACGAATAGTATGCTTTTTATATGTACCCTTATAAATCTTTTAGTTTGTTCTGAACAGCAGTGAATTTTCGCAAAACAATTAAGTTCTTTCTTTACTCGCTCTTCGAATCATACCTTTAACCGTATCAATAGAATATATGCCATCTTTCTTGCTATGTATAATCATATGACAATTTGGGCAAACAGGAATTAAATCCTTTATTGGATCTACAATCGTTTCTCCTTCACTTAAATGAACAGGATTAATATGATGGACATGAATTTTACCTTCAAATCTTTTTCCATACATTTCACCAAAATCAATACCGCATACCCCACATTGGCATCCGAAATGCTCTATGCATTTTTTTCTTGCAATAGGATTCCGCTCATAATGGTTAATCGTAACCTGTGTTTTTTCTCCTTCAACTAGCTCAATTTCATCCGCAAAGACTGGTTCCATTATATTCGCTTCTCTTTGTTTCGGAGATATAATTGTTTCATATTCAATTCCTAAATAATTGGTCAAAGGGGTCCAGTCATCCCAAAGCCTTACCTTATTTAATTCTTCTTTCCAAACCTCGATTTTACTTCTGGTCTTTGCCTCAGGGAATATCTCGCAGTGAAGTCGATAGTAACCATCCGATGCCATATTCGTATCTTTGCTAACAGCATATGCAGACAATAGCGGCACCCCCAACTCGTGGCATAACATGCTTACATTCCCAAGCATACTAGGCAATTGCGTGTGTGGATTTATAGCTGGTTTCATCTCTGCAGAAATATCTCCATAAGTGCGTGTTCCTATAGCATTTACGGATTTCAGTAGTATCTTTGCGACTTGTTTCTCTTGATTATTTAGCTCGAACTGTTTTTTCACAATTACCTCCGCACATTAAAAAATAAGCGTTAAGATACAAATAAGAATGCAAATCAAGAATTTTAATTTAATTCATCAATAGTCATTATGACGCCTTTTATAACATCCAATCTATTATTGAAAAGTTCAGTCACACTACCGTGCTTGTTAAAAGGGTGTTCATTCAGCACTCGTTTTTCTATGCCCCCGTTTTCTGCGATATAATCCACAATCAATTTTACAAAAGCCATCTGTTTAGGACTTAACTTTTCATCTGAAAGGAATTTCGAAAACTTTTCTTCCACCGCCCGCCTATCCAGCCCCACTAGACTTAATACGAGTTTTGTTAGCGGCATATCCGCAAAAGTTTTCTCGTAGTCTTCCCTGGTACCAAGTTTTTGCCATAGAATTTTTTCAAGATACCGAATATCCTCTTCGTCAAGTGTTCGTCCATGCCGAAGTTTATAGATCACTATATCGTCTTTGTGTTCTTTTAAATAATGGTTAACTTTTTCACGATAATTTTTTAGATTAACTGTTTGAACAACATCGGAATGTTCAATAATCCCTAAAACTTCATCAGTGAAATTTGTATAGTAGTCTTTTTGTTTAGAAGCTTCAATATACTTGACAAGATCGCGCAAAGCAACTCGCACCTTCTCCATGTCGCATAACCCTGCCGTCTGCCAAAAGTCCTCGATCTGTACTTGTTTAATCACTTCTGCCTGACGCTTAACTTTCTCTATGTTCCCAATTTTAGATAGGTTTTTTGCAGTCGACGCTACCTTGATAATCTGTTTAGATGCCGTTTGCCCTTTTAAGTAGGCGAACATAATCGCATACATCAAAAAGTCAAAGCGCTTTGCCAACTCGTCATCATCGTACGGCAGGATCAGCGGTGCTATGTTGTCCTCAAGGTCGATAATCTCGGTATCTCCGATCTGGTTAAACGCGCTGACTTTATTATACTTATGCACATATCTAAGGCGCATCTTCACATCAAAGCGTTTATCATCTAGCGCCGCTACTTCGCCTGATAGCTGTTGCACCATCTGATTACGGTATTCCTGCAAGGCGTCTTCTTGAAAGTCCAGCCGCTGGAGCTCCTTGGCGATAGCCAAACGAATATTAAACAGGTTTTCTGTGAGCGTTTTTATGTTCCCTGTTTCTTTTCTTTGTGTCGGTTGCCTGAAGTATTCGAAATTACTGCAGTAGTCAAAAATTAAAAACTCGGTTTTGTCCAACCCCACACCCAACAAATCCGGGCACAATCGTGTACCGCGCCCAATCATTTGAATAAACTTAGACTTAGAGCGCACTTTTTTAAACATCACTAGATTGACTACCTCGGGGATATCCACCCCGGTATCCAACATATCTACCGATACTGCAATTTGCGGCCATTTATCCTTTTCGGTAAAGTTATCAAAAGTTGAGTGAACATATTTAAGCCCGGTATAGATACGCTCCACAAATTTGCCTGCGTACTGCGGGAACAATGCGTCAAAACGCTGAATGATGAAATCTGCGTGCTTCTGATTAGCGGCGAAGATGATGGTTTTACCCAAGCAATCCCCACCTTGCACCTTAACACCTTTCGCCATCAACTCCTTTAAAACCAAATCCACCGTGTCTTGATTAAACAAGAACTGGTTGATTGCACTGCCGCTGATATCCCGCACGCCTTGCTCAAAGGTCTCTTCAAAGGTATCCTCAAACTGCGCTTTTTCTTCATCCGAAAGATCGTCGTAATGAATGCCCTCTTCGGGCAGTTTTAGTTTGGTCTCAATAGTATGGTAGGGTACCAAAAATCCATCCTTTACTGCTTCCTCCATATCATAGGCAAAAGTGGGCTGATTATCTTCCAAATCAAAGATTGTATAGGTGTTTTTGTCAATATCGCTTTTTGGAGTGGCAGTAAGTCCTAAAAGCATGGCATCGAAATAATCAAAAATAGCCTGATATTTTTTATAGATGCTGCGGTGACTTTCATCCACGATAATGAGATCGAAGTGTCCGCTGGTAAACAACAGTTGTCCGTCCTTACCCTTTGTCTCGTCAATTGCGTTCATCATGGTGGGATATGTGGAAAAAATCATCCGGCTTTCTGGATTGTCCTTAGAGTCTAAGAGGTTGCAGAGCGAAAGCTGAGGTAAAAGGTTTTTGAAGTGCTTTTTGGCTTGGCGCACCAATTCCACTCGATCTGCCAAAAAGAGAATATTCTTGACCCATCCATTTTGCATCAGCACATCCACAACGGAGATCGCCGTGCGCGTTTTACCTGAACCTGTCGCCATGACCAGCAGAGCTTTGCGCTGTTTATTCATCAGCGTATCGCACACCGTCCCAATCGCCATCTTCTGATAGCTACGGTTGGTGATGGTGTCCTTAATTAAAATATTCGTAAGCGGTTTCTTGTTCTTTTGCTTAAATTTTAGCCACTGCAATTCGTCTTTCGTGTAAATGCCCGAAACCTGGCGTTCCGGATATGATCCATCATCCCAAAGAAAGTATTCAAAACCGTTGGTGTAGAACATCACCGGCTTTACACCATATTGCTTTTCAAGACAATTTGCATACGCCAGCGCCTGCGTCTTACCCACCTTTGGGTTTACACTGGTACGTTTGGCTTCCACTACCGCCAGCGGTTTTTTATCGTCATCATACAGCACATAATCCACAAAACCTTCGCCGCTTTCGGAAGGCATACCTGTAACCGGCACCTCTACCAGACAGTCCCGATTAAACTGCCAGCCTTTCAGTTCCAGTTCCAAGTCGATGTACATTTTGCGAGTTTCCCATTCGGTCAGGGTATCCACATCAAACTCGCGGGCAGCTTCATGGTCGCGCCGCAGTTCCGCACCTAATTCGCGAAGTCGCGTATTCTCGGCTGCCATCTCAGTCAGCTTTCTGTCGGCTTCTTTGTACTTTTTTAATAGCTTGGCCAACGCTTCTTTGGTGCGTTTTTCGGTCTCGTCGGCCAAGTGGCTGTCGTCAAACACCCGCCCTTTTTCATAAGTCTGCCCATAAGCGTATTCCACCCAACATACAAACGCAAACAGGTTTTTAAGGCAGAGCACCGCCTGCTCCCTGCGCACAGGCGATCCTGAATGCACAGCCTTGTTGCCCAGTTTATGAATATACCGAATAGGTTCGAACAGCGTATGCGGAATCAATCGCTGAAAACTCTGATCATAGATCAGCGCCGAAAGGGTGTCCTGATATGGCACTTCGAGCGATTGGTCGTTGGTATAGACCCATTTCACCGATAGCTCCAGCGCGCGCCGCGCCGTGATAGCTGTAAGCGAATAGCTGACCGCCATGCTCTTTTCGGCCTCGAGACAGGCTTCGGCAAAGGAAACGAAGGGTTTATTGTTTTTTAGGAAGCTGAAGTTTGGCATTCTTTCATCCTTCAATTGCGTTCAGTATTTTCAGTTTTATCTGTTCGTTCGCACGGTATGTTCCTTCAAGTATAAGTTGCATTATTTCTCTTAAAAGATCCTTTTTGATCTTTCCTGCCGCAACATGATAAACTATGTTTTCCATGTCTGCCATGAAATCCTTTGCAATTGTATAGTATCCGTTTTTTAATAAAAACTGTGTTGTTAGCGTCAATGCAATTCTCTTGTTCCCATCAACAAAACAATGAAATTGACATGCGCAATAAAACAAATGTGTAATTTTATCATAGATGTCCGGATAATAATCATCGTTTTGGATATGAGTAAGAACCGCATCCAGAGCACCTAAATCAAGGATACCCAGTTCTCCGCCACCGCTGTGCTCGACCGTCATTTTATGTATCTGCTTTGCTTCATCAATAGTAATATATAAACACGCCATACTATTCGCGTTCTTTCAACCGTTTTAGCACTTCTTCGTTTTCTGCCATCAATTTTTCGATTTCGTTGCCTTCTGCGCCTAAAAAGCGTTTATATTCCTGAGTATCCAACGGTTGAATATATTCCTGTAACTGGATATGAAAAGCATCTCTCAAGGCCATGTCTCGACTCGCCATCGTCTGTCGACCGCTATTGATAAGTGGTTTCCAATGAGGCAAATCTTCAAAATCCTTGAATATTTCATCAACTTCCCATGTTGTTAACTTGTTTCCTTTCTTTTCATACTCATTTTTTATTGTTCCCGCGAGTCCGCATTCATATGACGCAACTAAGTTAAGAATATCAGAGTAAAATGTGTTGCGCACCTTGTCTTGTGCTTTTAGTTTTAGCACTTCCCGATATTCCCGCGCTTTTTCTTTGAATATACTCTGGTAAATCATATCCGTATATCTTGCATATTTATAATTTCCTTCTTCCACATAATCTTGAAGCGCGTCCGTAAATTCTCTGCGATAGCTCTCTTCCTGTAAAAAAGCCCCTAAGAATTCCCGATCTCTTTGATTAATATACTTGGTTGAACCACCTGTTTTTTGATTTATTGTATCAATTACAATATCTAATATTGTTTGTCTTAAAACTCTTGCATTTTCACTCTCAACAAGCAACATACCTATATTTAGAAACGCTCTAAAATCATAAATACCAATTATTGTGGTTTTGGTACCGACATTAATGTCGGTACCAAAAGAACTCATAGCTACTTTTATAAACTCGCGAAGCCTCTTACCTTTTATAATCTCATATCCATTGTCCTTAAGTTCATCAGAAAAACTTGAAGTATATCTTTCTATAGTGCGTATATCAACATCATAGAAGTTCGCTACCATCTCTTTTGTAAACACAATCTTTTTTTCAAAAAGAATTCCCTTGATATTTGCAGCCTTTTCAATTTCTTCCAAAGCAAAGCTGTTATTTAAAATATTTTTTCGATCAACACTCGAATTCGTTAAATCTTTATTCATTCTCTTTTACCTCTAATCATTTCCCCTCTACCACAAAATCAAAAACGGCACCAGTACCGCCAGAATACTGTAAAACGTCCCAATCAAATAATACTCCGCAAAGTCTTTCTCCTCCGCAATCTTCTTATACCGCGCAATCGACTTGCCGGCAATGACTAATCCGATGGCAGTATACTGCCCCGCAATCAACAGGAACAGAACAAGCAAGCGCTCAAGGTTACCAATAACCGCGCCTGTTTTCAATTCACTTTCTTCACCAGAAACCGGTTTAAAGTTTGAGAAAATACTTTTATACGTGATGTTGGCAGGCTTTAATACGATTAACATCAGCAAGATGGCTTTTATTAAAATACTAAACGTTATCCCCAACGAACCTAAAAGTGAAATCAACGTCGGATACACCACCAGTGTTTTAAATATGGCAGACAGTATAAACAGGCTTAGCCCATGCAAAACTTGATCAAATACAAAGACCCACACCGTATTCTTTGCTGTTTCAATCCAATATTTAAGCGTATCTATAGCATAGTGAGCAAATATATAGATCAGCCCTACCCAAAGCACTGCCCAGTTCAGCTTAAACATAAAGAGCAGGAGAATTGGCGCCGCATAAATTAAACTATGGAGCATCACATGCGAATAGCTATCTTTCTTTTTATCAGAAAGCGCTTGCGGCTGAAAATAAAAATCCCCTAAAACATGCGCAATAAGTAAGATGATCAATAATTCACTGTTCAAACCTTCTACCACCCTTTTTTCGCAATATAATCTTTGATCTGCTCAAGGCATTTCGTATACGTATAGTATCCGGCAGCATCCAGCCGTCTATGGACACTGGATTGCTCAATATTGATTTTTTGTGCGATTTCCGTTTGTGTTAACCCTTTTTCTTTCAGCCGTATGACCTCAAGCTGCTTTTCTCCCCACTTTTTTTCTATAAAACTGCAGGCACTTAAAGCAGTATTGATCATATCGGTATCAACGCCGTCTTTTTTTTGGAAGCCTATTGAGAGCTTGCCTTTAGCAACATTGATCTTTACGTCCGAATAAAGGCCTTCCTTTTCGTTCTCTTGTTTTTTCAGTTGGTTGATCGCATCCCTCGCGCTATAGTAAGCATCACCGTCTGCGCCAATCGCAAACACATTTTTAATCTCGGTTGAGATTTGCCCAATGCCTACACCAAAGCGCAGTTTAATCGGATATATCTCAATTTTGATTTTTTTAATGATACTTAAAAAGTCGCCCGTATCATATAGTAAGCCTTGAAATTCATCACCAATGGTGATTAAAAACTTTGATTGTATATCTTGATAGTACTCTTGATTAATCGCTTCTAATATATCTGACAGCTTGCTTTGGATGACAGACCGATCTTTCAGTTTTTTAGACCCAATCAGATCACCAATTATCGCACAATACATAAAATCACCTCGCATACATTTATTATACGCTTAGCGTTATGCTATTTCAACTGCATATTGTAATATTATGCTATTATATACGCATATTATATGTTTATGCATTTAAAACCGCATATCAAATCATTCTGAAATGCTTAAATGCCTCACGAATAATCGGCTGTTTATCTTCCGGGCACGGCACCTGGCGCACATTAACATCATAGCGTCTGGGAGAAACCTTCACCGGCAGCCCGCAGATTTCTTTCATATGCGCAATCCAGCAAGATTTCACCGTGAGCCCGTGTTTCTCTTTAATATACGCTTGAATTTGTTTGTATGCCGCCATTTCGCTATTCCCCTTTCTTAAACATTCTTTTACGTTGGCTATATAATATCCCTGCATCTTCAATATCTTTATTTGAAGAATGTTCTATAGGCTCTTTTTTGCCATATCCGTACTCTTGGCAATAGAGTTTATATAATACCGATACTTCCTCATAAAGCATTTGTAAAATATCTAGGCATTTCTCGTAATCAATCCGAGCGTTGTTCTCTTCTATTATTATTGTCTTTTTCGTAATGGTCTCTGTAAAAGAATAATACTTCTCCGCAAATTTAGGATAGTATTCTTGTATTGTATATAACCTCGGTACCATTAATGCATCTGCTACCAGAAGAAGTTTTTCTTTTTGACTTGCGTTTTTGTTTATTCTTGCTAATGTTATTTTACTCTTGGCGTCTACTATTCTTTCAAGCAAGCTAAATATCTCTCTTTTCATTTCTTTTGTTCGTGCAGCATTTTCTGTTATATAACTAAAAACAACCGATAACACAATTCCAAAAATTACAGTCACGCCACTACCTAAAAATATATTTGATGCCCAAGGATTATTCACTGTAAGGCTCCAAGAAAAATAAAGACTCAAAGCAAATACTAAAACCCCAATAACTAAAATGATACCTTTCCAGCCCTTAAATTCAGTTAAGAACTTTCTTATTCTATATTTCATCACTCAATCTCCCCGTTAAACGCCCGTTGCATCAAGCTCCCAAACAACTCCTCCATCGCTTTCAGTCCCTCTTGCATCTTAGCCTTTTGCGCCTCAATGGCCTGCACCTTTTCGGCGAATTGATTTTGCAGGGCGATGGGTGGTAAGAGATCACCGATTTTTCTTACATCTTCCATATTAATTTGGCGTAGCGTTGCGCCTTTGGTTTTTTCTTGAATATGCAGCTGAGCTCCGTTTGAGTTCAAAAAGCTATTCAAGTATACAGTGTTTATGCTATCTTTGGGTCGAATCACCGCTAAGCCTCTCGTAACATTATAACCTTCAAATCGCTTATCCGTAATAAAGGTATCTCCAGTAGTTCCTCAAACAACTATGATAATCTCACCGCCGCGAAGTCGTGTTTTTCTATATCTTTTATCTGTTTCTACCGTTGTTTTCTTCAATGTAGATATATCAATCTCTCCATTTTTTAAGTCAATTGGTCGAACAATAGGTACACCATTCTTAACGTTATTGCCTGGTTGAACAATGCCATAAGATATCTTATGACCCTCTTTGTTCAGATTGTACAGTTCAATTTTCTCCCACCCCATCGGATTGGTCACCGGGTCGCCAAACATGGTGTAAAAGGTGCTTTTAATCAACTCATCCAGCAGGGCAATCTGCTGTTTTCGCTTGTCGATTAGGCTTTGCGCAGCGTCCAGCAGGATCCCGATTTTTTTCTGGGTGGTGAGTGGGGGAAGGGGGATTTTTATTTTTTTTAAAGCCGTTACTGTAAAACTCGCTTGGTTTACAGACTTCTTAATAATCTTAGGTATTTGTCGCTTAAAAGTCTTGCTATTGAAATAATAAAATGCATATTTACCGATAAGCACTTCAGGTTTTGGCCGCAGGCACAACAAGTTCATACCATGAATGATTGTATCATTGAAATTGTAGATAGCAGTTTTTGCAAGATGACTCTCGCTGTTAATATGCGACATCAAAATATCATTCTTTTTTAGCAGATAATCTTCATATAAAATAGTATCATGAATATCTGCATATCCTAATCTTGACATGTCAATTTGACCATTTGATATGGTTTCGATTCTTGTAATGGGATATCCTTCCTGTCCGTATTGCTTAATGCTTTTCCCATTTCTAATAAATTTAAAAGCCCCTTCTATTTCTTTCATGTCAGTTTTCGTCATGCCTTTTTTCTCGTTCTGTCCTCATATTTCTTCGATAATCAATAAATGATTTTAAAAATGCCCAGACAATGCTAATCAGAATTAAGCTAAAAAATCCAATAGAATATAAAGTATTTGTATTGCTCTTAACTTCAGGTATCATATAAATGATATAGCCAATAGAAAATATTCCAAAAAGAACCCAAAATAATACAACTACTGTTGTTAAAAATCTATTTCCATTATCATCTTCAAATAATCTACAGGAAATAATCTTGCCACTCACTTTTGGGTTATTTTCAGAATCATGTAAAATATTCACGGAAAAACTATCTGTCTTTTCTAGAAAGTCAAACATTACAAGTAATCCGTTATTTTTATTCCTGCTAAGTCGCACTGCTGTTTCCTCTTGAGAAATGTCTTGAAGGCCTGCTTCATATATTCGCGTTTGGTCATCAAAAGAAATCTCAATTCCATTACCAGTTATACGCTTTTTTAGTACCTCATGGTTCCCTGTGTTCTTAAAATTGACTAAGGTATGGCTAAGCCTATCCACCTTACCTCCATCGTACGTAATGCCTATTTTCTCATGCCCCGTTTTGTTGCTAATAACAATTGTTGTGTTCATCTTGTATCTGATTTTCATCCTTGCTGTGAAAAACCACGTGACAAAGATTCCGATGAAAATTCCCGCTAGTCCAACAATAATTGTAACCCACAATTCAACTGTCATCTACACCATCCTCTCTATCTCATCCAGCCCCTCTCCAATCTCCTTCTCCAGTGCCTTGATCTTGCCCAGAATCACATCGGGGGCATCGTACTGGACTTCGTCATATTCAATCTCCTTATAACGGTTCAGGCTGAGGTCATAATCATTCGCCACTATCTCGGCTTTGGGAACCAAAAAGCTTTGCTGGGTGCGCTTGCGATCGGCCTCACTGGAAAGGTTGCCGAAGCGTTCGATGATATCGTCAATATCACTGGTGTCCAGTTCCTGCCGTTTATCGTCCAGGCTGAATCCGTCGCTCTGCATATCATAGAACCAAACATTGTCGGTCCCGCCGCCGCCCGTTTTTGTGAACAACAGTACGGCTGTGGAAACCCCGGCGTACGGCTTAAACACGCCGCTCGGCATACTGATGACCGCCTGCAGATGATGGTTTTCCACCAGTTCTTTCCGGATGCTTTTATGCGCGCCGGAGGAACCGAAAAGCACCCCGTCTGGTACGATGGATGCGCAGCGTCCGCCTTTCTTTAAGATGCGAAGGAACAGCGCCAGAAATAAAAGCTCTGTCTTTTTGGTTTTTGTCACTTTTAAAAGATCGGCCGATACGCTGTCAAAGTCAAGGCTCCCTTTAAACGGCGGATTCGCCAGCACTAGCGAGTACTTCTCGCTGTCTGTATTCTGTTCGCTTAAGGAATCTTTATAGGCGATGTTCGGGCGCTCCACCCCGTGCATCATCATGTTCATGGCGCCGATGCGGAGCATGGTCCGGTCCATATCGTACCCAAAGAACATGTCGTTGTGGTAATGCTCTTTATCCTCTTTTTTATTAAACAGCGTGCCGTCATTTTCATTCAGGTATTCACCCGCCGCCACCAGGAATCCCGCTGTACCCGCAGATGGATCACAGATGATGTCTTTTCGCGTGGGTTTTGTCAGCGCCACCATCATTCCGATGATATGCCGCGGCGTCCTGAACTGTCCATTCGTGCCTGCGGTGGTGAGCTTGGACAGCATGTATTCGTATAGATCCCCGCGGGCATCCTTGCCTTTCATCGGCAACGCATCAATCCCAGTCACGATCTTTTCCAACATCTGTGGCGTAGGAATCATAAAAATGGCATCACTCATATATTTGCTAAATGCAGATTCTTTATCGGTATGTAAATCCTTAATAAACGGGAACACCTCTCCCGATACCACTTCATACATTTGTTCGGCGGATAACTGTCGAAAATTCTTCCACCGTAAGTGCTGTACACTTTCATCAAATACTTTTGAAGTGTCCGTCGGGATGCCAACTGTCTCGTTACTTTCAAGTTCTGTCTGCCTGTCATCCAAGTTTTTAATGAACAGTAGATAAGTAAATTGCTCAATGACCGAAAGCGGGTTGGTGATGCCGCCTGTCCAGAACATTTCCCAAATTCGATCAACCTTGTTTTTAAAATCGCCGGTAACCATCGTGTACTCCAATTTTCTGTATTTATAATCTGATTGTTCTGCAAAATATTAAAAATATTATATCATTCGTTACAAAGATTTTCCATTCCTTCAAATCCCCGCACATATAAAACTTGACGCCGAGTCATGCAACTGCCCCACCCTTTCCTTTTCAGCGCACACGTGGGCACGTCGCGCGACACATGCGATGATGTGAATAGTTTGTTCGATAAGAAGTGAAAATTGAGATGAATAGGACCGCTTATAAAAAAATTTTCGCCATTTAGGGAATTTTTTTCACGGGCGAGAGCACAAACGGTTTCCGTTTGTCTTCCCTAAACTTTTTCACGCCCCCACCCCTTAGAAGAAAGATACAAATAAATAAAACACATTATTAAATGCGTTTTAGTGTATTTACGTACGGAAGCGCCATCATATCACAGCTTTGGCTGGCTTAGACTGCTCACTTTCAAAATTCTATATATTTATTTTTCTGCCACAGCCATGTACATCATCTCATTGATCTTAATGATCCTTGGTTTGGT
This sequence comes from Christensenellaceae bacterium, assembly GCA_963674805.2. GTDB lineage: Bacteria > Bacillota > Clostridia > Christensenellales > CALMFG01 > CALMFG01. The sequence continues at coordinate 304,517 of CAXXNY010000016.1, forward strand.
ATAGCCTGCGTTTTGTAAGAACGACAGGGTATCCTCCTCTGTTAAAGACCCACGGCCTCCATGTTGATTTTGATTGGCCGCGTTCCCACGGTTTCCAAATTCAACGACATAGATTTTGCCATCCGGTTTTAAAAACTGATGATATATCTCCAGGAATCGTTCTTTGTCCTCAATCTCATGAAGCACCGTACACATAAATATTTTGTCTACGCTATCTTCCTCAACACCAAGAATATCAATTCCCGAATTAAAAACATCGTGTTGATGTTTTGTCAAGTCATTATCCACATGAATTGGCACAATGTTGTCAATTGATTCTCTGAGTATTTTACGCTTAAGAACCTCTAGCGGTTCATCATCAACATCAATCGCATAAACATGCCCTTGACTAGTTTCTTTTGCCATCGGCAGAGAGAATGCCCCGGTACATGCGCCTACATCCATAATCTCGTCGTCGGGTTTAATATCAAGCACTTCCATAATTCTGTCAATACCAATCATATTTAGTCGTTGTGTGCTATCCATTCTGTCCATCTTTTGCTTGTCCATATACATCATCCTATCGTTTGGTCTGGATAATACCATACTCTCTCTCGTGTATTTTATCCGTAACAAAGTTACTTTCAGCACAAACCATTTATTGTGGTATTGCCGTATATCCGAAAACACTACCTTCCGAATACTCCAAGGCATATCCGATATCCTCCCATTCGCTCGACTGACCGATTTCTATCCCCTTCTAGGGGGAGGGGGGGGTCACGTGCGCGAGGCATGTATCACACGGAGGGGCACAAACGGTTTCGGACGCATTTTGATATACCCGGGATGAGGGGGGTATAGCGATTCTGTGTCTTTATCCCGTTTCATTGGTTAATTGGTTTGTATCATGTGAATCAATTGCACACGCTGCCACGTCGTTATTTATAAACGAAACTATGGTATATGAAGAAAGTTTTTTGGTCTCTGTCTTTGGGGTGCGCCTCCTTTAGTGTCTTAATCGCATGGTTATGCATGCACAACATTTCAACTCTCACCGTCCCGCTAATTAATAAAATATTTTGTTGACTTTTATCATATACAATGCTATAGTTGCCGGGTATTCAAGATAATTACTTTATTCTCACGTGTTGCGAATTAATGCCTTTGATTGATTTGCATAATCATGTGAGTTTTTGTTTTTCTGGGTGCAAAACAATTTTTATGGAGGTACCCGATGAATAACGGTACAGTAAAATGGTTTAATGCTGGAAAAGGTTTCGGCTTTATCACTGATGACAATAGCGGAGAAGATGTATTTGTACATTTTTCTTCTATCCAAACTGATGGATTCAAGTCTTTAGATGACGGTCAGAAAGTCACTTTTGAAACTGAAGCCGATCCAAAAGACAGTCGAAAACTCAGAGCAGTAAACGTTAATATTGCTTAGTCTAGCACTAGCTAATTAAACCTTATAAGCATCAGGCGAGTACAAAGGCTCATCTGATGCTTTTGTTTTAGTTATAGTATATGACACTAAATACCTTCCATCTATAGCTTTTGTAACCGTACATAGATATACCACCCGGATATGACTATCGAATCTGTTATCTGTAGGTCTCGAAACACATATCCCGGGTACATCCTTTCAAATAACTCTCTTGCCTTGTTCTCGTTACGGACAATTCTGTCTGTATCCCGTCTGGTGAACATGGTCTTGTCTTCATAGACAATGGGTTTGTCTAAGTTCCGGCTGCAGGTATATCTTTTATCCGCTGTGTTCTTTTCTTTGGTGATATATCTCGCTAACCCTTCTAACCCATAATCATCCGGCTGTAACCGTCTGGCATTCGTTCGTCCCAAATGCCATAGCCCTTCAGCCATATCCCGGTCTTCGACGTTTAAGATAATATGGTGATGGATGCGCTTCTCTCCCGTCTCTGTCACATAGATATACTTTAGATGATCTACCCGCCGCTTTAGCCTTCTAATGTAATTTTGGATATCCTTTTTTGCCTGTTCCTCTGATGGCTTTGTTTTGTAGGTCAATGTCATCCAGATATCTCTCTTGGTGAAGTTGGTGTTGATTAACCGGATCACCCGCTTCACCGTGTTCCTATGATTCACCTTCTGCTGGGCTAGGGTTGTTATCTTGTGCCGCTTTTCCCGCTTTGCGTCTCTTTCCCATACCGGGTATACCTCACACTCCAGCATCTCCCCCGAGATAATCGTCTTTGTTTTAATCATATATATGGTTGGTTAGTTAATATCTATTACGAGGACGATAAAACACACTGTTATTGAAAACTAAACGATACTTCTTGTTTTTAATATCTTGCACTATTAACCTCTTTTTGTTTAATATATGAGAATATATGTTCTTCTTTCTATTGAAATACGAGAACATATGAACTATACTACGACTACACCAAACACACAATAAAAAGCACAAAAGATGAGACGAATTTAAGAAAAAGGAGACTTCAAGATGGCAACCATACTCAAATACAAGACAAAGAACGGATACCGATGGCGGGTGAGATGGTGGGATGAAGATGAGAAGCAGGTATCCAAGACCTTTGACCGGCAGACACTCGCTAAAGACTTCATGGTGAAGCTTGAGAATGATATGCGGGAAGGGACATATACAGAACCCAGTAAGATTAAATTAAATGATTATCTTCTCCAATGGATTGACGGGTATGAAAGTCAATTATCTCCGAATACAGCGCGAGCTTATCGAATGAATATACAGCATATCTCAAAGTTATTAGGGAACAGGCAGATACAAAAACTGCAGCCTGCTGATATTGAAGCTGCTTACGCTGAGTTGGGTAAGACATTATCACCTAAGAGTGTGCTATATATTCATACGACAATATCCAGAGCTTTGGCTATGGCTGAAAAGCAAAGGATGATTACCCGAAACCCCTGCGTCTATGTAGAACATCCTAAACAGGACCCGCAGAGCAAGGCCAGCTTTGTACATCCGGACGATATCCCGATGTATATCAAGACCTTTGAAGACACATATCTTTATGTACCGGTATGTTTAGCTTTATTCGGTGGTTTAAGAAGAGGCGAAGCGTTGGGGTTACAATGGGCTGATGTAGATATGAAGCGGGGCATTATGACCATCAAGAACAACCTGACTTACGATGGGTTAAGGAAACCCAAAAACGGAAAGTACCGGTCCGTCCCAATATCCGCACCTATTCGAAAAGTACTGATGGATCAAAGAGAGAAGCAGAGCAAAAACAAAGAGTTGCTATGGGATAAGTATCATCGAAGTGACTATGTATGCACCAAAGAGGACGGAACCATACTAGATCCGAGTACCATTTCGAGCCGGTTCGGTCAGATATTAAAGCGCTATAAAATCCCGCATGTCCGGTTCCATGATTTACGGCATACGGCTGCCTCATTATTGATTATGGAGGGTGTTGATCTAAAGACAGTGTCCGAGATACTCGGGCATTCCAGCATCTCGATTACAGCTGATGTATACGGGCATGTCTTGGAGGATCATAAGGCGAAAGCGGTCAGTAAGTTAGATAAGTATTTCACTATTTAATATTGCATTATGCTCCATTTATTTTTATACCGATATATATGTTTTAAGCTGTTCTTTAAAATTATATTATGACATATTCCCCTGCTTCTCAGTTGTTAAAATCCTTAAGACTTTATACCATTTTTTTGCTTTTTTTCATCTAAATAATAGTATATACTACCAATAGAAAATATTTTTAGGAGGCACTTATTATGCAGGATCAAAAAAGGTCAAAAAAGAAAAAACTAGGGATTGTTCTGTCAGTCGTTCTGTTCGTTATAATCCTACTTCTGCTTACCTATATATTTGAACCCTTTAGTTTTATTAAATATTTAAAAGGTTTATACAATGAAAATAGGGGGAACTATATGGTAGCAGAAGCATATTATAGCCAAACCCCAGATTTTTTAGATAGCGATGAACATCTTGATTACGTCCAGCGCGAGTTAAATTATGCTAGTGCAGTAGAAAAGATGAAGCTGGGTGAGTACAAGGATGCCGCTGCACTTTTTGCTCAAGCAAAAGGTCTTAAGGACTCAGCCGAGTTGGGTGCCGCCTGCAGTTATAAGGTGGGGACTGATTATGAGCGGTCTGGTGACTATACAAATATGCTGACTTATCTATGGGCAGCAGGAGACTACAAAGATGCATTGGATATAACCGGTGATTATTTAAGGCGCATCAACTGTCATGTTGTTGATGCCGATTGGTACAATACATTTGCCGTTACAGATGAGGGTAGAGTATTGGTTGCCGGCGGAAATGCGGAAGGCCAGGCAAGTGTTGAGGACTGGGAAGATATAGTTTCTATTTCGGGTCATGAGAGCTTTACTATTGGCTTGAAAAGCGATGGAAGTATCTGCTATACACCGCCTCTAGATGGAAATAATGATATTTGGAATTATAGCGATAAGTTTGATACTGTCTTTTCGAATAACAATATTGTTGATATAACAAATAGCGGCTATCATGTAGTTGGTCTAAAGTCAGATGGTACGGTGGTTGGCGCTGGTCCCAATACAGCAGCTTATATAGATTCAAATAGCTGGAGTGATATCATCGCAGTAGATACCGGAATTGAGCATACTGTCGGATTAAAAAATGACGGTACTGTTGTTGCTGCAGGTAATAATAAAAATCAATTAGGCGAAGAAGCTGGCCAGTGTAATGTTAAAAGCTGGACGGATATCGTGGCTATTAGTGCAGGAAATTACCATACTGTTGGGCTTAAGTCCGATGGCACTGTTATAGCAACCGGCCTTAATGATGTGATCGCTTTTGAAGATGGCAACGAAGACCCATTAAGGGGTTATGCGGGCCAATGCGATGTCGAGGGCTGGACGGATATCGTGGCTATTGCTACTGGATCCTTTCATACGATAGGGTTAAAATCCGACGGAACAGTTGTCGCTACTGGTGACAATTATTTTGGACAATGTAATATTAGCACATGGAAAGACATTATTGCTGTTTATGCAGGCGAGTGGACAACTATTGGCCTTAAGGAGGACGGAACAATTAGGATAACAGGGTTAAACCTCGAGGGCTCTAGAAATGTTTCTGGCTTTTCTAACATACAGATGCCGGGATCATATTAACTTATAGTAATTAAAGTATCCTTCAAAATACATGTAAAGCGCTGCTAAATGACGTATGCGCGTATTTATTAGTTAAAAAACAGATCTCATGTGACATATTTGTGACATGAAGCCCGAAAAGTCATAAAAAAAGAGCCCCTGATTTTGAGCCCGAAGTGCCAAAAAAGCCCGAAATCTAGGGCTTTTTTACTGGTGCCGAGTTTTAATTATCTGTAGAATGTTTAAATCACACTTTTCACCACCATTTCAATACTTCAAACGTAAATCTCCTTGTTTTGAACACAAAATACCTAAAAACAAGGAGAAAACTTATGAACAAATGCGAAATCATAACCATCGCAAATCAAAAAGGCGGTGTGGGTAAAACCACAACCGCGATTAATCTCGGAACAGCACTTGCCAGGCAAGGCAAACATGTATTGTTAATCGATCTTGACCCACAGGCGAACCTCACCATGTGTATGGGGTTCCAAACACCGGATGAATTGTCCTGCACCATTGCCAATGTTTTAATGGAATATGTGGATGATAAAGTCACATTAACCAGAGAGGATTATCTCCAGTATGCCGAAGGCTGTGATCTAGTACCGTCATCCATACAGCTTTCTGGTATTGAACCATCTTTAGTCAATGCCTTATCAAGAGAACGCCTGCTGAGTAAATTTCTCGAACAATACAAAGACGACTATGACTACATCTTAATTGATTGTATGCCATCGCTAGGTATGCTTACGATAAATGCTTTGGTCGCTGCGACTTCTGTACTTATTCCGGTGCAGGCACACTACTTAAGTGCCAAAGGATTGGAGATGCTCATTGGTACCATCAGCCGTATCAAAACCCATATCAATCATGAGCTGGACTTTAAGGGCATCTTGATTACCATGCATAATGAACGACTGAATTTCACCAAATCGATTTTAAATAACTTAGAAAAAGCGTATGGGAATCATATCAGAATCTTCGAAAACAGAATACCTCAGTCAGTAAGAGCAGTCGAACATACTGCCACGGGCAAAAGTGCTTACTTATATGACCCCAAATGCAAAGTGTCTCTCGCTTATGAAGCGTTCGCAAAGGAGGTCATTGACAATGGCTGAAATTAAAGCGAATCTTAAATCCTTTGATGATCTATTTAAATCAAGTGAACAATTACAGCAGGAAAAACTAAGCGGCCTTACGCCATCAGACGTTGAAATATCCAAGCTGAAACCATTCGGGAAACACCCGTTTAAAATGTACGATACAGATAAATTAAATAGCTTGGCTGAAAGCATTAAGGAACAAGGTGTTATTGTTCCAATACTAATTCGGCCAATCAAAGATGGAAAGTTCGAATATGAAATCATCGCCGGTCATAACCGTGTACAGGCATCGCGGGTTGCAGGCATTGATACGATTCCCTGTATTATCCGTGAGATGGACAATGAGACCGCTACTATTTTAATGGTGGATTCCAACCTGCAGCAGCGCGAAAGCATCCTGCCAAGCGAGAAAGCATTTGCATATAAATATAAGCTGGAAGCGATTAAGGCACAAGGCAAGCGTACCGATTTAACTTCGTGCCAAGTTGGCACAAAGTTTAATAGTGCTGATGAAATTGCCGATAGCAATGATGATAGTAGACGCGATATTTATCGATATATACGCCTTACCAATCTTATCCCAAATCTTTTGGATAAGGTGGATGAGCGCAAGTTGGCGTTCATCCCTGCGGTTGAACTATCGTACCTTAAAAAGAAAGAGCAGGAGTTTCTCTATGATATTTTAAACCGCGAAGAGAATTTCAGTGTGCCATTAAAACAGGCAAGTACATTGAAAGGCATCAGCCAAAACGGTGATCTGACTTATGAGAAAATAGATAGTATCATTACAGAAAAAGTGAAGTCTTTACCGCCTATCTTCAAGGTCTCATACAAGAAAGTAAAAGATTACTTCCCGAATGATGTAACGCCAAAACAGTTTGAGCATACGGTCATGAAGGCACTAGAATATTACTTTGAAAATCAACAAGACTTAGAGCTCGAACGATAAGAAATATCAATTCAAGGCATCCAATTGGATGCCTTTTTTAATTGGAGGAAGCCATGCAACTATCCGTCATTATATGGGCAGCGATTATCATCTCATTTGAAATTACTGTTTTAGCTATCTTAATCATTGCATTAACCATGAAGCCATAGAAAGGAGCAAACATCATGATCAGTATCTATTTAACGAACCTTGGCAAATACAACGAAGGCGAACTCGTCGGCGAATGGGTGGAACTGCCCATTAAGTCCAAGGCACTGGAAGCTGCGCTGGAACGTATCGGCATCGACAATGTCCGGTATGAAGAATACTTTCTGACCGACTATGAAAGCTTGGTTGCGGGCATCATCGAATCCCTCGGCGAATACAGCAATCTCTCCACCGTCAACTATCTGGCGCTCCGGCTGAAGAGCATGGATGTGGATGAGCTCAAATGCCTTGAGGCCGTCATCGACTATGAAGGCGAAACGGATATCGACCGAATCACCAACCTGACCTATAACCTCGACTGCTACTACTACCGCGAGGACATCACCACCCCCAGAGACTACGGCGAAATGCTGGTGGATGAAGGATATCTCGGTGAAATACCAGATAGCCTTGCAAACTATCTTGACCATGCGGCGATCGGCAATGAGTTCCTCCTTGATAGTGAAGCCGGCCTTACGAAATATGGGCTGGTTGAAAGAATTGATGAAATGAACGAAGTCTACAGCGGGTACAAGGATATGCCCAGCCCAGAGGAGATCGACCAGGAGATCGAACTTCTGGAAGAAAACGAATTTGACCGTTAAATACATTTAGAATATAATTAACCAAATATTATCTCGGAGTTAAAATATGGTTTTAAACAACAAAAAATTATGATTTAATTTTTTTGGACACCAATGTTTTAAGGGAAATCGTTTTAAACAATCACAATATTGGAAAAAATTTCTTTCAAATGTTTTTTCTTGAGAGTAAAAATAATATTCCTTGCTTTTCACTGTATAATGTTATTGAAATTAGGCCATACAAAAAAATATATAGAAAGTTTATCAACTTTTTTAGTAAAATCCCTTGCTTACTTTTCTTTCCTTACAAACTCATTGTTGAACAAGAGCATAATTCTTTAATTAACAATAAATTAATGGAGGTAGATAATACAATTTGTTATGCCCTTCTGCCGAAGCCACTATGTAGAAAGGGAAACGCACGAAAATTCTTTAAGACTATTTTTAATAATAAACTAAATAGTATCATTAAAAATGATTTAGATAATTTTGATTCTCTGGCAAGTTTGTGGCAATCTCAAAGAGGTCCCAAACCATTATCCACGAAACAGTATTTTGCATCATTAGAATATCGTTCAATAATTGGTTTTTTTGAAGAACAAGGCTTTCATGTGGACAGAAAAGAAATGAAAAAAATGGCCGGCAGCAGAGTTTTAGCTTATTCCCAATTTTATAGAGTTCATCAAACACGTAAAGAAATTACAAAAAATGATGTTATGGACATCATGATAAGTTGCGCTACCCCTTACGTCGATGTAATAATAACCGAAAAATCTCAGGCACAAGCGTTACTAAATGCAAAAGGATATATTGACGAACTTAACAAGGTTAAAATAATGAAATTATCAGAATTAAAATAATATCATATAAAAATAAATAATTTATTATTGAGAGGCATTTAGACATGTCTCTTTTTTTTCGCTCATAGGAGGTAATATGAAAAAATCGTATACTCAAGACCAATATCAAGCGGCCAAAGCCGTCAGTTTGGTCGAATACTTAAAGTCCAAAGGCCACGAATTCAAAAAAGAAGGATACCGATACCGGCACACCATTCATGACAGCCTGATCGTATCCGAGGACAGCAAATGGTTCTGGAACTCACGCGGCATGTTCGGTGCGAACGCGATCAGCTATCTGCATCAGGCCGAAGGCATGAGCATCCCGGAAGCGGTCTTGGAGCTGAACAAAGAAACTCATGCGACTGTTCAGCCCATCGAAAAATCAGAACAAAAGCCGAAAGCTTCCCGACCGTTTGTCCTGCCAAACAGCGCAAACGACTTCCGCCGGGCATTCGCTTACCTCAATATCACCCGCGGCATTGATCAGGACATTATCTCTGCTTTGATGCAGGATAAGAAAATCTATGAAGCCCTGCCCTATCACAACGTCGTGTTTCTTGGCTTTGACGAGAACGGCACACCCCGTCATGCGGCTGTCTGCGGTACCTATACAAAGGGCGGTCAAAGGCCTTTCAAAGGTGAGCTCCCCGGTTCGGACAAGTCCTGCGGCTTTCATATGCCGGGAGCATCCAAAACCGTGTATGTGTTTGAAAGCCCGATCGACGCGATGAGCCATGCGACGCTGTTAAAGCTGGCAGGAGAAGATTGGGCGAACGATCACAGGCTGTCGCTCTGCTGTACATGGGACGGCGCTTTGTCCCGATTTTTAAAGCATCATGATATCGAGAAAATCGTGTTCTGTCTGGATAACGACACCGCCGGCAACACCGCATCGGATAAGTACATGTGCAAATACTTTGATATGGGCTTTGAGGTCGAACGAATCAAGCCAGTCTTAAAGGATTTCAATGACGACCTGATTAAGAGTCCGGAACTAAAGGAGGAAATAGAATTATGAAAAAAAATCGGTTGCTATTTACCCTTGTTATACTTATGGTATGTGCCGAAATATCTCTTATCCTTCTCTCCGAAATCAGAGAAAAGCAAAATCTTAAAATGCAGAACGACTTGCTGGATGCGATAGAAAGCGGCGTCAGTGAAATCTGCATGGCGCTTCCCGAGGATTATACCGAACTCGACTACTACGGTGATGCGGAACCCTCGCCCACTGTTGATACAAGTATTGAAGAAGAGATCAGCTCGGTCAGCGGCATCGGCATTATTGAGATCGGAAGCATTAACCTTCGCCTGCCGATCGTAGACGGCGTTGAAGGTTCAAAACTCAAAGTCGCGCCGGGGCATGTCAGCGAATCGGCCGGTATCGGAGAGACTGGCAACTGCATCATCGCCGGGCATCGCAACTACAGCTTCGGCGAGATGTTCAACCGGCTGGATGAAGTCAAGGTTGGTAATGAAATTGTCATAATGCTGGTAGACGGTACAGAGTATACCTATCAGGTCTATGGTACTACTGTGATTGAACCGGGAGATATGAAGCTGTTCGAATATGAGGATGGACAGAAAAAACTGACCTTGCTCACCTGTACGCCGATTATTAAAGCAACCCACCGTCTGCTTGTGCTGGCAAATCTCGTTGAGTGATTTATTTAACTCCCCAAAAGAATGATTACCTTTATTTTCTAGATATGCTATTATAAAAATAATAATACATTCTAGAGGATTAATTATTATGGAAATAAGCCAACTCATTAACTCCGAATTGTGGGCAAATATTAAAGACAACTATGAAAGTAAAAATTATACTTCGGCGATTACAAACTCAATGATTTATTTAAATGAAGTAGTAAAAGAAAAAAGCGGAATTGAGGGTTTGGATAATACGAAGTTAATGAATGAAGCTTTTTCTCAAAAGAATCCAAAATTGTTAGTTAACAAAAATCAAACTCAGTCCGAGAAGGATATACAGATTGGAGTTGGTGAAATAGCACGAGGCTTGTGCCATGCAATTCGTAATCCACGATCTCATGAAAGATATAAAGATGACGAAACGACAGCCAATAAAATTATTCTTTTTATCGACTATATATTGGGTTTCATTCGCGATTATCAATCTCCGAATTTAGTTGAAGATTGGGTTGAATTTATTCTTGATAAACATTTTAATTCATCGAAAAAAAACGCGGATGATGTATTCTCTCAAATTCCAAAGCAGAAACGATATGATGTATTAGTTGGTATCTATAGAAAACGCGAGTTAATCTGTGACGACTGTAATTTGGCAAACATACTTAATCTTTTATTTAATTCAATCGACGAAGACTCAAAAAAAGAACTTTTAGACAGTATAAATAAAGAATTAATAAGTGCAGATATTAATGATAAACTAAAAGCTTTTTTCCGCATTTTCCCAAAATCAATGTGGAGTCAAATAAATCCCCTTGCAAAAAACAGAATTGAAGGCATGGCACTGAAGTCTGTTCAAAATGCGGATGGAACATATTCTTCAAATGATTATCCGAATTACCATGAATCCTATTCAGGTTATAGCGATGAAGCTTCACTTGCTGTTTGGTGTAAAGATTTCATTGAAGTTTTCTCAAATAAATCAGAAATCGATGAAGCTATTATTGACAAGATGCTTGGTTCAAATTACTCAAAAACAGAATTTATAAATGAAGAATACTTGTCGGTTGTAAAAAATATTGATAAGGCTCTTCTCCTCGAAAAAATCGATTCTCATTACAGTTTCATAGCCGATCTTTCAAAAGACTCACTACAGTATACTATTTTACGTAGGCGGCTTTCGCCCAAAGAGCTTGAAAAATATTTAGCACCTGTTAAAAATGAAGAAAGTAGTAGTGAAGAAGACGATCTTCCGTTTTAATCTTCCGTAAAAGCTTATTTTTCGTATCATTAAAAACTTTTATATCTGCAATGTGAAAGCCACCAGCGGTATGGTGGCTTTTTAGCTTACTTGCAAGATAAGGCGTCCGACCGGACGCCCGAAAAACAGCCGGAAAGCCCAGCTTTCCGCGAGAAACTAACGTCCGACAAGCGAAACATTAGTCGGACAAACGTCAGACACAAAGGAGGCGAACACATGCCGGAGAAAGAAACCCGAAAGATATCCGTCCGCATCTTAAGCGATACCTACGCATCGCTGGAAGCGCTGGCCGCATCCAGACAGATCACGCCCAGCGAACTCATTCGCGAATACATCGACAAGGGTTTATCCGTGGAGGCGACGCTGGCGGACATGGATAATATCCGTGCGCACATCCGGGCGGAGCTGGAAAGCTATCTAAGGCCGCAAGTGGACCGCATCATCAAATGCGTGGTCAAGGGCGGCATCGCCTCATCCGCCGGATACTTCCTGACCGCCAAGGCACTGGCCGATTTCGTACCGCCGGAGTTACAGGTGGAATACGAAGACGCTCTGCTGGAATCCAAGAAACTGGGCATCGCGCATATGCAGGTAAAGGATAACCGTGTGGAGGAATTCATGATGCAGAGTGAAAAGAATCTGGATAACAAGATTTAAGCCGAAAACCGATTGACTTTTTAAAGCGTATCCGTTACACTATACGTACGTTATTCCGTACGTATGAGGAGGTGCGAAAAATGTCAATCACCAATGCCACTTCGGCAAGGGCTAACTTTTATAAACTGATGGAGGAAACCATCATGACGCATGAGCCCGCGTTTATCACCGGAAAAAACGGCAACGTGGTCATGCTCTCAGAGGAGGACTATAAAGCCATGGAAGAAACCCTATATCTGGCCTCGGTACCGGGGATGGAAAAGAAGATCGTGGACGGCATCAACACCCCATTGGAAGAGACCGTAGAAGACGATGAGTAACTATAAGGTCGTCTACACCAAACAGGGATTAAAGGAAAAGCGGCACGCCTGTCAGGCGGGCTTTCAGCAGAAGATCGATTCGCTGATCGGCCTCTTGAAGGTAAACCCGTTTGAGGATTACCCGCCGTATGAGCGCCTGCTCGGCAGCATGAAGGGCGCGTACTCACGGCGCATCAACCGTCAGCACCGGCTGGTATACATGGTCTATGAGGAAGAAAAGACCGTTAAGGTCATCAGCTGTTGGACACATTACGAAAACATCAAATAAGGACTCGGGCCCGCATCGCGGGCTTTTTGTTTGGAGGGAATATGGTTTACAATCAAGCGTACCTGCCGCCGCGAAAGCCCGGCCTTCAAAAACACCTTCAAAACTATGTCCCCTATATCGCCAAGCAAAGCAAATCGCATATCGCCTTAAACAAGGGCCAGAACCATGGGCTGTTCGGATGCATCCAGGGCGCTTACCTGCCTAAAAGTATCGACAGCTTGCGCGACGCGACCCGATACATCATTGAAAAGTCGCAAGAAGATCAGTGCATCCTCTATCACGGGTTTATTTCGCTCTCAGCGGATGAGGTCATCCAGCAGGGGTATACGAGCCGGCAGAAGTGGGAGCAGTTACTGGCCGCGAAGATGAGCGACGTCGCAAAAGCTAATCACATCAAAATCGAAAACCTCGAATGGGTATCCGCCCTACACGTCAAGAAAGACCAGAGCCATTGCCACCTCATTTTCTGGGATAAGCAACAGGGCATCAAGGAACCGCATATTCCAAAGCAGGTGTTTGAGCAAAAGATGGAATGGCTACGCGGGCGGTTTGCGCGGGAAATTTTCCAAGAACAGTTTAAGGAGCTGTACCAGCAGAAGGATGAAGCCTTTAAGAATTTAAGGGATGCGATGCATCCTTTTTTTGATGAGTTTAATACGCTGATGGACGGCATGAGTAAAGGAGAATATATGGAGCTTAAAGAACAGTTAGCCGCGCTGTCCCCGGACTATGCGGATGAGAAGATAATTAACCCGAAAGTATCGGATAACCAGCTGAAAGAAGTCACCCGACAGGTTCTAAAAATCAGGGAGATCATCCCGAAGAGCGGTTCGCTCAAATACCAATACATGCCGCAGGACGTCAAGGAAAAGCTGGACGAAGCGTCGCTTCAAATCATCCACGCCAGCGCGGCCTGTCGGTCGGCTTACTACGCATACCTGAAATCGGCCAGGGATATTCGAAAGGTTTATGCCGATAATCCGGAGAGCCTTGAGGAAGCCGAAGCGCAGGCTCGAAGCGCGATACTGAAATCCGTCGGGAACAAGGTCTTGCAGGCGTCCAAGTCTTTGGATGATTTAGAGAAGAATTCCGACAATCAACATCAGCCAAACATTGAACGCCAAACCGCGCATGATCTCATCATGCAGATTGCGTTCATGCTCACCCGCGGCGCACGGAGCAACAAGGCGCGGGCCGGGCGATTAAGAACCAGCGAGCTGTCCCGGCAGGCGAAGATTGAACTTGCGAAAAAGCTGGAAGATAAATCGCTGGATTGGGGGCAATATGAAAGATAAGTTGCTTTTGATATTGTTTCTCTTCCCCGTTGCTGTGATTGTCAGTGCTCTTTTATCCGTAGTCGTATACCAGAGCATCACGTCAGGTGCGGTAGATATCTCAGCTCTTCGATTTGGCAATATCATTAGTCTCCTGACTAGTGAACGCCAGATACAAGCGTTCTTTCTTGCTATCTTAGGGGTTGCCGCGCTCGGCATTTTGGTACTGGTCTTTAATCGGGGCAATGATGCCTATACCGGTAAGCTGGTCAAAATCACTGACAAAATCTCCACCCCAGCCCCGGCCGGACAGAAACAGCACGGTAGTGCCAAATGGATGAGTCAAAAGGATTTCGATAAACAGTTCGACCATATTGAACTTTCGGCCAAGTCTCAGGCACCGGACTCCGGCGGAACCGTAATCGACATGGCAAAAAAGCATGGCAGGGAAAAGCTCTACTATGTCGGCGACGACATCCATACCCTGTGCATAGGCTCCACCCGGAGCGGCAAAACACGGTGTGTGGTTCTGGAAAGCATCGGGTTGCTCGGACTTGCCGGCGAAAGCATGATCTTGAGCGACCCCAAGGCGGAATTGTTCACCTACACAGCGCCGTTTCTGGAATCCCAAAGCTATGAGGTCATCGCGTTTGATTTCAGACAGCCACTTAAAAGCCACCGGTATAACTTCCTGCAAAATGTAATTGACGCGGTGCATAATAAAGATATACCCCGGGCCATTGACTGCGCATGGGACATCACGTCGTCGTTGGTCGGCGAAAATAAAGGCGAGCGCATCTGGAACGACGGCGAAGCAAGCGTCATCGCCAGCAGTATTCTGGCCGTGGTTTATGACAACATCGATCGGCCGGAGTTCCAGAACCTGACCAACGTCTACTACTTCATCGCGAACATGTGCCAGACGGCCGGCACCGACCTGCCCATCAACCAGTACATGAAGTCCCGGCCCGACTCCCATCCGGCCAAGGCCCTGCTGGGCATATCCGAAGTCGCACCCTCCCGGACCCGCGGCTCGTTCTTCACTTCGGCGCTGACCACGTTACGGCTGTTCACAAACCCGCTGATTTACGCCATGACCTGCAAAAGTGACTTTCGCCCGCAGGATATTGGCCGGGAAAAGCAGGCGGTGTTCATCCTCCTTCCGGATGAAAAGGCCACATATTATTCGCTTGCCAGCCTTTTTGTGTCGCAAGCCTACGAGCTTCTGGTCGGCGAAGCGGACAAGCTCGGCGGCAGGCTGGAGCGGCGTGTCAACCTGGTCTTGGACGAATTCGGGAACTTCACCAAAATCCCGGCGTTCGCGAACAAGCTGACCGTTGGTGGCGGGCGCGGTATCCGGTTCAGCCTGTTCGTCCAGTCACTGGCGCAGATCGAGGAGGCCTACGGCAAGGAGAGCTCAACCACCATCAAGGGCAACTGCGCGGTCTGGATTTACCTCTGCGCAGATGACCCGGCCACGCTGGACGAGATATCCAAGCGGCTGGGCAACTACACCGTGGCGACCTGCTCCAAAAGCAGTTCCTACGGCACCCATTCGTCCGGCAGTTCGTCTTCCAGCATCAACCTGACCGGAAGGCCGCTGCTCACGCCGGATGAGGTGCGCATGATCGACCGGCCGTACAGCCTGATTACATCCAGAAACCATCCGGCTGTCCTGCACGCGCCCGACCTCGGCGAGTACGCCTTTAACCGGATGTTCGGTCTCGGTGATAAAACGCACAATCAAAAAATCCGGCTGGAACGCGAATCCGCAAGGCCCAAGCGTAACACCGCAGATGCGGAAATGAAGCTTTGGAAAATATGGGATAAATACCGTCGTGCTGAGCGAATCCCCAGCTTCTATCCTGCAAAATTAGATTAAAATGCGAAAGGATTAACCTATGAAAAATAAACAAAACAAAATCTTTAAAAAACTAATCAAGGCAATAACCCCTATTCTGACTTTGCTCTTCCCCACCGCGGCTTTTGCGGACGTCGGGTCGTCCAAACTGGCGACCGGAACGCAGGCACTTGTTTCTGATCTTACCACCTGGCTAATGATTCTGGCACCGACATTCACCGTTCTTTTAGTCGTTTATTACCTGATCAGAAAATCCGCCGCAGACGAGATGGACGCCAAACGCTGGAACAGCCAGATTACCGTAGCGCTGGTTTCCTGTATCGGCGCGGTGCTGGCGAGTGTGATTGTGAATTTATTGATTGGGTACTATCAATAATTTATTTTTCTTTAATTGTTTTTCTTTGTACTCGCTTGTTGTTTTATTCTAAATACTGTAATATCTAGATAGTATTTATCAAAGTTTAAATACAAAAGTAGATTGTTTTTTTCTATAAAACTTTTAAAATAATTATTCCAAGTGATGCCTATAACAAGCTCATAGTGATTTTTTATTGGATTTATCTCTACGAGATGCACCCGAAGGATGGTGCGACAACAACTCATGCTGCATTTATATGAAAGGATAGAAGTATGAAAAGGACTATACAGGTTGTTTTATTAAGTTTCTTATGTTTATTTTTACTTTATTTTGTGAGTTGTATAAAAGCTGATGAAATCGTAGCTACAGGCTCTGATATATCCAACAATCAAGAGATTAATGAAATCGTGAGTCTTGTGCTGAATTCACCCGAAATGGTTGAAGAACTTAAAGGGCAGGAATTGCTGGATAGTATCACGCGAGACATGGAAGATGCTTCCAAAGTAGCAGAAATCACCGAAACTCACATCGATATATCCATGAACACAGGCGAGGCCTTCTCTGCCACTTTTGTAGACTTAGACGAGTACGAATTATTATTTGAGAATCAAAGCCAGGCATATTTATATAGGATTCAGCCAAGCAGTGCGACTAATGAATATCAGTTTTCATTGGGGTATCAAAATTTATGGGTGGATATGTTTATTCGAAATCAGTCGAATTTTGAATGCGGATTGTCGACAAGCTCTAATTGGCAAAGACTCAGCAGCGAAGATAGCAGTGATACGCCTCAGTTTTCTTATGTTGAAGATGCGTGGTACTATGTGTTGATTGCTATGGACCAGACTTTTAATTATACGTTTTTTATGTGGGAAGAAGATAATGCGGCAAATTACGCATATATGAATTACGATTTGAACAATGACATAGACGAAACGCAAAAACAGGATGACCAGCCTTTTGGATTAGTCTTAGTTATTATGGAATCGCCTGTAGATATAAATTTCGGTATTGATTCATTAAAAATGTATGCGTTTAATAATTCAAATGATTCAGCAAGTCTTGATATTGATGCATATCTGGAAAAGGTTCGAAGCGCTGAACAGATACCCACACCAGAACCAGAACCAACGCCTGTGCCAACGCCCGTGCCGCTGATCAAGAGTGTGCCATTGCCGATTGTGGTAACTGAGTTCGAACAGTATCTTATGCATGTAAGCAGTGAAGAAACTCCCGGATTTATCACAGAGATGGAAACGCCTATTGAGTCATTGATTTCTCCTGAGGACGACGCTTATTATGTTGAGTTTAATCCGGATAGAATGAGCAATTTACAGCTTGATCGCCCCAATATGCCCTCGTATACATGGTATATAAACGGAAGTCATGCGGACAAGATTGCCGAGGTCGTCATCGAATTTGACATGCTTGAAACGATCAATCCTTTGCACCCTGGGCTTTTTGGCTACGAAAGAGGATATTATATTACCCTTCATCATTTTCAATTAATACCACTCTTTCCGTTCTGGATTAACATTAACGATATGGACGACGAGGGAGGAGTAAGAACAGACGTAGACCGAGGAGGAATGATTGAAACACCTGAGTTTGGAGAGGGTTTAGAGCAATATGCACAGCAAGAAGGAAAACACGTTACAATTAGTATTCCGTATTCAGAGTTTAAATATACAGCGAAAGATTTAACGTTGCAGTTTTTGCCTGGAACGACATTTGCGAATCTTTCGATAAACGCTTGGGGATCGGAAGAGCTGAACACGGATACGATTGAGGAGGTTTCAGAGGGTGTGGAACTGCCTGTGCACAATTTGATGCGTGAAGCCATTATGCCATCACTTTCATTTGTTCAAACAGCGGAGGAAGAGCTGGCTTCATATGAAAGCACTGACACGTCCGAAGTGTTTGGCGGGGCTTTTTGGTCCAATGAAGTGATGGCAGCAGGACATGTTATCAATGATGGCGGCTCAATCAGCATGCCGGTTTCGTTATATGACCTTGATGAATATGCCGATGAGATAATGGGTAAATATGCGGTTATCCCAGAAGGACTTGTGGCCGCGCTCAAAACATTGACAACTTATGATTATCTGAATGGGAATTGCAACCAAGATAGAGAAAAATGGCAAAGTGACCGACTCGCGGTAATTAACTTTGTTTTAGAAAATATGATCGACGAAACGGGTCAGTTCTATGGTATTTATGATATTGAACAAGGTAAACTTGTTGCGACCGACCGTAAAAGTGCAGCATTACCAATCCTGACGATGATGATTCCGACGGATGAGCTAAGTGGTTTATCAAATAATCAAATTGATTTTATGATGAATGCCATTATCGCGAATGAGCTTGTTCGGGTCGGGGATACGCTCTATTATGCGCCTCATGGCGTGAGCAAAGATGGAACAATGAACCTTAAGCTATCAGATTTTGCGATGACAAATGATTTGTATGATGTTTTTATTGAATATTCCAACGATCGGAGTCGTTTGGACGAGCAATATGGATTAGCGATGCTGCTCGAAGGATATGCCAATTCTTTAGGGCTAATATATGAGGCGCAACTTCAGACAGAAACACGGTTACCTGCATCAGAATTGATGGTTGCTTTTGCGGATAATGGTAATACCTATGCGTTGTATCCGTCTGAAACGTTTAATATTAACGATACCTTTTTTGCTGTTGGCTTTGATTCTGTAGCTACTGATATTTTTGGGGTCATTGATAATGATTTGGGGGCTTTCTCGGCACTAAAATATTGCCGCACCGAAGGCGCTAGTGCAAAGATATTGACGAGCGCTAAAAACGGTGCTTATAGCGAAAGGCAGGAAAAATATATTAGGCAGTGTGAGGCGGATTATGCTGAAGTTTATAATTACTATATGATTCAAACGTTATATTATGAGATTTGGTTGCATATCTATAATTTCCTACAAATGCAAACATCAGACACAGCGTATGCGCCTATGTATAATGTTGAAACAGGCGAAATGATTAAAGCGTCAGCAGCGCCACTTTATCCTGAATTTAGTAAATTTTCCGGCTTGATTGAACGCTTTGGAACGCCAGCGACTTCATTATTATATCATTTGCTTGTCGGTGTCTTTAATAACGAAGACGCAATTAGGGAAACCGCACAGCTGGCTATGGTAAATTATGATATATATACATGGCAGATGTTTCGCTCGCAAGACTATGATTTTTCGAATCCGGATTTCTTTGCAGATAATGGGTTTAATGTTTGGGGGTATGATTCCTGCAATTATGGTTTTTATATGACCTCGGAACAAAAGACATGGCCGCCTTATAATAAGATTGGCCTTAATTTTAACCGAGAGGATTGGCGCGCATACGCGATGCGCAAGGTGAATGAGAAAGTACGAAAAGAAGAAAACCTAGAATCACTTGACGATGAATTTCCACTTTTTTACGATCATCTCCCTAAAGTTGAAATTATTAATTGATGATTGAAGATCAATTATACTGCTTTTTGAAATACTATCTAACGTCTAGTTGACTAGGCGTTTTTTATCGCTAATCCTATAATAAAATGTTAAAAAGGAGTCTCCCATGGCCATAGTCATCACAATACTAATCGGTGCGATTCTCACCGCGGCTTTGCCGTACATCGATAACATCCTAACCAGCATCATCCCTGTTGCCCTGCACGCGGAAGACTATATGAGCTCGGTCACCGGCACCAGCTGGTTTTCCAGCGTCTATAACATCTTCTTCTCATTCGGGGTGTCGGTCATCGTGCTGAAGTTCTTAAAGAAAGGGTTCGACATTTACATCGGCTGGATGGACGGCGATGCGGACAATGATCCGTTAAACCTTCTGACCAACTTCCTCCGTGCGATGGTGGTGGCGATCTGCTTCCCCGTCCTGTACGGGCTTCTCGCCGATGTGGTCACTGAGCTTACCGACCAGGTGCTGGCGGCCATCGGAGCAGACACCGCAATGGACTTTACCACCATCATCACCGGCATCGCGAGTGCCGGCATCTTCACAGGGATTATATCCCTGATTTTTTTTATCCTGTTTTTCTTCCTGTACATCCAGTTTTTGATGCGCGGACTTGAAATCCTCATCCTGCGCATTGGCCTGCCCTTCGCCTGCGTGGGTCTTATCGACAACGACAAGGGCGTATTCGGCGCGTACATCAAGAAGTTCTATCAGGCTACCATCGCGGTCATCGTCCAGATTGCGCTCTGCAAGTTAGGTGTAGGCATGATGCTGAACAGCCATATTTTCTGGGCGATTGCCTGCATGGCGCTGGCCATGAAAGCCCCGCGGTTTTTGTCCGATTTCATCCTGATGCCCGGCGGAAACGGCGGTGGCTTCATCAACAAGGCATACTACACCACCAACCTCATCCGGACGGTTGCCGGCGTGGTCAAGAAAGGAGGCTGAGGCTCATGCAAATGATCGACGAGGTATCTCAGGTCATCATCTGGCTAATACGTGCCGGTGCGGCGTTTCGGGTATGCTACAGCTTTTTTCGGATGATCGCCACAAGCGATGAAACCGCAATGTACCAAAAACGCATCCGGAATGTGCTGGTTTTCTATGTTTTAGCCGAGAGCATCTGGATAATCAAAAACCTGATTCTCGAATACTACACTTAATCGAAAGGAATTCACTATGGAAAAAGAAACAATCCTATATATCCCAAGTAACGTCAAGACCCGGTCGGAGATCTTCGACGGGTACGGGAAACACGAGATCATACAGACCCTGATCGCCGCAGCGTTCATCACCGCCGCGGCTTTTTTAATTTTCAGCTTTAACCACAGCGTGCCCTTCCTCGTCGTGTTCATCATGGCGGGCATCGCCGCCAGCGTGATTTGCACCACCAAGGATAAGTATAACCAATCGGTGGTCGATCATGCCAAAAGCATGATCCGATTTGCACGCGAACAGCAGGACTTTAAATATAAATACCAAAAGGAGTGGGGCGATGTTTGATTTATTCAATAAGAAACCAAAAGAAGATCCAAACAAGTTGACCGCAAATGAGTTCATCAATATTCGGGATATCATCGGGAATTTTCTCTACACCCGGGACGGCTATGTGTTCATGTACATCCGCCTTCAGCCCATCAGCGTGGACCTTCTGTCCAGCAGGGAAAAGGATTCTCTTATTAACACCTTAACCGCCGAGCTTTCCAGTGAAACCAAGCCCTTTCAGTTCTTTGCCATCTCTCAGGCAGTGGACATGAGCGGGCTCAAGGATTCGCTGTATGGCGTGTTAAACGGAACCACCGACAACACGCGCCGGAGTCTTATCAACAATGAGATTAAGCAAATCACTGGATTTGCCCTTTCCGGAGAGATTGTGGAGCGCCAGTTCTTCGTCGTCATCTGGGAAAAGCTCACCGAGGAAAACCGACTTCTGCTGAAACGCCGTGCAAATGATATGGCCTATAAGTTCCAATCCTGCGGTGTCAGTGCCGAAGTCATAAACCAAAGTCAAATCTATCATCTGGCCAAGCTGTTCGCGCATCCACAAGCCGGGCATCTGGATTTAGATGATGCCGACTTTTCCGCAACCATCCCCATATTAGGAGATCCCACATGAAAAAACAATCATCTGAGCATTATTCGGTAAACCCCGCGCTTTTGAATATCGTGACACCCATCGGCCTTTCTTTCAAACGCGCCAAGCTCTTTATCGGCGAATTCGTGGGCCGAATCTACGGCGTCATCAAGTACCCGCCCGTCGCGGGCGTCGGCTGGCTGTCCAAGATCAGCAACATGGCGGGCACCATCATCTCCCAGACCTTTTTCCCGGCGGATAATTCTCTGCTGGTCGAAAGCCTCTCCAAAAGCATCATGCAGAGCAGAAGCATTGCCGAATCTGCACGTGACCCGCTACAACAGAAACGTGCCGAGAAAGGCGTTCAGGATGGTGAGCATATCTTAACGCAGATTGATCAAAACGGTGAGGCGGTCGGGTATATGACCAACCTCGTCATGCCGATTGATAATAACGATAAGCGCTTTGGAACCCTGTGCAAGCGAGCGGAGGGTGCGTTTGCAATGATTCGATGCAAAATCCGTCCTCTGCCCCACCTGCAAAAAGAAGCATTCAAGATGCTCTCCCCCTATCACCCGCCGGAAAGCAGCATTATCGATGTTACTCAGCGGCTGGTACCGCTGTCCACCTTTATCGGCGGATTTCCTTTTGCCAGCAGCGGATATAACGACGGTATCGGTACCTGGTTTGCGATGGATGCGCAAGGCGGCATGATCGTGCTGGATCTCTGGAAACGCGGCGGCGACCGAACTAACTCCAATATCGTTATCTTAGGTCACTCTGGGCAGGGCAAGTCCACCACCATCAAAAACATTATCCTATCCGAATACATGATGGGCACGAAAATCCTGATCGCTGACCCAGAAAGTGAGTATAAGGACCTTTGCCATAACCTTGGCGGGGACTGGATTAACTGCGGGGGTGGCTCAGCTGGCATGATTAACCCACTGCAGGTTAAACCCTCACCGCGAGATGATGAAGGCGAGACTGACCGGCTTTATGTGGACGATGGTAAAGGTATGGGTGACCTTGCGCTTCATATGAAAACGCTGGAGATCTTCTTTAATCTGTATACACCCACACTGACCGACATACAAAAGGCTTTACTGAAAGAATGCCTGATTGAATTGTACGCAAGCTTTAGTATCGCATGGGATACGGATGTGACGGTGTTTCCCGCGGACGCTTTCCCCATCTTCTCAGACCTTTTTGCCCTAATTGAGCGCAAATCCAAGGGTAAAAAGAACCAATCCGAATATGAAGTGCTGTCGGCGCTCTTGCAAGATATCGCCAAGGGCAGTGATGCGTTCCTATGGAATGGTAAAACCACAATTCATGCCGAGAGCAAAATCGTGTGTATGGATACGCATGATCTTCAGAACACGGACGACCGTATCAAACGGACACAGTATTTCAACATCCTAACCTGGGCATGGGAGCAGATGAGCAAAGACAGAACCGAAAAAGTCCTTTTAATCGCAGACGAAGCATATCTCATGATCGACCCCAATGTACCGCAGTCGCTGGTTTTCTTTCGAAATGTTGCCAAGCGCGCAAGAAAATATGAAAGCGGCATCGCCATCATCTCGCACAGTCTGGTGGACTTCCTCGACCCAAGCGTGCGCATGTATGGTCAACCACTTCTGGATATGCCCGCATATAAGATCATCATGGGGTGCGACGGAAAGGACCTTGATGACATTGTAGGGTTATATAACCTAACCGATTCTGAGTATGAGCTGGTGCATGCTAAAAAGCGTGGACATGCCCTCATGATGATTGGGGCAAAACGCCTTCATGTCTGGTTTTTGGTTCCCGAATATCGGATGAAGCTGATCGGGCGGGGCGGTGGGAGATAAAGACACTCAGATTTGATATCCCTCTCTCCTCCGCGTTATTCTACACTTGAGGAGGATTTGTATCATGAGGAAATTCGTTGTATTTATGTTGGTATTATTAATCGGTGTGGCTTTGTTTTGGTTTGAGCTGGCGCAATATGAGCCGATGTTTTATATTCTCGGTACTGCACTATTGATTGTATGTATCTTCTCGCTGATATTGATTAGGCAGAAGAAAAGCAAGAGTTGAGTTATTTTATCTCCTGCTCCAAACCGTCAAAATCTTTGGTACTAAAAAACTCACTCAATGTGATATCAAAACCATCACATAATTTCTTAATTGTCGCAATTCCAGGATTTTTACTTTTACCATAATACATGCTTGTTATGGTTGAGTTGGATATGCCAGAAATATAGCTTAAATGATTAATGGTGATATTTCTTTCTTCACATAATTCTTGAATTCTATTTAACAATGCTTTTTGAACTGTCATGGCTTCCTCCATATAACTTCATAACAATATTTTGCGATATTTCGCAATAGTATGTTTGCGATATATCGCAAAGTGTGCTATTGTTAATTTACGATATATCGCAAATAAGGAATGATTATGAAAATATGCACAATCAAACATGTTGTTTCATCGGACACCAATATCAATCTCTACCTTTTGGGGATAATGAGAACCATCCCGATTGTATCCGCTTAAAAGCGGCTTTAGAAAAAGAAATAATAAAACTGATTAAGCGGCATCATGTTCTGTGCTTTATCTCAGGAATGGATCTCGGTATGGATACCTGGTGTGCAGAGATTGTGCTTAAGCTAAAAGAGCAGTATACAGACATCCGGCTGGAATGTGCCCTGCCCTGCGAAACACAGGCGAAGTACTGGCGGCCGGAACAGCGCCGTCGGTATGAGAAAATTATCGCTTCCGCAGATAAATCTACCCTTGTCGCAAATCGTTACCATCAAAGGTGTAATGCAGAATGCACTCAGTACATGGTTGACAACAGTTTGTATGTTCTGGTTGTCTGGAATGAAGAACAACACAGTGAAACATACAATATCCTTAAATATGCATATTCTAAAAAGAGAAATCTTATCATATTAAATCCTTTAGGGGGAAAGCCAAAGCATCACGTAATTAAGTCGTTAAATCGGGTTTGATATCTTATGCTTCTCTTATGCGGGCGTCTTTAATTAGGACGCCTTTTTTATTACACATACGGAGGTATCCATTATGGCCATAGACCCGGCAACCGCCAAGGCACTCATCATGCTCGCCAAAAAAGCCGTGACCGACAGGGAAGCGCGGCGAAAGATAGGCATTGCTTTATCCATCCCGCTCATTTTGATTCTGGTCATCCTCGCTTCCCCGTTCGCTATTCTGTTTGCCGCCAGCGGCGAAAGCGTCGAAGACAGCGGAACCCCGGTCATGGAGATCATGGCCGGGCTGGCCGATGACCTCCGGGCAAAAATTCAGGCAGAAGAGAACGAGGGTGACGCGGACGAGGTGCATGTCGTGTATATGGGGAGTGAAGGCGAGGCGATCGACAACAGCGGTCATGTCCTAGCCCTTTTTTCTGTCATGAATAGCATGGCGGACAGCGAAGACGCCCAGCAGGTCGCAAGCCTCTCGGATAAGCAGGTGGTTGAGCTGGCCGAGCTGTTCTGGGAGATGAACAACATCTCAGTCGATATCGAATCCATCCCGTGGGACAGCGAGGATTATCCGCTGGAGATTCCGGAGCCTGCGTCCGTGTCCGAGGACGACCCGGAACCCGAACCCACGCCGACGCCCGAGCCCTACCTCATCAAAACCATCTATGTCACCTGCCTGTCCTATGAGGATATGCTGGACGGCTTAAATTTCAGCGACGATCAGCTCCGCGTGCTGGAGGATATGATGGGCGGCGATTATGCCTATCTCTTTGCGAGCATCAGTGGGAACGTCGCCGAACTGACGGTTGAGGAGATTGCGGCCATCAAAGCCAATCTGCCGGCGGGTTTGAGCGTTTCGCGGGAGAGCATCGTCTTGACCGCATATTCACTGGTGGGAAAGGTCGGCTACTTTTGGGGCGGCAAATCCAACGTCATCGGATGGGACAGCCGCTGGGGCAAGTCCACGTATGTATCCAGCCCCGGCAGTCCGAGCACGGGCACCTACCGTCCGTTCGGGCTGGATTGCAGCGGGTATGTGAAATGGGTGTTCCTAAACAGCGGATTCCCGCTTGAGTTGCTTAGTGAAAGCTTCGGGTCCGGCTCATCCACCCAGTGGCAGTATTCCGTGCCAGTTGACAGCGCCACTGCCCTGCCGGGTGATCTTGCTTTTCGCATCGTCCCGGGCACCGGTGTCAACCATGTCGGCATCGTCGTGGGACGGGATTCGGACGGCGGACTGCTGGTCGCGCACTGCTCTTCCAGCCGTGACGGCGTCGTGGTCACCGCCTTCTCCCCTACGTTCCGATACTTAAGGCGGCCAGTCATCCTGACAGATTAAGGAGGCTACTATGAACAAACAAAAACAGGTTTTCGAGATTTTGATATACACGCTTCTGCTGATCGCCGGGCTTATCCTGCTGATTAGAGGCGTTGACCTCGGCGACCTCATATCCTTTACCCTTGGAGAGTGAATGATGTTCCTATTGTATCTATGTTCCAACGAAAATATCGGGCTGTTCGATGCGCCGTGCGAGCAAGCGAATATCATCGTCAAACAGATGAACGGCGCGTTCTCGTTTAACGACTTTGTCACCAATGACGTCAGCAACCTAAATTGTTGTCAGTATCTCGCGCTGGATTTATCTTGCCTAAACGACACAGATGATGCGCTGATCAACGCGATTGTCGGCATCAAAAGCATCTATGATTTTCGCATCATCATTCTGGCTGTCGGGTATGATAACGCAAGCCCCATTCTGGGGCAGCTGTTCGCGGAGGGTATATACAGTATTGTCACCGCCGGCCGGATGAATACCCAGCTGGATGAAATCGGCCTTTGCCTCGGCACAGGGATGCAGTACAAGGACGCAATCCGGTTCCGGTCTCAGGGCAAATCATCTTCATCCGGTTCGCGTATCATAGTGCAAAAGCCGGCCATCCGACAGACCATCAGCGTAGGTGTCAGCGGAGCGCTTCCCCGCATCGGCACCACCAAGCAGGCCCTGCACATCACGAAATTCCTAAATGAATCCGGATACACCGCCTGCTATATTGAGGACAACGGCCGCGGACATATGGATGCGTTGAAGGAATTCTATCATGTCGAAGTTCGGGGCAAAGGGCATATCATTTATGACGGCATCGATATCTATACTGAGGTCAACATGGCCAGGATTCTGGAACGTCGATATGATTTTCTCGTCTTTGACAGCGGCCTGTTTGCTGATACCGGTTTACAGCCGTTCATGACCCGCGATATCAAGATCATCTGCGCCGGCTCGGCTCCCTGGGAAGCGCCGTATCTCTCCCCCGTCTTCCAAAGCCTCGGCGACTATACCGATATCCATTTCATCTTCAGCTTTACGCCGAGGGATATGGAAAAGGAGATTCAAAAGCTGATGGGCCGGTTCGCCAAGCGGTGTTGGTTTGCCGGTTATGCTCCAGACTTTTTTGATGGCATTACCAACCACGCAATCTATAAGGAAATATTCAGACCGTATATTCACGACACCCAAAGAAATCATAAAGCAAGACTATTTGAAAGGATAAAACGTTGAAGAAGACACACGGAAGAATTAAATCGGGGTTTTACAAGGGCTATATTGATGAGACCGCCTTAAGGAAAAAGGCTGAAAAAGAAGCAAAAAAGTCGGACAAACCAAAAGCAAATATCCTGAAAGTATTATTCGAAATCACGGTCTCATTACTTCGAATTATCGGATATATTGTTTTGTTTCTGCTGTCCAGTGTCGGCCTGACAGCACTTATCAACGACGAAATCAGGGTATCCCTGTTAAATTTAATCAATTAAATATATAGGAGGAATGTAAATGAAAAGAACCATAGGACTAGTCTTGCTTCTGCTGATGCTGATCCCAAGCATCGCCTTTGCGGAAGAAACGGAGCCAAAGCTCGAAACCATCACACGGGAGTTTGGATTCACATCAAACACTTCGGATTTCGACTACACTCCGCCCGACCAGATTGCTGCGAACGAGAAGTTGTATTACCTTAAGGACATCGAATACGAGCCTTTATCCGAGGAGAAGCTATTTATCACAGTGATCGAAAGCTTTACTAAAGAAGTGACCGAATCAGGGCTGTCTGAGAAAGATGACAGCCTTTTTGCTGAAACAATGGAGATCGATGAGAATGACTTTGTCGGGACGATTCCGATGAAGGAGATTATTTACACCGATGAAATTGAGACCGATCGTACCGGCACCTACACTACCGAATACGACTACGGCTATCAGGCTTCCGCACCCGACTCGGCCGAGACGCTCGATGTGCTGGTCACAGATGAACGAACAGGGCTGGACGTGCTGGCCTGTCTGCCGCTGGTGGAGCTCAAAATCGGCCCTCCCTCTTGGGAGGACAGCATCCACGCCATACAGGCGCATCGCTCAGTCTATGCGGATGCGTATCTGCTGTCGGATGGCGGTCGGCTATCCTATTTATCTGAAACGCCGGAGTATGAAGGCTATGAAGAAATCCTTTTGAGTGATATGCGGCTGTTATCCGATGGCTACCGAATCACCGGCAGCCGATGGCTGAATGAACTGGCCTCAGCGGACGGGAACTATACGCGAACCGCTGAGTATACGGTCGAGCGTCTGGTCACGCGTTATACCGCTGTATACAGCGGTTCTTTTGATTTACCGGATATTCTGACTTATACCGCAACGGTTGTATATGAAGGTGAGCTGTCCAAAGAAGAACCGAACGGCATGGCGTATCAGGTAAAGGCCATCGTCACCTATGAAGAAAAGCCAGTTAAGAAAAACGTCGCCGCCACGGCCGCGATTGTCGGCGGGTCATCCGGTGTCATCGCGCTCTGTGGGCTCAGCTTCATCCTGATGAAACGAAGAAAGCAAAAACAGGCTTAAGGAGGTTATCAATGCTTAAACGAATATCAATCACTACATTACTTGCGATCGTTCTATCGGTCGCTTTTATTGTACCAGCGTATGCAACACCACCGAATAATCCGTACTTCACTACAGGTACGGCTGATGCCGCCGGATACTATATTGAATACTATTCAAGTGGCTCCTGGAAGGACTTAAAAACTCCCCAACACTGGGAGAAGAATACCGGAGATATTGCCTATTGTTTGGATCAAACCATGTCCTTGCCTACCGGATCGCAGGTTTACAGCCGGTTTAACCCAAGTTCTGTGTACTCCGACGCAACTATTCAGGGTTTATACTCGATTCTCGGATATGGGTATCCGAACACCACCGGCGGGCTCCCAAATGATATGGCAAGGAACGCCACATCAAACGCTATTCGCGCATGGCTGAAAGAGAGTGCAGGCATTGGCTACAATTTCATGAATCTTAGCAACGGATTGCTTCGGGCCAAAGACGGCTCTCCCTGGGCATTTAGCTGGATGAAGGGATTGGTTGGTCTTGCCCGGCAAGGTAATAATCCATTGGACTGGTCAAGTAGATCTGTTACTACCTCACCATCTATTGTGGAGTTATCAGTTCAAGGCGATTCACTGGTTGGCACTTTTACTATAAACTGTCCCAGCTCTTCCTATACGATGGATACATCAAAACTACCTGAAGGGTTTGCTATATCAGGCTTCTCCGGCAGCAGCGGCGACACATTGACGATATCCGGCCCTACATCCTATTCCGGCGGCACAGTCACCATCGCAGACCTTTTCACCGGAATGGACACCTTATCTGTCAGCAACATCTCATGGTATAGCTGTACCAACAACTACCAGCCCATGGTATGCGTGGATTTTAGTAAACTGCGTGCAGTTATCAGCGGCAGTCTGACCATTGAACCGAATCTCGGCGGGTATGTGAAGATCATCAAGACGGATGATGAAACCGGATATCCTTTGCAGGATTCGGAATACGGACTATATGACTCAGGCAATAATCTCATCGCTGAGCTGACAACCGATACTGACGGTAAAGCAACCAGTACTCTGCTGGAAGAAGGCAATTACTATCTCGTGGAGATTTCAGCTCCGGAGGGGTACCTGGTTGATGAAACGCATCATACCGTCTCCGTACCTCAGAACGGCACAACGATTAGCGTAAAGTTATCTGACACACAGATCAAAGGATACGTGGAGTTGACCAAGGTCGGCGAACAGGATGATCCGCTTGAGAATGCGGTTTATGGCGTATACACTGCCGACAATCAGAAGGTTTGCGAGCTTACTACCGACGAAAACGGTTATGCCATATCGGAACAAATCCCATACGGCAGTTATTACTCAAAAGAGATATCCGCGCCGGTGTTGTATAACCTCAATGATGAAGCCCTTCCATTCAGCATCACCGAACATGAGGCGACTGTCTCTTTAAGTGCTGAGGATACGTTGATCCGCGGGCAGGTGCAGATCACCAAGACTGGTGAATACGGTGAGCCTTTAAGCGGCGTTATCTACGGCATCTTTGATTCGGGCGATAACTTGATTGAAGAAATAACAACGGATGACAGCGGCATTGCCGTATCAAGTCTGCTAGTATACGGCGACTACTATCTGAAGGAATTGGAGACCCTGCCGCAGTTCAATATCAATAAAGAACCCATACTCTTTGAAATCAGGAATCAAAGTGAAGTTATCAAATGTTCTGCCGTAAATATGTTGATTCGGGGAAGCGTGAAGATCATCAAGACCAGTGCGCAGGATAATCAACCCATTGAAGGCGCGGTATTCTGGCTGTTGTCTTCAGTTGAAGAGCTGATTGAGGAACTCATCACAGACAGCGATGGGATTGTAGTCTCCTCTACCCTTTTTTATGGCGATTACTACTTGCAGGAACAAAGCGTTCCGGACGGATTCGTTCTTGATGACAAGATGATTGTGTTTAGCATCCTTAGCGACGGAGAGGTTACGCAGGAAATCAAAAATCAGCCGGATATCGGCAGTGTAGAGGTTTTTTATCGGCACATTGACTCCAATCACGAGCTTGCTGACACATACTTATTCACAGACTGGATCGGCGAGGATTATATGGCCTGGCTGAGTGCATCCGGGCTTGATGAAAAGAGCATCAATGGGTATACGCTGGTAAAGTCCGAGTATCCGGATGAATCAGTGCTGGTCGATGGCAAGCTGACTGTAACCTTTTGGTATGATGATAAGATCAACGGGGAATGGAGCGATGTCTATATTCCGAAGACGGGCCAGAGGCGTCCGTTGTTCAATTATATCGCGTCAGCCATCAGCTTCCTTATCGCTGGCATCATGGTTATCAAGCACTATGTTCGTTTAAGGCCAAAAGCGTGAGACACTCACGCTTTTACACCTTCAGGAGCTATCCTTATGGAAATTAAAAAAGCGGAGCGCAGGAACTGGTTTTATTCCTACAACGCCATCTTTGAAATGGATATTTCGATTCACGCCAAGATGCTTTACCTTTATCTCTGCCGCTGTGCCGACAGCCAAGCGATGAGCTTCCCTTCAAAGGCGACCATGATGCGGCATTGCAGTATTGGCAGAACCAGCGTTGGGAACGCTTTAAGGGAGCTTGAAAAGGCGCGGTTATTGAAACGTGAGAGCCGATATCGGGAGAATATGAGCCAGACAAGTAATCGTTATACGATTTATCCGGAACCGCATGAAGGTGCTAAGGCAGATAAATAGCGCATATTACTGCCGTGTCATATGATGACACCCCTATCTTTTAAAGCGCAATTCGTCTGCCCTTTGCCCCGTGTCATAATATGACACCCATCCGTGTCGTATAGTGACACCCCATAAGGACTACTAAGCATTAAGGACTTATATATTATCAGGAAAAATATATTAATTAAGCCTGCTCTAGTCTATATGCTTATTCTTATAAACCTAACAAGCATGAAGCAATCAATTCAGAAATTTTGTTCCTGAACATATTCGAACAAATGATGATTATCGCTGCACATTTTATTATCCCAAAACACAAAGAGCGATAATTGTGCTGAAGCTATTCTTGATAAATGTTTTGTTTTGACGATTAGGCTGATTCTTATATGCAATTTCGCCTTTATTTCAAAACGCTTTTTCTAAACGCTCCAGCTTCTTTCGAATAACAATATACTGTGAGTAAAAATTTATGCTCTTGCTTGCACTTTAGACACGCTATGAAAGACATTCACATCAACTGATAATTTCCACCTCCGGAATATGATCATAAAAGAGTGGGAACTCATCATCAATCGAAACCTGCTCAACTTCATTTCGTACTTTTTCATTGAGCTTGCGCATGGTGTACTCTTTCCAATCTTCCCTGTTAAAATTAAGTCCGATCTTGGTATAAGGATCCGGATCCAAAGCGCCATTATCAGACGTCATCCGGCCAAATTCATACTGCAGGGAATCGTATCCCCAAACATTAAAGCCGTTGTCAGCAAAAAGATCCGGGTCGGAATAGTCAAACGATTGTGAATCAAACATCATATGCACATACATCTCATAATTAGCCATGACCAGAGATGCTGTCTCCCTAATGGCGTTGTCATTACTGAATAATCCCACAAGGAAATGATAAGAAAGTGGCGTATTAGGTG
This sequence comes from Christensenellaceae bacterium, assembly GCA_963674805.2. Taxonomy (GTDB): domain Bacteria; phylum Bacillota; class Clostridia; order Christensenellales; family CALMFG01; genus CALMFG01. The sequence continues at coordinate 337,014 of CAXXNY010000016.1, forward strand.
TTCCAAATCGCTTTATCATGGGAGCAAAATGGCTGAATTCCGGATAAAGCGCTTCCGCAGAGGCCTCTATCATCTCGCCGCTATGCACATTGTATTTTGGAGCATACGCCGTCTCGGAAGGCTGTGCCTGCAAAAAATTGAATATGTTAAGCCAACATTCATAATACAAAGTTTGAATCGTATAGGAATTATACTCTTCAGAATATTGCACTTCGCATTCCCGTATATACCGCTTTTGGCTTTCGCTGTAAACACCGTCTTTTCCTCCGCTTAGCTTATCTGCACATGCACCACGTGTTATCTCGAATTTAAATGTCGCAAAAGCTCCTGCGTATCCCCAGGGATTATCCCCACTCCCAAACCCAAACATGCCCATGGGAATGGTTTTAAAGCCCAAAGCAAAAAAAGTATCATCGATATCAAAAGTATCCGACGGTTTAAGTTCGTAACTATTTCCGCCGTCTTTAAAAATCACGGACAGCTCCGAGGAAGGCAAACGGGTCATATTCCGTTCCTGTGACTCCAGAATCAGCTTTAGAGAATTTAAGAACCCTTCAAGCAGCATCGCGCACCCATATTCTTCATCCAGACGGCTTCTGTCAGTCGAATATGTCATAATAACATCAAACAATTCAGGGCTTAAGGCAAAATCCGAAAGCTTAAGCAGCATTGTTCCGTCACCGCTTATACCGTAAGGGGCGTAATAGAGAGTGTCACCGACACGAATAATATCGTTTGCGATAATAGAATTCACTAAAAAATCAACTTCATTGTCCGATAAAGAACTCGTCATCGCCGATAGAACAGGCAATACGGGACTCTTGCGGTCGCTGGCCACCAGTTTTCCCTGCGCTAAATCATAAACACCATAGATTTGTCCGGTCTCATCGATCATATTTTCAAAAACAAAGTCCGCCAGCTTACGCTTATCCTTTTCCATTTGCTGCCTATCATTGTTATATACTCGGCATTGATATGAATTTGAAGACAATATCATAAACGCGGGAACAAGGCCTTCGGGAATGACCGCATATTTGCCCTGGACCTCGTCTGCATATTCCCCAAGGTCATATAGAGAAACAGGCATGCTGATAGAATTATCGGGATTCATAATTAGCCCCTTTGCCATCACCTCATTTGCAAATATCACGGCACTCATCATTTCTGAACTATCCGTTAATGTACAATGAGATATATCGTCTTCCGAAACTTGCAATGTAGGCAGTATCACATCATGCATTAAATCGCGTTCCGGGAGCTCAACAGGCTTTGAAATCTCATCGTAAATATCCGTGTCCAGCGTGTCCGCCCCCCACAAGTTTACTGTAAGGTTTGCAAACGTCGTGCCCGGCATAAACTGCAATGTCAGATCCTTTGCCGTGCTTTGAAATTCGCTATAGGGAATTGTAATTTTGACATGTTTACCATCTTTAACAGCAAACTTTTGAAAATCCAAACCAAATTCGGGTATCTCAATCATTCGCTCTCGATCAATCTCCCCCCATATATAATTCGGATCATCACACGGTTCACACCAAGATGAGGAACTCGGTATCAACTGAAGGTGATGCAGCGTGATAAAGTAACCCCGGTCATAGCCGAAAAACCCGGGGTGCAGAGGATGAATGGTTTCAAGCATGTCAAATTCGATGACGACCTCCGCAATCTTGTCTGCATGACCTCCATTAATATACCATGTATATGTCGGCATAGTCGGACGGTCAAGCTGTAAATTGCTCATTCTGTCCGGGTTAAATTCAACATAGTAAGCGTCATCCTCAGGAGAAATCAATGACTCAATAGGCGTCTCCATCTCTGTGACAAAATCGGGGTTTTCTTCAATATTTAGAGGGGTAAGAAACTGCTCAAATTCTGTTACGATAATCGGCAATTCCACGCTTTTATCCGAAGGCACAGGAGTTGGTTCAGGTATGGGTGATGCTTCGGGAGCAGCAGCCGGTTCAGACTCATTTAATTGCTCTTGCCCGACTTCCGGCGGCACCTGCGCCGTTATCTTGTCCTGTGCAGAACATCCACACAAGAATAAAGCTAGTAAAAAAATCAATACTGTTTTTTTCATAATACTCATCCTTTATTATATCAATATCACGCACTCTGGTCATTCAGCTCAAGCCCTTTCCCTGGCTACCGCTCCTTGTTGTCGAACTCTCTTCAGTCACTTTATAACCTCATAGCAACACTAAAACACCTTACACGATTAATTAGACGTAATATATTTATCTAATTATTCGTCAATTCAAGCTTTGCCGAACATGTTGTACCTGAATAATAGTGTTCATTCGCGCTGAAATACTCATTTGCGTTGCGCGTCCAGCCAGTCCTCAAGGTGCTCTTTTTGCCTTTTTAAAAATCTATCCCTATTGATGACACTGTCAACCATTACGTTTATTTCTGAACTTGGATCATAGAGATAATTCCTGCAAAAAGAATATATCTTTTCTTTTTCTTCCAATTCAGAAGCAGAAAGAGCGCTGCCGTCTTTATATAGTATTTGAAACCTATCTGCTAGATATCTCATCAATAATACTCTTTGCTCAGACCAGTGTTTTAATCGGAGACTATCCTCGTCTGAAATCTTAAAAGAGGGATCCAAAGAATACTCCCGAACATCCGGACGTTCTTTTGTTAACTCAGAAAAAGCCCTGCATAGAATATCCGTCACGTCCACTCCCTTATGTTTCTGAATACGCTCCCTAATATACCCCTTAGGTCTTCTAATACCACTATACGCTCCCGTTCTCCATATATCGTCACCTTTTGTATAATATTCCCTCCTTGTATGATTCAAAGTATCAAATCTCAAATCTAAATGTTTTAACACCTGTACAAAATAACCGCTTATAGGCTGAGTTATGCGTTCGTCATCAAAATTCGCTAAAGCTTTTTCTGCTGCATTTCCGCTAACGCTGTTTAAACGGTCGATATAAAAAGGAATCATCTCTTCAATATTTTGTGTGCTAAGCTTCTCAATTGCAACAGCAGCTATATCTGATTCATAATCACCTTTTATGATTTGCTTGAGGATATTGATCGCCCCTTCACCCTCACTTTCCGCAATATTTCTAACTGCTGTTTGACGAACTTCCTGGTCTTCATCCTTTAAAACCTTATCCAGAATATCGGGGGCAAACGAGGTTATATTCTTTCCAATCGCTTCCACTGCTCGTAGCCGAACATATGGATACTTGCAGTCAATTGCTTGTTCTAACGTTTGTCTTGACGCATCTTTTTCGAATAACCCATCCATAACTAAGAGGAGCTCACGCTCTTCTTTACCCAGTATGTTCCCAAATTCAGGGCTCAAAATTATCCGTCTGATCTTGCACTTCGCTTTTAATAATTCAATTGTTTCCAGTCCAATATCTTTTGAATCATCGTTGAGAAGCTGTAGTACTGCTTCAGCTAATGGTCCGCTCTTCTCTTTTTCATATGTTTTTATTTTAAGCAACTCTATTGTCGCTAATCTAATGCGCTCTGAATTATCATTAAGCAGCTGCACTATTGCGTCAACGATTAGTTCGCCATTTTGTTCTTCATATGGTTTTATTTTAAGCAGCTCTATTGTCGCTAATCTAATGCGCTCTGAATTATCATTAAGCGGCTGCAGTATTGCGTCAACGATTAATTCGCCATTTTGTTCTTCATATGGTTTTATTTTGAGCAATTCTATTATTTCTAATTTAATGCGCTCTGAACCATCTTTAAGCAGCTGCAATAATGCTTCAACTAATAATTTGCTCTTCTGTTCTTCATATGGTTTTATTTTAAGCAATCCTATTGTGTCAAATCTAATATATTCTGAATCATCTTGAAGCAGCTGTAATATTGCATCAACTTGAAATCTGTTGTGATGCTTTTCAATAAATCTTATTATGGATGATTTACTTTTCTTCAGGGTATCATTAAGGTGTCTGGCTATCGACTTGCTAACCTTCTCCTCATCCATCCGAGCTAGCAAATCAAATATTTTATTCGCCCTATCCGATAAAATATCGACTCTTCCCACTGCTTCAATCAGTGTTTCAATCGATTTTTCGTTCGATGACTTTAGTAAAACGCTTTCCGCAATTGTGTATGCAGGAAGCTGGTCTTTTGAAGAAAGCTTCACGAGAATTTCGCCTGCCCTGCTTTCATCACGTTCTAACAATGCCTTCACTGCCGAGTTGCATACAAATTCATTATTATCATTTATTAACACGCTAAGCTCCTGCACCGATGAAGTATTGATCAATTTAAGGACTGCTGCCTTCGCCTTTTCGCCGACAGTTTTATCCTTCGCTATTTTTAATAACGATTTTATTGCATCATTATCATTACGCGAAACGGCTGCTTCAATCGCTGATACTTTGGTTTCAGTGCCAATTCCCTTAAGTATTTCTATTGTTTTACCGCCTTTTAAACCAGAAATGTTATCAAGGATAATGCGATTGGCCTCGTCATTATGTAATTTTGTAGTATCAACAAGCGCTCGATAGTTTCCGTCAATAATATGTTTCTTTATTTTTTTTCTTACTCTTTTCATAGAGACAGGTGCGAATTTTCTAAAAAGCGCATACACAACAGCTAACACTGCATAAAAAATCAATATCCAGTACGAGATATTTTGTTTTAAAAACAAGGTGACTAAATAAGCGGCGATAAAGCCAACCGTTACATTTGTAACATCCTCCATATCCGGTCTTTTCTCATTTATAATAGTGGAAAGTGCAAAAATAACAATCAAAATGATGCCATATATAAACCTGTGAAAAAAGGTCTCAGAGAACCATAAAAAAATACCCATTGATGATAAAAATTCCATATGAACCTCCTGTAATTATATATTTCTTACCTGCATAATCCCCGCCAATTCCAGTGCATATGCGCCCTATATCGCTGATTGGTTGAGCATTTTAAGCAGCTTATTCACGCTGGCTCTCGGTGCCACCCGAACCGCAATCTGCCTGATTTTGTTTGAACCCAGCGGAACACGCTTGGGGATAATAAAAAACGAGAGCAATCGTATTATCATATCGTACTCCACCCAGGCAGCTACGTGTACACGTTCTTCTACGATGTCAATGGTCAGGAACGCTGTGGATGACATGGACAATGCGCTATAACAATACGTATGCTGACTTTCATCCAACACTTTGCTGAAAGCCGGATTCCCTTTTTGAAATAATGATTTTAATGCCCACGCCTCAATAATTCCCCTTGTTTCTTTCGTGGCTGCAAACTCTACAATTGTCTTAATTCCATTTGTTTCTTTCGTAGCAGCAGGTTCTACTACCGGCTTATATTCATTCGTGCTTTTATCTCTATCTTCTTCTCCATTTGCATTATATGCCCTTAGGCACAATATACCTGCAAATATCATGCCAAGGGGAAGTATAAATGTAAACAGCATATACAATGCGCCGCCGGATAAATTATGTAAGGTAACAATAGCTGAAACAACATGATAAGCGCCAATTATTAGCAATATTATACCTGCCAAGCGTAAACGCTTTCTCGAAATAAATGCCGCGATGAGCGGCAATAAGGAAATGACTATAGTAATTATAATATAAGGCGCTATATTAAATGATCCCCCCAGTTTCGCAGCCTGTATTGATACAGTCACTATTCCTATAATTCCGCTGACTGCCTCAAGTAATCCCACTATAAATGCTATTTTAGTCGCCATTCTTCTCTTACTGTTATTTGATAAATCGCCTTTGCTTGATTTGTCTACTGCTTTCATTGTATATCCTCCGTCATCAATATTATTGTATAAAGCTTGATTAATAGATGGTAAATCCAATTTTACATATTTAAAAACAGTTCCTAGCTATTATTCCGCTGCACTTCTCACTGCTGTGGGAGATTAATTCTTTTACATATAATCTGTTAAGCTACATCCTCAGGCTCCTTTGTTTTTAATAATCTAATATGCTATCTGGGGGACAAATATCTGAGCTTTTTCTAAGGCCTCTTCACATTGTAAGAAAAATAATAATATTCTAACTGCACTGCCTAAGCTTAACTCTTTGATTGTTTGATAAGTTCGATGTATTAGCTTTTTCCAAATATATATAATTTATATTATTTAATCCATTATATTGTCTAGGTTTTGTTTCTAAAAGTCAATTGATTTTTACTATGAAAATGTTTAAAAGGGCATCTTATGGATGCCCTTTTAAACATACTTTTTATTTTTTTCTTCTTTATCGTTCAAGCTCAACCCCATGTTGTGCTCAATGTAGAATTCCAGCGCTTCCAGAATCGTCTCCTCAAACTCCTTGGGTGGACTTCCCCCTAATGTTGACACCCGAGATAAGATAATAATGCAATCTATTGGATGGGCAAAACATGGGCAGAAGGACATTCAGCAAGCAGTATAATTGCATACCATCAAGCAGGTTACGGAGCACGGCAGGTGTCTTACAGGGGTTTCAAAAACACTTGGAATCACCGAGCAGACAATCTATCGCTAGCTGCGAGAGCACGACAAATATGTAGAAGCGGCATTTGCAAATTCTGGCAACACCAGAGTCGACAACGAGTATAAAATCAAAATTCTATAGAAGGGAAACAAGCAGCTTGAACAGGAGAATGAAATCTTAAAAAAGCACCAAACCTACCTAAAAGAAAGCCAAAAGAAAAAGTAGCATTCATCGCAGCTTACAAGGAGAGCTATAGTGTGCATGTGATGTGTAGAATGCTTAATATCCAGTGCAGCAGCTACTACATGATGGTTAACAGAAAGCCGACGAAAAGCGATATTGGGAACTCAACACTCACGGATATTATCAGCGCTATGGATTAAAAAGGATTATAAGGGAGCTTGAGCTAGGGGTATATAGCTAATCCATAAATTCAATTTTTCAGCTATTTAATTGACAATCGCGTTTAACATCAATATAATTTTTCTAAATACATTTTGTGAAAGATGAGATTAAAACATGACCTATGACGTCGTTATCGTTGGAGGCGGATTATCAGGTTTAACTGCTGCGGCATACCTAAGCCAAGCTGGTTTAAAAGTTATACTTTGCGAAAAAGAAGAAAAGGTCGGAGGGCTTGTTGGCAGCTTTGATTGCCGCGGATTCATCTTTGATGCTGGTGCCCGAGCAATTGAAAACTCCGGCGTTTTAATTCCGATGTTAAAGCAACTGGGGATTGATTTATCGTTTCTTAATAACCCTGTCTCTGTCGGTATTGAAAATGACATTATCCCTATTGAAAACTTGCAAAGCCTAGCTGACTATGAAGTTCATCTAAAAAGACAGTTTCCAAATGAAAAAGCTGCTATAGAAAAGTTAATACAAGTTATCAAAAAAGTCATGGATTACATGGATATCCTTTATGGGATCGATAATCCATTGTTTATGGACTTAAAACACGATAAAGCATATATCAAAGAAACTCTCCTGCCGTGGCTTTTTAAATATATACTCACCGTTGGGAAAATAAAAAACTTCAATGATCCTATAGATGAATACTTAAGCAACTTCATTAAAGATCCTGTACTAACAGATATGATAGACCAGCACTTCTTTGCAAAAACACCGGCCTTTTTTGCTTTAAGCTATTTCAGTCTATACCTTGATTACAGATACCCAAAGGGCGGCACCGGCGCATTAATTGACGCCCTTCAGTCATATATTCTATCGAATGGCGGAGAAGTGAAAACAAAAACATCCATATCGGAAATTCAACTTGCTGCGCATCGAGCTATATCAGAAGATGGTCAAGTATTTCAATACAGTAAGTTGATCTGGTGCGCTGATAATAAATACCTATATCAAATTGCTAAGAATCAAGGATTAACTAAAAAAGCCATGGCAATGATTGAACGCCAAAAACAGCATATTCAAAAATATCGGGGAGGCGATTCTGTTCTAACCATATATGCAGCTTCCAACTTAAAACCAGAATTCTTCAGCAATTTACATACTGCGCATTTTTTCTATACACCAATAAAAAAGGGTATAAGCTGTAATCCAATTAGTCTGATCAAAGATGCGCAAGGTAAATTTTTAGATGATAAGGATGAGCTATTTAAATGGATTGAAAAATATTTAGCGCTCACCACTTACGAGACGTCTATTCCATGTCTACGCGATAAAAGCCTTGCTCCTGAAGGCAAAACTGGGCTTATTATAAGCACGCTTTTTGATTATGATATTATGTTGCATTTGCGGCAACTCGGTCTTTATGATGAAGCAAAAAAATTTATTGCTGATACGATACTGAATGTACTTGATAATAGCATTTATCCAAAGTTTAAATCAAGCATCATTAATGCATTTCTATCAACACCTTTGACAATAGCTTCTAAAACCGGCAACAGCGATGGCGCAATTACCGGTTGGTCGTTTATTTCTGGGAAAGTACCCGCCGTCAGCAAAATGACAAAAATCGCTCAAGCTGTTAAAACGCCATTGCCGCATGTTTTTCAAGCAGGTCAATGGACTTACAGTCCTGCCGGTCTCCCAATTTCAATGCTGACAGGTAAGTTGGCAGCCAACAGCGTTATAAAGAACTTAAATCGTCGTCGCTAAATCCGGTTAAAGTGTGGCTTAAGCACCATATTTGCTCTATTTTCTCCGTGTCAAAAACATGCGGCATCGGTTTCTCTTCGATAGTAAGATTGAAATATCTGCCGCTGGTATCACTAAGTGTTGGTTCTGCCGCCAAATAATATAGCGCTTCACCGGATATTTTTGGATCTTTTAACCCAGGCGCGATTACCGACTGCATCCATTTTCGATATAGCCAACCATTGTTGCTCCCGATATCGGTTTTAACGGCACCAGGGTGCATGGCATTGATTGTAACCGTTGAGCTATTAAGTTTATCCGCTAGTGTCATCACTGTCATTAGCTGAGCGGTTTTGGAGGCGCCGTATGCACAAAGTCCAATATATGGGCGCTTATCCCAATTTAAATCGTTTAAATTAAGCCCGCCAAAACGATGACCTTCTGAGTTCACTTGGATGATTCTACCTTGACTGCTTTTTAGAACTTGAGGGAGTAATAACTTTGTGAATAAAAAACTCGATAAATGATTCACTTGAAAAACCATTTCAAACCCATCCAAAGTGATTTTACGTGTGGTAGAATGCAAACCAGCTGAATTAATCAAAATATCAATGTGATTAAAATCATCAGCGATATTCTCCGCTGCCTTTATTACAGTGCTAAAATTACTAAAATCAGCAAAATATATATGCGGCGTGCGCCCATATTCTTCATATAATTGCTGGCTCACTATATTAGCCTTGTCAAGGTTTCTTGCAACTAATATGATTTCAGCACCCGCTTTGGCAAGCCGCCTAGCAGCCGCAAGTCCAACCCCGGATGTTCCGCCTGTAATTACAGATAGCTTATTATCTAATGTTGCATTAGTTGTGTTCTGCTTCGCATTTGCGTTTTTAATAAATGCTAAATCTTCTTTTGTATATTTAACCATAGCTTCACCCAAATTTCTTATGCATGAACCGTCTATATGCTTTTTTAAACCATGGAATTCCGTTAAATATATCGCCCCATAAGTCGTAATAATCCCTTTGAGCAATAATTCTGCCATCATCATGCAAAGTCAGTTTTGTGCTTCCATAAACAGGTGTACTAGGGAACTTTTTAAACATCATGGTCATCGTCCAATCGAACATAATAATTTTTCCATTCTGGGTAATAAAGGATATATCCATTCTTAGTTCCTGACATCGATCCGTAAGCCTTTTACAAAGTGACTTAAACTCCTCTATTCCTTCAATTCGCTGGATAGAATCCTGAAAAATAATGTTTTCATGGTAATATGGAAAAATATGAGACCAGTCCGGTTTGCCATCCGTATTATATGTTTTTGACCACAGCATTCTCACATTTTCTTCATTTATTTTAAGCCTTTTTTTATTGTCCATTACTATCCCCTTTTTACATATATGTTTTCATAAAGCTTCTTTAACCTTGGTCGATTGTACCGTTGCGCTATAATACACGGCAAGTTCACAATCAGGGCATAGGCTAGCATGATCCAAATAACAAAAGAAGGCGCCCATAAACCAAATAACCAAAACGGCAATATTTGAATTGTATGCCCAAACTCTGCCCGGCAAGTTTCTGCAATAAAAGCCTTTAAATAGACTTCATCCGTTTGCTTTAACTCTCCTTTTGCAAACCCCACTTGAAATGCCTTAGCCCCATCCGGTAGCCATCGCTTCCAGTGTTTGATCTTTAAAACTTTTTCATAAAACTTACCCTGCTTCTCCCAACGATGGCTGCGATACCAGAATGAATCAGCATTAAAATACTTATCCGGGATCCAATTGGCAATCATTGAAATAGCTACCTGTATCGCTGGCCAGATAACAATAAATGAAACTATTGTTAACCAGTCAGGGAGAAACATAACTTGCATGTCTTGCGCCCCTATAGTCTTCTGCCTTTCCACGTTACTGATTTAAACACATAGTTTGATAGCAGAGAATTTATATATATCAGGTGAAAAGCACATAATGGTATCGGATATAGTATTATGCTTACAATGCCAAACCTTCCAAGATTCCGGTTAGCACGAAATATCAGCACGACATTAACCGAATATATCAAGCCTAAAGCCATTAGAAAGATCATCTTTTCTGTGCACAGTGCATAGACTATCTCTAAGGGCAATACCGTTAATCCCGTCACCCAAATGATAATGGACCATAGTAGCTCCTTTTTTGATGCTTTAGCGCCACGACAGAAATTTTTCGTCCATCCCTCAATTAAGTCTTGAAGACCATGGGGATACATTTGAAATGTTATTGTTGACCCGCCCAAGAAATGCGATATTTCTATCCCGTTAGATGCATAAAACAATCCCAGATGAAAATCTTCAACAATCTCATGTTTAACTGCTTCATACCCGCCATAATCCATAAATAGAACCCTGTTTATCATAAACACAGGGCCAAACATACCCTTTATCTTTTTTGCACGTGCTGCGCACATCCCCGTGCATGCCACCTGTATCATGTTGAAAAACATTGAGATTTTTTCGTAAATCCGTTTCGTTTCGTGGTATGGCTGGACGGTCACGACACTTTCATTTTTTGCATAGAGTAAGAGCAGGTCGTTAATCGCATTTGGTTTCAATCTGACATCGGCGTCCAAAAACAGCAAGACCTCTCCATTTGCCACTTGGGCACCCTGTTGGCACGCCCATGTTTTTCCCCGCCATCCACTAGGGATGCTGGTTACGTTGACTTTTTTTACTCCATACGCATCAATAATTTTCTCAGTATCATCGGTTGATTCATCATTAATGCAGATAATCTCAAAGCAGTGATACGTTTGATTTTTTAAGTCATTAAGCAAATTATGTAGATGATACTCCTCATTTCGGGCAGGAATAATAGCTGAGATATTATATTTTCCATTAAATTTGTTGGGCGCCTTTTTAAGTTCTGGAAATCGCCAGAAAATGAGTATGCCAATTAGTGTAGCCATACATATAATAACAAAATTAATCCATAGCATACTTCTATGCCCCCTATTTAATAAAATTTAATATTCCGGATATATTTGTTATGATGCTAATCATCATTTATTCTAGTTTGTGTATTAATTTTTCACCTGAATAGTATCCTTCAAAAATTTCTCTATAATGCGTATGCAAAAACAAGCAATATATTTTTATATATTTCATACTAATTCCACTCAAACATTTAATCATAGGGAAGCTTAATAATAAACCTTGTATATTTACCATGCTTTGATTCAACAAAAAACTCACCATGATGTTCCTTAATAATGCCATAACTAATTGAAAGCCCTAGCCCTGTTCCCTTGTTTTTCCTTTTTGTGGTAAAAAAGGGATCAAATATTCTTTCTTTTATATCACGTGAGATTCCTAAACCAAAATCTTTCACGCTTATATATAGCCATTTTTTGTGATTATCTTTCATTGCTTTGCACTGGATAATAATCCTCTTGTTATCATGGGGCTCGGGATATTTCTCATTTAAAGAGTCCCGAGCATTGGTCAGCAAATTCATTATAACCTGCTGTATTTGTTCGCTTCGGCATCTAATACTCTGAATATCTTGGTCAATCCTAACATCAATCGAAATATTATCGTGTAAGAATATCGACTTGATGATCGAAAGAGTCTTGCTTACTATATCTTGGATTTGTGCTAAACTTAACTGTGCGCTATCTTGCCTAGAAAAATCAAGAAGGTTTTTAACAATTCGAGAAACTCGGTTTGTTTCGCGTATGATTTCCCCTGCATAATTAAAAATATCACTATTTCTTTCGACTTCATCCTGAATGATTTGACCGTAATTTAAAATTCCGTTAATTGGATTATTTATTTCATGTGCAACGCCACTGGCAAGGGTTCCGATTGATTCAAGTTTTTGCTGACTTCGAAGCAGTGCCTCTGCCCTCTCTTTTTCCTCTTGAAGTTTCTTTTGATCCGTTATATCGATAATAACACCTAATATCTTTTTAAAATCGCCGTTTTGATCAAATTCTTTTTCCGCAATTGATCTAATAGTTTTATACATCACTGAGTCAAAAGGTTTTATACGGTACTGGATATCATATCCTGATTTATCTTCGAGAAAATCCAGTAATGAATTATGCACATATGCTCTGTCATCTTCATGCACCATAGTTTCAACGTCTTCAATACTAATATAGTTTGTATCGGTATTTAATCCGAAAAGAGCAAATGCTTGATCTGATGCCCAAATTACATTACTGCTAACTTCGATTTCCCAGGAACCCGCTTTTGCAATCATCTGTGATCGGCGCAGCCTTCGCTCATTTTCTTTTAATTTTTTTTCGCCCTCAAGTTTTCCTGTTATATCTTCAATAATACAATGGGTTTGTTTAAAGCTGCCATCGCTATGATGGGCAACACGTCCATTCAAACTAACGATAATGACATCCCCGTTCTTTTTTACCATTTTGATTGTATTATTTGCTTTACATACAGATTTGAAATTTGAGAAGTTGTTTTTAAACTGTTCAGCATCCAAAGGATGAATGAAATTACAGAACGAACTACCAATAACTTCATTTTTTTCATAGCCCAACATCCGAAGCCACGCATCATTTACATCGATAAACCTACCATCTGAATCAAGAGATTGATACCCCATAGGTGCATCTTCGAATAATAGTCGATACCGGCTTTCCCTTTCTTCCAAAGCCATCTGTGATCGTTTTAAGTCAGTGATGTTTTGAGAAATTATTTCAACCCCTAAAAGCTTTCCTTCTTTATCAAAAATATTATTATATGTGCTTCTGAACCAAACTTCACCAATTGGCAATTTAATTGAATCTTCATAGTCGTACATCTTATTTGTTTGAACTGATCGTTTTAGTCTTGTTAAAAACTCGTTTGCCTCATCTTCAGAGAAAAGTTCCTGAAAGGTTTTCCCCTCAAAATCTTCTGGCTCTCCGCCCATATTTTGCGCTGCTGCACGGTTAAACGATATTAGCCTTCCATCTGGTGAGAAGTATCCAATGCCAATGCCTGCGTGATCAAACAAGGCTTTGGTTTCCTCTGAAATTTTCTTAACCTGTGCTTCATAGTTCGCTTTTTCAGTAATATCCTCTGCAAACCCGAGTATTTTATCTTCTGAAAGTCGTAACGCTTTAACACTTCCAATACGACTCTCACCTGTTTTTGTTTTGAATGTAAACCTTTTTTGCTTTGCTTCCTTATTATTTATTGAATAGAAATATTCCTGATTCCGTTCATCATTACCTTCAATAATCTCAGTGAATTTCATTCCAATCAGCTCGTCTTGTGCATACTTTGTAATTTTACTTGCCTCAATATTCACATTAATAAAGCAGCCTTTTTGATTCGCAACAAAAATCCCATACGGGGCTTCTTCAACTAATTTTTCAAGTTCTTCTTTGCTTTCTTCCAGTTGCACATGGGTTAACATTAAATCGGTTACATCATTAAATATCAGTACAATACAATCATCGTTTAGCTTAAAAACACTGCACTCAAAAAAGCAGGCGCCACGGCCATCGATATGTTTTTGGGCGGGCAGGTTGACTGTTTTTCCAGACCTCTTTACTGTCTGAAACGTTTGGATTAAATTATACTTATCAATATCAGGCATTAAATCAACAATGCTTTTACCCACTAGCCGTGATTTGGATCTATTGATCAGTTCAAGTCCTTTGTCGTTTATCGTATCAATGATATAGTCTTCACCAGACTTTCCATCATTCCTTACTTGAAGAACAATGCATCCGCTGCTTAGATTATCAAAAAGTTTCTTGTAGTTCTCATTGCTCTGTTCTTTTTCAATCTGATTAATTTTTAGGTCAGTGATATCGCTTGTAAAATCAATAAAAGTCCCATCTGCCTTTTTTACAACAGTACATCTACCATACCTTTGCTCGCCTTGTTTTGTTTTATATTGATATTCAAGATTTAACGCATCTTTTTCTTTCATATCCAGCACGTTATTTTTAAATGCCTTAATATTTTCATTAGATACCAAAAAATCCATCATGTTCATTTTTAACAGTTCCGATTTTGTATAGCCACTGTTTCGTCCTGCTTTATCATTTACATCAAGTATTTTACCGTTGCTATCAAATTTATATATTTCAAACGGCGAGTATTTATACACCTCTTCTATCTCGTCTTTAATGGTAACAATGTTGCTAATGTCCGAAAAAAGAGTAACAAAATAATTTGTCTTGGGAGAAAAGGCCTTCACTTTATAATGTCGCTTAAGCGTATTAGAATATGAATCAAATTCCTTTTCCTTGCCTTCAACCGCTACCTCGCCATATTCTTTAATCCAGTCGGTTGAATCATTTTTAATGTCGGGTATCAATTCTAAAATGCTTTTACCAATAATCGATTCTTTAACTAGACCCGTATAGCTTTCAAATGCCCCATTGCAGTCAATGAAAATATAATCAACAGGAACACCTTGTTTATCACATACGATTTTATGATAAGCATATCCTTCGCTTGTGTGTTTGACCACTTCTTCGAATATTTTATCCATTGTGCTTATTTCCCTTTAAATCATTACTGAAAGTTTTTTAATATCAGAAAAATCAAAATGATCCTGCTCAAAAAGACTCACTGTTGCTTCCACAACCTGTCTATCAAACAAAATCCCACTTTTCTCCTTAATTTCTGACAGTGCTACGCTTATCTCAAATCCCGGCCGATACGGTCTGTGTGATGACATCGCTTCAATTACATCGGCAACTGCTAGGACTCTAGCTTCTATAGATATTTCATTGTTTTTTAATCCGTTCGGATAGCCGCTGCCATTCATACGTTCGTGATGCTGCAATATGATATCTGATATTGAATAAGGTAATTGAATATTTTGTGTGAGTTCATAGCTGCTATATACGTGCTCCTTGATAACCTCATATTCTCCACGCGTTAGTTTACCCGGTTTAGATAAAATTTCAGATGCAATTAGTAGTTTCCCAATATCATGAAGATATCCTGCAAAATAAACAGATTTTTGTTGTTGCTCATTTAAACCCATTTTTCGTGCAATTGCTAAGGATAGAATACCTACGCGGTATTCATGTCCCGCTGTATACGGGTCTTTGTGTTCAAGTATATTCGCGATTGTTTCGATTGTGCCATTGACTGCTTTTTGAAGCGCCTCAGTGCGCTGCTGAACGAGTCGTTCTAAATTATCCCGGTACTGCTTGTTCTCATCTTCAAGTTGATTTTTTTTATCCAGAAGCTCTTTTTTCTCTAAGGCGTATTTTATAACTTTAAGTAGTGTCTCTTTTGCAACAGGTTTTATTAGATAATCATATGCATTACTTCTAACTGCTAATTTTGCAGTATCTACTGTAGGTTCACCGGTCATAATGATAACCGGGATATCCGGATTCTTTGATTTAATCGTATCCAATAAATCCATTCCAGATATTTCAGGCATTATAATATCCGTAATGATCAAATCAAGATCTTGCTCCTTAAACAATGTAAGTGCTTCTTCAACGCTTTCTGCAAGGAAAGTCTGGTGCCCTTCTTTTGAAAGGAAAATTTCAAAAGTTTTCCTAATGCTTGTTTCGTCATCAACAACTAGAATTTTAGACATGTGTTCCCCCAATTTATTGATATCAAAGCATTAACTTCAAAGCAATTCAAGCAGTTAATAATATGTATATTCTTTAGTTGTCTATAAGGTTTACTCGGTATTTCCTAATAAAAATCCATGTCTGGAAAGGCTTCTGAACTTTAAAAATGTATCTTCATAATTGATTATATCACAGTTTCCTAAATCAACGATAATCCTCATTTTAATAATTCTTTTGTCAAACAAAAACTGAACATTTTTTTAAATGCAGCTCACATTGCATTGTCCTTATCCTTAACCCTAATATTAATATTTAGAGCAAACTTTTATCATTATGTTGTTTTTGTGATAAAATGTTTTATTATATAGCATTTGATACTCTTTTAACATGGCAATAAAATCACAAAACGCGTAAACTCATTTGCTTTTGATTCAACAGTGATTTTTCCTTGATGCTCTTTTATTATCTTATAACAGATTGATAGTCCAAGCCCCGTACCTTCGGCACGATTCTTTGTTGTAAAAAATGGATCGAACACCTGTTTTATATTTTCTTTCTGTATCCCAATCCCATTGTCTTCAATTTCAAGCCTTATGTACCGTTGGTTCTCATTTTTTTCTAATTGACAATTCGCTCGAATAATCTTTCTTTCATTATTTCCTCTGTGTTTTGTATTCAGTGCATCTCTAGCATTATTGATTAAGTTCATAATCACTTGTTTAATCTGCTGTTCATTACACAATACTTTAGGCAAGTCTGATGATTTTTCACAAATGAGTCTAATATTATCCTGTTTTAAAACCGTTTCTATTAATGATGTTGTGTGCTTAATCAACTCACAGATATCAACTTTTTCCTTTCCTCTTGCATTACCTCTGGCAAAATCAAGTAAGTCCTTTACAATCATTGCAACACGATTTGATTCAGATATTATTTCATCAGCATAGTTTTTCACTTCGTCAGACAGTTTCTCTTCATCCTTTATTAACTGACCATAATTAATAATCCCATTAATTGGATTGTTAATTTCATGTGCTACCCCGCTGGCTAATGTACCAATCGATTGAAGTCTCTGATTTTGCTGCATCGTCTGTTCAATCTGTGTCTTTTCTTCAAGGAGACTTAATCGTTCTGTCACATCATTAAAAATAACAACCGTTCCTAAATATTTCTCGCTTATATCCATTAGCCTTCGAAGCTTAATGACAAAGTTTCGGCTGCCATCAGCTGTTAACAATTCTTTTTCAAAAATTGTTTCCTTCTTATTTATCACAAGTTCATACTCGATTTGATCAACAATACTTTTCAGCTCGTGGCCTGTTTTCACTCTACCATAGTATTTAATCCCTTGTTCATGAATCCCAAGAAAGGTTTCCGCGGCTTTACTATTAAAATTCTCAACATTGTTATCTTTGTCAAATAAAACAACTGGATCATATATGCTTTCAAATACTGTTAAATATTGATTCTTTTCATTTTCAATCTGTCGATTCTTTTCTTGTAGTTCTTCCAGCTTTTTTTCTTCAGAAAGATTAGACCATACAACAATAAATCCTAACTCAACAAAATCAAAGTACCTTTTTAGAAATTGTGCCCAATAAATCCTTTCTTCTTGAGAAAAGTCGCTATCATCAAGAACATCCTGATATGCTTGATGATAATATTTCATGAAACTTAAAAACATTGAAAGCGTTATGCCCCTTGATCGGTGCAATCCAGCCTCAACAATTCCAAATTCCGCAATTTCGCTCTTTGAAAAATCAATATCCGGAGTCATTTCAGGAATTTCATCGGTTCTTTCAAGAACTTTTATCAGGGAAGTGGATAAGCCTTGAATAGACATCCGCCAAGCCTCTTTTAGTGTAGATGTATATTTTGCATAGTCATTTTTTATAGCGTAATGGAGAATTTTTTCAATGAGCATTTCTTCACTTTTTTGAATAAAATTAATAAACTTTGTTGTTTTCATAATATCTTCCCTTATCATAATATAGTGCATATAATTTACAATTTTATTTATATATACGTAAAAGCAAACAAATCAGGCTATAAACAATTTGCTTAATTTTGCGTTTTTTTGCTCTCGTTACAAATTATAAAACGTATTGTTATAAGAAGTTTAATAATACCTAAGCTTTTTTCGATGATTCCCAAAAGCGCTAAAATACTGACTTCTGCTAATTAAGACTTAAATATTCAATATAATTATGCTTCAAGTATTATTCCCTATTACACAATAACATCAAGTCTGCCTGTGGATGGATCCATCAAATAACCCGTGCATACCACATCTTTAGGAATTAACGGATGCTTCTTGATTATGTTTACTGTCTGCTTAACAGATTCTGCCGGATCATGAAACCCTTTTAGCCATTCTTCTAAATGTATATTAAAATATCTAATTAAATCTAAGTCTTCTTTTCGTATGCCTCGCGATATCATTTTTTGTACCAACGACTTAAGGTCGTTATTTTGCATTCCACAGTCATAATGCCCAACAATATATATCTCATTCACTCCGAGTTCATATATACTAATAATTAAACTGCGAATAGCACTTCCAAACGGATGGTTAATAACCCCGCCTGCGTTTTTAATAATTTTTGCATCTCCATTTTTTAGATTTAAAGCCGCTGGCAATAATTCAATTAGTCTTGTATCCATACACGTGATTACCGCAACCTTTCGCTCTGGATACTTAGTTGCTTTAAATCTCTCATATTCTTTATTTTTGACAAACTTCTCATTAAACCGAAGCATCTCTTCACGATATGGCATTTTGCCCTCCCATAATTTTACACAGATTGGGTGTTTTTATATTGTAATTATACACATTATGCTAAATGTTGTTAAGATGAAAATAGTTTATGTATGATTTGTTGGTAAATAAAAGAGCCTTGAAATAAGGCTCCTTTAGAATTCAGTCTCAATTATTTACGGCTGCATTGCGCCAAAGAGAACCAGCCATGCAAGAATCGATTTTGCTACAAGGCTTAGTATAATATATACCCTCTCGCCATAAATATAGTCTTTCCACTTGCCAACTTTTTTATACTGCAATATCATATTGATTGGAAAGGTATTGAACGCAATAAAATATGTACCGACAATTGCCCAGACGAACCAAGGAGTCATGTCCAAATTTCCTGTTCCAAACATGTAAAGCAGAATAACAATCCAAGGCGTGATACCTGCAATGGAACCCCATAAGAACGGCCCCCAATTTGTTTTGCCTTCTTTATTCTTTGAGTTTAGCTGTTCCATCACTAATCCAAAAAGGTTCATTGTTGCGTTAAGCACAAATATCAAGAGTAATGACGCGATATCATAGATCCCAAACAGAGTAGAGATTAGAACAATCATCACCGAAGAACTAAGTGCATATTCAAACCAACGGAAACGATTTATATTTCTTGTTAAGTCGCGGTTATAAGTATCGTTCAGCCGCTTTGGTATTGAAATCAATGCATGCGCCAAGGCAGACAGTAAAAGAAACACTGCAACCAGTATGCCAAAGGGCAATTGAAAAAGCTCTTTGGATGTTGTTACTAATGATTGTGCTGCGGTATCATATGTAATGTAGAATTGTATAATATTCGGCGAAAACTCAGCAATCTTTTGTATTACCGTTGTGGCTAAGAAAATCATAGCAATTCCTTGAACCAGATGTAAGCCACCCATAACCATATTAAACCTTCTAAGTTTTTTAAATACAGTATCCATAATTTATCCTCCTTATGGAATTATTATATTAATTAATATAATAATGATATGCAACTTAATCACAAAGCTTTTATGATATCACTTTCTATTCCTTTTGGTTTTTTGATTGAACTGTATCTTTTTAAAACAGCACCTTCCCTACTAATGAGAAACTTTTCAAAATTCCATTTAATATCTTTTGTATTATTATCTAAATTATATTCAATCAAATACTGATAAATAGGGTGTCGATTATCCCCATTGACTTCAATTTTTTCAAACATCGGAAAGGATACACCATAATTCAACTGGCAAAAGTTCATTATATCGGCATTCTCACCTGGGTCTTGATTGTTAAACTGGTTACATGGAAATCCTATTACCGAAAAACCTTTTGACTTATATTTTTGATAAATTTCTTCCAATCCTTTAAATTGAGGGGTGAAGCCACATTTGCTGGCAGTATTGACGATTAAAAGCACCTTACCTTTGTATGATGATATCCGTTCTTTTTCTCCGCTCATATTAACGAGTTCGATATTTGTTTCATATATACCCATGGGAATCACCTTCTTTTCTATTTATTACTAATTATATCATATCCTATTCACCATAATCCATTTTGCTTTTAATCTTGTTTCCTTCTGCTATCTCTAATAGCTCAATCATATTTTTAATTTTGGCTTATTGACAATCTCAGCCAGATAATCTTATGATGAATAAGTAATAGTTAAATTTAAAGATTAATAAAAGCAAAACTGGATTTTATTCGATTGCATTTAAAGGAGTTATCATGAAAAAAGTGGTGAGGATCTTAACCATTATAATTATAATTCTTGTCTTACTTTTCACAGCATTTTATATCTATACCTTAGACTTTTACAGAGCAGATAGCTTTGCAGTTGAAACATACGAAGCTCACGGTACTCCGGTTGATGGCGCAAAGAATCTCACAGTATTTTACCCCAATACCGAACAAGCATCATCCGGGCTTATTTTTTATCCCGGCGGGAAAGTGGAGGCCAAAGCCTACGCGCCACTACTGAGCGGTTTGGCTCAAAAAGGGATTACCTGTGTGTTAGTGGATATGCCTTTCAATCTTGCTGTATTTGATATTAACGCGGCATCAAAAATACCCGATCATTTTGATACCATTGACACATGGTATTTATCCGGGCATTCACTGGGCGGTGCAATGGCAAGTTCCTTTGCTGAAAATCACGTAGATATGGTTGCCGGTCTCATCTTACTGGGTGCTTATCCCATCAATGACGCAAGTCTACCCACCTTTGCGATATATGGTAGCGAAGATGACGGCCTTGATATGGAACGGATGATTGTGTCGGAGCAACTGGAGATATCGGGCGGTAATCATGCTTACTTTGGAAATTATGGCGAACAAAAAGGCGACGGCACCGCTTCTATCTCTAGACAAGCGCAACAAGAAATCGCAATAAATGCGATGGTTGAATTTATGCTTGGGCACTAAAACTGCCCTTTGCATCCAAAATAGCATACTTATTCTATTCAGAATTATTGGCTTGTAATAACTCGCCTCTTCGTTTTCTAAATTCTATAATCGGTAGATCACCGGCGATTAGTTTTTCATCCATTTTAAGTACGGTTTTTTTGGGCAGTTGTGTCACCACAACCCGTTTATCTTGTCTTAAAATCACCTTACTATACAGTCTTCCGACAAAACCGATGATATGTCTGACCCCCCATACCGGCATAAAGGATTGATAGAAACGCAGGTATATCATCGTGTTTTCCTGATCGATCGGAGCAAAGGCGGCAAACACGCGTACCTTTTCCGCAATAATATTATGCCAGATATTCGGCATGATAATCTGCAGTGAAAACAGCTCATCTACGTTACCCATTTCACTCGCCGGGAGCGCTGTATGAACCCCGTCATCATTGACGTTTTTCACATACCACGTCAGCTGATCACCGTCCCACCTGACTTTTGGTCCGTAGACCACAGTTCTTCCATCCCTGCCGATTGTATTATAGTGAACAAACGGGACATGAACCACGTCCATCTGGTTTTCAATACACCGGGTATAGTGCATCGGCCAATGGTCTTTTATCTGTCCATAATAAAACCCGGTTTTCAAGCCCTCGAAAAACGGAATATCCGACTGTATCTTTTCAGCATCGCCCCAAAATACCCATATCAAGCCATATTGCTCTTTAGCGACATATGACCGGACCTTATACCGCTCCGGCACAGGAGCCGCCTGACCGTTTGCCGGAATCAGAACAACGCGGCCTTTCGCATCATATTCAAACCCGTGAAAGGGACACTGCGCATGATTGTGGACAACTTTCCCGGCACTGATTGAAGCCCCTCTGTGACAGCACTTGTCAATTACACACGCGATTTCATTTTTATCTGTCCGCCATAGCGCCAACTTTTCTCCGAGACGTATTACACCAACGAGACCTTTTTTCGGCACTTCTTTTGCATCTAATATGGCGTACCATTGGTTTCTAATCATATTAACACCCGATGCACTTATCCTTACCTAATCTGTTGTTACTTACTGCGATTAACAGTACCTATTTAACTGCCTTTTCTTTAGCGCGTTTATCGTTAATGATATCCATCTCTTTGGCCGTGATTAATACACAGTCATTTTCTTTTGCCCACACAACACAGGCTCTAAGTATGGTGTTCAAAAACACTCGCGGCACTTTCAGCAGTTTCTTACAAGCATCTTCTGTGAACTTTACGGTATCATCAATCCGGTCAGCGGCATACATCACTGCGTTGAGTTCCATACCTTTCCCTTTGGGGATGTTAAAGAAGATCGGTCTCCTAAATGCTGTCATCCAGAACCGAATATTATCCCGATATCCATAGTCCACCGGAACACGCGGAAAAGCGAACGATTTTACGCCATTGATAATCGCCCGCTTATATCTTGGCCTCATCAGTATTTTATCAATTTTCAATATAAAATGTGCGCCAAACTCCGATGTGATTCCATTAAAATCATGATATGGCGGTTTATACAACGCTTTAACCTCATCTTTTTCAGCATGGTCCAATGCTTTTAACCATGTGCATTCGAAGACCTGATAGGCTTCAGCCACGACTTTAGGACGTGTCTGCTTACTTTCGGCCTGCATCTGCCCGTCTATCAGCGTAAATGTGCACTTGCCCATTTTTTCTTCAGTTGTTTCGCCAGGAAATCCTAGCCGGACGGCCTCTTTTAAGTATTTGCGTTTGTCCGTGATGAAATTGATTGAGCATTTACCCGTCTTTAAAAGATTAGTCGCAGTGTTTGAACTATTCCGACATTCCAGCAGCATTGTATACGAATCTTTTCCTGCAATATAATATGGAAAGCACAGTGAGTATGCGCCTAAATTTGTAAGCCCTGTCTTTTCGTCAAGCGTTCCAACGAGAACGGTTGGCATAGGGAAAAAGGCAGATGTTTGATAGAAATTATCTACTATTCGGATATCTTCAAACGGTGTCATGAATTTCTCCTTGATATGATGTATCTGTATTCTTAATTATATGATTTATTTAATTTTGCTGCAATAAATTCATATTATTTATCTCATTTAGCCATTTTCAATAAAAAACCCCCAACGATTGACCAATTGTCGGAGGCTTTATGTATCTGTTTATCCCTAATAGTTAATTCGCATTTTTCCGTTTAACCGCCGTGGCTATAAGCGTAGCCGCTAGTACCAACAGTGACACTATCGTTGTTCCAATGACCAAGGGATAGTTCATATTAAACATAGACGGCAAAACGTGTTTATAAAGTATTCCCGCAAAGGCCCAAATTAAAACCAACCCATACAGTATATCCTTATTCTTGGTAGTGACAATCACTCCAATTATTGTACCTACTAAAATTACTATGGCTGTCCAAAGCGCCTCGGATAAACCGAATCCATCCCAGCCAAATCTGACTAACAATGTGACTGTATTTGCGATTGTTGCCACGGTTATCCACCCGAAATATATGCTGAAAGGTCCAGCAACAAAGAGCTTTTCTCGCGTTGTTAACGCCTGACTTCGAATCCGCTGATATGTCAGAATTAGGCTAATTAAAATAACAACCATCAGCACCCACGATGCCGGAATCACACGATAATGCCACGAGAATATCCAAGCCGCATTTGCAATGGATGATATCACAAACAGACTACCGATTCGGCTAGCCGCTTTAAATCCGTCCTTCTTTCCGAAAGCGCCAAACTGATATAAGACAAATATAAAAAGCCAAGTATATATGACGCTCCATATCGAAAAAGTTATACCCGCAGGTGCGAAAAGGTTAGGATAAGAATCCGAGACCTGTCCCGGCTCAATACCATTAAGCGGTAATATGACGGATAACACATTAACAAAAACCATAGCTAGAAATGCTGCTGCATTTAATATACGTAATGTTTTAAATCTCGTACTCATAAAAGCCTCCTTTTTAATTTATTTTATCTATTGTAAATACGTTTTTCTGTGATTTTCTCACGTAATCAATACTATTTCTAACTAAAAAACTATACCATGAATTCTTTTTTGTGATATGGTATAATTAATTGTTAGATACTCTAGTGAAACAACTGGTTTCCTTTTTTTATTCAAGAGTAACCTTATAATACTTGAAATATATTTTATCACAAGAGGGCATATCGGTTATTTGTATGAAAAAATTACTATTCTTATCTACCTTGTTTTTAGTCATTTCAATACCTTTTCATGTTCATGCAGAAAACACAAACAATATCTATCAAAGTGCTACCGAATATGACTATCCGCCCTTTTCTGTGACAAGTTCAGGTGAAGCGAATGGGTTTTCAGTTGATCTATTGAAGGCTGTTGCACAAGAGATGGGGTTTGAAATCAAGTTCAAGATCGATGATTGGGCAACATTAAAACAAGAGCTTGCTGACGGAAAACTCGACGTCTTGCCTTTGGTTGGTTATACAGAAGAAAGAGACGAGGTATTTGACTTTTCTGTGCCTTATATCATCATGCATGGGAATATTTTTATTCGTACTGATAACACTTCCATAAGTACCGAGTCTGATTTGTATGGAAAAGAAATAATTGTAATGCAAGGCGATAACGCGCATGAGTATGCTGAAAGAATGGGCTTTTCTGATCATATTATCACAACAAAAACCTATCAGGAGGCTTTCGAACTTTTAGCATCAGGAAAACATGATGCAGTCCTCGCACAAAGTCTTGTTGGAACTCAATTAATCAGTGAACTGGGACTTAGTAATATTACTGCTGCGATGGAATTTGATTCCGACGGTGAAACGCTAATTACAACAAATCTTAGCGGATTTGAACAAAAGTTCTGCTTTGCGGTTAAAGAAGGGGATAAAGAGCTGCTTTCTATGCTCAATGAAGGTCTTGCGATTGTATCTGCAAACGGCACATTTAATGAGCTCTATATAAAATGGTTTCCTTTTTTGATTGATAACAAGCCTTCCTCTTGGGATATTATTCAAACCTCGCTATATATCATCCTGCCTTTAAGTTTCATTATGTTGCTTGCTGCTATTTTTTATACGCGCCGAAATATACGAATAAAAACTGCGCAACTTGAAAAATCAAATAAAGCAATCCTGTCTTTAGAAGCACATATGAGGAATCAACAAAAGCTCGAATCTATCGGTACCCTAGCCAGTGGTGTCGCACATGAAATCAACAATCCAATAAACGGTGTGCTTAATTATGGGCAAATCATTTTAGACAATTACCCTAATGACGAAGCACTGCGCGATTATGCAAATGAAATTATTCGCGAGACTAACCGGGTAGCAATCATTGTTAGAAATCTTCTGCAATTTTCAAGAGATGAGAAGCAGCGTCACAGCTATGCAAATATTGAAGATATTATTAATTCGACGGCTTCTCTAATCCGAACTATTATTCAACGCGAACAAATCACTCTAGATATTGATATCCCGAGGAATTTACCTCAGGTGAAATGCAGGAGTCAACAAATTCAACAAGTTATTATGAACTTACTAACGAATGCAAGAGATGCACTTAATGAAAAATATAAAAAATTCGATGCAAATAAATTGATTCAATTGTCTTGCGAACAGTTTATAAAAGAGGATCGCAATTGGATTCGTGTTATTGTTGAGGATCATGGAAACGGAATTCCTGAAAGCATTCAGGATCGTATTCTTGATCCTTTTTTTACAACCAAGTCTAGAGATAAAGGAACTGGGCTAGGGTTGTCCATTAGCTATGGAATAGTAGAAGAGCACCATGGCAAACTATCTCTCGAGTCCAAAGCAGGTGAATATACAAAATTTTATCTTGATTTACCATGTGATAACGGGTGGAATAAATAAAGTCGGATTTTGTCATATCTACTTATCTTTACTTGAATTTTTTGCTTTTAATTTAATTGAATCATTAAATAATCGTCACCATGTTTCGGCCGCTTTCTTTGCTCTTATATAATGCTTTATCTGCGCGGCTAACAATACTTTTTATTGAGTCTTTTTCTTTTATCAACGTTGCGCCTATTGAAATGGTGACTTTCAATTCTTTTTGCTGTTTTTTCAACTTTGATTGAAACACTAAAATTCTTGCACTATCAGCGATTGCATTTAATCGGTCTTCCGTGATGCCCGGTAAAATAGCCATAAACTCTTCGCCGCCCCATCTTCCAACCAAATCACTCTTTCGAAAAGCACTTTTCAAGTCTCTGGCTACCATCTGTAGCACTTTGTCGCCAGTCTCATGCCCGTATGTATCGTTAAAATTCTTAAATTTGTCTATGTCCATTATGATCACAGCAAAAGGACGTCCTAATACTTTGTACTCTCTAAAACGGTTGTTTAAAAACGAATCTAAATAACGGCGATTTGGCAATTGCGTTAGCTGGTCAAACATCGCAATGCTGGTCAATTCCTCAATTGTACGATCAATATCCTCTTTTTTGCTGTTATCTACAAAGACTTCAGCTGCACCAATCACTTGTCCATGATCCATTATTGGTATTGTCCTTATTGAAACCGATACCCTATGGCCTAATTTGTGTTGCAAAAAGACTTCAGCTTCACGCTGTTTTAAATCACCTATTGTTTCTCTTAAAGGGCATCCATCAAAGCAGAGCTGTTTGCCGGTTGGATCAACATGATTTAAAATATTGTCGTAACAATGCATGCCCATGATTTCATCGGCCAGGTATCCGGTCATTTTCTCGGCGCCTTTATTCCAATACATAATCTTTCTATTATGATCAACAAAATACGCACCTTCAAACATGCTATCAAATATTTCTTTGTACTCTACAAAAGTATTTTCTGTATTCATATTTATTCCCAAGGATACATCAATGTATCCAAAATATTAGGTATTATTCATTTTCTTGTTCTATAAATTTATTGGTCTGATTGCGTCCATTTTGTTTTGACTGGTACAAAGCGTCATCCGCTTTTCTGACACTATCGAATGCTGTTCCATCTTTATATGTATAAACACCCACAGAAAATGTAACATGGCCAGCAGTATCAAAATGAAAGCTCTCTATGTTTTTTCGAATACGCTCAATCAACGTAAATACGCATTCAGCGTCACAGTTTGGGGTTATGATAATGAACTCATCACCACCCCATCTCCCAAAGACATCTGTATTTCTAAGCATTTTGCTTATCTCTGTTGTAAATTGTTTCAAAACAGCATCACCGACATCGTGCCCAAACCGATCGTTAATGCTTTTAAAATGGTCAATATCTAGCATCGCAAAGCTAAGCTCATTTTGATATCGTCTTGAATAAGCTATGCTGCTTTCAATGAATTCAAGTGATTTTCGGCGATTATATATCCCAGTAAGCTCATCGGTTTCAGCTAAGGTCTTTAATTGGTTGTTCATTTCTGTAATTTCACGTTCCTGCTTATATAGTGTGTAGTGCCTAAAATAGTTCAACACATTCCCAATTAAAATTAGAACAACGAAGACCATCGCTATTAAAAACTCACCAAGCCAGTCTCCAATTGGCTCAATCATTTTCGAAATAAAAAGCGCTAATCCTAAAAAAATTAAAAGCAAAAATATCCCTGAAAAATATGGGCTCCTAATGCATGTTAAAGAAACCACAAATATCGTTAACAGAAAAGCACTAAAGCTGAATATTCCCGTTTGGAACATAAATATTACGAAATAACAGCCAAAAAAAAGAGTTATTAATTGGATTGTAGAAGTAAGGATTGCCAGCAATCGTACTTGTTTATATTTGTATTTTTTCGTATTTAAAATATAAATCAAACCACTAAAAATGATACATACCCCGATTACAATCACTCTGGATAGTATTATGTTATCCGATGTTTTAATAATTTTTAGCAACTCCAATAACAAAAAAACAATCTGTGATAATAACACTAATCCAAAAAGAATGAGAAATCTTCTACTATTTTCAAATATCAAGTGAGTTTGAAAGCTCGATTCGATTTTTAATTTAAATTTGGATGTCATTGTTCTTTTCCTCTTACTTAAACCAATGTACTTTTAGATTTATATAGTCTGATGAATCTAACATATCAGACAATTTGTTTAAATTATTATATCACACTGTGTAATCTTTCAAGTGGCTTCTTTTTAAGAAGTAAAATAAAATCTTTAGAATATCAAAAACTTGTTCTTAATTCAAATAGTAAACCTTCTCTCATTATGGTAAAATATTTATGTAGTTACTTGCCACACTATAGAGCTTAACAATAAGTCGTGATAAAGCTTAAGGTTGGTATATTTATGGATGAAGATTTCTATAAAAACACTATTTTTAATAGCCCTACAGGCTATGCTTTCCACAAAGTAATTTATGATGAAAATGAAAAGCCTATTGACTATATTTTTTTAGAGGTCAATCCTGCTTTTGAGAATTATACCGGCTTGAAAGCAAAAGATGTATTAAATAAAAAAGTTACAGATGTACTCCCAGAAATTCAAAAAGACGATATTGATTGGATTGAAGAATATGGCTTAATAGCTCTTAAAAAGAAGCAAAAAGAACTTGAAGGCTTTTCTAAAACACTAAACCGTCATTATAACGTAAAAGTATTTTCTCCAAAAAAAGGCTATTTTATTACTCTCTTTTCGGATATCAGTATCAATAAAACACTTGAGAAGCAAATCTATTTAAACCAAGAATTAGTTAAAACATACTGGAACACTGCCGATGTACTTTTTATTGTGCTCAATAGAGATGGAACTGTTGAAGCTATTAACCATAAAGGGTGTAGCATAATAGGTCTTGATGAAAAGCAAATAGTAGGCAAGAATTGGTTTAGTGCGTTTTTACCCCCGCAAACTCAAAGTGAAGTCAAGAAAGTTTTCAAACAAATCATAAATGGTAAAATAGCAAACGTGGAATTCTATGAAAACCCAATCGTTGACGCTAATGGCGATAAGCATATTATTTACTTCCATAATACAATTTTACGTG
The DNA here is from genome assembly GCA_963674805.2 of Christensenellaceae bacterium. Classification (GTDB taxonomy): domain Bacteria; phylum Bacillota; class Clostridia; order Christensenellales; family CALMFG01; genus CALMFG01. The sequence goes on from CAXXNY010000016.1 coordinate 366,245, forward strand.
ATGAATTTGGTAAAGTCTTGAGAGTTCTTAGTGCCGGTAATGATATTACTGAGCAGCGGCACGCTGAAGCCTCCCTTCTGGAAAGTGAAGAAAAATTTAGATATATATTTGATAATTCTGCCATTGGCAAATCTATTACTTTTCTAGATGGTTCAATAAATGCGAATAACACATTTTGTACAATGCTACAATACTCAAAAAACGAACTAGAAGGTGAAAAGTGGCGGGATCTCACTCATCCGGATGATATTAAGAAAAGCCAAAACGTTTTACAAAAATTGCTAAGCGGTAAAAATGATTTTATTAATTTTGAAAAAAGATATGTAAAAAAAGACGGCACTATATTATGGGCGGATGTCTATACCCGAATTCGTAAGGATCCTAATGGAACGCCTATGTATTTTATGACATCTATAATTGATATTACTTCGCGTAAAAAAGCACATGATGCACTTTTAGATTCTCAGGCAATTATGAAAGCAGCATTCGAAAATAGTCAGGCTGGAATTGTAATTGCAGATGCGCCATCTGGAAAACTCCGCTATGTTAATAAAGCAGGACTTCAAATTCGTAACAAGACAAAAGATGCGCTGGTTAGAGGCGTCGATTATCATAATTTTGTCGATATATGGAACGTTTTTCATCTCGATGGAGCATCATTTGAAGCTGAGGCTTTTCCTTTAGCGAGAGCTATTATTGGGGGTGATGAGGTTAGTGAAGAGTTTATTATTAGAAGAGATAATAATGAGGATAGAATTGTGCTTGCCAATGCTGGCCCAATTAGGGATAGTGAAAAAAATATAGTCGCGGGTGTCATTGTATTCCTTGATATCACTGATCAAAAAAGGCTAGAAGATGAGCGGCGTGATTTAGATGTTCATCTACATCAACAGCAACGACTTGAATCAATTGGGATTTTAGCGGGCGGCGTTGCACATGAAATTAACAACCCAATAAATGGAATCATGAATTATAGTCAGTTGATTTTAGATGAGTCAGCGTCCGATTCAAGTATAACCAACTATGCACGCGAAATCATCCATGAAACAAAACGCGTTACTGAAATTGTAAGAAACCTCTTGCAGTTTTCTAGAAACGATAAGCAGGAGCATAGTTATGCGAGAATAGACGATATTATAAAGGGAACCACTTCATTAATTAATACTGTTATGAAACAAGATCAAATCACGCTCAAAATGCAGATCCCTGGAAGCCTGCCAATGATAAAATGCCGTAGTCAGCAAATTCAACAAGTCATCATGAACTTATTAACAAACGCGAGAGATGCCTTAAATGAAAAATATAAAGGCTTTGATAAAAACAAGGTGATTACCCTTTCATGCGAACAATTTTCTGAAGAGAATCGTAAATGGATTCGAATTCTTATTAAAGATCATGGAAACGGGATACCGGAAGATGTACAGCAAAATATCTTTAATCCTTTTTTCACTACAAAGGGTCGTGATAAAGGAACCGGACTAGGGCTATCAATTAGCTATGGCATCGTGCAAGAGCATCATGGAAAGTTGTTTTTCAAAACCAAAATCGGCCAGTATACCACGTTTTTCCTTGAGTTGCCTGTAGATAATGGATGGGACTATACAATAACAGAACCCTAATCAGTGCTGCCGTAAAATTCTTCAGTAAAATTTGAATGGCTTTGCTCATTGATAAGCGCCTTCTAGTTCTTTTATTGATAGCGTAATTAAGTGACTTTTTTCATTCGCATGCACGGAGCTAATCTTCAAAACTTGCTCAGGTTATTTGTTGGATACATCACAAATATGTAGATTGTCAATTTTCGCATAAACATTTATCGACAATTCAACCTGCCATTTTAAAAAAATTATCTGTCTAATAAAGATATTTATGTACTGCGCGAATCACTGCAACAGCTTTGCCATTATAACCAAGCGTCCATTCTCCTCCATTGAACAAGTTGACAGAGTGAGCACAATATCATTCGGGTAAAAATTTGTAAGCGTATTATATATTGAGTAGTTCTTTGCCTCGTTTAAAAAAGCAAGCCAAACTTCATCATATGGGAAATCGGTATCAATATAGTAAAAATCGGTGGTGGTTTCAAACACTGCAAAGACTTTCCATTTATACCCACCGTTCAAAGTATCAAACTGAATAATCCGATTTTCTAAAAAGAAATCCTCGTCTTGATACTTGGTTAAATCCTTGAACATTGAGCCATCCTGCATCCTGTGACCGTAAATAATCATATTTCTCGTTTTCGAAAAATCGTTAACATCACACCGAAAATCCAAAAAGATTGCTCCAGATTTGTTGGGACAGGTTTCAAAATCGCGATTTATATAATATTCGTTATTGTCAGATTGGACGACCGGGTAATCAATGTTAGTTCCTTCTATCCTTATATATCCGACAGTATCTGAATTTTGGTCCATATACTTTTTAAGATTTACAGGCGCTTCATCGATAGTGTTGGGCTGATTGGATATGTGAACAATTTCCTCTGCGTCGTTTTGGTTTTCTGTTTGCGTTACGGTTTCATCAGTCTCTACTATTTTATTTGGTACTAAACTAAGCAGAAGCGTCATAGTAAGCATAATAAAGATAACAGCAACAAAAATGAGGTCCCTTCTCATTTTGAAGTCGTTTGCCCGTTTTGCCGCTACACTCTTCTTAAATGCATACTGCTTTATGGATATCTTATTATTTGTTTTTAGCTTTTTCACTTAACAAATCAACTCTGTCATTTGGCATTCGTCTATTATCGCAAATCTTCTCCTGTTTCCGGATTCGGCAGGCTTTCTGTATATTCGACAAGTATCAATTGCCAGTTGCCCGATGAATTCTGTTGAATGGTCAGGTTAAGTGTTAAAAAATTACCGGCTACATTGGTTAAGACACTGCCATCACTGTCCGTTGATGCATCATCTACAATCAAGGTTGAGTTGCTTGTATCCCTCGTGAAATGAAGTGCATATGCCCCAATCTTAGTTGTTCCATTAATAAGAGTTAGTGTATGCTGTGATAACGTGACACTGCCAAACATGGTTTTCCCATTAGAATCGGTTGTCATTTCAATAGGCTCTGAATTTAGTCGCAGTGTGTATCCCCCGGCAGCGCTACCGTCCTCTCCCAACACCGTAATGTCGAGCTTTCCTGTTTTCATTTTATCATTTGCATCGTTCGGGTCTGTTCCCGATGCGGTCTCATCATCATCACTGACGCCGTCATTATCGCTGTCATCCGCCCAAATCGCCTCTGCGGTTACCGCATATGGCGGCATTTGATAAAGCGCGCCCAGCTGATAGTCTTTTCCTTCGATTTTCCATCCATCTATTAAATAATCTGTTCTCGTAAAACCGCTTCCGCTGCTAAGCTTAAAAATATTATCGGTCGGCTGAATGTCGCTGTCCGCACCGGTTCCGCCATTATTATCATAGGTGATGTTTTGATCGTCAGCTGACCATTTCGCATATAAAATCACGTTGTCCGCCGGCATATTAAACGTATCTGCCGGATCATAATCCGTACCCTGGCCATCCCCCATCGTATTCCAGCATACAAAACTGTATCCCGTTTTTGAGATAGCGCCTTTATCTAACACGTTTACATTATCTTCATAGTGATATTGATTAGTATCAACCGGTGCCGTCCCCCCGCCGCTGTTCTCATTATAAGTAACGGTATAATCAATCGCTGTCCATTGTGCATAAAGCGTATCGCCCTCCACATCCATCGTAAATGCCACTTTATCGGCGTATGCGGTGCCGCCGCCGCCGGATAACGTGTTCCATCCCGCAAACGTATACCCGGTTTTTTGAAACGCATTCTCAGTCAGCGCTTCGCTTTGGTCAAACGTAATCGTCTGATTGCCTATGCTTCCGCTTGTGTAACCATTTCCATCAAACACAATATCAAAATCATTAACCGACCATACGGCATATAAATTAAACGCCCCATTTTCTTCTGATGTTAGATTTAAAACATTCTCTTCATCCGTATATTCAACCGATCCGCCTTCCGTGGTTGACCATCCGGAATAGGCATATCCTGCCCTGCTAAATGCATTTGCATTTAAATCCTGCGCCGTATTATAGACAAAACTTTGATTTGTCATCGACCCTGAAATGGATGAAGACCCTGAACCTTTATTGCCATTAAATTTAACGCTGTAATCATTCGCTTCCCACTGTGCATACAGTACCGAATCTTCGGTCGGCATTGTATAGTCTACACCATTCAAATATAGTGTTCCGCCGCCGTTTTTTTCAGTATTCCAGCCGGTGAAATGATAGCCGGTCTTGGAAAAGCTGTTCGCAGTTAGGGGATTCGTCATCCCCTCTCCACGCTGTTCCGCCACCATACTTCCGCCCGTGTTTCCATTCCCGGTATATGTCAATGTCCGGCTGATTGCCCACTTGGCATAAAGGTTTACTGTCCCTCCGTTTACGGCCGTTAAATTATTAACGCTCTGCTTATCTTGATAAACAACTGCACCGCCGGATGACGTTGCCCATCCGCCAAATGTATAGTCAGTTTTAGTGAATCCGTTTTGGGTTAGATCCTGAGCTGAGTCATAAGTAAACCCCTGATCAGCAGTTGACCCGCCGTCATTGCCATTACCGTTAAACCGAACCGTGTAGTTGTTCGGTGTCCACTTTGCATAAAGCGAAATTATCCCGCCGTTGGTTGTCGTTAAATTATTGACTGACTGGCTGTTTGTGTAAACCACCGATCCGCCCGCCGATGTCGCCCAGCCGGCAAGCGTATAGCCGGTTTTATTAAAACCATTTGCGTTCAAATTTTGTGCTGTGCCATAAGTGAAACCCTGACTAGCCGTGCTGCCGCCAGATGCGCCGTTGCCGTAAAAATTCACCGTATATGTGTTCAGCGCAAAGACCGCTGAGACACTGATATCCGACGTGACGTTTGTGTAAGTCCTCGGGTTTGCGGTGTTCCCATCTGACCAACGAACAAAATGATAGCCTGTGGAAGCAGTAGCCGTAATGGGTGACGCGTTGTTACCGTCCGTCACCGTTTGACTGGCCGGCGATACACTACCGCCGGTTCCGGCTGACGCAGATACCGTGTGTTGTATCAGTGCCCACTGGGCATATAAAAGATAATTATCTGAAATACTTGAAATGGTGTTTCCCACTGAATAAGGAGTTCCGCCTCCGCCCTCAAGCGTATTCCATCCGGTAAACCCAAGCGTACCATTTGTCATCGTTCCTTGATTTAATATCGTTGCATTTTCACCTTTTAAATAAGGACTGTTTGCATCCGTCTGCGCTCCGCTTCCGCCGTTAGCATCATATTCTACGGCATAACCTTCATAATATACCGATTCCGCACTGCTCCACGGCTCACCCGAAAGGCCCAGACTTGTTGCAACCGTTTGAACTTTTGTATTATTCGTAAAAAACTGTTGATCTTCGTTTTTATTTATATAATATTCGCTTTCTTTATCGCTTCCTAGAAAAACACCGCCGTTAGTAGGCATCAAATCAGTAATATTCAGTCCACCTTTTATCGCAGGAAACCAATCTTCTATATATCCGGAAGAATATAAATAACCTCCACTAAATACAACTCCAATTCCATCGTTCGTTGAATCTTCAATTCCGCTATAGCCTTTCCCGTCTGCAATCACAGTGCCACCGCTGATGTCTATCCTTTTAGCTCTGATAGCGGCATAGCCCGGCGTACCATTCGATGAGTTGATTGCGCGAACCGTTCCGCCGGTAATTGTAAGACTTTCAAGGTACGCATAATCTGAACCATAGTGTCTACATCCAATTGCCGGAGATCCACTTCCTCCGGAATAAGCCGTTACATCCCCTCCGGTAATGGTGATTGCGCCACAGTTATCGCCGGCGGTAACCCCAATACCGGGTGCATCATGATATCCGCCGCCGCCATATGCGACAATTGTACCTCCCGAAATAGTGATTTCACCGGAATCATAGTCGTAATTTCCTATACCAGGACCGGAACTATTTATTGTATCATTATTAATCGTAAGTGTATTCTCCGTTGAGTCGGAAGTTATCGTCAATGAGGCGTCACCATCAATGCGGATTCCTGTATATTGAGTGTTTAAAGTATTATTCCCCTTAAGGGTTAAAATAGAGTTGCCGGATCCCTGAATAGATATCGGATCCATTCCCTCGCTACCATTTCTATATAATGGTTTCAGCTTTATATTTTGAATCGTCAGGTTGTTGGTCTTGACCTTGCCCCACAGAATTGAACAAATTGAAAGTGAGGATTTAGGACACACCCTGCATTTTTCTGAGTTAACTTAATAGTCTTTTTTCATATTATTATATTCTATATACGATCCCAATAAAATAACCATTAAAAATGATATTATACAAGCTATTAAACACCTTTCAGCAACTGTATTATGGCCTCGAATATTAGCAATGCCATTTATAATAATTGCTGATAAGAATGCTCCTGTTTGAAAAGACACAGTGAAAATGGAAAATCTAGTTGACCTTAACGATTGAGATGTACTTTTTGCCAACATGTTCAGTGATCGAGAAATCACTATGCTATTGCTTAAGCCGCCAACAACACACGATATAGCAAGTACAGGCCAATATGTTGAATGTGAAAATACATAAATTCCCACTCCTAAAGCACATAGCCCAACTTGTATAAGAACCATATCATATTTACTGGATATCTTCAAAGAAAATGCTGCCCCTAAAATTCCTCCACATAACAATACTGAACAAAAAACACCAGCTAATGAGGAATTACCTAATCCAATATTAGATAAATGCAACGCAATATTAGCAGTAAAAGTAAAGTAACTTATTCCAAAACAAAATCCTATGATACAAAACAAAATCGTTATAAAATTATTCTTACTAGAGTTATTGATTTGCTGATTTGGCTCTGCTTCTTGCCGATCTTTGGGCCAGTATAGATTACATATCACTAGCACAGGGATTGCTAGCAAAAATATATATCCATAATTATACCAATCTTTCACTACCAATATTCCACTGACTAAACATATTATAATACCGCCGGCACTAGATGAGGCCATTTGCATATTTAATACCCTTGAACGGTTCTCTGATTCGAATTGTTGTGAAGCAAGCGTTGAGCTTATAGGCATAATTGGTCCAACTCCTATGCCAAGAATAATCGAATAGCAATACATTAAATATATCCTATTGTGAAGCAACAGCGTCATAATCCCAGCAATTATAATTAATAGCATAGAAAAAGTGATTATCATCTTGTCAGAGAGCACTCTCCTCAGATAAGGAATAGTCAAAGCTGATAAAGCCATAAACACTGAGGGGAGCGTATACATTACCTGTATCAATGTAACTGATGCTGAGCTAAAAAAAGTTTTTATCTCAACTATTGACTGTGCAATAGCTACACTAGATAATTGCAAAAAGCTAATAGATACAACAACAAGTAGACTTTGCAGTGCCATCCTGTTGTCACCAGTTTTATTTTTAATCATAGTTTTATCTCAAAATTTCGTTCTCATTTATCATTTATGAACGTAAGTCGTACTCCCTTTCAAACAATAATCGTCTTTTTATTGCTATAGCCCACAAAAAAACATCCGGGAGTAGTTCACTCCCGAAATAAAATGCTTTAATCGTTTTGTTTAACTCTGCAATTTTATAGATAGTAACTGTCTATTTATTTTTGTCACTAACAGCAACAGCAATTAAAATAATAACACCCTTTATAATCGCTTGAGTTGTTGTAGGAACGCCCATAATAACCAGTGCATTAGTAAGAACAGACAGTACTAGAGCTCCAATCATGGCTATTGGGATGGAACCTTTTCCTCCAGCAAATGCCGTCCCGCCAAGAACCGTCGCTGTAATTGCATCCATCGCCAAATCTGCTCCTACATCAGGTCTACCTTGGTTTACTCGTGATGTCATTAAAAGCGCACATAATCCTGCCAATAAACCAGATATCGTCATAACAATTATTACAATACTCTCTGTGTTTATTCCTGAGAAACGCGCCGCTGTCCGATTCCCACCTACCGCACGAACATAATTCCCAAAAGGAGTAAATTGATAAAGATAATAGCATATCAAAAAAGCTATGCCCCACCATACAACCAACATTGGAATCGGTCCTATTTCGTAGTTCCCCCATACTTGTGTAAATCTTTGGTCATACAATGTCACAGGCCGTTGATGTGTTAAAGTCAATGCTATTCCTGAGGCAATGGATGCCGTACCAAGTGTTACTAAGAATGCTGGCATTTTTGCTTTTGCAATTAATAGACCATTTAACAGGCCAAAAATACCCCCAGTAGTAATAGCAAATATTGATGACAAAAAAATACCGAATCCAGCTTTTAAAGCAAGTGCAGCCACCATACTACCCAGTGCAACAACGCCTCCTACCGACAAGTCTATTTGCCCAGCGGTAATAGCAAACGTCATGCCTAGCGTTACAACAGCTACTATTACTGTTTGGCGGAGAATCACTACATAGTTGTCAGCAGTGCCGAAATTTGGTGTTGATATTGAAAACACTAATACCATAAGGACCAATAAAATAACCGAATAGTATGAAAAGAATATGTTCTTCATCTTCCTTCTTCGACTATTTTTTATTTGCATCGTCTTTTCGTCAACTAGTTTCATTGCCCTTCTCCTCCAACTCTTTTTTTCTTCAACTTATCTTTCATTATAGCACCCATTATTACTTCCTGACTTGCGTTTTCGCTAACTTCCCCTATAATTCGGTTATCATTCAAAATTAGAATTCTATCACTATTACTTATCAATTCAGGCATTTCTGAAGAAATCAATATTATTGACGTGCCCTTAGCTGATAATTCAGAAATTAGTTCGTGTATCTCTGATTTTGACTGTATATCAATGCCTGTTGTGGGTTCATCTAATATTAACACTTTCGGTTTAACCGCTAACCACTTTGCTAAAACTACTTTTTGCTGATTGCCTCCACTCAACAGACCAATTGTTTTTTGTGGTGATTCTGTCACAATATTAAGTTTTTTTATCATGCTTTTAGCCAACTCAGAAACTTTTTTCCTCATAATCTTCGTATAACAGCTCAGCTGATCCAATGTTGTAATGCAAATATTTTCTTCCACCGAATGCATCAGCATAAGTCCTTGTTCGTGTCTACTCTCCGGAACCATCGCTAATCCAGTTTTTATTATGTCTGTTGTTTTTTTATTTGTTATATCCTTCCCATTCAATATAACTTGTCCTGCTGAAGCTTTATTGATCCCAAATAAAATGTGCATTAACTCCGTTCTTCCACTACCCACTAATCCTGCAAAGCCCAGTACTTCTCCATCCCGCAGGTTAAAACTTATATTATCAAATTCACCTTTTCTAGAAAGATTTTTTACTTCCAACACGTTTTTATCTGTTTTCAGTTTTCTGGTATGATCCTTTTTCACTTCAAACAAGGAGATAGCACGACCAACCATTCCCTTAACAACGCCATCAAAATCAATTTCAGCTACACTAGACTCACAAACATTTACGCCATCTCTTAGAATTGTAATTCGATCCGCCATTTGAAATACTTCATTCATCCTATGCGTAATATAAACAATACTTGTTCCTTCTTTTTTCAACCTACCTAAAATCCCAAATAATAAATCGGTCTCCGCTTGTGTTAGGGATGATGTGGGCTCATCTAATATCAAAATTTTGGGCTTACATGCTACAGCTTTAACTATTTCCAACAGTTGTCGTTTAGCAACAATTAAGTTCTCAACAAGTTCTTTCGAATCAATATCAATGTTATATTCTTTGAGTAATTGATCCGCTTTTGTAAATAGTTCTTTTCTCTTTAGTAAACCTAAACTGCTTTTTTCTTTTTCTCGCAAAAAAATATTTTCTGCAACTGTCAAGGTACCAATCTCGCTCAATTCCTGAAACACAACATTGATCCCTTTTGTAGCAGCCTCGCTCGCATTATGAAAGCATATTTCTTCGCCATCTATGAAAATTCTTCCACCTTCAAAGTCATGTATTCCAATTAAACCCTTAATCAATGTGGACTTCCCTGCCCCATTTTCTCCAATTAATGCATGTATTTCACCTTTTTTCAATGAAAAATCAACATCTTTTAATACATTCACTTCACCAAAAGATTTTCTAATCCCACGCATCGCAAGAACATATTGCTCATTCTTTTTCATTTTCTTTGATCCTTCTTTTGAATACTTTTATATCCTCTCGACCCAGATTTTATTTCTGGGCCGAGATTAATAAACACCCCTAGGATATCGACTCTAAAAGAGCCTTATCCTTAATCAATCAGTTCTTTTAATTCAGCATCAAGTTCTTGACCAAAGCTATATTGCCAAGCTTCTTTTACATTATCCACATTAAACATAACTACAGGCGATAGTACTAATTCCGGGGATTCTTCTCCTGCAAAGCCAAGCGCACCCATAAGTGCAACTAATGTACCCAGATCATTTGGGCTAATAGCTGCTGTCCCTACAAACATTCCGTCAGTTAGCATGCTTCTTACACTTGAAGTATCACTGATGTCCGGGCCAGAAACATAAACATTTTTGCCTAAGCTAGCCATTCCTGATCCAGCTCCAACAGCCAATGCATCCCATGTTGCCCAGTAGCCCTTCATTTCCGGATACGCCATTATCATCGACTCCCCAATTTCTGTTGCCGATTCTACTGTCATTGCAATATCTGCACCTTGAATAACTTCTATTTTATCATAGTTGGCAGCCGCATCCATTGCTCCCTGGAACCTTGAATTTGAATCTTCACCATAATAAATGATTGTCGAAGCCCCGATCTGGCCATCTTGTACTTTGTCACAAAGCATATCCATACTATAGTAGCCGAGCATATAGGTGTCAGGTATAATAGTACCAAGATATGTGTCATACTCGTCTGTATTCGATGGCATGCCATTCAAGCCAATCAGATAAATACCTTTATCGGACGCTTTTTTCAAAACGTTTGCATAAGCATCCGCGTCCATAATATATATCACCATAAGACTTGGATTCATCTCAATACAGCTTTCGATTTTTGAAATCTGATCATCAATACTCCAATTGGATCCTGTACTAGTCAGAAGTTCAACGCCTAGTTTATCCAATGTAGAATCTAAAGATTCAATAAGCGATTGTGCCCACAGTGTAAAATCTTCATGCCCACAGTACACAGCAGTAAAATCACCATCTTTGACTTCCTGCAGAATTTCAGGCGTAAATACAGCTGCTAAATCTTCCCCTGAGGCTGTTTCCATCCCGTAAGCTGTCGTCGCCCCTTCCATAATCGTGATATCATCGCTCTGCAGATATGTAATTCCTAAATCAGCTAATGATAGTCCTTCACTTTGTGCATCTTCCACACTTTCCTCTTCAGCAGTTACTTCTGACTGTGCTTCGGCTGCTTCTGGTGATTCAACACTCTTGTTGCAGCCAACAAACATAGTAGCAAACAGCATCACTGCCATTAATACAACTAGCACTTTTTTCATAATTTTTTCCTCCATTTTTTTTATTAAAAGGAATACACTTTTATGCATACCTCTTAAACTTGATTTATAATATCGCTTCTCATGCCACTATGGTTCTTCAGCTTTTTACATTTAAATATTTGTACTGTTACTTTTTTAAATTTTCGGTTATTGTGAAACCTTTCCTCAAATATTCTTCCTCTTTTTCATTTGATTTATTACTCTCAGGCAACATGGTAAATGCAAATTCAAAATATTCCTCTTCTAATTGATATTGCGGTAATAAATTTGGCCCGCAGCTGTTAGACCCTATTCCGGACATTTTATAATCAATGCACACAACTGTATGCCGCTCTTGTGATAATTCAAAATTATGCGATGCTTTTGTCAGCTGTTCTTGAGAATAATGCGACACATTAAAACTAAATCTTGCTTTACCTTCTGAAACAACCCTTAGCGTCCTGCTTTTCTTATCGCTTACTGAAAGAAAGCTGCAATCAAAATGACTCCCATTTTCCTGCGGTCTAATATAATCCTCAAATAATTCGTTGGCCTTTGCTTCAAAAAAGCCGTGCCAGCATGCATGGTGTTTATCGATATAACTTTCTGTTGGCCCATATCCAAAGTAGCTGACAAAGTCAATTTCTTGACGCAAAAACAAACGAATACCAAATCTCGGCAGATAAATAAATTGAGATGGGCGGTTAGCTGCAATAAACACGCTGATTAATCCATCAGCTGTTACCTTCCATTCAGCCGTTCCGCTTAAAACGCTCTTAACTGATACTGCAGATAAATCAAAGTCAACTTTGATACTTACAGCACTTTTACTTTTTACAATTTTAAGATTTCGAACTCCAGTAATTAGCCGATCATACCCCACCGCTGTCCATTTCGACATTACCATTCCGAACCCCCTACCTCTATCATTATCTGTAGGTGCGCGCCATATGTTATATTCCATCGGTTTTATTATCAGTTCTTCCTGATTTACTATTAAACTAGATATAACACCTTTCTTTTTGTCAAACGTATAACAAAAATCGCCATTGTTATTCGTACCTTGTACAATAATCTCTCGGTTCAGCTCCTGTATCTTTAATCCCGCTTTAACTTCTGGTATCAAAGGCATAGTATGTAATTCATTATCATGTGCATTTAAATTTAGCTCATCAAACCCAAGCGAGAAACCACTAGGTATAAAATCCGTACCCTTTTTCGCCTTATACTCAAGCTTCAAATATACATTATCTCCTTTAAACACTCCTGATGGCAGCTCGAATGAAACTGCCTTTCTCGCTTTTATCGATTTTCGCGGTAAAATGCCTACTTCTACAGTCTGACCATTTTGACTTACTTCATAAGTAATATCCAAATATTCCGCTAAATCAATAAAATCTAATGTGCTTTTTATAACTATTTCTCCGTCTTTTATTTCAGCTCGCGCCGGACGGATTACATTTTTATATTCTAATAGGCTAGTGTGCGGTTTCATCTCGGGAGAAATAAGCCCGTCTATACAAAAATTTCCGTCGGTTGGATATTCATCGGAATCTCCTCCATACCAATACTTCGGCCTGCCCTCCGGCGAGTCTCCAATATATCTAGCATGGTCACACCATTCCCACACAAATCCTCCGGCAAAACAATCATATTTGTATATACATTTAAAATAATCTTCAGCATCTCCGCAGCTGTTACCCATTGCATGTATAAATTCAATTAATACAAAAGGCATTCTTTTCATTCCTTGACTATAATATTCTTCCGTCAATTCATCCGGTTGCGATATCAACTCATTTTTAACATCATAATCATAGCCTTCATATTTGGACTTAATCCATTCCGTTGATACATACATACGACTTAATATATCTAATTCTTCATAATCCGGTTTGCTCTCTACGGGAGGATAAAGTCCTTCGTACTGCAATAACCTTGTTGGGTCATATTCCTTTACCCATTGCGCTGCTTTTTTCAAATTGCGTCCCCATCCACTTTCATTCCCCAGTGACCAGATAATGACGCTACAATGGTTTTTATTAGTCTTAATCAGCTTGCTAATACGGTCTTGAAACGCATCATAGTAAAAAGGATCATCGTTTAATACTGGGCAATGCTGTGAATAAATATTTACCTCTTCAAAAAAAGATTGTGCTTCGCTAAAAGCAAGCCCATGCAATTCTAGATCTGCCTCTGACATTACATAGAACCCATATTGATCACAGTATTCCAAAAAAACTGGTGAATTGGGGTAGTGACTAGTTCTTATAGCATTGACATTATGCTGTTTCATCAGTCTTAAGTCCTGAACCATTTGTTCTTTTGATATGGTATATCCCGTTCTTGAATTATAGTCGTGACGATTTACACCTTTCAGCGTGATGGGGCTACTGTTCACACACATTATGCCACTTATCACTTGTATATCTCTCAGCCCAATATTCTGCACTATAACTTCACCACTATATTTAATGATTGCTTTGTATAGCTCAGGGGTTTCCGCTGTCCAAAGCTTTGGCTTTTCAACCGCAAATGAAACAGTCATCTTTTCTTCAACGTCTCTAACGTTCCTATCTATCAAACCGCCATTCGGATTAATTAGTGATACATCGATTTTTTCCCCTGCTTTACCACGAAAATGAAAATCAATCATCACAGACGCTATATTTTTTTCATCTGCAATCTCTGTACGTACCGTAAAATCCTCAATTCTGCTTTTTGCGCGCCTTAGAAGATACACATCACGAAATATACCTGTCATTCGGAACTTATCCTGACACTCAAAATATGTTCCAAAACTCCATTTAAGATTCAGTACGACAATTCTATTGGTTCCTTTTCTAAGCTTATCGGTTACATCAAACCTACTCGTTGAATGAGATACTTGACTAAATCCTACAAATTCACCATTCAACCAAACGTAATAGCACGAATCTACTCCCTCAAAGGTCAGCTCAATATCTGGGAACTCTTTGACTTCTTCGTAATCAAAATCCCTAATATATACGCCACATGGGTTTTCCTGAGGTGTATAAGGAGGATTACATGGCATAATATAGCGCGCTCCAACATAGTGATACTCATCATATCCTTGAGGCTGCCAACAACCTGGTACATCTATTCCCCCACACGAAGAATAATCAAAATCACATAAAATATATTCCTCTGGAATTTCATCAACACTTTTAAAATAATCAAATCGCCAACGGCCATTCAAGGAATAAAAATTATCACTATGTTCCCTTGTCTTTGAAATAGCCTCGTCTTCCTTTGTAAATGGGAAATAATATGCTCTATCAGGCATTGTATTCACATGAATCATGCTTGGGTTGTCATAATAATTAGCTATTTTCATTCACGCGCTCCTATTTGTTCAATCTAATCGTTTCTTCAAAATGCTCAAATATACCAGCTTATTTCCTTATCTGATCTATAACAGAAATTAGATTCTCAAAGCTTTTCAAACAATAATCAGCCTTCTGGTTTAAAGTCGCATTACTAATTGCTATAGCCAACATGCCTGCAGCCTTCGCGGCTTTAATTCCGTCGCTTGCATCTTCAACAACTGCGCATGCCTTAGGTTCTATATCTAAGAAGGTTGCCGCTTTTATGAACACCTCAGGATCAGGTTTTGACTTCGTTATGTTTGTTCCATCAGATATTGCATCAAACAAACTATAAAGACCAATACGTTTTAATATGTATTTTGCATTTTTACTTGATGAACCAATCGCTAGTTTATATCCCTTTTTGCTTAATTTTACTAAGGTTTCTTTAACCTCAACTTCGACATTTAACGGGGTCAGTGCAGATAGCATTTTTCTATAATGTTCGTTTTTTTTGTTTGCTATCTGCACCTTTTCATTTTCTGATAAAACCCCATTATATTTTTCTAGTATAATATCTAGACTGGACATACGGCTTACACCGCGGAGTCTGTCATTAATTTTCTTATCAAAGTATATCCCCATACTATCAGCCATCTTTTTCCAAGCTTTATAATGAAGTTCATCAGTCGTAATAATTACTCCATCTAGATCAAACACTATCGCATTAATCATTTTTTCCTTTACTCGCTTTTTATCTCTTTTTGCATGTTGATTAAAGTCTTGTATCCCACTTTCCACAAAACGGATCAATAGGGCTTACTCCCTTAAATTCTGAGCGTCCCATTAGCTTTTCAACAAGCTCTTTTAGCACTGCATCATTTCCGTTATATGCATTTATAAAAGTCTTCATTCTTGGAACATCTAACAAATGATAGGGGTTTTCTAGCGAGATAAATATTGTTGGAATCATACTATTATAATGTGGACAATTAGCTCCAATCGGTTGTGCCCACTCAATACGAACAACGGTCTGATTGCTTTTTGTCGTATAGTTAGCAACATAGATAATCAAATCGTATTTTTTAATCATATCCTCAAACTTATCTGTCTGTCCTTCAGATACAGGTGAAGGTGTAAAAATATCTATAACAAAGCCTTCGGCCACAAGCCTTTCTTTGAATTTTTCACACGCTGGAATAACATAATATTGCCCCCCTCCGCCTCCTTCTGGTTCTAATGCATAAAAAAGAATTTTTTTATATTTGTCCGGATTTAAAGGCAATACTCCTTTTTCCTCTTTAACCAAAGTAATCGCTTTGTTGGCACATTCCAATGCCCAGTCGCGGTGTTCTTGGCAACCAACAATATTATATGATTCTTCTATGTTTGGAATCCAAACTTGTTTATGCAGGCCTAGAGCTGCTTTCAATGCTAGTATTCTCAAAACCGCCTCATTTAAACGCTGGTTTGATATAACACCGTCACGAATACCTTCAAGCATATAAGCATAATCCTCTTCCAGATTTCTTGAAAATAGAAACATATCTGCACCCGCCGCAATACTTTGAGGCACCGCATGTTTCCGATTCATTGGCATTGTGAATCCAGCCATTGTAGTCGCATCGGTTATAACCAACCCATTAAACCCAAGCTTATCCCTCAACAAATTAGTCATGAGTTCTTTTGATAATGAACATGGTAAAATATCTTCATCGTATAATTCCGGACTTATCTTCTTCGAATAAGCTGGCAGCATAATGTGTCCAACCATACAAGTTAAGGCTCCGGCTTCAATACCCGCTCGATAAACTTCACCATAAGTTGCATCCCATTCTTCGAATGACATATCGTTGACGCTTGTTACAAGATGCTGGTCTCTTTCATCTCTACCATCGCCTGGAAAGTGCTTAATACATGCCGCAAGCCCTCTTTCCTGAACTTTTTTTATATATGCCAATCCCATCTGTTTTACACGGCTCACATCCTTACCAAAGGTACGCGTGTTTGTAATTGGATTTCTAAAGTTCATATCAATATCAATAATAGGAGCAAATGCCCAGTTCACACCTACCGCTTTCGCTTCACGCGCACATAGCACTCCCATTTTTTCCGCCATTCCCTCATCATTTGTAGCGGCAACCTCCATAGGCGACCCAATAATTGTGCCTTCTTTTACAACACCGTTTCCTCCCTTTTCAAGATTTGCCGCAATCAGCATTGGGATTTTTGATATTTCTTGCACATCTTTACTCGTATTAATTGCTTCTTCTAGAGTTACTGGTCGGAGCATACCACCACCAGGGCTTAATATTGAATGAATTATTTCTATCTCATTATCAATCCCTTTATACAAAACACAGAAAAGCTGTCCTGCTTTTTCTTCCAAAGACATGTTTTTAAGCGTATTATTAACCCATAATACTGCTTCGTCGTCTAAATAAAACGGGTTCGCTTTTAAATCTATCATTCTATTTCTAAGCCCTCCAAAGTCATTGCGATTTGAAAACGTATATTATAAATATTTTTAACATCTTATCAGCAAATTATTTTGCACAAACAATAAATTTTTCACTCCGCTATCCTCTATTATTAGTTGGATAAATAAACCGCAAAGCAGTTGGCGTGGGCAAATCAATCTCAGAAGTTTTTGCTAATTCCCCAGTTGTCTGGTCTATTCTATAAACATATGCCTTCTCGCTCATCACGCCTGTCGCAACAATAAATTTCCCATCACGATCAATCTGCATACCCCGGCATCCTGCATCAATTTGATGTTGTTTTATAAGTGTCAATTCTCCTGTGAGCCGATTAATATAGAAGAGAGAAAGCAACTTTTGATCAATGTTTGTATATACAAATTGTCCATTAGGATGCACTTGAACATCATTAGCCCAAGCATGCATAATCCTGCCATAAAACTGATGAATATACTCTTTTGTTGGGTCACCACAATCAAGGCGAGATATTGGGGTAAGTTCGCCAGTAGAGCGGTTCAGAGAATAACTGCACAAATGACCATCGTATTCATTAATTACTAGGATGAAATTTGTCCCTTTTACAAAAGAAACATGACGTGGCGATGATCCGAATTCCGCTTTATAACAAGATAAAAAGTCCATCTTTTCGGTTTCTCTATTAAATTTATAGACGTATATCTTATCTCCACCTTTATCTGGGACTACAATAAAATCTTGTTCATCAATTAAAATTGAATGGGGATGTGCACTAGCATGCTCAACTGGGTCTATACCCGTTCCTGCAAGCACTATTCTATCCAGCAGTTCTCCAATGCTGCCGTCTTCTCGCACTTTAAACATCGTTATACAGCCTTCATCTCTGATTACCTTTGGCCTTAGTTTGCCATCAATTTTCTCAAATCTTGAACAGTATAGCTTGGATCCGTGATTTGCAATAAATATATAACGCCCAGTTTTATCTATACTAATATAAGCTGGAAAAGCTCCATAACTTAATGATTGATTAATCAGCTTTGCTTTGCCTTCTTCTAAATTAAAAGACAATGCACTTATCCCACCGCCATAGCCTCTCTTGCCAAAATCACTAGTCTCATTAGCCGTATATATATATTTGTTGTCTGGAGATACAACAAGCGTCGCCGGACTTTCTAAACCTTCAATATAGCTATGTGCTTTCATAACACCAGTATCACCATCTACCAAACAAATAGTTAGTCCATTGCACTTACCTCTTATATTTGGCTGAGCAATATTAGTCCAATACTGGTCGCCGTACCCTCCGAAACAGGCAAAAAAATTATTCTTCTTCATTTTTATGTCTATATCCCTTTCTTTAATCTGCACATATAGCCACGAATTTATTCATATATCTTTTGCTAAATAAACAAACTTATAACAGCCCAATAGGCGTTGAAAGCATAACGTTTCCTTCTGTTTTGTTATGTTTGCTTACGTTTTGTTATTATTTATCATAACCTTTAAGTTTTTTTTTGTCAATATCAAACTTTTATAATGTTATATATGGTTATTTATCATGTTGTGATAATATTTATTTTCTTGATTTATAAGTATGATATTGTATAATAATAAGAAATAAGAATCATAATTTACTTTATTAGTGGAGCTTTCATGTTTGTTGGCCAAAAATTAGAAATAATTAAAAATATATTAATTGAACAAAAAAGTGTAACCACAAGTGCCTTATGCGGTCTTCTTGATGTTAGTGACGTAACCGTGCGCAAATATCTTGATACATTAGAAAAAGAAGGCTTCCTAATCAAGGTGCATGGCGGAGCTATGATTGCAAACACAAAAGTTGGCACAAATAGTGAGCCAAATTATGATTCCCATAAACAAATCGCAAGCCTCTCTATTACACTTTTAAAAGAAAATGAAACTATATTTATTGGCGACGGACTACTATGTACGGAATTCGCTAGACAATTGCCCATTGAATATAACATATCTGTTATTACAAATAATATTGATGCAGTCTCTCCTCTCAGTTATTCCGCTACAAATCTTTTCCTTTTAGGCGGAGAAATTCAACGAACTGAAAATAATATCTTTAGCGTAGGCCCTACTGTAATTGAATTATTAAAAGAGAAGTATATCTCAAAGGCTTTTATCTCGCCTTTTGGCATTTGTCTTGATGCAGGTATTACAACAAATGATATTTTTTTGTTAGAACTAATAAGGCATATTATGAAGATATCTCGGGAAATAATTATTATGACAAAAGAATCTACGTTTAATAATATCGGAATGTATCATATCGCTCCAATAGAAAATTTTAGAACTTTTGTGACAAATAGCAATATACCTGATAACTATAGGGAATTCTTTTTTACTCACAATATAAAACTATTAACATCTTTCGAAGAACAGTAGTTTTCTTTATGAGGAAAATATGGAACAAAATCTTATAAAGCTTCAGAATATCAATAAAAGCTTTTTTAACAGTAAAATATTAAGTGATATCAGTATTTCCATTGGTCAAGGGGAAGTGATTGTTCTTTTTGGGGAAAACGGTTCGGGTAAAACCTTACTGTGTAATATCATTTCAGGTGTTATGAAACCCGATACTGGCTTAATTGAATATAAAGGTTCAAATGTTAGTTTTAAATCTATTGAAGATGCAAGCAAGTCTGGTGTGAAAATGATTTTTCAAGATTGTCAATTGATTGATAACTTAACCGTCGCTGAAAATATATATTTAAAAAATCAAATCACTAAAAATTCATCTATTAGAAGATTAAATAGAAAAAAATTAATTGCCAAAGCACAGATTGCATTAGCCGAAATTAACTCTACGATTGACGCAAGCAAACTTGCCGGAGAATTGTCTATCCCAGAAAAAAAAATTGTTGAAATCGCAAAGGCTTTATCCTCACCCTTGGATTTGCTTATTATGGATGAAATCACAGAATCATTTTCAACTTCCGATGTTCCTGCGCTAATAAAATTAATTAAACAAATAAATAGCAGAGGTATTGCTATCATTTTGGTTTCACATCATATAAATGAATTACACGATCTCAACAAAAGAATCTTAATATTGAAGGATGGTAAAATTATTGATGATTCTAAAAACTTCAAAAAATTAAGTCAAAAACACATCTATAAAAAAATTGCAGGCGAGAATTTACTGAACCGATATCCAAAGACTTCCCGTTCAAAGAAGGAAATACTGTTTTCTGTAAAAAATCTAACAAATGAAGCTCGAACCATACTTGGAGCTTCTTTAACTCTAAGAAAAGGCGAAATACTTGGCATATATGGAATGGACAGTTCTGGAAAATCCAGTTTGACACGCTTACTTTGTGGTGATGATCGAAATACATCGGGAAATTTAGAGTATTATGGCCAACACGTATACGCTCAAAAAAATGATTCATTCTTCAATCATGGAATCGGTTATCTAAGTGATAGTATTGAAAAAAATGTCTTTCTTGATTTAGATGCAGCAACAAATATTATTATTGGAAAGCAATCCAAAGCATCCAGTGTTTTCACTTTAAATAATCAGAAAATAAAAACTCTTTGCGAGCACTATTCTCGTAGTCTTAATATATCAATGAGTGTATTTAAGGAAAAAGTTCGACATCTTAGTCGTGGGACTCAACAGAAAATTGCAATTGCAAGGTTGTTAAATAGCGATTGTTCTTTGTTCATTATGGACGAGCCATCAAATTTTCTTGATATCCCTTCCAAAGTAGAATTATATAATATCATGAACAAACTGGCTCTCTCGGACAAAAGTATTATAATCTCCTCTTCCAGCATAGAAGAAGTGGTCGGTATGTGTGATCGTATTTATATTATTTCCAATGGAAAAATTGTTACTGAGATTAATTCCGATACATATGATATACCTAAAATTTTAAAGTTTGTCTTGAACAGATAACTTCGGGTACACGGTTCAGTACAAACTCTAAAACTAAAATTCCAGTAATATTACTTTCGCAAACGAAATAACCTTTCTCTTGTTATTGTTCTCGAGCTTTTGATACTCTCCCTAATTAGTCGCCAACAAATTTTATATATGAATCAACCATAAGCACATTACTATCGACATACCTATATCACTCCCAAATTCTATATCAATTGCTGTTATCCTTGTCTAGGGAAGAACATTTCCAGCAGCACGATAGATATCGTACCATTCTTGACGAGTCAACGTAATTTCTGTCGCTTTAGTACATTCGATTAGACGCCCTGTATTCGTTGTCCCCATTACTGGTTGCATCCCAGCAGGGTGGCGGAGTAACCATGCAATGGTGATAGTAACATCCGAAACCTGATATCTATTTGCAATTTTATTAATAGCTTTATTAAGCTCAGGAAACTTATCATTTCTTAAGAAAACACCTTCAAAAAAACCATATTGGAACGGAGACCAAGGTTGGATAGTTATGTCATTCAACCGGGAGTAGTCTAATATACTGCCATCGCGGTCAACTGCTTTAGAATTTTCCATATTGACATTAATACCATTTGATATCATGTTTGCGTTCGTAATGCTGAGCTGTAACTGATTGGCCACAATTGGCTGTTTTACATATTTCTTTAGTAGATCAATTTGCATCGGTTTATGATTGGATACTCCAAAGTTTCTGACTTTCCCAGAAGCCGACAAAATATCAAACGCTTCCGCGACCTCCTCTGGTTCCACCAATGCATCTGGACGGTGCAGTAGTAGTACATCAATATAATCAGTTCCCAAACGCTTCAAGATGCCATCTACAGCTTCTAAAATGTGTACTTTTGAAAAGTCAAATGTACCATTGCGGGTAATCCCACACTTAGATTGTAAAATCATTTTCTCACGTACTGTGTCGCTCATATGAACGGCTTCTGAAAAAATCTTTTCGCATAATCCATCTCCGTAGATGTCAGCGTGATCAAAAAAGTTTGCACCATGCTCTAGGGCGATACTAACAAATTCCTCCGCTTGCTTTTTGTCTAGTACCTTGATGCGCATACAACCCACTGCTAGCACAGGGACTTCTAAACAGCTCTTGCCTAGTTCCATTGTCTTCATTTATTCATCCTCCCTTAACTATGTATTGTATCAGACCTAAATGCCATAAGCTACCTTGTTCCATGGTGGTTTTGACCTTCTCCCGTAATATTGACACCCATAATAAGATATAATACGATTTTTTTTGGGGAAGGGCATGATATCTTAGATTTAGTCCGGGATTACCGATACATGCCCAATGCTTTCGGGTAATCAAAAGAGCCCTAAGCAAAATAAGCTTTAACGCAAACCGGTGTATTAATAGTCACTTTGCTTGTTTGTTTTAACAATCCGATGTCAGGATCAATTTCAAAAATTGTAATATTATCGCTGTCCTGGTTTGCACACAGCAGATAGTGACCTGTCGGATCGATATCAAAATTTCTTGGAATCTCGCCGCCACAGGGTGTGCAATCAATATAGGAAAGTAATCCGCTATTTTGATCAATCTGATAAATAATCAAACTGTTATGACCGCGATTTGATCCGTAGAGAAATTTCCCATCGGGCGTTAGATGTATATCTGCACATGTGTTATCCGTGCCGTCCACATCTTCCGGCAGTGAAGAAACAATCTGCAGAGAGATGAGCCCTGCACTAGCTTGGTCATATGCCAAAACTTCAATACTGGAATTTAGTTCGTTGATGAGATAACAGTACCTGCCATCTGGGCTGAAAGTACAGTGGCGTGGCCCCGCGCCAGGGAACGTTTCATAATATGCGGCTTTTGGTTCATCCAATAAATTATCGTTTATCTTGTATATCATGAGTTTATCCAAACCTAAGTCCGGAACAAATACGTATCGGTGGTCTGGTGAAAACACAACGGAGTGAGCATGCGGCCCATTTTGTCTGACGGGATTTACACTGCTTCCATGATGCTGAATAAATTGCTTCATCGGTTTCAACTCTCCGTTTGTCCCTAAGGGAAACACGCTTATACTGCCACTCATGAAGTTCGAAACATAAATATAGGCATCATCTTTGCTTGTCTCAACATGGCATGGGTCAGTGCTATTGGTGGGCTGACTGTTGATATATTGCAACGTCTGGTCTGCAACTGAAAAAGAATATGAGCTAACCGCTCCAGAAGCCTTTCCATTATATTCTTTCAACTCATTAACCACGTAAAGACATTGATTTTTTTTGTTCAAAACCAAATATGAAGGATTTACTGCATCCGTTACAGTATGCATGTGAGTAAGGGCACCAGTTTCTAGAGAAAGATTAAATAAATAAATGCCTTCGCCTTTTCCTTCGAGAATCTGGCCTGTCCCAAATTTAATAGGCTGCGTATATGTACCAATGAATACAAGAATATTTGATTTCATAACAACCTCCAATTTTGTTATTTCATTCTGTAAAGGCGCTATTTATAATTGTACATAAATAAACTATTCTATTAAATTTATGACCATTAAAAACGTCAAAATTTTACGTAAATCTCGAGGCCAGAAGGTTGACTGCACAATCCTAAATCTTCAATAGAAATCGAGCCGACGTCTCCCTGTCATTAAACTGCTTTAAAATTCACCGCACCTTTTTTACCTGACCGCATAGTTTTCTAGTATACGGTTGTTTGCCTTTAATAATCTTTCTTTAATAATTTTAAAGTTTGTATAATAAACCAATTACGTCTCGCCGCTAAATCATCCATGCTCTTTTTTGACCAATCATAAAAGCCCTTACCCGTTTTGTATCCTAACTCCCCCGTCGCGACCATTTCTTCAAGGTGTTTTGACGGCTTCTTGGATGAACTAATACTTGGTAGCACTTGTTCCTGTACACTTAGCCCTAAGTCAAGACCGACAGCCTCAATATGCTCTAGCGGGCCCCAGACCGAGAATCTAATTCCCATCCCCATTTTTATTGCCGTATCAACATCTTCCGGCTCCGCTAGCCCAATCTCAACAATATTCACCGCTTCTCGAATGACGGCCTGTAAAATACGGTTAGCCAGCTGTCCATGCAAGTCCTTTTTTACAATAATCGGGGCCTTGCCCCAATCAGTAAAAATTTCTTTTATCCTCACTGCAAGACTATAATCTGACAGGTCTCCGACAACAATCTCCACCAGGGGTACCAAATGCGCCGGGAACCAAAAGTGAGTGGTCAGTGTGCGCTCGGGATGCTTCATTTTTTTTGCTATGTCTGTAATCCTAAGTCCAGATGTATTACTTAAAATCGGTACTTTCACCGGCAACAGTTCATCAAGCTCAGTAAACAGCTTCTGCTTTAACTCTAGATCCTCAGTAATCGCTTCAATCACCATCGTTGCTTGGCTGCTTTCTGTTATAACACTATCACTGATACTGATTCGGCTTTTTGCATCTTCTGCGTTTTCTTTCGTTACAAGACAGTTTTCAAGTAGCTCGTCTATACATCCGCACGCTTTCTGAAGGCCATTTTTCGCAGATTCCATACGTTTACCAATCAACACTGTATCATTACCGGCAAGTGCACTTCTAGCGGCAATGCCACTACCCATCAATCCGCTACCAATAACCAATACTGCATTTCGTAGCATGATACATTCTCCTTCTTTTCACCATTTAAGAGTACCAGTTTATTCAAAATGTCGATCCTTGCTTTGTCTTCACCTTTCAGTATCATATGCACTTTGATCGCCTCATCCTTGCGGCTAACATATGGTATTCAATGCTTTCGCAAAATTGTTCCATTTGGAAACGAGTGCATAATAATATCAATTATTGCGATCTGTCTAGCTATAAATAGTTCTAATTCCAGCTACTTCTTTATAGATGTTCTCTTTCGTAAAATCAATGATATTGCTTTTAATAAAAAGAAATATATAGATTAACCTCAAATTTATTATTCATTCTTAAGAGCCTTGTCGAATGCACCGACATTCGGGCTGATATTTACATTCTTCGTGAATGCACAAGCCTCTCGGCCACCGTCCATTCTGTCCATTCCCGAGTCTTCCCATTCAACTGAAAGCGGCCCCTCGTATCCAATTTGATTCAATTCTCGAATAATTTCATTGAAGTCAACATGCCCTCTGCCAGGTGAGCGGAAGTTCCATCCGCGTCTGGTGTCGCCAAACTCAATGTGTGAGCCTAAAATGCCTGTTAAACCGTCTAAGGTAACAGCTGCGTCTTTAATATGAACATGGTAAATTCTGTCCGGCAAATGTCTAATCACCAGATGCGGAGTCATGCCCTGCCATAACAGATGAGACGGGTCAAAATTCATGCCTAATGTTTTTCTGCCTTTAAATGCATCTAAAAGTCTTACAAATGAATAGTAATCAAAGGCGATTTCGGTCGGGTGTACTTCCAACGCAAACTGGATACCCGCTGCATCCATCTCGTCAAATAATGGTGTCCATCGGTCAACGATAATCTTAAGTCCTTCGTCAAGCATCTCTTGTGTTGTTTGAGGCCATGAATACCAATAGTTCCAAATGGGTGAACCCATGAAGCCTGTGATGATTTTAATGCCTAAGTTTTTCGCTGCTACAATGGTGTTTTTGACTTCCTGAATCGCCCATGCACGCATCGCTTTTTCATCATTTGAGACCGATAGTGGTGCAAAGCCATTATGCCGAACGTCAAAAACGTCGCCCACGAGCTGTCCTGAAAGATGGCTGCTAATTGCCCAAGCTTTTAAGCCATACTTTTCGAGCGAACCTGTAAGCTCTTCAACATAGTCCATATCTTCTGCAGCTCTTTTAGCATTGATGTGATTGCCCCATGTCGCGAGTTCCAAACCGTCATATCCCATATCTGCAGCAATTTTACACATTTCATCAAACGGAATGTCCGCCCATTGTCCTGTAAATAATGTTACTGGTCTTGCCATAATAATTCACCTCTCAAGTCAATCCAATGTTTCTCCTTTGCGCCTTCCCCTATTTCCCCCATAGCTATTAGCATTCTTCGTTTCCTTATAACTCAATTTAACTCTGAAAATCTTGCTCACTATTTTAGGCCTTTATTTGTCTCATTGTGTCCAAAATTCTTTAAATCGAGAATTGTAATATCAATAGGGTTAGATTCCTTTCGTTTCAACCCAACGCCTTCTTTTCGCTGATTCAACAATATGTTCCCCTACCATAAGTTCTCTATATCCATCGGTAAATGTTGGATATTTTACACAGTCTTCTTCCCGGAAGCTATTGTTAAGAATTGACATATAATATTCTTTGAAGAACTGTTTTGATGTATCCGGGAATCCCTCATTATGGCCACCAGGAAAACCAATATAATTTCTCACTTCATTAGATACAAGAGATGGATCTTTTAATAAAATTTTATTTGCTTTGTCACGGCTGCCAATCCATAATTCATTTGGTTTTTCACCAGACCACACCGCTGATTGTTTCGAACCGTAAATCTCAAAATAAATTCTATTCTTCCTTCCAGCAGCTGCTTGATTAACTGTTAACGATCCGTGTGTATTATTTTCAAAATTTAATAAAATAGAAGCATAATCCTCTGTATTAATTGAAACCTCTTCATAATCCTCTTGTTTCAATATTTTTCCTGTATACGTTTCAACTTCTTCAAGTGGTTTTTTCCTTGTCTTGTGAAATGTCGCAAAATCAGCACAAACCTTCTGAATTTTTAAATCAGTAATGTGCTCAATCATATCAATCCAGTGTGACCCAATATCAGCAACAGCACGGGAGTCACCACTCATCTTCGGATCAATTCGCCAATTGTAATCTGTTTCGTATAACAACCAATCCTGTTGGTAAGATCCGTTGATAGCAAATATGTCTCCTAATTCATCCGACTTAATCATAGTTTTTACTTGCTGCACCATTGGATAATATCTCAGATTAAATCCTACGGCATTTGCTAAGTTCTTCTCTTTTGCGATGCTAATTAATTCTTTTGCTTCCACAGAATCCATCGCTAATGGCTTTTCACATATCACATGCTTTTTTGAGAGCAATGCCGCTTTGACCATACTATAATGCAGAAAATTTGGCGTACAGATATGTACAGCTTCTATATCATCTGATTTTAATAAATCTCGATAATCTCCATATGCTCTCTCTACACCCAACAAAGCTGCCTTTTCTGATGCTGTCTTTTCGTCAATATCTGCTAGCGCCTTAACTTCAAGAAATGGAATTCTTCTAAGTGCCTCAATATGTGCTGGTCCAATAAACCCTGTCCCAATGATACCTACTTTTATTTTTTTCATCGTAAGACCTCTCTCCATTGAAGTGTCTGTTATTGTATCGCATACCTTCATTATGATGCCTCAAACTAAGTAACTCTATCATTTTGTTGAAAGAGCTTCCAGAAAACTAGAAGCTCTTCTAAATATAAATATAAAATAAGGAGATAAAAATTCTTTTATATATTCCATACTTTTTACACAATTAATCTTCATCAGTATCAAGAGATGCTAGAGCCTGTTTTTTTCTGATGTTTGCATAAAACTTAGTAGACACAGAATCCAAAATCAAAGCTAATAATATCAAAGCACCTTTAGCAATAATTTGGTAGTTTGTATCGACACCCAGTAAATTCAATCCGTTACTAGTAAGGCCGATGATAATCGCTCCAAAAACTGTTCCGATAATATTTGTATTCCCTCCATATAGGGATGTTCCTCCGATAACTACCGATGCAATTGCATCTAACTCCATCGATGTTCCAGCATTCACCTGCGCAGACGCTGTTCTACCGGTTAGAATTATTGCTGCAACTGTAGTGCAAATCCCCATATTCAAATAAATACCAAACCTAGTCTTTAACACACTAATGCCGCTTGCCCTTGCCGCTTCTTTATTACCTCCTACAGCAATGACATATCTGCCAAACATCGTTCGTTTTGATATAATAAACATTAGAATAATCATTAATGCTAAAATATACACCGGGATTGGAATTGGTCCAATATATCCTGCTCCAATATTTGTGAACCCTTCCGGTAACTGAGTAATCGGCGTCATATCAGTTACAATGAAAATCAACCCTCGAAACAAAGACTGTGTCGCAAGTGTTACTACGAAAGCAGGTAGTGTAAACAAGGAAATAATACTTGCGTTCAACATGCCACTCAATACGCCAACAATAAAACCGCCAAGAATTGCAAACACAACGGGAAAGTGTGCATATCTCATTAATATTGCCATAATAACACCAATAAATCCAATTACTGCCCCAACTGACAGGTCAATTTCGCCTGATCCAATTACAAATGTAAAGCCCAATGCAACAATTGCATTAATAGATATTTGCCGTAATACATTTAGAATGTTTGCACTTGTTAAAAACACCGGCGACAATAGTGATATAGCAACAATCATTAATATCACCATAATAAATGATTTATTCGATACTAGGAGAGTATTGATAATCTGACCAATACTCGATTTTCTTTTAACCCCATTCATTTTAAGCTTTCCTTTCCATTTTGACTTCATTTTGACCAAATGCATGCGAAACCAGCGTCAATTCCTCACTATCAGCAGTTTTGCATTCATGTACAATTTTACCTTGATAGACAACCATCACTCTGTCGGATATAGATTGAATTTCTGGTAATTCTGAGGATACAACGATTACTGCTACACCTTCCCGAGCTAATTGACTAATAACATTATGAATTTCTGCTTTTGCACCAACATCTATTCCCCTAGTTGGCTCATCTAATATTAAAATTTCAGGATTTGTCAGAAGCCATTTCCCAACCAATTGACCTTTCCCCAGACACAGGCTCCAAAAAATAAGAGAGGATTTGCCTGTTTTGCATAGTATAATTATCTAAATGGAGGCAAAACGGATGGCAAAGAAGAAGTATACAGCAGAGCAGATTATTGGGATGTTGCGTGAGGTCGAAGTGCTGCTTGGGCAAGGGCAAACTGTTGCACATGCAGTGAGACATATCGGCATAGTTGAGCAAACTTACTACCGATGGAGAAAAGAATACGGAGGCATGAAGGTGGATCAAGCAAAACGGCTGCGAGAACTTGAAAAGGAGAATGGCCGTTTAAAGAAACTGGTAGCTGATCAAGCCTTGGATATTGCAATCCTAAAGGATATATCATCGGGAAACTTGTAAGCCCGGAGAAGCGCAGATACTATGTTAAAGCAGCGATGGAGAAGTATCCCGTATCTGAGCGAAAAGCATGCCGGGCGATAGGACAGCCCAGAAAAACGCAACGGTATCAAGTGATAAAACTACCGGATGAAGACCAGTTAACCCATCGTATAGAAGAACTAGCTGCAAAATATGGTCGCTATGGTACGCCGAGGATTACAGCATTGCTTCACCGGGAAGGATATACGGTTAATCATAAGCGTGTTGAACGCATTTGGCGGGAGCAAGGGCTTAAAGTGCCTAAAAAGCAGATTAAACGGGCACGATTATGGACTAATGATGGTTCTTGTATCAGGCTACGAGCAGAGCATAAAGACCATGTCTGGAGTTATGATATGGTTGAGGATAAGACCCATGACGGCAAAAAGTTTAGAATATTAAATATTATTGATGAATACAGCAGAGAATGTTTAATGGCTTTTGTATCAAGACGCATTCGCTCAACAGAAGTGAAGGATTGCTTACTTGAGCTGTTTATTCAAAGGGGCACACCTGAATACATTCGTTCTGACAATGGGAGTGAGTTTATTGCCAAAAAAGTCCAAGAATTACTATTGCGCCTTGGCACACAACCGACATATATTGAACCAGGGAGTCCCTGGGAAAACGGATATGTTGAATCGTTCAACGGAAGAATGAGAGACGAGTTGCTAAATGGAGAAATCTTCTATACAATCAAAGAAGCAAAAATCATAATTGAGCAATGGCGAAGAGAATACAACACAGTACGTCCTCATAGTTCTCTGAACTATGAGACCCCAGTACCACAGTCACATATTTTCAAGAAGCATAAACAGGTTGCTATCCTAACTTAAAAACTGGATACCCTATAGGGGAAAGGTCATTTGTTCGGCTGTCAAAATTAACAGCTATAAAAAGGCGCATAATTTCATCTCTTTGTATTTTGCTTATTTACAAAGTACCATCAGCTCATCAAAGTTCCTGCGTTGGATTTTTAATTTTCCTTGCTCTATTTTTTTAATCATATCAATAACAGCATCATTAACCGGGGTTGTGATGTTTAGTTCTTTCGCCTTTTTGGCGATATATCCGTTAAAATAATCAATTTCAGTTTGCCGCCCGCGCTCTATTGACTGCAGACTGGATGATTTCAGCTTTCTGTATTTGAGCCCCACCAGATAAATCATCAGATGCGTTTTAATTCTCGATAAGCGATCGGTTTTAACCAGTTTGTAATAATCCAGTTTGCCGCCGTACGGTGGAACGGTGATGTGCATTGCTTCCGCCACTGCCATTGCTTCTTCCATAATCTTAATAAACAGGTCTCTTGCCTTCTTGATTTTGAGCATCTCTCCCAAATATAAACCAGAAACAGCCCCGAGAGCAGATATGCAGGAATTCACAATGAGTTTGGAATAAAGCTCAGCGAATATTTCTTCGGTAATCCTGGTTTCAACCACGTAATCTAAAATTTCCTTTAGTTCTTCAAGTTTTTTATTCTTTTTCTTCATGCCGATAAGCAGTTCACCCGATGAAGTCATATCAAGTATACCTGGTTCCAGCAATGTTGCGCCAAACCCAACCACGCATCCCACCGTTCTGTCTTCCCCGACCACGTCTGCCATTGCATCAATCGAAATTCCGTTCTGCATGGAGAGAAAAAGCGTGTTCTTATTTGAAAACTTCAGCGCTTGTTTGCATGCCGCGGGCATATCGTATGTCTTAGTCGCAACCAGAATATAGTCCATTTCGCCTGATAACTCATCAATTTCTTTAACTGCTTTTATCTTCACTTTGTGTTTTCCGCGAACACCTACAATCTCTAATCCGCTGTTCGCTTTATCCACAATAGACTGGTGCTTGCATACCAGCTCAACATCATATCCTGCCTTGGCTATAAACCCTGCGGCGATGCCGCCGATTGCCCCGGCACCAATAACTGCAATTTTTGTTTTTTCGCTCATTCTAGTTCTCCATAATATATATTTATTTGATTTTATTAGTGCGCGCTGGTTATTCTAGGACCAACTCGGCAGATTTCAAATAGCACAACAGCTCTTCTGTATTCTCCCTATCCATCTCCAATACACTTAAGCGCATATTGATTTCATCAAATTTGAAAGCACTACCTATCATTTTTGTTTTTACAGCTTTCACCCAATTAGCGTTGATCGCATCGGAATACATAACTACATTTTGAATAATGCCATTTGATACAGAGAGCTGAAGTTCAATTTCTCCAAAAGAAAGCTTTGTTTTGATGTGCTGGTCAAAATCGGATAATTTACCCAGCGTCCATTTATGACTACTGTAATGCTCGGCCAGCCGCTCCCATTCATGCAGATCAAAAATATTGTCTTTAAGATATTCAAGCTCTACGCTATAGACTTCTGCAAAGGAAGTCAAAAGAGCGTTGCGCATTTTCCTCGGGGTAATCATAGGCGCAAGTTCACATAGATTGATAACACTAGTCTGTACGCTTTTAATACCTTTTGCTTTCATTTTTGCTTTGGATGGTGTTAGAAATTCGTTGAGTTTAACCATATCAGAAGAAAGTAAAATAGTTCCGTGATGATAGCTTACCTTTTTGGTTGAATAGAACGCATTACCTGAAAACTTTTTCCCCTCGGCAGTAATATCATTGCGCCCATTGCGTATTGCCTGAATACCGAATTTTCGGGTTGCCTGACAAATGACTTCGATCTGTTTGGCTACATCATATAATTCATTATAGGCCATAAACGTGAAATTTTGATTTCCCATATCATGATAAACCGCGCCACCGCCCGAAAGGCGTCGGGCAAGCTTTCCTTGTTGTGCCCTAAAAGCTTCAAGTTTACATTCCCTCCATGCGTTTTGATTACGTCCAATAACGATTGTATTTTCATTTTGCCAAAGATATAAGATGACAGTACCGGGCTGAATATACCGCATCAGCATTTCTTCAGCAGCTAAGTTTTTATAGGGGTCACAGCATTTTGTTATGAATACTTTGCAGCTGATTTGATTCATATTACATCAGTATCCTTTGTACCCGTAATGTCAACCGTAATAAATACGCAAGCTTGCTCAGTCAAAACGGCACCTTTGATTATATAAATGGAAAGACACCAAGAACTTTTCATCATATTCGCTAGCCGCTGATCTTAGACTGTTTAGCGTGATTACAACAATATAGGTCTGCTAACATCAAACACAGTTATAGTTATTCCTCGTCTTTTGACCAACGAAGCTTTGGGAATCTTGCTGCTTTCACCTCGTCCGGACGCCCTATTGGCGTGGTCTCTGGTAGCCTGTGTACTTGTTCAGGATCTTTTATTGCTTTATCATATGCCTCTAGGAAACGCTCTGCCATCTCATCGAGCATCTCTTTTCCTTCTGTTTCCGTCGGTTCTGCCATCAGTGCCTCATGTACAATCAATGGAAAGTACATGGTCGGTGGATGAACACCTTGGTCTACAAGCGCTTTGGCGATGTCCATAGCGGTCACATGATATTCTTTGGCTTCTTTTTCAAGCGTCATCACAAATTCATGCATACATAATCCCTCTTTAGCGATTGCATAACGTTTCGCAAGACGTTGTTTGAAGTAATTGGCTGATAATACCGCATATTTTGCTACATCAGGAATACCCTCTTTTCCAAGAATCAGAAGATAAGTCAAAGCTTTAACAATGACCATAAAGTTACCGTAAAATTCTTTAATTTTACCGATACTTTCCGGATTCCCCTCTGAAAAAAAATGATAACCGCTTTTTGTTTTGATAATCGGATCTGGTAAATAGGGCTTTAAAAACTCTTTGCAGCCCACCACACCACTGCCCGGGCCTCCGCCACCGTGAGGCGTGGAAAAGCTTTTATGCAGATTCAAATGTATGCAGTCAAAGCCCATATCGCTGGGGCGAACAATGCCCATGATTGCATTCAAATTCGCGCCGTCATAATAGACTAGCCCCCCTGCCTCATGTACTATTTTTGTGATTTCCAAAATATCTTTTTCAAAAATACCAAGAGTATTGGGATTTGTTAGCATCATGCCTGCAGTATCCGCACCCACTGCTTGCCGCAATTTTTCCAAATCAACACAACCATCAAATCCAGATGGTATACTCATGACTTTCATTCCACACATAGATGCTGTAGCTGGATTTGTTCCGTGCGCACTGTCAGGCACAATGACCTTGGTTCTTTTTGCGCCTTCACCTTTTTTTTCGTGATATCTTTTAATGAGCATCATGCCGGTCAGTTCCCCATGCGCCCCCGCAGCAGGCTGAAAAGTTATGGCTTCCATACCTGTAATCTCGCATAGAAGGTATTTCATAGTGGTCAAAATCTCCATACACCCCTGTACCGTTTCTGGTGGCTGCAAAGGATGAATGTCTCGAAGGCTGGTTAATGATGCCACCTTTTCATTTATTTTGGGATTGTACTTCATGGTACAGCTTCCCAACGGATAAAATCCGTTATTAACGCCATAGGATCTGCGCTCTAACAACGAATAATGGCGACTTATATCATTTTCGGATAGTTCGGGCAGATGCGCCTTCTTTTCACGTAGCAACCCTTCGGGAAGAGATACAATAGGCACATCACATTCAGGCAAATAAACACCTGATCTGCCCGAAACACTCTTCTCAAACAGCAACTTCATCTGAGCTCACCTCCCGTAAAATACTTACCACCAGGTCTATCTCTTCTCTCGTATTAACCTCAGTAACACACCAGAGAATTCCACCATCAGACAGCGGCAAACCACCTAGAATCCCCTTTTCTTTGAGGATAGTCATTAATTTTTCTGAGTTAATCGGACATTCGGTAATAAATTCATGAAAAAATTCGCTTTGATACCTTAAGTCAAAACCCGGAACGGATGATATTGACGAGGCAAAATAATGAGCTTTAGACATACATTGAACGGCCACATTGTTTAAGCCTTTTTGTCCCATTGTGGCAAGATAAATAGCAGCAGTCATAGCGCACAATGCCTGATTAGAGCAAATATTACTGCCCGCTTTTTCACGTCGAATGTGTTGCTCTCGAGCCTGAAGTGTAAGGACAAAGGCGCGCTTCCCTGTTTCATCTGTGGTTTCCCCCACAATTCGGCCTGGCAGTTTTCTCATCATCGCAGTTGTCGATGCCATAAATCCCAGATACGGTCCTCCAAATGAAAGTGGGAGACCTAAAGGCTGACCCTCTCCTACGGCTATATCCGCTCCACACTCAAAAGGTGTTTTTAAAAGAGAAGCCGCGATGGGGTTAATCCCCATAATAAACTTCGCACCTGCTTCGTGCGTGATTTGTCCAACTGCCGCAGCGTCTTCTATCAATCCATAGAAATTAGGCTGAGCTAAATATACACATGCAACCGTATCATCCAGTAACTCCCTAAGCATATCTTGATCTGTCAATCCGTCTTTTTGTGGTATCTGAATAATTTCGGTATTTGCTGCCCAACAATAGGTTTGCATAACACGGATGATATCGGGATTTACTGCTTCACTGACCAGTGTTTTAGTGCGCTTCTGTGCACGGCACATTGCGCTGGCTTCAGCCGCAGCGGTTGCGCCGTCATAAACCGATGCATTGGAGACATCCATACCAGTAATCTCACAAATCATAGTTTGATACTCAAATATTGACTGCAAAATACCCTGTGAGAGCTCTGCCTGATATGGCGTATAAGCAGTTACAAAAGTTTCTTTCCCAGCAACAATATCGACAACAGCAGGAATATAGTGACGGTATGCGCCCGCACCTCGAAAAACAGTTGGAAACACCAGGTTCTTCATCGCGATTTGTTCCATATAGCGAAGAGTTTCTAGTTCACTTTTGCCTTTAGGAATCTCTAGCCCCTCTTTTATTATCAGTTTAGAAGGCACTACCGCAAACAATTCATTCAGATTGGAAATTCCGATAGCATCCAGCATTTCTTTTTTCTGCTCTTCAGTAATGGAGATATAATGGCCCATGCTTAGTTCTCCTCAGCACAAAAAGCTTGATATTCGTCCATTGTGAGCAAGGTATCTGCTATTTTTTTATATTGAACTTGAATAAACCAAGTACCATAGGGATCTTCATTTATCAGTCCTGGGTTGTCTTGCAGCACTTCATTAATTTGTGTCACCTCACCGTCCACAGGCGAAATTACTTCAGAAACTGATTTTACGCTCTCTACGTCTCCAAATGATTCCGCTATTAATACTTCATCCCCCACAATCGGAAGATTAACAAAAACTACTGTTCCCATTTGGCTTTGTGCAAAATCGGTAAGCCCAATCTTTGCTGTGGTATCAGAAGTTATATCTAGCCATTCATGAGTTTTGGTATACTTCAGTTTTTTTAAGTTGCTCATAGCTAAAATCCTCCTATCTTAGATATTATTTAGGTTCTTTTATAAAAGGGAAGGGGAACGATTTCCGCTTCAACAGTTCTTCCTCGTACTTTAACAGATACTTTTCTGCCTGATTGACTATATTGTTTATCCACCAGCGCCATAGCATAGGCTCCGTTCATAAAAGGCAAAAATGTTCCCGAAGTCGTTTCGCCAATCTTTTTTTCTGCGTAATATACATCATTATGTTCACGGATAATGCCCCGGCTTACTGCTTTTATGCCAACCCGTGTTATTTTGGGCTCTCCTCTTAGGGTTAATCCACTTTTTCCGATAAAATCATCCTTATGCATTTTAACGCAAAAATCCAAG
This sequence comes from Christensenellaceae bacterium, assembly GCA_963674805.2. Taxonomy (GTDB): domain Bacteria; phylum Bacillota; class Clostridia; order Christensenellales; family CALMFG01; genus CALMFG01. The sequence goes on from CAXXNY010000016.1 coordinate 402,296, forward strand.
CCGGCTTCCAGAGGGCTGATACTTTCATCTATCTCGTGTCCATAAAGTGGCATTGCAGCCTCCAGCCGAAGTGTATCACGAGCGCCCAAACCACATGGTCGTATACCGTCATTCTTACCAGCATCCATTATTGCCTTCCACAGGGCTGGAGAATCCTCCGCATTGCAGTACAGTTCATATCCGAGCTCACCCGTATAACCGGTTTGCGAAATTAGGCAGGTAACCCCAGCTAAATCGCAGTTATTTGCAAAAGTATAATATTTTTCTGGTATACAAGATTTTTTAGTTAATTTTGATAATACACCCTTGGATTTTGGCCCCTGAATGGCAATCTGAGCAATGGCGTACGATTGATCCTCTATTTTAACTTGCCCAAACATATGCTTCTTTATCCAAGCGAAGTCCTTTTCTTGGTTACTTGCATTGACAACAACCATGTACTGATTTTGGTTGATTCTATAAATGAGCAAATCATCAATCACACCGCCTTCGTCATTGCACATTACACTATATCGTACTCGTCCGTTTACCATACTCGAAAAATCATTGGTAAACAAATTGTTTATATTGGCCAGTGCGTCAATGCCACTAATCATAATCTCGCCCATGTGCGATACGTCAAATAGCCCGACTTGAGTTCGTCCGGACATATGCTCCTCAATCACATCGGTGTATTTCACAGGTAAGATAAAACCTGCAAAGGAAACCATGGTTCCTCCGGCAGCTACATGCACATCATATAGCGGTGTTTTCTTCTCCACGGTTAATCTTCTCCTTTTAAAAAATGGAGGCATACCAATTTGGTATGCCTCCGTCCTGATACCTGAAAGATTCTTTCCAAAAGGAAATTGCTTCGTCGGTGCCAAATTAATGGCTTTCCGGAGTCTCGTCCAAGCCCGGTCCTTTTGCCTGAGAGTTTACTGCAGTTTCTCCTTCGGCGCCAAATTAAAGCTAATCTCCAATTTGATCTCTCCCGAGTTCTTCATCCGATTAATATAAAGTTGTGATGCCCTTCATTAATATGGTTTCATTTGTACTGCAAAACATAGCACACATTTAAATCTTCGATAGTTTCTCCGAACAATTTGATGGCTGATAGTAACAGCTTGTTACTATGTGTTGAGAAATCCGAGTTCTACCTTCTTTGATTATATAAAAGATTTCGCTATTTAGCAATAGACGTCCCCCATTGACCTACTATGCGGATAGGAATTGAAAATACATCTTCTTTAGTTCTTTCGATTAGTATAGTGCTTTGACCTTAGGCCTATATCCCAATTTTTGAATACCAAGAGAAGATTTATGAATTAGATTGATTATAATAATTTATCAATATATCATACATATCCATATATTTTAATTGATATCACACATACATATATTACTATATATTTCCTGTCATATTATGATATCATCTACCAATGTATGCATATTCATCTGTTGCCCAGCATAATACCATACAGTCTTCTTCCTTTTTTGTAACTCTCCTTTTCAAAACAAAAAACAGTTTACTCTAGGATTCTGCATCGAAAACTCTATGCACTTTATTGCTGGCGGCCTTATGCTGTCATTTTTTATTATTTCTTCTTTTTTATACTATTTGTATCATTTAATTGCCGTTCACCTCCCTTTTGATTGACCTGAAATTTTATCAATCAAACCCTATGGAGGAAATATACAATGATATATAAAATTAGTTATTTATCGAATGGAAAAAAAGTTAAAATCACAAACGAGCTGTTTAATCAGTTAAAGAAATGGGAAATGGAAGGGGTGATGCTGCCAATTGGGTTTGTCGATGAGTTGAAAATACAGGATAATGCATGGATTAACAGCAACAGAAACTACTATATGCATATCAATCAGTATGAGCCTCAATCTTATCAGTTATGTACGCATCCACCCCTTGTCTCTCATATCCTTAATCGAGAGAAACTGCATCAAATCTATCAAATACTAAAGACATGTTCAGGGCGCCAGAGGAGGCGTTTTATTATGCACTTTTATTACGGGTACAGTTATTCCGATATTGCTGTTCAGGAAGGCGTTCATAAAAAAACGATCCGTAAATCCATACAAAAGGTGCGCAAAATCATTGATAGTATGAACATTTTGTAAACAGATAGGAAAAGGGGGTAACTTTTGCCCTCTCCCACTGCTTTATTATGTAAGGGTTTTTTATAGCCTAACGAACTTTGACAATTGCATACAGCGTTTTCAAGTACGAATTCTTCTTAATTAGCGACACAACGCACGCCAAGACTACCTGCATCACGGATGCCAAACGGATCGAATCCAAGGTACGAGCGATAAACGGCCGCGTGGAGGATATTATCCTTAACCCATTTGATTGATGGTTTTTGCCGAAACTTAAGAAGAGCAGATACTTACTAACCGTTGGTCGGCCATACGATAGTGACTACACTTAAAAATGGGCGGGTTGAAATACCATGTGCTGTCTAATCAACAGCAGCTTGAAACGTTTATAAAACATATCATTTAAATCCAGTATTGGATTTAGGTATATACGATGCGACATTAGCTATTTGTTAATGTCGCATACATATATCTGAAAAGGGGGCTTTTTATGTCTAAGGAACATACACTCATTGATATACAGGATATTGACTTTAACTTTAATCAACCAAAAGTTTCTAGGTCAAAACAGTTCTTAGAATTCATCCAAAACCCATACCGGTATAAACATGGTAAGCACATGATAATCATTGAATTCAGTGACTCCGGCAATTTTGATGACTGCTTTGCACATGGATTAACCTCTTCAAATGAAAACTTCTTGCGCTCAAATTAGATTTAGCATCGTTGAACTGCTAAAGTAACGTCATAAAATTGGGTTTAAGGAGCAAGTCATGGCAAGAAACATATTTTATGAAGAAACACCAGATAATAAAGTTGGTCCAAAGTGGCAAGCCGGGATATATATCCGGTTAAGTCAGGAGGATGATGGCGACAAGCAAGAAAGCAACAGCATCACGAATCAGCGACTTTTACTGTCAAATTATGCGAATGACCTTTCGGATGTATCGATTAAAGAAATCTACATTGATGACGGGTACTCCGGCATCAACTTTGACCGTCCGGGGTTTTTAAGATTAATTACTGATATCAAAGAAGGTGATATTAACTGTATCATCGTTAAAGATTTATCACGTTTCAGCCGGGATATGAGCGGAATCCGTGAATACCTTGAAGTGCTATTCCCTAGCCTTAACTGTCGCTTTATCTCCGTGATTGATCATTTAGATAGTTTTAAACGGCCGGAGGAAATAGGCAGCATCTTTGTCCAGTTTAAACACCTGATGAATGAGCACTACTGTCGAGAGATTTCACAGAAGACACGAGAAGCCTTTGACAGCCTAAGGCGGGATGGCAAACTCGTCTCTGCGTTTGCACCCTATGGGTACAAAAAGGATCCAAACAATAAGCATCATCTTATCATTGATGAGGCGGTTGTAGATAATGTTCGTTTAATCTTTAAACTATGTCTTTCAGGATTCGGCGTTGCTAGAATCGCTAAGCACATGAATACCTTTGGCATCACATCTCCAACAGAATACCGTGTACAAACCGGTGACTATACCAGCTATGGTACAAATGTTACTCCGCTTTGGTCACCAACTACAATCAGAAGTATGCTGAAGAACAAAGTATATATCGGTGTTATGGAGCAAAGGAAACACTCAACACAGGATTACCGCAGTAAACAACGAAAAAGTCTCCCCGAATCAAAGCACATCATCGTTAAAGACACACATGATGCGATTATATCCAAACATGATTTTACACTTGTTCAATCTCAATTTGAACGATGCGTATACACTCCAAGATATCAAGAGCAGCCCTATATGTTTTCTGGCTTCCTTCGATGCATGGACTGTGGTCGTGGGATGGGGCGTACACCTAAGCGTACCAAGAATAAAACCTATGTTTATTATAAATGCAGGACATATTATGATGTTTCAAAAGAAAAGTGTCCGCATTCTCATGCTATCAGCCATGATGATTTAACATCAATCGTCTTTCATGCAATTAACGCACAGCTTTATGCTGTAGCGAACTTAAGCAATATCCTAAATAAGATCAGCGTAGATGTCTCAGCGAAAGAGCAGATAATAAGGTATAACCGCATGATATCCATCAAGAAGCGTACTATTGATTCGAAATACCATCATAAGTCTTCTATATATGAAGACTGGAAAACAGGCAATATCACAGAACAAGAATACTTCTTTATGAAGGCTAAATATGATGATGGGATTACTTCTCTTGAATCTGAAATAGCTACATTAGAAAAGAAACTATTGCATCTAAAGGATATTCAGCCAAAGGATATGCAATGGCTGAAGGCTTATGCCATGCATTTTAATCCGACTTGTTTAACCCGCCAGATGCTGCTGGCACTCGTTGATGTGATCTATGTTGGCAGGGACAAGACGGTCAAGATTAAATTCAAGTATCAGGATGAGTTTAAGGAAATGATGGCACTCACTGATAATAACGATCAAAAGGTAAAATACATTGAACAATAATAAATGCTGGAATGCAGCCATTTACATCCGGTTATCTCAGGACGACAAGGATACAGATAATATAAGTAACAGTGTCATCAATCAGGAAAAGACTATCAAACAATACATAGCAAAGCATGATGAGCTTATTCCTCATGATGTCTTCATTGATGATGGGTATACCGGTACAAACTTCAACAGGCCTGGATTCAAACGGATGATGGCAGATATTCATGCGGGCAAAGTCACTTGTGTCATTGTTAAGGACTTGTCTCGTTTTGGACGTGAATACTTATCGGTTGGAAATTACCTGGAACAAATCTTTCCTTCACTGGGTATCCGGTTTATCGCTATTATGCAAAGCATCGATACGTACCTGCAGCCAAAGCGGATGGCAGGATTAGAAGTGCCTTTCTTGAGCTTAATCAATGAGCAATATGCGATTGACATATCGAACAAGACAAGAGCTAGTTTACAGGCAAAGCAACTTGCTGGAAAGTATGTTGGGACGCATATCCCTTATGGATATTTAAGGCATCCTGATGATAAGAATATTTTGGTTGTGGATAACTCCGTTTCTAAGCATGTTGAGAATATATTTGATATGCATATTAATGGTCACGGCATGCAGGATATTGCTGAGCACTTAAACAGTCAAGGCGTTTTAAGCCCATTAGGACATTTTATAGAGATTGGTGTTCGTAAGCTTACTGCCTCAATGAATAAGGATACCTATATGCGATGGACCGGTAGTAAAGTGCACAGCATATTGAAAAATCCGATATATACAGGTGACTTAGTCCAAGGGACAACAACGTCTTACAGCCACAAGGTGAAAAAGCGCATACCCGTACCAAAAGAAAACTGGATCATTGCGAAGAATACCCATAACCCAATCATCACGCATAGCACTTTTAATCTTGCTCAGGAACTATTGCAAAAAGGAACTAAGCCGGTTAGTAGTCCTGCATCTCCGTCGCTTTTCTCAGGAATCTTAACCTGCGCGGATTGTGGCAGTCAAATGGTTCGAAATATATCTATAAAAAATGGAACATCATATTCTAACTATTTATGCTCTAACTATAAAAAGAATGGGAGAGCAAACTGCACGAGTCATTTTATAAGCGAAGATGTCATTAAAGCAGTTGTGTTAGATGCGATTCGATTACAGATCAAAGCCTATGGAGACATATCAGCACTCAAGCAAAAAGTAGAATCCATTGTTGTAGATAAAGGAAATAAAGAGAATTTAGAGAATAAAATAGCGGCACTTAAAGAAAGGCTAAAAAGTATAGCTCGTCTTCAGAAAGAATCTGAAAATGACTTCTTATCTAGCGTAATAGACAAACAGGAATATCAATACATTCTAAAACGATTAAACGAGCAAAAGAAATCTCTTGATTCACAACTTAAATCTATACAGCGTGAGCAGACAGAACAAAGGCACAAGCTTAAAAATATATCGGATTTTATATCTGCATTTCTTCAAGATAATGAGGTTAATCAACTGACTAGAAGCCTTGTAATCCACTTAATTAAGGAAATTTCAATATATCAGAATAAGTCAATTCGGATAAAATTTAAGTTTCAAAGCGAGTTTGAATAACCCATATCAGAATTTGATAAAACGTCTGATATATAGTACGATAAAAGCACATTCAGTTCGAATGTGCTTCTTTTTTACTCAAATCAAGGGTTTTTACGTCCTTATGAGTGTTATGGTGCGAGGAATGGGAGTCGAACCCACATGGAGGTTAATCCACACGGCCCTCAACTGCGATTTGAAATTTTACCTATGCTTGTTTGTTTCTTTTTATCGCCATTTGATACAAAAAAAGCGCAAACCCGTACGCGTTTTGTTTATATTTGCATGTTATGCATCGCGGGGTTTTATATCTCACGTGACATATTTGTGACATCGCCAGTAAAACCCTTTTTATTTATAGCCTCTTATCAAAATAACAATAAGGATTGCCTGTAACAATAAAAGAACCGCCAGTGCCTTTTCGGCGCTGGCGATTCTTTCTTTTATCCCAGTATCTCCTGGGCAATGCTGGTTTTCGTTTTTTCGATTGCAGAGGCGACTGCAGCTTTATTGGTCTTCCCTGTAATCTTAATTTTTGTTGTCGTTTTTCCGACAATCCATCTGTCCTTTTTTGCCTTTGCATGTCCTTGTGACTTCCTTACGTTGCCACCGGCCATACGCTCACCTCCAATTTTGATTAATTGCCGTTTCTCCTGTTATCATATAAGCCCGCCCTTTCTGATAAACGGCTGTTATTCAGTTAAAATCCAGAACTGTCTGTCGGGTTATTCAAAATTCCAAATCCAACCAATACCGTTCCTAACGCAGTCAAAATTTCTTCCCATGCCTGCGAGTCAATTGGCAATCGAAATATTTTTGTTAATAGAAGGTAAATAAGCCCAGCAAGGCTAGCCCAAACTGCCCAGGATTTTAGTCTGTTTTGTTTCATATTGTCCTCCTTAATCACGCGTTATCTGCTCAATCAGCGCATCATAACGCTTTTTGACTTCTCCGTTTACACCCAGTTCAATTTGTCCCTGCATGATTGCAACCATACACAGAACCAGACATTTAATTCGATTAACCACCCATTGAATGAAAAAGATCAAAATTAGGGTTATACCAATGATGAGGTAATCGCCGATTTGCGTCAATGCGCCCTGAATGATAGTTGCCATTATTAATTATCACCCCATTCTTTCCATGTTTTCTTACCATACCACCATACTGAAGGCTTTATTGGATTTGCCTTTTGTCTGATATCAATATGCAAGTTGGTATCGGATCCAAGTCCGTATCCGCCGAACAGAGGCCTCAATTTTTGATTAAAATATATGGCAGATGCCAGTTGATAGCAGCTTAACGTCTTATCCTTGATATAAATATCCGCCGCTTTCCCAAGCATATGCTGTGATTGCCTTGCACCACCGATTCGCCGATTATACTCCGGGGATCGATATCCGGAACGGATGATAATTGGAAGATTCCCGATCGATATTCGAACCATCTCAAGCCGGTCCATCAACGCTTGGATATTATCCCAGTACATTCTTGGGATACCGTTCGTTGATGCATCACCATCTGCCTTAGAAATAAAATCTTCATACTGAAAATGTGTCGATTCAGGAAGAATCATTTCTACTTGATTAACCGCATCGTATATTGCGGCCAGCGTAAATCGTCCAGCGATACCATCCACCGCTATCCCGCTATTCTGCTGAAATGTACGTACGGCGCGGAGCGTATTCAGCCCGAATATTCCATCAGCTTTTATATCGAACCCCAGGCGGATTAAATCCGCCTGAAGGTGCAGCACTGTTCTGCCTCTATCTCTGATTTTAACCATAATATACTACGCTGCATCCAAAATCGCCTGTACGGCTGATTTCAAGCTTTCGGGTACGTCATCAATCGTTTTAAGCCCTTTTTTAATTAAATTTGCATAAATCTTAGGCATTTGCTACCTCCTCATATACGGCTACCAGTGCAAGTTCTGCGTCCGTAACCTGTTTCATCAGCCGAAGTTCGTTCAATGTCTGTGCATCCTCAGCGAATTCACCGAGCTCTTCAAGCAACACTCTTGCCTCTTGGATTTCCACAATCGTGAACAGTCTGCCGAGTTTTGCCGGAAGGCATCGCTGCTCAACCTTTTGGCCAAACAATGATGCGTCCTGATACGAACACATGGGCAGCGTATCGGTTTCCACCACCATTTTAGAACCCGTCTGGCCAATCAGCGTCCCACTGACCATCGGCCAGTCTTTAATATTAACAATAATCGTGTTTAGCATCCTATACCTCCGTTATGTAAGTTCTGGATATCCGATTCAGAGAGCTTTCCTTGAAAAAATCTGATCTGGTCCATTTTGCAATTCATATCAATGAAGTAATTACTAGTGATTCCATAATTTGCTCTTCCAATATATGATATAATTCTGCTTAAACTAGAATCAACAGTTACTGAAGTCTGCAGTTCCCCATCCAAGTAAAGCTCAATATCATTTCCGGATGTGGTTACCGCAACGCTATAGTATTGGCCGGGATTAATCAAATAGCTGGTTTCGAAAAAGACCCCCGAATAATTTCTTGCTCCCAATTTCATATAATTTGATTCAATCCGCCCATATACATGCTGTATTGAACTATGACCAAATAATCCGGTATTCGTCCCGGTATGCCAAAGCAGAAAGGTTAGTGTATTCCCGCTTATTGTGAGATCATTCGGAATTGTTGCGTATCCGGCCGAACCCACAAATGTATCGCCTACATGTCCCGACTCCGTCCCAATGCTGCTTAGCATTAAGTCCTTGGTGCCGGCCGAGTCATTGCTTGCGCCTTCTATATTGTCCGCCGTCCACTCATGTCTTAATACGCCAACTGTTACCTGTTTTTCGTTCGAGCCGATTGTTTCATTGTGTGAACTTGTATAAGGGAATGCTTTGACATAGATCAATGTGCCGTCGGTCAACACATTGTCATCCGCACCTAATATCTCACATTCATACCAGTTGTTATTGCCGTTATAGCCGTCATCCGTATCCAAATCCGCAATTTCAATTCCGGTCTCAATATCATCACCCTCAACCCACTGTGAAGTCTTATATTTTAATAAAACCCCAAGCGCATTTTCGGGTAATTTAATCTTGAATCGGACTTTACCAGTCGTGCCCGGCATCACGTTGAAATTAATCATATCTTCTTCATAGACATCGTTCTGACCGAAAGGTCCCTGCAGGTTGACTAATAAAAGACTTTCGCTTAAAGAGTATCCGGCAATTTTCTTCGTCGGTGATGTACTGATTTTGCCATCGTCCTGAACATAATAAGTAACGGGCCATTCCAGTCCGTCCGGGAATTCGGTTTCATCCTCAATATTACATAGCCCCTGTGTAATCAGCATCTTGCCGTCCGAAATACCGATACCAAGATAGTCTTCATACCATTCACCTTTAAATACATCCGCTATTAAATCATCATCAGTATCCTCGTCTCTGACGCGCTGAATGCCGCAGTATCCCGGTCTGACAAGCGGATCACCCAATGTATCTTCCGGGATAGATAAGCACATCTGCCCGGATGTTGAAACGCGGATATCTGTTACGTCTAATATCTGTGTTTCATCCGTTATAACCTTCGCAATCGGTACATAATAGGTATCATATCCGTCCGAATTATCGATTACCGGTGCTTCATAAGCGCCGCCTACAAGATCGCCGCTGAGCACCACTAAGTCAACTTTCCTGTCGGTCTCTCCGTCCATTTTAATCGCTAGCAGGTTTGTCCTCGTTTGCCCCTGTACCGTCGAAAGTGCAAAGCACGGCGTGGATGCCGGGTTCGCACTGTCAAGTGTGATGGTTATTTCCTCATCCGAGAAGTACCACCACCCGGGCATCTCACCGCAAAACGCAAATCCTGAGCCCAGTGTAAAACTGCCGCCAGATTTCCATTTCGGCTTAAAGCTCCCGCCGATTCCCATCAAAACCCCTGCCTTACCGCCGGCGAGTGCGCCCAGCGGCAGGGCAAAGTCCAGTGCCTGGTATTGCCTGTCGGTCGTACTCTGTGCACTGTTAAAAAAACCACTTTTTTTCATCTTTTTCTCCTTTTAATTGGTTAGTATGTTGTTTAATCCGCTCAAGCGGCGGTTAATCGCCTGCGCAATTGTCACCGGCGCTTTCCCAAAAATCAGGCTTTGCTTTTCCTGATGATCTTGGTCGAAATCACGCGTAATCCCCGTCACCTGCACATTCTGATAATTATTATTGTTATCCTGGATCGTAACCGTATCTCCAAGCGCAAACGTGAACTTATTAATGTCTCTCGCACTGCCGTCAATCGCGTATACTTTATCGTATTCGGCAAGCACACTATTTCCCCTGGATGTCATTTCATCTTCGGTCTTTGCATCCCTTAAATCGATAAAAATCTCCCAGCGGTCGAATCCCGAAAGATCATTGTTTTCCGGAATCTCTATGATTGTCCGTTCAGTACCTCCGCCCTGACCGCCAATGATACCTACGCTTTTATATGACGAGATATCCTGTGTCTTGATCGCTTTTTCGAGCGTTCCCATATTCAGCGAAAAAATTGCGGATGCATTTTTGGTCTGTTCGATTGTTCTGTCAATGCCTTGGTAAACCGACAACGCCGCAATCTTCTGGTTTAGGTTGACACTGCATCTTAATCCCAGTTGATCGCTTAACAGCAGCTCATAAATCTGAGTATCCAGCGGTTTAAAGCGCGTTGAAAAATCCTGCTTAGTCCCGATACCCTGTGCATCGTTCAGACGGAAAATCGGTATTCGTTTGCGCGCATCTTTAGGGTTAATAATCAGTTTTTCGATTAAGTCATACACAATCTCTTCACTCTTTACCTTCTCATACACATACGCTTCCTGGCCTTCCGGCGGCGCTGTAATACGGCTGCTGATTAAATCCTTAAGTTCAATCCCCGAAATATTGATCACTTCATCCGACATCCCGCCTTCGCTGACCACCTCTTTTCGGGTAATATAACCACACGCCGTCGGACTTAAATAAAGCAGCTGCCCGACATAAAGCTCATCGGCCTGAGGCAGATTTGCATTGATAGAGAGCTCAAATTCTCCTCGCGCATTCAGTTTTTGGCTAAAAGAAAAGTACTCCCAGTTGGTCAGTACATTCTTTAAGTTTAAATTTTTATCCAGTATCAGAAGTTCCATCGGCTATACCCCCACGAAGCGCTTGGTGTATTTAACAACCGCTGACGAAGCGCCGTGCGCTGCTGAAAACATCACGTGATTTGCGCCCGGATTAAGCGAAAAATACTTTGATTCTGGTTTTAAATAGTGGAACGACAGCACCTTTTTCCCTCTTATCATTCGATACGCCTCAATGTGCTGCGGATTGGTATCGACAAACAGACTTTCGCCGGATTTCAAATCAACGCATAGTTCAATCTGTTTTCCGGTTTCTGCATGTGTCAGCCGGTGCCGTGAACCCGGACCGATAAACTCTATCAGAACCGGTGCATCAAGATTGCCATCATTATTCACGTTTAGTGTCTCGCCCTGCGTGCCAAGCGCAAACTGAGTATCAACCGTATTTTCTTCGTCATACATTTCGAAGGGGAACACCATGCCGCCGTTAAATGCGTTTAGGGTTTCACTCTGCTCGCCTTCGTCCGCCTCCTTCCACGCCGGATCCGCACAATACAGCACAATCGTGAAATGCTGTACCAGCGGGTTTTGCAGGATTGCATCATCGGCCGGATTCCCTTCCGCCGCCGCCTCAATCTCCCATGCGCCGGCGTCGTTCGTATACCGCAGGGTGCCCTGGCCCAATTTCGGGTTAAACAGTTTCAGCACTTGGGCACGTTTAGCAAGCAAGTCCTGTCTTGTCGTCCCCTTAATCCAGATGTCCGCATCGATATACCGCGGTTCTAAAAGCGTATCAAAGTAGCTTTCACCGTCCTGCATAAACCCGCGCTGAACCAATAACCGCGAATCCGCTGCGCCAATACCCCGTACGCTTTCTAACAGATACGGGAACCCGCGCGCAAAGGTCAGACTGTCACCGTTTTTGTTCGTGAACGTAATACTTTGCATAATTGCCTCCTTTTTTATTTTTTGTATATAAAAGCACGCCTTATAAAAGCGTGCGAATTTTATTGCTAGTTATCTTAACATTTATTTCTAAATTAGCTTCTTATTTTAAAATTCTAATTTCTACCTTCTTCAATTTATCAAATCCATTAACCCATTCTTTCTTTTAGCAGTACTACTCCAATTTCATTTTATAGCAAAAATGGCCGTAACCATCTACGGTTGTATAAGTATAAGCAAATATATAATCATTCACTCGATAGTATTTCATATATTTTGATGGATGTTCAGTCTCCTGGTATTCGCTTAGGCTAATGCTTTTTATCACTTCATAGCTCTGATTATCGATATAATACTTTAAATATAACACTTCTGCTGAGTCAGCATCTTCAACGTCGATATTCGTGCTCATAAAATAAACGTATTCACTTTCGTAGTTATCCTCACTGCTATCCCTATATGAAAAGTTCTTGTTCAGTTTAAGATACAAACAGTTTTCATCTGCATCATAGTCTATATAATTTGTTTGATAATCAAACTGAGCAAGTTGAATCACATCTCCTGTTGCGGTGTTATATTCAATCACATCAGATTCTTCTTCACAATAGAAGTACATCGACTGATTTTCAATCTTAAACAACCTCGGCTGATATTCTGATATCTGATTTAAGTCAATACTAATTGCTGTATTATATGTTGCCTTATCAATAAAAGTAATATAGTTTTGATTCGCTGTCTCTGCATCCCCATACCCCCAATTATCAAAATAGTTAGCCTTTAACTCGTGAATAATAAAATAATCCTCTGAACTCACACCATAATCAACCCATAGATAGGAATGAGTATCTATATTGTTTTTTTTGCCTGTGTCAAAATCAAAGACAAATAATTGAGGATCTTGTTTGTTCTGGCGATCATATTTTTCGACAATAATGCAGTTTTCAAACTGGACTGAATGTATAAAGTAAGAGTATCTAAAATCAGATAATCCCCAAGGCGTATTTAGCGCTTCATCAATATTCCCTTCCGTATAGACTTCGTCCGTAAACGCCTCATAAAGAGTGGCATTTTCGTAATCATAGATAAAATATGTAAGGCTATCCCCTAAATCCGTGCTGAAATACATCTTGTCATTAATCACGAATATATCTTCAAAGTCATATGCCATATCATATATATCCTCAGGCAAATTCGGTATATCGTTTCCTTCACTATCCAGAATATTAGCACAATATCGATAATAATAAACCCCGTTGACAAAAACCGCTGAAGTATTATTCGTCTCCAGTGGTTCTTCAATTTCTTCAACCACATCACTTAAACCACTTATCAATACCGAATTAAGCACTTTTTCTTCAGTGTCAATATTCAATTCAAGCGTTACTGCCTCCTCGGCGATTTCTTCTTCTGGAACTTCCACTTCCAAAGATTCCGTCATTTTGTCTGCGTTTACACTCTGGCAGCTTACCGTAACCAATAATAAAAATATTGGGAATATATTAAGAATTTGTCGTCTTTTCTTTATCACCGTTTGCGCTCCTTATTCGTATGGGATTACTACATAGAATCCATATTTGATCTTATCAGTTATTTCCTCAAATGTAAAACAATTTTCGCCTGTATCATTTGCAATCCCCCCTGTCGTATTCGCATTATCCACTAAATAATTATCACTTGCCGAATTTTTTTGCACAGTCATGATATGCCCCTCGGTTGTATCATCTATCGCGAATACTCTTTTAGAAGCATCAGGATTATTATCCTTAATACTAACTAAAGCATGTCCTCCTTGGTCTAGTTCGTTTTGAACATACTCATAATCTGTTGTTATTTCAGTCAATGTATATTCATCTCCAGTTTTATATTTGACATAATCTCCCATAAATTTAGTGCTAACCACAAATTTACCTGCAGGAGTATCATAATATTTATTCCAATTGTCTTGTCTCTCATTTACGACAAATTCTATCGCTTCGTTAATCGCTTCAGTAACTGGAACATCAGGATCTATTACCCCCATATTATAAAGCAACTGAACAGTAGATACTATTGGACAGCCTATATCCATAATTTTTTTTGAATAGAGGAGTTTACCATTATCGTCGAAAATATCAATTGTTAAATTACCAATATTCTCTCCATCTCCAAAATCCTGTGTTTGATTAATATAAACCCTATCATCCTTCCATAGCGTATTTTCTATGCCCAATTCCTCTGCGATATCATCAAACGCTTCCATTATCTCATCATAATCAACCTCAACACGCGAGCTAAAATAATCTCTACCCGTCTCTTCGATGTCCACATCAATACAAATATTGTATCCATTTTCAAGCTGGGTCCAGGCTTCCTCTGTTAAGGCTTCTATTAATGCTTCTCTTTCTTTCAAAAGCCTCCTTTTTTCTAAAATCAGCTCAAACGGCGTCTGTCCTGAGTTAGTCAAAAACCATTCATCATCCCATGCAGGACCAAGCAATTCATCCAACTGCTCTGCGATTTCTTCTTCAAGTTCTTCTTTCTGAGCACTTTCCAAAATAATCTCAGCTTCCAATGTGGTTTCCTCATAGTTGTTTTCATCCTCTTCTTCATCTTCTTCCCCCTCTTCCTCGTCATTGTCTTTATCCACATCCCCGCCGTTGTCTACATCCCCATCTTTGCCTTGATCATTGCCGTTATCGTTTGCATATGAATTATTATCTTTATCATCATCGGTTCCGTCATTACTGTTGTCATTATCATTTGATGATTCGTTATTTTCGGTTGTTGAAGAATCACTCCCACTTCCTGATCCCGAAAAGGTAGTTGAAAACCAGTTCGTAACTGTTGTCCATACTTCTGTGACAAACGAAACAACACTATTCCAAATTGATCTGGAGTTTTTTTCTGTTGTTGAGTTTGAACTTGTGCTTGAGCCCGTTACCCTGCTCCATATATCTGATAGCCACTTCATTTTTCTCTTTCCTCACTTTAAATTTTAAAGGGGAAGAAATCCCTTCCCCTTTACTTATTCTCTTCTAAACGCTCGCGCCCGCCGTTGCACTGTCTTCGTTTGAAACTCCGTGTTTGTCCCCGCCGAGCACCACCAGCCGGCAGTCATACGCGTTGCCGGGGGTAAGCCCCTGTATGGTCGCCGATGTGGATGCGGCGGTGATTGCTGCCGCTGTTGATACGTTCACCCAGCCAAAGATATCCTTTGACTGTGCGACGATACTGCTTGCGCCTGTCGGTGCGGAGAAGGTCAGGTCAATTTCGCCTGCGCTTGTGCCGGTTGATGCCGCAAGGTCGGTGATATTGCCGCCCGGTGATACCGGTACGTAATCCGGATTAGAAAACCATCCCGAAACCGAGCTGTTTAAAATCGTATCGGTCATGCCGTTTGGCAGGTTTACATCATCACTGTCCAGTGTCCGTTCCAGAATCGCATCATAGGTCCGGTTAAGCGCCCGGAAGACATACTGTGTGGGCTGGGATGCGATTGCGCCGCTCTTTGAGGTCGCTACGCTGTCCGGACGGGCAAACGACCCTTTCATAAACCACTGATAACGGTAGGTATTGTTCGCCTTCTGGCGTCTGTATCCCAGTGCAAACTTTTTCGTAACGTTGGATCCATCGTGTTCCACCATACCGGTGGTCGCGTTATAAGTGCCACCGGTAGCGTTCGCGCGTTTTTCGCCGGACAGGCCCGCGAGGTTGCAGATAATATCAACGTCGCCCTGCTGGTTTACGGTTTCAAACGCGCCGTCATCCGCATAAATCGTTAAATTGGTGTTATTCATCCGGACACCGATCGAATTCACACCCGGTACCGGAAACGGTGTTCCGTACGAGCAGCCGTTGTCATCGTCCGACAGCACCTCCGCTAAAAATAATCGGTCAACGCCGATCATAAAACTTTGTCTTTCCATTCATTTCTCCTTATATTTGTATTGCCGTGCTAAATTTTTGGGCGACAATCACCCGGGACTGCGCATCCCTTTCCTGCTCAAAGGCATCGTCGCTCGTGTCTACCCTAAAATAAAAAGAGCCGTTTATCTCGACTCCCGAACTTAAGGTTTCGCTGAACTCGTCACCGATCTGGACGAGTTCATCTTCAATCGTGTTTGCCAGTGTCATGGCTGCATCATAGCTGGTTGATCTCACCGCCACCTTGAACCGTGGCCGTTTAATTCCCGCGAGACGATCCGCAGGGATATCAATACCGGCGATCCTGTCTACCGCTGTGTCCTCATTCTGATAGATCGCGATGCAGGTGTCCGGCGACGAAGGCATATCACTTAAAAAGATATTCGTCCCCACCTGGCCAACTGACTGCGCTTCGAGATAATCACCTATATCCTGGACTAAACTCATTTCACCACCTCTTTTCTCCTGTTAATTTATATCAAAACAATATGACGCTGATTACCCTTCTTTTATGTATTTTCGTTTGCTCATAATTTAAGGGTTCAGCATATATTGTTCAGATACCGTGTGTATAAAACTCATTTTTATATCAATTGTCATCTGACAGAATTAAATCATCATCGGTTTGTCCTCAAATTGCACGGCTTTGGTTTCGGCCCACGGGTTCTCGCCCCGCCCCATTCTTATGCGGCACTGCCCAGCTTTTTGCTACAGACAGGTGTATCATTATCCAAAAATCATGGTCGTGGCTGGCAGTATACCATTACTGCCTGACAGCAAAGCGCTTTCCGCTCGGTTATCCGTCCTGGCGTGCTTCCTATCCGGCTCTCACGATTTTTAACGTATACAATTTGAATATTCAGTTTTTAAGGTTCACAGTTAATCTATTTTAAATCTCATTATCTTATCGGTAAGCTTCGCTGTTATACGGCTGTACATTTCTTCGTCAACACAGTAGTGCTTTCTTCCGTCCTCATAGTAGTAGCTTGAACAAATTGACCGAATATAATCCGAATAGTGATTCAGTACATCTTCAATTGCTTCGGAATCACCGCTTATCGCGGCTTCGATTGTAGAATGCGGTAGTTTTCTTTTATGCATTGTCGTCTTCTCCCAATTGTTGTCTTAATATCCCTAGTGCCTTTATGCGGTTGTGCTGTACCGTACTTCTTGGCGACTTGATCATCTTTGAGATCTCTATGTCCTTAAATCCGACAAAAAAATAGAGCAGTAGAATGTCACGTAATTGATTATCCAGATTGTTAATGGCTTCCGCTAAATCAGAATTGCCTATTTGTATTTCATAGTTCATAACGGTAAAAACATTGACGATATCCAATTCTGCCATTCGCTTTGATAAACACTCAATTTCTGAAAACTTCATTTCTGAAAAAAAAATGATTCGTTTTTTCCTTACACTCCTTTCTTTCCATATGTCTTTAGCATGATTCTTAATGACTTTTTTACAGTAGGCATCAAAAGCATATTGAATATTGTCATCAATTAGTTTTATATTCATATTTTGATATTATTCCTTTTTATACACTGTGTAATTATATTTTGCTTTTTCACTTATATAACGATTGATATGGCTTGTTTTGCCAAATTACCTGTAAAAATGCACAAATAAAAAACGCGCATTGCGCGTAAAATTTTTTTGTTTGATTTCTTAAAACACCTTACTTCATTTAGCTAAACGTTCCTAGTAATTGCACTCCTTGCTGTATGATTGAAGAATGGGCTCCGATTAAAATTAAATCTCTATTATGAATTTTTAATTTTATCTAATTAAAAATTCTTATCTCCAAATAATGAATGATTATTTGGAGTTGAATTTTATCAAACGTATAAATATCAATATTGTATATATTACAGATATGCCAATTCAAAAAAAGATGTCCGTCTATTAAATAATCATATAGAAGGCAATTCTTCATCAATATCAAAGATGATGTTTTGTTCGCTTCAGAAATTATGCAACAAAGTTTACTACTATGATAATATCGCGCAATTTGCAAAAAACATAAAGATGCATCAGGATGATCTTGTTTTCACTACATATTATGGAAAAGCATCTGCGAGTTCTAAAGCCTTGATACCTGCCATATGTGAAGCTATGGGAATTAAATATGTTGGAGCGGATTCATATGCGCATATGCTTTGCAATGATAAATTTCATTCAAAGAGATATGCTCTTGAATTCGGAATCAAAGGATCTAATGATGTGCTTGTACGCGATCCATATAATAAATATGAATTATCACTATTATCTGATTTGAGATATCCTGTTGTTGTAAAGCCAAATTTTGGTGGCGGTTCTACAGGAATTTCGCAAACAAATAAGAAAGATTCTTTTGAGGAAGCGAAGGTTCTTGTTAAACAACTCTTTCAGTTCTACCAAATGCCCATTCTCGTTGAAGAATATATTGAAGGTCACGAAGCTGAACTAATCATTTACGGGGGGAAAAATAGGATTGTTTTTGAAAATGAAGTGGGAATATTAGTTGGAGGAACCGACTATTTTTCTGATTTTATATGGGGGTTTGAAACTAAAAAAATTGATGATTCAAGCATCTCATTCATCAAAACTGATTTTTTTAAAGATAAAGATATAAAAAGAATGATAAATCTTTTTAATTCCTTTGAAAAAATGGATTACATGAGAATAGACTGCCGGATTAATAAAAATGGTTCGTTTTTAATAGAACTTTCACCAGATTGCTATTTAGGAATGGATGGAGCTGTCTTCTTTGCCTTTAAAAACAATGGATATAATTATCTTGAAATGCTTAATGAAATGATTCAAAATTCTCTTTAGGTGCTTTCTTATATAATCGAAAAGAACATTATTCAAATGATATGTCGTAAGGTATTTCGAATTGCCAATAACCGAGAAAGTCGGGTCGATAGGGGAGCTGAGAGTACCATCCCCATTGATGTTTTGGATCAATAATCTGTCTTTCTATTAACGTAGAATCAATGTAATCTACCAGTTCTTGTGTTGTACTTAAATCTCTAAGTCTTTCTAATCGCAAATTACAGTTTTTTATTCCATTAGCAATATTGAATGTTAAGTAAAAATATCTAAGATTATATATAAGGATATGTAAAATTTCTTCGTAACGATAACAACTAGATTCATAATCATTTTCCAGCTCCTTTGCAATATCTTGTGCAAATTCATATTCATGATTAAATGAATGATAAATTAATAGATTGCATTTAATTATAATCCGCTCATAACCGTGCAGACAAATCAACAAAGCATCGTATAATAATTTTTTTGTTTCCTTACCAAAATTCTTTTTCAATATTTGAATAGCTGCTCTATTGTTTAATAAGTATTCATGTTTGAAGAAACGGTCATCTTCTTTACAGACTATATTCTGAACCAAATTTTCTGCAATAGTTAATTCACCCATATAGGCATATCTGCTTGCAATAGAAAGCATACATCTTGACGCATAATCCGGACGATTAATTTTTTTATATTCTTCAATACATCTGGTCAATGTTGTAATAGCATCTTCATTGTTTTCGAATTCTGAATAGTTTTTTAATACAAATATATATTCAATATATTCTTTATAGGAATCGTTATTGATAATTATTAAGGCTAACTTCTTGCTTTGATTCATTTGTTTTGTTTCCATATAAGAGATAAGTAGATGAGCTTCTAAAATCAGTTTAAGTCGAGGACTGTTTTTACATTTTTCAATTAACTGTTTTAGCTCAGGGATATCATTTTCCCCATTTCTTAAAGCTAATATGGCACCTTTATAAGCAACATGGAGCGGATTATTAGGATCGAAAATTTCGTTTATCCTATCATATGCCTCTTTGTAATGACCGCTTATATATAAAATATCTATAATGGCAATAGAAATTCTTAACAACTGTTTTCTGTTTTGACCGAAATTTACTAGGGATTCATATATTAAATTTAATTTTTCTGAAATCGCCTCGGGATAACGCTGTGTTAATGCAAGATGTCTGATGTTAGGAATAATATTGGTGACTCTAGGATCATTTGTTAGTGTATACAAATAAAGTAGCATAAGAACAGAATCTTCTGACTCCCTTTTTCGGTAATAAAAATTTTCTATTATTCGATAAGCATTAAAGAAAAGCACATCACCGCGACTTTTATCAAGTTCTTTTAAAATAGAGTCGTGTTTGACTGCTAGAGAGTTGATCTTTCTTGAAAGCATGTTTTTATCAATGAGGTTTTTTATATCGTTTAGGATATTTATTGACCCGAAAATATTCGCAGCCATTTCATCTTGTTCTATAATTTTATAAAGTTCACTAAGCTTAATCATACCTTTATTAAGGTATATGATTTTGAGCAATAGCATTTCTGTATTGCTCAAGTTTTGAAGTGTAAACTCAATAGCATTACTAAGTTCGCTACTATCCTCAATGCTCCTATAGAGGAGAAGATTGAAAAGATTACCATGTGAAGTTGAATAAATATGTTGAAGTGTATTCATATTGCGATCATTTACATACATGTTTTCAAATATTTTTCTGGCGTCATTAAAATTTAAGCTCTTAAGCTCATATACTTCAATTTCAACATCGTGTAATACAACCTCAAATTCTTGGACAATCTTAAATATTTGCGAAAAATCTTGTTCTGGATTTGTCGTATATTCAAAAATATAGCAATTGCCTTCTGTGCGCTTCAATATGTTTATCAACATTTTAAATGATGCTGCATCAAATAATTGTGCATTTTCAAAATCGATAATATGTCGGATTTTTTTCTTAGATAAAATTTTAATTATTGTATTGAAACGCTTGATTGTGTCCTGATCGAAAATATTTGTCTTTTGAAAAGATGCATTTATTGAAAATATAAGTGCACCCAAACCAACTCCATTAAATGAATAT
Organism: Christensenellaceae bacterium; assembly: GCA_963674805.2. Classification (GTDB taxonomy): domain Bacteria; phylum Bacillota; class Clostridia; order Christensenellales; family CALMFG01; genus CALMFG01. Next base: position 423,228 of record CAXXNY010000016.1, read on the forward strand.
TTTGCATGAGAATAAGGATTCTTTTTATAGTATAATATGAGTTCTTCATATAGGCGATTAAAAAAGAAGAGGGAGTCTATACTAACGTTTTCAGTCCCTAGTGTTGGAATATTTATCTTTGCACTGTCAAAGAACATTCGAGCAAATAGCTCTCTTATAAATCTACTTTTTCCAATTCCTGAATTTCCATGCAAAATAATAATCTTATTTATATCCCTATTAGCCCCGCTGATTTTTTGGGAAATCGACTGAAAATCGCTTTCTCTATTAATAAAGCGGGGTTGCTTAAAAATTGACACAATCTTTCTCCAAATAATCATTCATTATTTGGATATTATATCATACATTTCATGCACATTTAAGCTCAATTTGTATTTATTCCCATACACATATAGTTATATTTTTATTCGCATTTTTATACATAATGGGTTATGATTGATTCCTAATAGGGGATAAGTCAAAATGTATAAAGTCAATAATTTTAAGGAGGATGTTCAAAAATATATCCTCCATTTATCGCACATAAAAAATCTCGATTCAAAGACAATCAAAGCCTACACAAGCGACTTACGTCTTTTTGGCGGCTGGTTGAATCAACGCAGCGAAAAAAAAATTGACGCCGGTGCTTTAACTGTATACTTTGATTTTCTAAAAAGCACAAATCGAAAAATTACTACAATCAAACGCAAGCGGATCGTTATTCAGTCTTTTTTTCAATTTATGCTAGGCTCAAATTTTATTCCACAAAAATATTCTTTCCCAACCGAAAGGAGACTGCCCAAAACTCTTTCAATTGAAGAAGTAAAACTTCTAATGTGTACTGCCGAAGAATATACTGCTTCGGAAGGTAACTTAAGTCACGTCTTATCTCTTCGCGACAATGCTCTAATAGAACTGATCTTCAGTCTTGGACTTCGTATCAGTGAAGCCTCTAATATACAATTGAAGGACATTGATTTGAGTCATCAATCCATTTTAATCAGAGGTAAACGAAAAAAGGAGCGTATGCTCTTTATTTCCAGTAATGAAGTCCTTTCAAAAGTTAAACGCTGGCTTAATAAACGGGAGCTCCTAAACCCAAGCTCTAATCATCTTTTTCTTAATCGTTTTGGCGATAAATTATCAATCTACGGGATTGAAAACATCTATTCCAAATATCGTGATTTAGCGAAGATCAATCCGGAGTCTACACCGCACTACCTAAGGCATACCTTTGCCACCTTGCTTATTGAAAATGGTGCCGATTTGCGAAGCGTTCAAGAGCTTCTTGGCCATACAAACATTGCCACCACTCAAATTTATACGCATGTGAGTTTATCGCATAAAAAAGCTATACTCACAAAATATAATCCGAGAAACTCTTTTTCAAGTTTTTCTGCACTTTGAGCGCCACTCCTATTATGTTAATTGATGTCTATTACACCCTATCAAATAGATTATAATTGTGGACACCTATTACGCGCATACACTTGTTTACAGTACTTCATCGTTATTTTATTATTCGGTAGGTGCGCTTATTCTTCAAAAATTTGAAAAAAGAAATTTTTTTAATTTTACTTTATAAAAATCTAATTTTACGAATAGTTTTGATTAAGCTTAATTCGCAAAATAGTCATTTTACGAATAGTATGCTTTTTATATGTACCCTTATAAATCTTTTAGTTTGTTCTGAACAGCAGTGAATTTTCGCAAAACAATTAAGTTCTTTCTTTACTCGCTCTTCGAATCATACCTTTAACCGTATCAATAGAATATATGCCATCTTTCTTGCTATGTATAATCATATGACAATTTGGGCAAACAGGAATTAAATCCTTTATTGGATCTACAATCGTTTCTCCTTCACTTAAATGAACAGGATTAATATGATGGACATGAATTTTACCTTCAAATCTTTTTCCATACATTTCACCAAAATCAATACCGCATACCCCACATTGGCATCCGAAATGCTCTATGCATTTTTTCCTTGCAATAGGATTCCGCTCATAATGGTTAATCGTAACCTGTGTTTTTTCTCCTTCAACTAGCTCAATTTCATCCGCAAAGACTGGTTCCATTATATTCGCTTCTCTTTGTTTCGGAGATATAATTGTTTCATATTCAATTCCTAAATAATTGGTCAAAGGGGTCCAGTCATCCCAAAGCCTTATCTTATTTAATTCTTCTTTCCAAACCTCGATTTTACTTCTGGTTTTTGCCTCAGGGAATATCTCACAGTGAAGTCGATAGTAACCATCCGATGCCATATTCGAATCTTTGCTAACAGCACACGCTGACAATAGCGGCAACCCCCGCTCATGGCATAAGATACTTACATTTCCAAGCATATTAGGCAATTGCGTGTGTGGGTTTATAGCTGGTTTCACCTCTGCAGCAATATCTCCATAGGCGCGCGTTCCTATAGTATTTATGGATACCAGCAATATCTTCGCGACTTGTTTCTCTTGATTATTAAGCTCGATCTGTTTTTTCACAATTCCCTCCACATATTAAAAATTAGCGTTAAGCTACAAATAAAAATGTAAACCAGGAATTTTAATTTAACTCATCAATAGTCATTATGACGCCTTTTATAACATCCAATCTATTATTGAAAAGTTCAGTCACACTACCGTGCTTGTTAAAAGGGTGTTCATTCAGCACTCGTTTTTCTATGCCCCCGTTTTCTGCGATATAATCCACAATCAATTTTACAAAAGCCATCTGTTTAGGACTTAACTTTTCATCTGAAAGGAATTTCGAAAACTTTTCTTCCACCGCCTGCCTATCCAGCCCAACTAGACTTAATATGAGTTTTGTTAGCGGCATATCTGCAAAAGTTTTCTCGTAGTCTTCTCTGGTACCAAGTTTTTGCCATAGAATTTTTTCAAGATACCGAATATCCTCTTCGTCGAGTGTTCGTCCATGCCGAAGTTTATAGATCACTATATCGTCTTTGTGTTCTTTTAAGTAGTGGTTGACTTTTTCGCGATAATTTTTAAGATTAACTGTTTGAACAACATCGGAATGTTCAATAATCCCTAAAACCTCATCAGTAAAATTTGTATAGTAGTCTTTTTGTTTCGAAACTTCAATATACTTAACAAGATTGCGCAATGCAACTCGCACCTTCTCCATGTCGCGTAACCCTGCCGTCTGCCAAAAGCCCTCGATCTGTACTTGTTTAATCACTTCTGCCTGACGCTTAACTTTCTCTATGTTCCCAATTTTAGATAGGTTTTTTGCAGTCGACGCTACCTTGATAATCTGTTTAGATGCCGTTTGCCCTTTTAAGTAGGCGAACATAATCGCATACATCAAAAAGTCAAAGCGCTTTGCCAACTCGTCATCATCGTACGGCAGGATCAGCGGTGCTATGTTGTCCTCAAGGTCGATAATCTCGGTATCTCCGATCTGGTTAAACGCGCTGACTTTATTATACTTGTGCACATATCTAAGGCGCATCTTCACATCAAAGCGTTTATCATCTAGCGCCGCTACTTCGCCTGATAGCTGTTGCACCATCTGATTACGGTATTCCTGCAAGGCGTCTTCTTGAAAGTCCAGCCGCTGGAGCTCCTTGGCGATAGCCAAACGAATATTAAACAGGTTTTCCGTGAGCGTTTTTGTGTTCCCTGCTTCTTTTCTTTGTGTCGGTTGCCTGAAGTATTCAAAATTACTACAGTAGTCAAAAATTAAAAACTCGGTTTTGTCCAACCCCACACCCAGCAAATCCGGGCACAAGCGTGTACCGCGCCCAATCATTTGAATAAACTTAGACTTAGAGCGTACTTTTTTAAACATCACCAGATTGACTACCTCGGGTATATCCACCCCGGTATCCAGCATATCTACCGATACTGCAATTTGCGGCCATTTATTCTTTTCGGTAAAGTTATCAAAAGTTGAGTGAACATATTTAAGCCCGGTATAGATACGCTCCGCAAATTTGCCTGCGTACTGCGGGAACAATGCGTCAAAACGCTGGATGGTGAAATCCGCATGCTTCTGATTGGCAGCAAAAATGATAGTTTTGCCCAAACAATCTCCGCCTTGCACCTTGATACCTTTCGCCATCAACTCCTTTAAAACCAAATCCACCGTGTTTTGATTAAACAAGAACTGGTTGATTGCACTGCCTCTGATATCCCGAACGCCTTGCTCAAAGGTCTCTTCAAAGGTATCCTCAAACTGCGCTTTTTCTTCATCCGAAAGATCGTCGTAATGGATGCCCTCTTCGGGCAGTTTTAGTTTGGCCTCAATGGTATGGTAGGGTACCAAAAATCCATCCTTTACTGCTTCCTCCATATCATAGGCAAAAGTAGGCTGATTATCTTCCAAGTCAAAGATGGTATAGGTGTTTTTGTCAATGTCGCTTTTTGGAGTGGCTGTAAGGCCTAAAAGCATTGCATCGAAATAATCAAAAATGGCCTGATATTTTTTATAGATACTGCGGTGACTTTCATCCACGATGATGAGGTCGAAGTGTCCGCTGGTAAACAGCAGTTGCCCGTCCTTACCCTTTGTCTCGTCAATTGCGTTCATCATGGTAGGATATGTGGAAAAAGTCATCCGGCTTTCAGGATTGTCCTTAGAGTCTAAGAGGTTGCAGAGCGAAAGCTGAGGTAAAAGGTTTTTAAAGTGCTTCTTGGCTTGACGCACCAATTCCACTCGGTCTGCCAAAAAGAGAATATTCTTGATCCATCCATTTTGCATCAATACATCCACAACGGAGATCGCCGTGCGAGTCTTACCTGAACCTGTCGCCATGACCAGCAGAGCTTTGCGCTGTTTATTCATGAGCGTATCGCACACCGCCCCAATCGCCATCTTCTGATAGCTGCGATTGGTGATGGTGTCCTTAATTAAAACATTCGTGAGCGGTTTCTTGTTCTTTTGCTTAAATTTTAGCCACTGCAATTCGTCTTTCGTGTAAATGCCCGAAACCTGGCGTTCCGGATATGATTCATCATCCCAAAGAAAATATTCTAAACCGTTGGTGTAGAACATCACCGGCTTTACACCATATTGCTTTTCAAGACAATTTGCATACACCAGCGCCTGCATCTTACCGACCTTTGGGTTCACACTGGTACGTTTGGCCTCCACTACCGCCAGCGGTTTTTTATCGTCATCATACAGCACATAATCCACAAAACCTTCGCCGCTTTCGGAAGGCATACCTGTAACCGGCACCTCTACCAGACAGTCCCGATTAAACTGCCAGCCTTTCAGTTCCAGTTCCAAGTCGATGTACATTTTGCGAGTTTCCCATTCGGTCAGGGTATCCACATCAAACTCGCGGGCAGCTTCATGGTCGCGCCGCAGTTCCGCACCTAATTCGCGAAGCCGCGTATTCTCGGCTGCCATCTCAGTCAGCTTTTTGTCGGCCTCTTTGTACTTTTTTAATAGCTTGGCCAACGCTTCTTTGGTGCGTTTTTCGGTCTCGTCGGCCAAGTGGCTGTCGTCAAACACTCGCCCTTTTTCATAAGTCTGCCCGTAAGCGTATTCCACCCAACATACAAACGCAAACAGGTTTTTGAGGCAGAGCACCGCCTGCTCCCTGCGCACAGGCAAACCTGTATGCACAGCCTTGTTGCCCAGCTTATGAATATACCGAATAGGTTCGAACAGCGTATGTGGAATCAGTCGCTGAAAATTCTGATCATAGATCAGCGCCGAAAGGGTGTCCTGATATGGCGCTTCGAGCGATTGGTCGTTGGTATAGACCCATTTCACCGATAGCTCCAGCGCGCGCCGCGCCGTGATGGCCACAAGCGAATAGCTGACCGCCATGCTCTTTTCGGCCTCCATGCAGGCTTCGGCTAAGGATCTGAAGGGTTTATTGTTTTTTAGGAAAGTGAAGTTTGGCATTAATCCATATCCCTATATTTTAAAATTCTTATCCTTCTGCAATTGTTTTTAAAATGAGTGGCAATACTTTAACAGCAATCTCTACTCCCTGCTTCAGCAACCATTCTATGATTCCTTTTGATTTCTTCCATTTTTCTTTTTTGTCGCTTCTATCTTTGCTTATAGTCTCTAATTCTTCAAGGCGTTCTAATATTTCTTTCTCCATGTCATCAGATATCATGCCATTGTTCTTTATATCTTCTCTAACTTGTTCAAACGTAAGATTAATATTCATCGTGATGCTGTTAACATTCTCATTTTTATTCTGTACCGTAACACTCGTTTGAGGTTCATTAGTTTGATTATTTACATATCCAAATGTCTTAAATGCAATCAATGCATTTTTAATCTCGCCTATTACCCTAGCGCTCACACCCGGAGTATCTAACCACCCAACATAAATTCCCTTAACTGCATCTATGTATGTTTTATATTTCGCAAGCAACTCTGTAGCTAATTCATACGAAGGTGTATCGCATTTCAGGATGTCTTCATCAATCATTTTCTTTAAATCCTCTGTAATCTTCATTTGCTCTACCTTCTCCTGTATATATTCAAGTCCATTATTACTAATTCTGAATTTTTCAACTTCATAAGAATTCTTCTCGGACACTTTATAAATATCAGTTGGTTTACTTTTATAACCTGTTGATCTCGTAAGCTTTTTTACTTCCCTTTTAACTAAACCGCTTTCAGCTAAATACAAAATAGCCGCTTTGCCTTCGCGTTTTTCAACTCCTGCACGTTTAATTATTTTAGAACTAGTCCAACCTCTTGTTTGTGCGATTTCTTGATTGCTATCATACAAGTATTTTAAAACTTTTAATTGGACTTCGCTTAATTCAATCTCTCCCATAATTTTTATCTCCAAACGTTGCTCAATTATTTACACCTCTACCACAAAATCAAAAACGGCACCAGCACCGCCAGTATGCTGTAAAACGTCCCAATCAAATAATACTCCGCAAAGTCTTTCTCGTCCGCAATTTTCTTATACCGCGCAATCGACTTGCCAGCAATGACTAATCCAATGGCGGTATACTGCCCCGCAATCAACAGGAACAGAACAAGCAAGCGCTCAAGGTTACCAATAACCGCGCCTGTTTTCAATTCACTTTCTTCACCAGAAACCGGTTTAAAGTTTGAGAAAATACTTTTATACGTGATGTTGGCAGGCTTTAATACGATTAACATCAGCAAGATGGCTTTTATTAGAATACTAAACGTTATCCCCAAAGAACCTAAAAGTGAAATCAGCGTCGGATACACCACCAACGTTTTAAATATAACAGACAGTACAAACAGGCTTAGTCCATGCAAAACTTGATCAAATACAAAGACCCACGTCGTATTCTTTTCTGTTTCTATCCAATATTTAAGCGTATCTATTGCATAGTGAGCAAATATATAGATCAGCCCTACCCAAAGCACTGCCCAGTCCAGCTTAAACATAAAGAGCAGGAGAATTGGCGCCGCATAAATTAAACTATGGAGCATCACATGCGAATAGCTATCTTTCTTTTTATCAGAAAGCGCTTGCGGCTGAAAATAAAAATCCCCTAAAACATGCGCAATAAGTAAGATGATCAATAATTCTCTGTTCAAACCTTCTACCACCCTTTTCTCGCGATATAATCTTTGATCTGCTCAAGGCATTTCGTATACGTATAGTATCCGGCAGCATCCAGCCGTCTATGGACACTGGATTGCTCAATATTGATTTTTTGTGCGATTTCCGTTTGTGTTAACCCTTTTTCTTTCAGCCGTATGACCTCAAGCTGCTTTTCTCCCCACTTTTTTTCTATAAAACTGCAGGCACTTAAAGCAGTATTGATCATATCGGTATCAACGCCGTCTTTTTTTTGGAGGCCTATTGAGAGCTTGCCTTTAGCAACATTAATCTTTACGTCCGAATAAAGGCCTTCCTTTTCGTTCTCTTGCTTTTTTAGTTGGTTGATCGCATCCCTCGCGCTATAGTACGCATCACCGTCTGCGCCAATCGCAAACACATTTTTAATCTCGGTTGAGATTTGCCCAATGCCTACACCAAAGCGCAGTTTAATCGGATATATCTCAATTTTGATTTTTTTAATGATACTTAAAAAGTCGCCCGTATCATATAGTAAGCCTTGAAATTCATCACCAATGGTGATTAAAAACTTTGATTGTATATCTTGATAGTACTCTTGATTAATCGCTTCTAATATATCTGACAGCTTGCTTTGGATGACAGACCGATCTTTCAGTTTTTTAGACCCAATCAGATCACCAATTATCGCACAATACATAAAATCACCTCGCATACATTTATTATACACTTAGCGTTATGCTATTTCAACCGCATATTATATTATTATGCTATTATATGCGCATATTATATTATTATGCATTTAAAACCGCATATCAGATCATTCCGAAATGCTTAAAGGCTTCTCGAATGATCGGTTGTTTATTTTTCGGGCACGGCACCTGGCGCACATTAACATCATAGCGTCTGGGAGAGACCTTCACTGGCAACCCGCAGATTTCTTTCATATGCGCAATCCAGCAAGATTTCACCGTAAGCCCGTGTCTCTCTTTAATATACGCTTGAATTTGTTTGTATGTCGCCATTCCTATATCTCCCTCAAATAAATATCAAACACCATATCTATATTTGCTTTTGAGTATAGAAATATATCGATTGATCACCGGTATAGATAAATGATATTGAAATAATCCATCCTTATCCTTGCCTATAAAAAATGGTTTCCTAAATTCTTCTGATGTATTCGTTTCAAGAATTGTAAGAAAATCTATATTAGGAAACTGGATTTTATCCACCCGCTTAATATCCCCATACATCCAATCTTTCTCTATCCCAAAGTATTTCAGTAAAGTATCCTGCCCCATTTTTGACCTATATGCAAATAAACCTATTTTTATATCACTCCCATCTCGAAGCGATTTAATCCTTAATACTAAATCATCAAGATCTGTGAGATGCTTATTTTCAAGTGTCGTTTTTACTTCTGTAACAAGCAGAACATCTTCAGGTTCGACAAAAATATGAGGATTAACAAATCTTATTTCTGCGTCATTCTTACATAGAATAAAATCTAATTGGCTGGATTGATAATTATCTTCATCACTACATATAAACCCTTCATATATTCTCGCATTTGGAAATCTACTGCTGATTTCATTCTTTAGCAACATTTCTCTTGCAGTCCCGGCAGAAGGCGCATGGCTAATAATCGCACAATTTTTACTTTGCTGTAATATAGAATCTTCAGCATTGATATCAAATGCTTCTAGATGTCTACACACTTCCATAATCACTCAATCTCCCCGCTAAAGCTACGCTGCATCAAACTGCCAAACAGTTCTTCCATCGCTTTTTGCCCCGCCTGCATCTTGGTCTTTTGCGCCTCAATGGCCTGCACCTTTTCGGCAAATTGGTTTTGAAGGGTAAGTGGCGGTAGCGGTATTATTAAATCTAACAATTGCTCTTTTGTTATTGCTTCTCTAGTTGCTCCCCCCGCACCACCTAGCTTAAGCAAATACTGTTGATACATATCATTTGTTAATAAATGAACCAAATAACTACTTAACAATTGATTTGTTTTTGCTCTTAAGATTGAAACATGTTGATTTACCCGTGCTGGTAAAACGCAATTTGGAACAATACAAGCCCTTGCTACTGATGCACCCGTTATATTAAAAAGCACATCATTTTCCTCCACAGTTACGTTGTCTAATTTTCCAGCCTGCTCATTATCAATGAAGGCCAAATCTTTATACTCGAACACATTATTATATATGTTCATACTCCTAATTAAGCTTATTCCTTTATTCTTATAACTTTCTCTTCCTCCCCTCGGCGTTGCGCCCGAACCAATTTTTGACGTAAGTATACTTAAACTTTTTTTCTCCCACCCCATCGGATTGGTCACCGGATCACCAAACATGGTGTAAAAGGTGCTTTTTATCAGCTCATCCAACAGCGCAATCTGCGCCTTTCGCTTGTCGATCAGGCTTTGCGCGCCGTCCAGTAGGGCCACGATTTTTTTTTGGGTGGTGAGTGGGGGAAGGGGGATTTTTAATTTTTTTAAAGCCGTTACTGTAAAACTCGCTTGGTTTACAGACTTCTTAATAATCTTAGGTATTTGTCGCTTAAAAGTCTTGCTATTGAAATAATAAAATGCATATTTACCGATAAGCACTTCAGGTTTTGGCCGCAGGCACAACAAGTTCATACCATGAATGATTGTATCATTGAAATTGTAGATAGCAGTTTTTGCAAGATGACTCTCGCTGTTAATATGTGACATCAAAATATCATTCTTTTTTAGCAGATAATCTTCATATAAAATAGTATCATGAATATCTGCATATCCTAATCTTGACATGTCAATTTGACCATTTGATATGGTTTCGATTCTTGTAATGGGATATCCTTCCTGTCCGTATTGCTTAATGCTTTTCCCATTTCTAATAAATTTAAAAGCCCCTTCTATTTCTTTCATGTCAGTTTTCGTCATGCCTTTTTTCTCGTTCTGTCCTCATATTTCTTCGATAATCAATAAATGATTTTAAAAATGCCCAGACAATGCTAATCGGAATTAAGCTAAAAAATCCAATAGAATATAAAGTATTTGTATTGCTCTTAACTTCAGGTATCATATAAATGATATAGCCAATAGAAAATATTCCAAAAAGAACCCAAAATAATACAACTACTGTTGTTAAAAATCTATTTCCATTATCATCTTCAAATAATCTACAGGAAATAATCTTGCCACTCACTTTTGGGTTATTTTCAGAATCATGTAAAATATTCACGGAAAAACTATCTGTCTTTTCTAGAAAGTCAAACATTACAAGTAATCCGTTATTTTTATTCCTGCTAAGTCGCACTGCTGTTTCCTCTTGAGAAATGTCTTGAAGGCCTGCTTCATATATTCGCGTTTGGTCATCAAAAGAAATCTCAATTCCATTACCAGTTATACGCTTTTTTAGTACCTCATGGTTCCCTGTGTTCTTAAAATTGACTAAGGTATGGCTAAGCCTATCAACCTTACCCCCATCGTACGTAATGCCTATTTTCTCATGCCCCGTTTTGCTGCTAATAACAATTGTTGTGTTCATCTTGTATCTGATTTTCATCCTTGCTGTGAAAAACCACGTGACAAAGATTCCGATGAAAATTCCCGCTAGTCCAACAATAATTGTAACCCACAATTCAACTGTCATCTACACCATCCTCTCTATCTCATCCAGCCCCTCTCCAATCTCCTTCTCCATCGCCTTGATCTTGCCCAGAATCACATCGGGGGCGTCATACTGCACTTCGTCGTATTCAATCTCCTTGTATCGGTTCAGGCTCAGGTCATAATCATTCGCCACAATCTCAGCTTTGGGAACCAAAAAGCTTTGCTGGGTGCGCTTGCGATCGGCCTCACTGGAAAGGTTGCCGAAGCGTTCGATGATATCGTCAATATCACTGGTGTCCAGTTCCTGCCGTTTATCGTCCAGGCTGAATCCGTCGCTTTGCATATCATAGAACCAAACATTGTCGGTCCCTCCGTCGCCCGTTTTGGTGAACAGCATTATGGCTGTGGAAACCCCGGCGTACGGCTTAAACACGCCGCTCGGCATACTGATCACCGCCTGCAGATGGTGGTTCTCCACCAGTTCTTTCCGGATGCTTTTATGCGCGCCGGAAGAACCGAACAGCACCCCGTCTGGTACGATGGATGCGCAACGTCCGCCTTTCTTTAAGATACGGAGGAACAGCGCCAGAAATAAAAGCTCCGTTTTTTTTGTTTTTGTCATTTTTAAAAGATCGGCCGATACGCTGTCAAAGTCAAGGCTCCCTTTAAATGGCGGATTCGCCAACACCAGCGAGTACTTCTCGCTGTCTGTATTCTGTTCGCTTAAGGAATCTTTATAGGCGATGTTCGGGCGCTCCACCCCGTGCATCATCATATTCATCGCGCCGATGCGGAGCATGGTCCGATCCATATCATACCCAAAAAACATATCGTTGTGGTAATGCTCTTTGTCCTCTTTTTTGTTAAACAGCGTGCCGTCATTTTCATTCAGGTATTCACCCGCCGCCACCAGGAATCCTGCTGTACCCGCAGATGGATCGCAGATGATGTCTTTTCGTGTGGGTTTTGTCAGCGCCACCATCATCCCGATGATATGCCGCGGCGTCCTGAACTGTCCATTCGTGCCTGCGGTGGTGAGCTTGGACAGCATGTATTCGTACAGATCCCCGCGGGCATCCTTGCCTTTCATCGGCAAAGCATCAATCCCGGTCACGATCTTTTCCAACATCTGTGGCGTAGGAATCATAAAAATGGCATCACTCATATATTTGCTAAATGCAGATTCTTTATCGGTATGTAAATTCTTAATAAACGGGAAAACCTCTCCCGATACCACTTCATACATCTGTTCGGCGGATAACTGTCGAAAATTCTTCCACCGTAAGTGCTGTACACTTTCATCAAATACTTTTGAAGTGTCCGTCGGGATGCCAACTGTCTCGTTACTTTCAAGTTCTGTCTGCCTGTCATCCAAGTTTTTAATGAACAATAGATAAGTGAATTGTTCAATGACCGAAAGCGGGTTGGTGATGCCGCCTGTCCAGAACATTTCCCAAATTCGATCAACCTTGTTTTTAAAATCGCCGGTAACCATCGTATACTCCAATTTTCTGTATTTATAATCTGATTGTTATGCAAAATATTAAAAACATTATATCATTCGTTACAAAGATTTTCCATTCCTTCAAATCCCCGCACATATAAAACTTGACGCCGAGTCATGCAACCCTCCCCACCCTTTCCTTTTCAGCGCACACGTGGGCACGTCGCGCGACACGTGCGATGATGTGAATACCTTGTTCGATAAGAAGTGAAAATTGAGATAAATAGGACCGCTTATTAAAAAATTTTCGCCATTTAGGGAATTTTTTTAATGGGCGAGAGCACAACCGGTTTCCGCATGTCTAGCCTAAAACTTTTTCACGTCCCCCACCCCTTAGAAAAAAGATACAAATAAATAAAACGCATTATTAAATGCGTTTTAGTGTATTTACGTACGGAAGCGCCATCATATCACAGCTTTGGCTGGCTTAGACTGCCCACTTTCAAAATTCTATATATTTATTTTTCTGCCACAGCCATGTACATCATCTCATTGATCTTAATGATCCTTGGTTTGGTATAGCCTGCGTTTTGTAAGAACGACAGGGTATCCTCCTCTGTTAAAGACCCACGGCCTCCATGTTGATGTTGATTGGCTCCGTTCCCACGGTTTCCAAATTCAACGACATATATTTTGCCATCCGGTTTTAAAAACTGATGATATATCTCCAGGAATCGCTCTTTATCCTCAATCTCATGAAGCACCGTACACATAAATATTTTGTCTACGCTATCTTCCTCAACACCAAGAATATCAATTCCCGAATTAAAAACATCATGTTGATGTTTTGTCAAGTCATTATCCACATGAATCGGCACAATGTTGTCAATTGATTCTCTGAGTATTTTACGCTTAAGAACCTCTAGCGGTTCATCATCAACATCAACAGCATAAACATGCCCTTGACTAGACTCCTTTGCCATCGGCAGAGAGAATGCTCCAGTACACGCGCCTACATCCATAATCTCGTCGTCGGGTTTAATATCAAGCACTTCCATAATTCTGTCAATACCAATCATGTTTAGTCGTTGTGTGCTATCCATTCTGCCCATCTTTTGCTTGTCCATATACATCTTCCTATCGTTTGGTTTGGATAATACTATACTCTCCCTCGTATATTTTATCCGTAACAAAGTTACTTTCAGCCCCAACCATTTATTAAAGTATTGTCGTATATCCAAAAACACTACATTGAGAATACTCCAAGGCATAACCAATATCCTTCTATTCGCTCGACTTACGGATTTCTATCCCCTTCTAGGGGTGGGGGGGGTCACGTGCGCGAGGCATGTATCACATGGAGGGGCACAAACGGTTTCGGGCGTATTTCGCTATACCCGAGGTGAGGGGGGTATAGCGATTCTGTGCCTTTATCCCGTTTCATTGGTTAATTGGTTTGTATCATGTGAATCAATTGCACACGCTGCCACGTCGTTATTTATAAACGAAACTGTGGTATATGAAGAAAGTTTTTTGGTCTTAGTCTTTGGGGTGCGCTTCCTTTAGTGTCTTAATCGCATGGTTATGCATGCGTAACATTTGAATTATCACCGTCCCGCTAATTAATAAAATATTTTGTTGACTTTTATCATATACAATGCTATAGTTGCCGGGTATTCAAGATAATTATTTTATTCTCACGTGTTGCGAATTAATGCCTTTGATTGATTTGCATAATCATGTGAGTTTTTGTTTTTTTGGGTGCAAAATAATTTTTTATGGAGGTACCCAATGAATAACGGTACAGTAAAATGGTTTAACGCTGGAAAAGGTTTCGGCTTTATCACTGATGACAATGGCGGCGAAGATGTATTTGTACATTTTTCTTCTATCCAAACTGATGGATTTAAGTCTTTAGATGACGGTCAGAAAGTCACATATGAAACTGAAGCAGATCCAAAAGACAGTCGAAAACTCAGAGCAATAAACGTTAATATTGCATAGTCTAGCAGTAACTAATTAAACACTATGAACATCAGTTGAGCGCAAAAGTTCTTCTGGTGTTTTTTTGTTCTGGAAATTAAATTGTATGCCGAATTGCCTTTTAATCTCTATCTTAGGTATGCTTTTCTTCAAGCTTTTAAATTGCCCTGTCGTGTATACGAAACACCTGCGCTCTGGAGTAATGCAACATATCCGCCATCTCCTCCCAAGGCTTTGTTTCGAAATACCTGAGTTTTAGGATTGTGTATTCTACCTGCATTAACTCCTCTGTCTCTTCAGGAAAGCGTTCTTTTAGTTCGTCTTGTTTTCTTGATAAACGCAAGTTTTCTTTGCATACTGATACTATACGATTGAAATTCCGCATTCTCTCTTTTGTTTTGCCCTTGCTGATATCCGCGTTTCCAAAGTATCCTTTTTCCATATAATTTTCGATTTTTTCCCAAATCGCTTCATGAGCTTTCTTAATCTCAGCGTATTCTTTTAACTCTCCCCTAATCATTCTTTCTCTCCCCTCTATAACTTTTGTAACCGCACATAGATATACCACCCGGATATGAATATTGAGTTAGAGATGTTTATATCTCGAAACACATATCCCGGGTACATCCTTTCAAACAGCTCTCTTGCCCTGTTTTCGTTGCGGACAATTTTGTCCGTATCTCGTCTGGTGAACATGGTCTTGTTTTCATAGACAATGGGTTTATCTAAGTTCCTGCTGCAGGTATATCTTTTATCTGCTGTGCTCTTTTCTTTGGTTATATATCGGGCTAATCCTTCTAACCCATAATCATCCGGTTGTAATCGTCTGGCATTCGTTCGTCCTAAATGCCATAGCCCTTCAGCCATATCCCGGTCTTCAACATTTAAGATCAGATGGTGATGGATACGCTTCTGCCCTATCTCTGTCACATAGATATACTTTAGATGATCTACCCGCCGTTTCAATCTTCGAATAAAGTTTTGGATATCTTTCTTTGCCTGTTCCTCTGATGGTTTAACCTTATACGTCAACGTCATCCAGATATCTTTCTTCGTAAAGTTCGTGTTGATTAACCGGATCACCCGCTTAACGGTATTCCTGTGATTCACTTTCTGCTGGGCTAGGGTTGTTATCTTGTGCCGCTTTTCCCGCTTTGCGTCTCTTTCCCATACCGGGTATACCTCACACTCCAGCATCTCCCCCGAGATAATCGTCTTTGTTTTAATCATATATATGGTTGGTTAGTTAATACCTATTACGAGGACGATAAAACACACTGTTATTGAAAACTAAACGATACTTCTTGTTTTTAATATCTTGCACTATTAACCTCTTTTTGTTTAATATATGAGAATATATGTTCTGCTTTCTATTGAAATACGAGAACATATGAACTATACTACGACTACACCAAACGCACAATAAAGAGACCAAAAGATGAGACGAATTTAAGAAAAAGGAGACGATTACATGGCAACCATACTCAAATACAAGACAAAGAACGGATACCGGTGGCGGGTGAGATGGTGGGATGAGGACGCGAAGCAGGTATCCAAGACCTTTGACCGGCAGACACTCGCTAAAGACTTTATGGTGAAGTTAGAGAATGATATGCGGGAAGGGACATATACAGAACCCAGCAAGATTAAGTTGAACGATTATCTTCTCCAATGGATTGACGGGTATGAAAGTCAATTGTCTCCGAATACCGCCCGGGCTTATCGAATGAATATACAGCATATCTCAAAGTTATTAGGGAACAGGCAGATACAGAAACTGCAGCCTGCTGAAATTGAAGCTGCTTATGCTGAGTTGGGTAAGACATTATCACCTAAGAGTGTGCTATATATTCATACGACCATATCCAGGGCCTTAGCTATGGCTGAAAAACAGCGGATGATTACCCGAAATCCTTGCGTATATGTAGAACGTCCGAAGCAAGACCCACAGAGTAAAGCCAGCTTTGTACATCCGGACGATATCCCAATGTATTTTAAAACCTTTGAGGACACATACCTTTATGTACCGGTATGTTTAGCATTATTCGGCGGATTGCGCCGAGGTGAGGCTTTGGGGTTACAATGGGCTGATGTAGATATGAAGCGCGGCACTATGACCATTAAGAACAACTTGACCTACGATGGGTTGAGAAAACCAAAGAACGGGAAATACCGGTCTGTACCTATATCCGCACCTATACGGAAAGTACTGATGGAGCAACGGGAGAAGCAGAGCAAAAACAAAGAATTGCTATGGGATAAGTATTATCGGAGCGACTATGTATGCACCAAAGAGGATGGAACCATACTAGATCCGAGTACTATTTCAAGTCGGTTCGGACAGATACTCGCCCGGGATAAAATACCGCATGTCCGGTTCCATGATTTAAGGCATACGGCTGCGAGTTTGCTCATAATGGAGGGTGTTGATTTAAAAACCATTTCTGATATATTGGGGCATAGCAGTATTTCAATAACCGCTGATGTTTATGGACACGTTCTGGATGATCATAAAGCAAAAGCAGTCAGCAAGCTGGATAAGTACTTTTTATAATCGTTAATAACATCTAAATGTTTTTCTCGGAAAAGTTCATAAGCATATTGCTATAAAAGCTGTTTTTAAAGTAAAAAAGTTGCTGCATGTGAACAGGGCGTAAACAAAATGAGTTTCCCCCAAAATATCAGCCGGCGCAATTGACTTTGTCTGTTTTAACACGATATAATGATAATATAAAAAGTAAAAATATGTAACAAGCTTAGATTCGGGATCTAATTAAGGATATAAATCGGAGGTTATCATGAGTTTCTTTAAAAAACTTGGCAAAAACGTTAATAAATTGGGCAAGGATGTAGCAACAAAAACTAAAAATATCGCTGAAATCACTCGTTTAAACAGTGAAAATAATCACACGCAGCGAATTATCGAAGATCTATACGCGCAGATTGGGCAAAAGGAATATGCGTTGTTTTTAAAAGACGAAGGTGATGAAAAATTCAGTGAGGATTTCGCTAAAATTAAGGCGGCTTTTGATTCGATTGAAGAAAATGAAAGGCGAGCTCTTGAGCTTAAAGATTTAATTATTTGCTCTAATTGCGGTGCAAAACAGGATATCGAAAACGAATTTTGTGGTAAATGCGGAACAAAATTTCAACGCCCCGTAAAAGCAAAAGAAGAAACAGATCTTAAAGAATAAGTATTATCTATGATATTTAGTTTAGCTAATACGCACTTTTGTATTAAAAAAAGGCGCCTATCTAACAGGGCCTCTTTTTTTTATTTTACTCTGGAATATGACCTAACTCTTATAAAAAACTCATAGTCAAAACAGTTCTTACTCAGTTGTGATAACTTTTGCATCCAAATATATTTGGCAATTATCTTTAAATTCACATACTGAGTAATCCTCGCATAGATTTTTGCTTATGATATATTGATCTTTTTTGATGGAATCTTGGCGAAGTATATATTCAATGCTAATTGTTCTGGATTTATCACTTTTAAAACACATTCCTGTGCAGAATTTATGCTTTCTCTTTGTCCCCATAAAAACCTCCATTTGATGATTTGCAATAAAACTTGCATCGTAAAAAGTTTATATAAATAGTAATACAAAACCGTATCTTATATGTCTCGTGATACGGTTAAGCATATACTTGCTACTACATTCCTATTGCGCTTAACAAAAAATGTTTTAATAACTACACAAATAATTCAAAAGAAATTTTTCTGGATGCCGATGTAACTATATGTCTAAAAACGATAGTTTAATATGCCTGATCAAAATTGGGCCTAAAAAAGAAGTCAATTTACTAAATAAGAATTATCTTTCTTTCCCAAGAAAAAATAGCGCCAATGTTCCTGGTCCTCCATGTGTTCCAATAACAGGGCCAATGACATCTACAAATACATCTTTTGCATCAAATCTTTCTCGAACTAAACCTGCAAGGTAATTGGCTTCTTCTTCACAGTCTCCATGACTTATATTTATCCTTGTCGTCTTTGGTTCAATAGCTGTTTTTTCCATTGCGTCAACAAGCATTTTCATACTCTGTTTTCGGCCCTTTGCCTTTGCAACTGGTATAAGTTTACCATTGCTATCAATGTGCATTACAGGTTTCACAGACAGTAGCGTGCCCAACAATGCGGAAGTTTTCGAAACTCGTCCACCTCTAAAAAGATGATTTAAATCATCTACTGTAAACCATGCGCAAATTTTTGGTGCCGTTTCCCGCGCAAATTCAACCACCTCTTCAAAGCTCGCACCTGCCTCTTTTTTGTCTGCTGCTAAATGCACTAATAATCCCCCGCCTAGCGAGGCAGAAAGGCTGTCTATTGCTACTAATTTTTTCTTTGGGTACTTTGCTTTTAGAGTTTCCATCGCTATAACTGCATTTTGATGTGAACCACTTAATTCTGATGATAGTGAAATATGCATGATATCAAAACCTTGTTTAATAAGGTCTTCAAAAAATTCTTCGAAACGCGTTGCATTTATAAGGGATGATTTTGACATTTTTCCGCTTCGAACCAAAGAAAAAAACTCTTTTGAATTCATCGTTTTATCATCAAAGTGTTCCTTTCCATCGATTGTAAACATAAGTGGTATCATTTTGATGTTTCTTTTTTTCAAATATTCCAATGAAAGATCTGAGCAACTATCAGTTGTAATAATATACGCCATAATAATTCTCCTTCTTTTTTTTATTCCCTTATTTGCATTCTACTTTAATCATCCCTCGTTATCAATTGATATTTTGCACTTGAACTTTTCATGCTTCTCAGGAAAAGGTTGTTGATGTTCATTTTGTTTGACAGCGTTATCTTGATTTAACAAGAGATATAGCGTTCTTAATCTGCTCAAAAAATTTCCCCGTGTGACATTCCTGTGACATGACGGCCAAAACTGCATGAAAAAAGAGCTCTTCGTTTTGAGCCCCAAGTGCCAAAAAAGCCCGAAATCTAGGGCTTTTTTCGATGGTGCGAGGAATGGGAGTCGAACCCACATGGTTATTCACCACACGGCCCTCAACCGTGCGCGTCTGCCTATTCCGCCATCCTCGCATAATTTTATTGCCTTTTCAAAATTGAAAAAGTCCGGTTGATATTATATATTTTTTTGGGTAAAAAGTCAAAGCATTTCTAGCACGACTCAGGGCAGCTTAAATAACTCGTCCGGCATCGGCGGATCAATCGCGGTAATTGCCCCGTTTTGGACCTCATTTATCCCGCATCCGGTAATCCCGCCGATCACCGTGGCTTTTATTTCTGCCTTCTTAAGCGCATCCAAAAGCGGCGCTGGATTATCAATGGTAATCAGCATACTGCCGGATGAAATCAGTCGGTATGGATTCAGCGAAAAGTGCTTACAAATCTTCCGCGTTTCCGGAAGCACAGGAATCAAATCGGTATCAATCTCGGCGCCGGCCCCTGCCGCCTCGCAAATCTCATACAGCGCGCCAAAGATTCCGCCCTCGGTGATATCATGCATTGACGACGCGCCGAACTTTGCGCCCAGCCTGCCCTCGGTTAATACACTGAGCTGTTCCACCAGCGCTTTTGCGGTGCCGAGCTCCTTCTTCGATAAAACACCGGCCAGCGCATCTTCATAGTCATTTGCGATAATAGCCGTACCCTCAAGCGCGATATGCTTGGTTACGATAATGCTGTCTCCAGCCTTCGCCCCGGATGATGTCACCAGCTTATCCGGCTCACACTGCCCCAACACAGTGGTGGACAGCACAATACGGTTGACTGCCTCCGTTACTTCGGTATGCCCGCCGACGATGTCTAAATTCATCTCGTCGCACGCCCGCGTGATCTGATCCACAACCGCTTCAATTTCGCTGTATTCCGCGGTCGGAGGCGCTAAAATGGTAACTAAAATCCCGACCGGCTCCGCGCCGGAGGACGCGATATCGTTGACCGAAACATGCACGCTTAAGCGCCCCACATCCTTCACCGCACCGGTGATCGGATCGGTGCTGACCACACACAGTTTATCCTTAAGGTCAATCGCAGCACAGTCCTCACCGATGTTTGCCGACAGCACGACCTCGCTGCGTTTATGGTTGATTTTTGAGATAATCATCTCATTCAGCTTTTCGCTGGAAAACTTGCCGATTTTCACTTTCCTTCTCCTGTCATCCGTCGGATCAATTATATCACACCTCATACCGCCGGATGAACAAAAAGCCTGCGGAATACGCAGGCTGGTCTTTCACATTAATTATCCGTCGATTTCTTTTAAGATTATTTCGTTGACGATCTTCGGATTCGCCTTGCCTTTGGTGGCTTTCATCACCTGGCCCACAAAGAACGTCAGCGCCTTTTTGTTGCCGGATTTATAGTCTTCAACTGGCTTCGGATTAGCGGCGATGATTTCTTTAATCATCGCTTCCAGCTCGCCCGTATCGCTGATTTGGGTTAATCCCTTTTCTTCAACGATGGCTTCCGGCTTTTTACCCGTCTTAAATGCCTCCTCAAACACCGATTTCCCAACGGTGACATTGACCACGCCGTCGTCCACCAGCTTCATGGCTTCTACCATCAAAGCCGGATCAGAATCCATGTCTTCGGGCAGGATGTTTTCGTCCTTTAAAATCCGGAGCAAATCGCCCATGACCCAGTTCGCCAGTTTCTTGGGCTGGTCGTATGCGTTCAGCGCGGCTTCAAAATAATCCGCGATATACTTAGAGCTGGTCAATACGCCCGCGTCATATTCCGATAATCCCAGTGTATCCATATACCGCTGCAGCTTGGCTTTTGGCAGTTCGGGCAGAGAAGCTCGGTACGCTTCAATCTGCGCGTCGCTCAGTACCACCGGCACCAAGTCCGGATCCGGGAAGTAGCGGTAATCATGCGCCTCTTCCTTGCCGCGCATCGGGAAGGTCTTGCCTTTATCGTCGTCCCACCGGCGGGTCTGCTGTATGACGGTCTCGCCGTCTTCAATCAGGTCAATCTGCCGCTGGGCTTCATACTGGATCGCCTTATACACGGCCGAAAAACTGTTAACGTTTTTCATCTCACATCGCGTGCCCAGCTTATCACTGCCTGCCGGGCGCACGGATACATTCACGTCGCACCTTAGCGACCCTTCCTGCATCTTGCAGTCCGACACACCCACATACTCAATTGTCGCTTTCAAAGTATCCAAAAAATCCTTGGCTTCGTCCGCACTGCGCAGGTCAGGCTCGGTGACAATCTCGATCAGCGGAACGCCGCACCGGTTATAGTCAACCTTAGAGCCGGACGTCCCTTCGTGGAGCAGCTTTCCGGCGTCTTCTTCCATATGTATTCTTAATATTCTGATCTGTTTCTCTTCGCCGTTCGTGTTGATGGTCACATAGCCATGCTGGCAAATCGGCAGATCAAACTGGGATATTTGGTATGCCTTGGGCAGGTCGGGGTAATAGTACCCTTTCCGGTCCATCTTTGAAAAATTCGCAATCTCACAGTTCAGCGCTAAACCGGCTTTTGCGGCGTATTCCACCACCTTTTCGTTCAGCACCGGCAGCACACCCGGCATCCCCGTACAGACAGGGCAGGCGTGGGTATTAGGTTCTCCGCCGAATTCATTGGCGCAGGAACAGAATATTTTGGTCTCGGTCGATAGCTCGACATGCACTTCTAATCCCACAACGGTTTCATAAGTCATGTTATATATGCCCCCTCTCTACAGTGCCGGCGGCGCAAACGCGCCCCTTGCCTGCTCGTACTGGTGTCCGGCGTTCAGTATCGTCTGTTCGCTTAACGGTTGCCCGATTAACTGCATCCCGATCGGCATCCCCTCTGCGCCCGTACCGCAGGGTATGGACACCGCAGGCAGTCCGCAAAGGTTGATGGGCACCGTATAAATATCAATCATATACATGGCCATCGGGTCTTCCTTTTCGCCGGTCTTAAACGCCACCGACGGTGCAGTCGGCGACAGGATTAAATCATATTTTTCAAACAGCCGGTCAAAGTCCCGCTTAATCAGCGTCCTGACTTTGAGCGCCTTTAAATAATACGCGTCATAGTAACCCGAACTTAACACATAGTTGCCCAGCATGATGCGGCGCTTGACTTCTGCGCCGAAGCCTTCGGTCCGGGTTTGTTTATATAGATCAACAATATCGTCGAATTCCTCTGCACGGTAACCGTACTTCACGCCGTCATAGCGCGACAGGTTTGAGGTCGCCTCCGCGGATGAGATGATGTAATAGGCGGACAGCGCATAGTCGAATGTCGGGAGCGACGTTTCTTCCACCACCGCGCCTAAGCTTTCAAAAGTTTTAACCGCAGCATCAATCGCGTCCTTAACATCACCGGCCAATCCGTCCTGGAAGTATTCCTTCGGCACGCCGATTTTCATGCCCTTAATATCTCTGTTAAGGCCGCCGGTATAATCCGGCTTATCGACTTTATAGGATGTTGAATCCTTATCGTCGTGTCCGGTAATGGCGTTCAGCACAATCGCCGCATCCTCCACCGTCTGGGTCAGCGGGCCGATCTGGTCTAATGACGACGCAAACGCCACCAGTCCGTAGCGGGACACCATGCCATAGGTGGGCTTTAACCCAACCACGCCGCAGTAAGCAGCAGGCTGGCGGATGGAGCCGCCGGTATCCGAGCCCAATGCAAACGGCGCCATACGTGCAGCAACCGAAGCCGCAGAGCCGCCGGATGAACCTCCGGGAACGCGGGACAAGTCGTATGGGTTGTTGGTCTTTTTAAACGCCGAATTCTCGGTTGAAGACCCCATTGCAAATTCATCCATATTGGCCTTGGCCAGCATCACCGCGCCCGCACCGTTCAGCTTTTCCACCACGGTTGCGTTATACGGCGGGACGAAGTTATTCAGTATCTTAGACGCACAGGTGGTTTTTACCCCCTTTGTGCACATGTTATCCTTAATGATATACGGAATGCCCGCAAGACCGCCGGATACTTTGTCTACCGCTTTTGCCGCTTTAAGCGCACGGTCAAATTCGGTCTCAATCAGCGCATCGACTTTTGGCTCCACCGCTTTAATCCGGCTGATATAGCTTTCCGCCGCTTCGGACGGCGAGAGTTCTCCGTTTTTAATCCGGCCCGATAGTTGTTTCAGTGTCAGTTCATATATTTCCATCGCCGGCTCCTACTCTACCACACGCGGCACAATATAACAGCCGTCTTCACGCTGGGGTGCGTTTGCCGTCAGTTCATCGCGGTCCATGCTCTGCTTGACTTCGTCTTTTCGGAAGACGTTTTCAACCGGCAGGATATGCGCCGTGGGCGGGACGTTCTCTGTGTCCAGTTCATTCAATTTATCAAAATGGGTGAGGATATGCTCAAGGTCGGCCTGCATCGCCGTCTTGTCTGCCTCCATCTTCAGTCTGGAAAGATTCGCGATTCTTTCCACTTCAGCTTCGCTTACGCGCATTGTCTCGCTCCTTATCTGTTCCCTTGTCTCAATCTAAAAATTCAATAGGTATCATACCATAATTCCGGCCTAAAACCAACTCAAAAAGGCGGCTTCATCGATGACCGTTACGCCTAAATCCCGCGCTTTATCCAGCTTTGAGCCTGCACTCTCGCCCGCCAGCACATAGTCGGTGTTTTTGGATACCGAGGACGATACGCGTCCGCCCGCGGACTCAATCATCTCCTGCGCTTCGCTGCGTTTCAGCGTGGGGAGCGTGCCGGTCAGTACAAAAGTCTTCCCGCTGATATTGGCGTTCAGCGTTGTTAGTCCTTCGGCTTCCTGCGGCTTCACGCCTGCTTTGAACATACGATCAATAACAGCCGTGTATTCGGGATGCGCAAAGAAATCCACCACCGACTGTGCCACGATACCGCCGATGTCTTTAATACCTGTAAGTTCATTCAACGCCCTTTTAGCAATGCTGCTAAGCATTGGCTCCATTTCTTTTAGTGTTGCTTTTACCTTTTTGAGATAGTTTTTTTGCATCTCTTTATATTGATCCGATTGCACTAAATTTTTCACATAGTTATTAGCTATTGGTTGAACTTTTTCTGATATACCTTCTGCCATTTTCTGAATGCTATCTTGAAAATCTTTATATTGATTCGTTTGTACAAATGTTTTTGTGTAGTCGTTAATTATTGGCTGAATGCTACTTACTAAATTTTCATAAGTTTTGTAGTTATTCACCAAATCTTTTGCTGTCTTTGCCCCGACATTCGGGATGCCCAGCGCATAGATAAAGCGCGCCAGCGCCGGCGTCTTGGATGCCTCTATCGCGGCCCTCAGGTTCTCCGCTTTTTTATCCTTAAATCCGTCAAGGGTTTTAATCTTTTCAAAGTCCAGACTGTATAAATCCGATACGTCCCTGATATCCAGCGATTCAATCAGGGTTTCAGCGGTTTTCTCGCTGAATGTCTCAATGTTCATGGCATCGCGCGACGCAAAGTGCGCCATGCGCGCCACCAGCTGGGGCTTGCAGGACAGAGAGTTGCGGCAGAACAAATGCGCACCGTCTTCTTCCAGCTCCATGCCGCAGGACGGGCACACAATCGGTTTTTCGATGGGCTTACCCGCATCGTCCGCGTTGCCTAAAATCTCCGGGATGACATCATTCGACCGCCGGATAAACACGCGTCCGCCCAGCTTGACCTGCTTGCGCTGGATGTCGCCGTAGTTGTTGAGCGTGGCACGCGACACCGTCACCCCGCCGATATCCACAGGGTCCAGTATCGCCGTCGGGGTCAGCTTACCCGTGCGCCCCGGCCACCATTCCACATCCAGAATCGTGGTCGTGGTTTCCTCGGCCTCAAACTTATATGCCAGTGCCCACCGCGGGAAGCGTTCGGTGCTCCCCAAAGCCTGGCGGTCGGCGATATCGTTGATCTTGATGACCATGCCGTCGATTAAAAAGTCCAGCTGATTCCGTGTTTCGCCCACCTGCTCCAGCTCATCCATGAGCGCATCCAGATCATGATAGGTCTTAAAATATGATGACACGTTGAATCCGTTTTCTTTTAAGAACTGCATCATCTCGGTATGGGTCGCAAATTCGCGCCCTTCGACATAGCCGATATTATAGATAAACGCATCCAGATTCCGCGACGCCGTGACCTTCGGGTCCAGATTCCGGATCGCGCCCGCCGCACCGTTGCGCGCGTTCTTGAGCGGGACTTCCGCGGTCCTGTTATAGGCGTCAAACATCGACAGGCGCATCACTGCCTCGCCCTGCGCCTCAAAGCGTCCGGTATATGGTATGGTCAGGGGCACGGTTTTGATGGTCTTGATCTGTTCGGTGACGTTCTCGCCGATGACGCCGTTGCCGCGCGTCGCCGCCGTCACCAGACGTCCGTTATCGTAAGTCAGGTTAATGGTCAGCCCGTCAAACTTGTATTCCAATGTATAGGTGAAGTCCGCATCCGGCAGCACCTTCTTCGCCCGTGTTTCCCAAGCGCGGATTTCTTCCGGCGACTTGGCTTTGTCCAGGCTGAACAGCGGGGCGATATGGGTATGCTTTTCAAACGCCGCTAAAATATCACCGCCCACACGGCGGGTCGGCGAATCCTCCGGCACGTATCCGGTTTCGGCTTCCAGCACCACGAGTTCGTCGTAGAGCGCGTCATATTCTTTATCGCTGATGGCCGGATTGTCGTGGGTATAGTAGCGGGTATTATGGGTGTTGAGTTCGGCCGACAGCTGGTCGATGCGTTGTTTTTTGTCCATTTTGGGTTCTTTCTTTGGGTGGTTTTATAGGGATATTATACATAAATCGAGGAGAGAAAAAAATATTAGCTTAAGGTTTTTTTGTAAATGTATCAGCATTCCATAATTTTTCAATGTACTCTTTTTTTATTTCAGATATCCTTAACCCTCTTTTTTCAACCATTTTACTAAATTTAATGCTCTCCTCATAATATTCATAATATTCCTCAGCAATTAAAATACCATCTTCAAATTCGAGTGAAATAGCCATCATTGTTATATAAATATTTCCGTTTATATCAGAATAAAAAATTATTATTATAGCAGTATCATATCCCCAATCTTCTTTTTTGTCACATCTATAGTGTAGATCAATTGTCTCGGTTGTCTTCGCTCCACAACCAATCCGGTTTGGTGACATTCTGCTTTTAATAAGCGGTGCTTTTGCAACATATTCTCTGCTTTCAATTTTGGGCATAAATTTTTTTAAACAACAATCATAAAAGTATATATTTACGGCCGGTCCACTTCCAATATTTTTTATTTTAAAATCATAAAAACGATTTTGACTATACACTTGCGACTTTTCTTTATCCTCATCCTCTGCCGTTGTGGTTGTTAAGCATAAATAGCACGCATTATCTAGGTTGTTTTCTTGATTAGTTTCTGAAACCTTAATATCTAAAAACGGTCTATGCATCTGTTTGTTCTGATTTTCAATTTGTCTATTTGTATTAATTGCTAAGAAATATATCGCTAATAACGTGCCAATCGACCCAATCCAAATGCCAATATCACCAAATGTAATACTTGACCTATCAACAAGGCTGAATATTCCAACAATAATCACCAGTCCATAAATCAGGGCAATAACAATGATTTTTTCCTTAAAACTCATATTTTTCATAATGACTTACCTCATACAATTCATTATTATCATCTTACCACCATTTACCAGACGGCTCAATATCGGAGCGTGTGGAATAGGATGATTTTGAGGAACGTATGAAGCGACGGCTTATTGCCTGTGTTGACTTACTTTTTGTGGGGCAAAAAGTAACAAAAACCCCCACTCGCCTGCTTTTTGCTTTTTCCTTGGTTTGTTTGCGCGAAAGCTAATTTTGAAAAATCGCGCCTCAGCGCTCATATTCAAAATCTTAACGCTTTCGCCCTGCCAAACCTGCGGGCAAAAAAAGGCTCGGGCATTTTAAGCATTCCTTTGGGGTCTTCGCTCCCCCAAAGGAATACCCGGACGAGCCCTCGCGCTGTTCTGCGCCCGAAGAACGGCCGTTATAAAACGCCGTTAAGAGGCGCATTTGTCCGAGCGAAGCGAGTTATGCGTCTTAGGCGGTTTATAGGCTGGTCGAGGAAAAAGCGCAGAGTCCAGCAGCGAGAACTTTTTGCCTACTTTTTGGTTACAAAAAGTAGGTTCACAGGCGAGCAAAACGGCGCTTTATCAGCTAATCAGACTCCAGTTTTCACAAATTAAATAACCTATGATATAAGTTTTTGCCCCACAAAAAGCAGGTTCACAGGTGAGCCAAACGTTGCTCTATCAATATCATCAACCTATCAGCTTTAGCCAAAAACAAAAGGGAGCATATCCGCTCCCTCTATTTATTCAACATCTTCTTTAAATACTGCCCCGTATAACTCTTCTCGTTCGCCGCAATCTCCTCCGGCGTGCCCATGGCCACAATCTCGCCGCCCTTGTCGCCGCCCTCCGGA
Source organism: Christensenellaceae bacterium (assembly GCA_963674805.2). Lineage (GTDB taxonomy): Bacteria > Bacillota > Clostridia > Christensenellales > CALMFG01 > CALMFG01. The sequence goes on from CAXXNY010000016.1 coordinate 451,121, forward strand.
CCCAGGTCCAGAATATAATCGGCGCACTTGATGACGTCCAGATTATGCTCAATCACCACGATGGTGTTGCCCTTGTCCGCCAGCCGGTCGATAATCCCGATCAGCTTTTTCACGTCCGCCATATGCAGCCCCGTGGTCGGCTCGTCCAGAATATACATCGTGTTGCCGGTCTGCCGCTTGCTTAAATAGGTGGACAGCTTAATGCGCTGCGCCTCCCCGCCCGAAAGCGTGGTGGACGGCTGACCCAGTTTGATATACGACAGCCCCACATCCATCAGCACCTTCATGATGTTGTGAATCTTGGGGATGTTCTTAAAGAACTCATACGCCTCTTCCACGGTCATATCCAACACTTCATAGATGTTCTTGCCCTTATAGCGGACTTCTAGCGTTTCTTTGTTATAGCGCTTACCCTTGCATACCTCGCACGGCACATACACATCCGGCAAAAAGTGCATCTCGATTTTAATAATCCCGTCGCCGCTGCAGGCCTCGCACCGTCCGCCCTTGACGTTAAACGAGAACCGCCCTTTGTTGTATCCCGCAATCTTGGCGTCTTCGGTCGCCGCAAAGATGTCGCGGATATGGTTAAACACGCCCGTATAGGTTGCCGGGTTGCTCCGCGGCGTTCTGCCGATCGGGGACTGGTCGATATCCACAATCTTGTCGAACACTTCCGCGCCCACGATTGCGTCATGGCTGCCCGGATGCGCCTTGGATTTATTAATCTGCTTGGCCAGCGCCTTAAACAATATCTCGTTAATCAGGCTGGACTTTCCGGAGCCCGATACGCCGGTGACCACATTGACCACGCCGCGCTTTAACGGTGCGTCGATGGATTTTAAGTTATTCTGCGCCGCACCCTTGATGATGATGTCGCCCTGGGGCTTGCGCCGCTTTTTGGGGACCGGAATCGACTTCCTGCCCGACAGGTATTGTCCGGTAACGGATTGATGATCGGCGATAATCTCCTCCGGCGTTCCGGCAAAGACCACCTGGCCGCCGTGACTGCCTGCGCCCGGACCGATATCCAGCACATAGTCTGCGGAGAGAATCGTTTCCTCGTCGTGTTCCACCACAATCAGCGTGTTTCCCAGCGCTTTTAAATTCTGGAGCGTGTCAATCAGCCGGCGGTTGTCCCGCTGGTGCAGTCCAATTGACGGTTCGTCCAATATGTATAAAACGCCCATGAGCCCGGACCCGATCTGAGTGGCGAGCCGGATACGCTGGGCTTCTCCGCCCGAAAGCGTGCCCGCACTCCGGCTTAAGGTGAGGTATGATAATCCCACGTTATTTAAAAAGCTCAGCCGTTCCTTTATTTCTTTTATCACGCGCTCGGCAATCAGCATCTTCTGGTCGCTGAGCTTGAGCGTATCGAAAAACTTAATGCAGTCCACGATCGGCATATCCGATACGTCAATGATATTTTTATCCGCGACTTTTACTGCCAATGCTTCGGGCTTTAAGCGTTTTCCGCCGCATGCCTCGCACGCGGAAACGCTCATGTATTCCTCATACACGGCCTTTGCGCTGTCGGAGTTGCTTTCGCGATAGCGCCGCTCAATGTTATTGACAATCCCTTCAAATTCGGTCTGGAACTCACCGTGTCCGCGTTCGGATTCATAGGTGATGTTGATCTTCTCGCCTTTTGTGCCGTACAGCACCACGTCCTGAATCTTTTGGGGCAGGTCCTGAAACGGCGTATCCATCGAGAACCCGTAATGCTCCGCAAGGCCCTTAAAGTACTGCCCGCTCCATGTGTTCCCGGGGACGGAGTTCCATCCCGGGACGCGAATCGCGGATTGGTTAAACGACAATGTCTTATCCGGCACCACCAGGTCCGGGTCCACTTTTAGGACAAACCCAAGCCCGTGGCATGCCGGACACGCGCCGTACGGATTGTTAAACGAAAACATCCGCGGCGAAATTTCCTCGATGCTGATGCCGCAGTCCGCGCACGCAAAATCGCGGCTGAATACCTGCTCGTACGTGCCGTCCGCTTCCTTGATTTTCAACAGCCCTTCCGATTCGTGCATTGCCGTCTCAAACGACGAAGTCAGCCGGCTCTGGATACCGTCTTTGATCACCACACGGTCCACAACCACATCAATCGTATGCTTGCGGTTACGGTCCAGCGGAATCTCTTCATCCAGCGCATAGGTGTTACCGTCCACGATCACGCGGACATACCCGGACTTTGTCAGTTTATCAAACAGTTTCTTATATTCGCCCTTCCGGCCGCGCACCACCGGCGCCAGCACCAGCAGGCGCATGCCTTCCGGCAGTTTCATGGTTTCGTCAACCATCTGATCGATGGTCTGGCGCTCAATCGGTTTGCCGCAGTTCACACAATGCGGCGTGCCCGCCCGCGCAAACAACAGGCGCAGGTAGTCGTGAATCTCGGTCACCGTGCCCACGGTCGAACGCGGATTTTTGCTGGTTGTTTTCTGGTCGATTGAGATCGCCGGCGATAAACCTTCTATATAGTCCACATCCGGTTTATCCATCTGGCCCAAAAATTGGCGTGCGTAAGCAGACAGCGATTCAACATAACGCCGCTGCCCTTCTGCGTATATGGTATCAAACGCAAGCGACGACTTACCCGACCCCGAAAGTCCGGTAATCACGACCAGCTGGTCCCTTGGAATCATCACATCGATGTTCTTCAGGTTATGGACGCGCGCACCTTTTACGTGCAGATATCTCATCATTGATTTTCCTTGTTTATCATACTCTTGTCTCATATGTATGGGTATTGTAACAAAAAGCATCCGGCTTGACTAGGCGAACACCGCAAATTAGGCGTGAACTTTTTTTAAACATAAATGCTCAACAAACCCCTGTTTAGATGATAGAATAAGAAAAGAACTGAAGAAAGGCCGTTATATGACCGTTGAACTGCAGGAACTGTCGGTTTCTGTGAAAGAAGCCGATGTTGACTTAAAACAAAAGGCCGCACACGCGCTGAACATCAAGCCGTCAGAAATTGCCGCCCTGAATATCCGGCGTCGGTCGCTTGACGCGCGTAAAAAGGACGATATACGTTATAAATATATGCTGCTTTTGGATATTCCCGATACACTGGCAAACAGCCTGCTGGATCGCGGACGCGTGCGGGCTTATACACCGAAAACTGCTGAGCCGCTCATCTCCGGAAGCACGCCATTGAAAAACCGTCCGGTCATCGTAGGGGCCGGGCCATGCGGTTTGTTCGCCGCATATACACTGGCAAAGCACGGATACCAGCCTCTTTTAATCGAACGTGGAAAATCGATTGCAGATCGAAAGGCCGATGTGGACGCCCTGCATACCAACGGCCTGTTTAATCCGGATTCCAACATCTGTTTCGGCGAAGGCGGAGCGGGCACCTTCAGTGACGGTAAGCTGACCACACGCATCAAAGATCCGTTAGCGGCTGAAGTGTTGGAGACGTTTATCGCCTGCGGCGCGGATCCGGCAATCCGTTATCTCGCAAAGCCGCACCTCGGTACGGACGGGATGCAAAACGTGATCCACGCGTTAAAAGAAAAAATTATTCGATTGGACGGTGACATCATTTTTGGTGCACGGCTGAGCGCCATTCATGTCGGCAAGGGCAGCGTCAGCGGCATCACCTATATTGAGGACGGCCAAGCCGTGGAACTGGAAACGCCCGCCCTTATTCTCGCAACCGGACACAGCGCGGGAGACGTTTACCGGATGCTGAAAGATACCGGAGCGGCTTTAGAGAAAAAGCCCTGCGCTATCGGTTTCCGCATCGAACATCCGCGAGAAATGATCGACCGTACGCAGCTGGGCGATTTTGCCGGCAAATACGCTCTGGGTGCGGCAGAATACAGCCTGACCGCCAAGCATCAGGACAGAGGCGTATACACGTTTTGCATGTGCCCGGGCGGCGTTGTGGTCTGTGCGTCATCCGCACCGGAGACGCTGTGCATCAACGGAATGAGCCACAGCAGACGGGATGGCAGCAACTCCAACAGCGCGGTAGTGGCAACGCTTCACCCGGTGGACAGCCCCGACCAGCCGCTTGGCGCCTTGGAATTCATTGAAACGATTGAGAAAAACGCATATCACATCGGTGGGGGATATCGCGCACCTGCGCAAAAAGTTTGTGATTATATCACTGGAAAAACCACCCAGGAATTTGATATAATCAAAACGACATATATGCCCGGAGTCATTTCAGCAGATCTCAATAGTCTGCTGCCTCCGGCACTGAACGATGCAATTAAAGCAGGGCTGGCTGTTTTTGACCGGCGCATCAACGGATTTATCGATTCCGGCATGTTGACCGGCGTCGAAACCCGGACTTCATCTCCGGTCAGAGTCATACGGACACCATCCGGGGAGAGTGTCACCATCGGCGGCCTTTATCCAGCCGGAGAGGGTGCCGGATATGCGGGCGGTATTATATCGGCAGCGGTGGACGGCATCAAAACAGCTGAGCAGATTATCCGCACCTATCATGCGCGTATGCCTGTTAACTCATGAACACCATGTGTTCCTGGGGTTAAAATAAATCAATTTACATAAGGAGGGTTTTCATGAACGACTTAAAAGGCACAAAAACCGAAGCGAACCTGCAGGAAGCTTTTGCGGGCGAATCAATGGCAAGAAACAAATACACATATTTTGCTTCCGTTGCACGGAAAGAAGGGTATGTTCAAATTTCAAATTTCTTTGAGGAAACCGCGGGCAATGAAAAAGAGCATGCTAAGGTCTGGTTTAAACTGTTAAAGGGCATCGGCACTACAGAAGAAAATTTAAAGGCTGGCGCAGCCGGCGAGCATTACGAATGGACTGATATGTATAAGAATTTTGCGGCGACTGCACGCGAAGAAGGATTCCCGGAAATCGCGGCTTTGATGGAAGGCGTTGCGGCCGTGGAAAAACGCCACGAAGCACGCTATAATAAGCTGCTGAAGAACCTCGAATCCGCCGAAGTCTTTAAGAAGAGCGAAAAAACTGTCTGGATTTGCTCCAACTGCGGACACGTCCACGAAGGCGATACCGCTCCTAAGGTCTGTCCGGTATGTTCACATCCACAGGCGCACTTCGAAGTCTTCTGCGACTGCAACTTTTAATCAGAAATGCACAAAAGAGACGGTTGTCCGTCTCTTTTTATTTATGTTGTGTATCAAATTAATATTGAAACAGGTCTTCAAAGAAACGGCGGATCGATTCCCCGGCGTCGCTTTTAAAGATCATATAGATAATCCAAACCAGAAACCCCAATGATACGAGTCCGCTCTTTTTCTTTTTTTGCGGCTCTTTTTTGGCTTCGTTTTTATAACTCGTAAAATCCGATGTCTGCCTCGCCGCTTTTTCGACATCGCTGGTATGATAGCCGGACATCATGCTTTGGTATGTCGGATTTTGGTTTTTTTCGACCTGCCGGATTGCCTCGGAAAGATCATCACGGCTGCGTCTTGCGGCCTTCATCCGTGCGCCGAGAGACGCTTCGTTGATCGGATCGTAGCGGCCTTCTTTTTCGTTAAAATAAAATTCGCTCATCTATTTTCCTCCTTGCCGGAGGGAAACCCTCCGTCAGACGATTATGTGTTATACGGTGTAATCGTAAAAGTCTCAAAGTTAGATATCGCAAATAGCAGTACCATGATCGAGAAAATCACAAGCCGCTCGGTAATGCCGAGTATCTGCAGGCCGAAAGCTGCCGCGATCGGATTAAACAGCCCGAATACCGCGATTGCAACCGCAAGGCCAAGCACAACTTTGCCGAACTTGTTAAGGCCTTCCTGGTTCAGGTAACCGAACGCCGCCAAAAATGCAAATGCTGCCGTGGCCAATACCACCACCGCGGTGACCACAATATGCATGCTATTCTGAAAGCTGTTCATCGGTGCATTTGAATCCAGCGGGAACAGTGCATACCCGCCCAATGACACGGACTGCAGCACAAGAAGGATCATCATCGCCGCTTTCAGTTTTCCGTTATATACCCTGAACGCGCGCATGATCATACCGATTGCAAACAGAATCATCAATATGCCGTACGCCGTGGTCAGTATCCTCAAGAATTCCGCATTCGGCGATCCGTTCGCAGTCAGGGTGCTGATGTCCGTGGTAACGGGATTATACTCCGGCCACATCCTTGCGCCGATCACGGTATGAAACAGATAAACCAGCGCGCCGACCATACCCGCCGGTATCAAAATGCTTTCAATCTTTTTCAATGTTATCCCGCTTTCCGCATTCTCCGATACTGTTATTATACAAGCCCTTGTCAACGGCGTCTACTTAATTCAATAAAAAAACCCCGCGGTATCCGCAGGGCCGGTGTTTATTTTCTATTTATAATAATTCTTGGACTTGCTCGTTGCGGGCTTAACGCCCATCTGCGTCAGCGCCATAATCTCGCGTACCACATTTTTATAGGTGTCAAGATCAATGGCTTTCATCTCTTCATAGTAATCGTTATAGAACTTCAGTTTTCCTGCGCCCGTCAGTTTGTTCCACTCATTCATGATGTTGTCCGGTGTCAGGTCGAGCGTTGCCGATGATTTTGATCCGGACGATGAATAGGTTTTTTTATTCAGCTTTTTAAGTGCGATCTCATAATCCCTGTCGGCCTCCAGCTTGTCCAGCTGATAATCCTTATAATCCAGAATCAACTCATTATTGTATTCGATTACTTCGCGTATCGTCTCATCACGTTGTTCCTTCAGCGTTGCCAGCGGTTGTGAAATATCCTGCGCCTTTTTGCTTGTCAGGTAATTCTGGTTGTCTAAATACTCTTTTTCCAGCGCATCAATCTGGTCCTGGATTGCATTCACTGTATTTACCTTATCGTCTAACAATGACTGCAGCGTCTGCTGACGGTCGGTTTCATTGGCCTGCTGAACGTCCAGCGCATACGTACTGCGCCCAAGCCCCCGTGTCAGCGCTTCATCTGAAAGCTTTTTGCCGCTGTCTTCAAAATAGCGGTTCATCTCGTCAATGCTGCTTTGATAATCCGCCTCAGCGTCCTGTATCGAACGGAGCAGAATGCTCTTCCTGGCTTTTGATGTGTTGAACAGCTGATCGTATTCTGCCTGATACGCCTGCTCCGCCTGGTATGCCGCAAGATCATACAGTTCCTCATCCGTCTTTTTGTCATAAGCCATCAGTTTCAGCGCTTCGTTTTTTATCGCTTCATCATAAACCGAATTCGTACTCATACTCATTCTCCTTTTTTCATTACACGCAAATTCTCAAGACCGGCTTCAGTGTGCTAAGTTGGTCATGCCCAAGCAGTGTCAAATAACTGTACCAGTCGTCAAACAGCATCAGACTGTTGGGGGTTCCGCTGTCCGTACTGATTAGGTCTGTAATAATACCCGTGCTGATGCCGAACTCAAGTATCCGGTCCCCGCCCATGAACGTGCATACCACGCCGTAATCGCAAGCGCTGTCCGGCACGGGCGCGTCACCCGTTACCGCTGTCTTCTCGCATCCCCACAGATGCACGTCACGTATTGAGTTGGCGTCCGATACACGCGTCATCCTTAAATACGCACTTTTGATGGTTTTATTCTGCATATCCGTACGTATCTGCGTCAGGTTAAACCCGAATAATCCGGTATATATCACACCGCTTGTGTCCTCGCCCTGACGGATGTTGGACGCACCCAGCGTCACAATCTCACCATTCCCCCATGATCCGGAGAACACGGCTTCATAGGTATATTCATACGGCGTCTGCACGCCGGTCAGAGGCGGTACATAGCCCTCCAGCGTATCGCCGTACTGAAATCCAGAGTCAAGTTGGGTATAGAGGCTGGTCACATACCGCGGACGGTTGCCGGCCGCGAGCAGCATCGCACCCGATATAATGAAGTTCTGATACGCTTCCCCGGTACCGTTTTTGGTCAATCCGCGGCTTAAGTGCTTTAAAATCATGATGTGTTGAAAATCATTGATGATATAGTCCTTCAGCGTCACATTCGCATGCACGAGTTCCACGGCCGCGCCATATTGCGGGGTGTGGCAGTAAAACCGGCTGTTTTCGATCAGGCCGTTTGAGTACCGATAGGATAATGCAGCGAAATCACAGAACGCATCTGTATAATCGGGGATGCCTGAAAAAAAGCAGTAAAAATCGATATTCTGAAACGCCACCATGGTGCAGGATTCGATAACCACGCCCCGGCTGCCTGTGCCGTATATTACCGGATTCACCGTTCCGCCGTAGCGGTCAAAGACCAGCGTCCCCTGATATCCGCTGATAAAAAGAGTTTCGCGGTAATCCGTTCCGGATGCGAGATAGATATAAGTTGTCTGGTTGCTGATGCGCCCGGCCTTTTTCAGCGCGCCGGTGATGGTAAAAAACGGCGCATCGGATGATTCTCCGTCATTCGCGTCAGAGGCACCTGCATGCATCGGGTTCACATACAGCGCCAGCGGAATATCCGAAAACCGGGCAAGATCATACCCGCCCATCTCCATTGATTGGGTGACAATACGGTTGAATCCGCCGGAGGATGCGCTCATGCTGATGAGCGGGTTTTCCGGATCCGGCGAATCCGGATCCAAAATATTAATGTCCACATTTGGCGTAGAGATGCTCACCCGTTCCCGGCTGATACTGATTCCGCTGGCGTATACTTCCCCTTCGTGCGGGGTCCATTCGCTGAATACTTCACCGGCTTTGAGCTGAATATCCGTCACCCGATAAATTCCTGAACCGTTGAACACGACCAGTACGCTTTTAATCCCCGCGGGTGCCGTAAACGTAATCTCCTGCTTTTCATAGCTTTGCGTATTCACCGTCTCTTCAATGATGGTCACATCCCGCGCTGTGGAAGACGAATGCACCAGTTGCCCGTATATACCGATTGATACATCCAATCCGTTTGTGTCAATATTGCACCCAAAGCAGTAATGCTCGGCCGGTGACACGGCGATATCCGCCTGGTAGAATTCACCGGATGCAGTAAACGCACTGTGGTTCAGCGTATCATCCACTGCGGCCCACAGCGATCCGGTGCCGATGACCGAAAATCCTTCCGCGCCAAAGTTTCCCCTGCCGTTTTGGACGAGGTTTGTGCCGGATACCGAGCCGACGCCGATATCAATGCTGGCAATGCCTTTCTGCACGATCTTTTCGGATTCACCTTCAAGTATATCTGATTCGCTGATTCCGCCCATTACCTTTTTCCATAATAAATAGAGCTGGTCGTTGAGGTTTTTGATCGACAGCGGGCTCAGATCGTAGATTTCTTTAAATCCGTATCCCATCGTATTCTCCTTACGCTTTTCGTTTTATGCGTCTTTCTCAAACCAGATTTCCGGAGAAACCAGCTCAAAATACCCGCCGCCTACATTTTGAAAGGTCAGTTTAAACCGCACGCCCTTGCCCTGCAACGCTGCCTTGATATGGTCCGAAGACGCCGGATTGAGCTTGATGGTTTTCTGCTTGCTTTCATGTTCCGTTGTTACGGTGATGGTCATCCCTGTTCCCTTGCCGAACGCATATAGATGCTCGAGATATTTTTTAACAGACCGGTCGCCCGCATCGGTAAACGGGGTTTCCCAAAACGCCGCAATCGGTTCACCGTTAAAGGTGTCTCCAATTCCGTATTGCTTGATGTACGGCGTGCCGTCCGAAATATACAGCTTTCCATCCGCCGCCGCAAACTGGTGCACAGTGATGCCTGTCTTAAGCATAAAACTGTCGCTCGCCAGATCATATTCCAGCACCGCATTGTTCTCCTCCGCCCCGTCCAGCGGCAGGGCAAACAGCACTTTACCGCCCCACTTCACGCCTACTGCATTATGTACCGCATCGGTATTGATCCGGTCGTAGATGCCGTCCAGCACGCCCGGCTTAAACGGCACAGCTTTAATCCCGTTATATGCGCAGATGCCGTCTGAGGATAAGAAGAGCACCAGATCTCCGGTGTTCACAATACTTTTACCCGCAATCGTGCCCACCACGCCGTGTATCCGGCTGACTTCATAGGTGCCGGGATAGGTGCCGATAATTCGGTAAACGCTTTGGGGCTTAAACACCACCACATCGTCAAACAAGGTCTCAATTGCGATGATATAGCCGCCGTCAAAGCTGGGCAGCTCGATAAACCCGGACTCATTGAGTGTGGAAAAATCCCGCGGGTCAAACGCGGCCGAATAATAAACACGGTCGGGATATCCGGTTACACCGCTTCCCCACATGCGTTCATAGTGCAGCGCAATATCTTTGAATGCGGGGACTGCGGTCATATTGGTGCACGTGCTGCCGTCCGTAAAAAACGGAGTGTCGATGCCGTTTGACAGCACGCAGATATCCTCGCCGTCCAGCTGGTAATTCAAATACGTCATTACCCCGCCGGACAATCCGGATTTCAGCAGGATAAATCCGCTCCCGTCCCAGATATAAACGCTGTCTGCCGTTGCGGCCAGTAAATGGTCGCTGTAAACCGATCCCGTCCGCTTATGCAAAACCGCCAGCGACACAAACGCATCCGCACCTGCCGTGGTGTTGACTTTTTCCGTTCCCTTGGTGACACGCAGTATCCCGTCGCTCACATCCATATTCTCCGCGTTCGCGGCATAGCCGAATGCAATCTCTGGGAAGGTTTGGTTGATTCCCTTAAACACGGGAATCCTGATTCTGCCTGTTGCCATGCTGTACCTCTTTCTTTATCCGCTAAAACTTATTGGTAATCTGGCTCTGCCGGCTGCCCAGTGCATTCAGGCCGGATAAGTAGCGCATCAGGAAAAACTCGCCACGCTTCTGGCGGTCTTTGCCGCCAAGCCCCAGCCCGCGGTATGCCGCGTAATCCGCCAGCAGGTAGCATTCGCGTTCCGGCAAATCCGGTTCGTCTTTGTCGGACGCCAGCCGCTCCGGCAGGTATAAATATGCCGCGATATACGCACCGTCAGCGGCCGGGGAAATAAAAATCTGGTCTGCCGCCACCTGAAACGGGATTTTGCACCCGTTCTCATCTTTGATCTCCAGAATCCGGATCGCGTCTTTGCTTAATCCGTCAACCTGTGCGCGTCCGTCAGAAAACGTGATTAATTCTTCGTGATACTTTTGCTTTTTATCACGGCAGATGGCTTGATAGGCCTCGTTGATATACGCGGTTAACAGCGTCCGAAACTCGCTGATTTCGCCCGCTCCGGGGTCTTCCCCCATCTGGGACAGCGTCAGCTTCATGATATCGATTAACGTCATATCGGCCGCCTTTCCTTATAAGACGCCGGCATGCCTTAAGACATCCGCCACCGATCGCGGCACTTTAACCATCTCGCCCTTTTTGATAACATAGTTATAGCCGTTGATACAGCATTCCACCGTATCCGACTCCCCTTCGAGTTTCGGGATGATCAGGTTAACAGTGGGTTCCGCCTTTAGGTCAGCGCCGGTTTGTTCCGCGATTGCGTCGATTTGTTTTTTTGTGAGGCCCGGTTCGGCCTTTACAGGTTTTGATGCCGGTTTTGTTTTTTCGTTTTGATTTGCCATGGGAATTGCTCCTTTGTTTTTCGCCCATGATACGAAAGCCGAACTTTCACGGCACTTGCATGTTTTTTGTGTACAAAAAAACCGCCCGTAATACGGGCGGTTGATTTTTATCATTTATTCGTTTGTGATGGTCACCTGTGCGGTGGTTGTGCTGAGTTCAATGTTATCAGCGTTAATCCGGGTCAGCGGCTCAATCAGAATCGGCATTGAGTACTCACCGGGCTCTTTGCCCGCCACATCAATATACAGCTTAATGTCACGATTCCTTAGGTTGGTCACTGCCAACGCTTCGTCCGTCACCACAACCTTTACGGTCTTCGGCCCGACTGTCGCGGCTAACCCTTCGCCGAGGTTTCTCACCTCAATCTCGACCGCCTGGAATATCTGGGTGGTCTCTTCCGCCCTGACTTCAACGTTCACCGTCAGCGTCTGGGCCTCGTTAGTGATAATCACATCGCTGATCGGTTTAATATTTGTCTGGATGGATTGATCGGTTTTAACGCCGGTAATATCAATCGTTTCCACCTGAACATCCAATATCGTATCCAGAATACTCTGCTCTGCGGCCACCAGTACCGTGGTCGGCTCGGCATAATAGTTTGTCACAATAAAGCCGTCCGCTACGTCTTCCAACCCGACAATCGCACCTTTTAAATTAATAGGCACGCGTTTTTGCGGCAATACAACAACATCAACGATGACGCTCGGCACTTCTTCGCTATATTCAACCGGGTCTAATATCTCGCCCTCTTCATCCCTTAGTACCAAAGAAATGGTCTCTTTGATGTCCTCGGTCACCTCGTGCATATCGATATAACAAACCGCTGACGATACCTGCTCCACAAATGACCTTGCGCCTTTAATCTCCACAGATTCCGGAGTAATTACCGGCTGGGAGACATAATAACTGTCGTCCGGCAGGTTTTTAAATTCATAAGCGACCGGAACTGTCCGCGTGATATAATCCTCCACGTTCAGCATAACGGTTTTTGGATTGATATCCACCACCGTACCGATTGAGGAAGACGCTTTGATCGCAACCGACTGTTCTCCCGAACGGTTGATCACCGATAAGTCAACATATGCGTTGATATTCTCTTCCGTAATCAGATATAAATAATCCGGGTCAGCCTCAACCGTGATGTCGACTTTATCCAGGATATCTTCCAGGCTGCCCTTAATCGTCAGCCCCTTTTCGCTCAGCGAGTTGTTGTTCTGATATTTTAAGTCGAGACTTTTAAATTCCTTTTCTTTCGGCGGATTGATTTCGGTCATCACGAATCCCCAAAGGATAATGGCAAAGATAACCGATACAATCTTCAGCCCAAGATTATTGGAAAGCACGTGCCAAAAACCCGCAAAGAATTTTTTCATCCCTTCAGAAAACTTACTCATGCATCTTCCTGCCTTTTCTCCTCAAGAAACTAAAGCGGCGTTTTTGATTAACCTCTTCCAGATTATAAATATCGGTCAGCATATCCCTCAGCGCCTTGCTATCAATATAGCGGATTAGCTTGCCGTCGCGCGCAACAGAGATAACGCCGGTTTCTTCGGATACGATAATCGTCATGGAATCCGAAACTTCCGAGATGCCGAGCGCGGCCCTGTGGCGTGTGCCCAAATCCTGCCCAATCAGCCGGTTATCCGACAGCGGCAAGAAGCACCCCGCCGCAATCATCTGATTTCCCCGGAAGACAACCGCGCCGTCATGCAGCGGTGCATTCGGGAAGAAGATATTTTCAATCAGTTCGGAAGTAATCGCCGCATCCAGCCGAGTGCCGGTTTCAACGATGTCATTAAGCCCAATTCGGTTTTCTATAACTAAAAGCGCCCCTGTCTTTGTCTTGGAGAAATAAAGACACGACGCAATGATCTTGTCAATCCGCTGTAAAATTTCATTATATTCGCTTAAGTTACGGTCAAGGATATTACCGGTTCCGAGCCGCTCCAGCGCTCGCCTGAGTTCGGGCTGGAACAACACAATCAGCACCAGTGCTCCGGCGTTAATAATATAATTGGAAAGCCATGCGATCGTGCTCATGCCCAGCCATTCGGTCAGCTGCGCTAAAATAATAATAATACCGAATCCGCGGATAACCTGCATGGCCCGTGTATGCGCGGTGATTTTCAATAAGAAGTATATCAGCACCACAACAACGGCGATGTCTAAAACATCGACGATACTGAAATTTTCGATACTGTGTGATAATGAATTAAAGATTCCCTCAAACAATCGTCAGCCACCTATAAGACGTTATGCGTTATGCTTCCCTTTCCGTTAAAAGTAGTGTGATATCATCAATGACAGAGGATGCGTGTGATGCCATAACCGCATCCAGCAGCGCCTGTCCGGTATACTTCTTTGATGCCAGTAATAGTTTTAATTCGTCCAGCGTTTTTTCAGAAGTCTGAATATTATCCAGCCCGTCGGTATACAGCAGTAATCTGCCTCCCGGCGCAATGGCTTCGCTGTGCAAAGCAAACTCCGGTTGCTGCCAGCTGCAGACCGGCATGCCGGGCGTCAGTATTTCCTTAACTTCTTTTCCATCGTACAGCAGCGGTGCCACACTGTGTCCGGCATTCGTATATATAAACTGTCCGGTCTTTAAATCTAATACTAACACAAAGACCGTGATATAAACACTGTTTTCAATATTCAGGTCATGATAGGATTCATACAATCCATACAGCACCTCATCCGGGCTGTCGTGTTTCTTAAACTGCGAGAATATTTCCTGACGCAGATAAACGGTCAGCATGGCGCTCATGACGCCGTGGCCGGATACATCGGCAATATACATCGCTACTTTATCTTTGCCGATTTTAAAACAGTCATACATATCGCCGCCCAGCGTTTCGCACGGCCGGAAAATCGATGAGAACCGGTAATCCGAAACATCCGGAAGCTGGTCTCTCAGGATTGAAAGCTGCAGCGTACGCGCGACTTCCAGATCCTTAAGCATTTTTTTGTTGGATGTCAAAATGCGTTCGCGCAGCGTATATTCATTGGTAATGTCGCGGAACACTTCCACCGCCCCTGTTCCGCCATTCGCATCCATGGTCGGAGAAATATCAATCGAATACACCCGATCCGCAATGACAACATTGCCGGATACCTTTTTAAACGGTTTGCTGCCGATGCCTTTGTAGATCGGGCATTGCGGGCAAAACTCATTTTTGCATATGGTATTAAAGCACTTTTTTTTACGGGTTTTCCCGAAGACTTTCGCCAGTGCCTTATTTTCATATACAACAGTATTATCCGGTCCGATAACACGTACAAGGTCGCCCATGGTATCCAAAATCCCGGAAAAGAATGCGTCATCTTTGATTTTCCCTCTGAGATACGCCATACCATTCCCACTCATACTTTTTTATTGCCAGATGCCCGGAACACAAGGTGAACAGTTCTTTTTTATTATACTATCTTCCCGATCAGATTTTCAATATTCAGTTGAAAACAAACCGTGAATATTTTACGATTTTATTACAATTATATTACAGATTGTTTCTTCCGTCATATAACAGCTGTATAAAAACGAAAGTCTTGTGCAAGTCCTGGCCCCATATATTAACCAAAACAATTGGAGGTACTTTTGATGTTTGACAAAACGGCCGAAGAAAATCCTATGCGCGACGGCGGCGCAGCGGCATCTGAACCGAGCGCGGATAATTTACAGCCCGAGGACCGCAAGGAGTATTACCGGTCCCAGCGGGAAGTGGATGAAGCGTTCAAAAAACGGTTTGCCGCATTAAAGAAAAAGTGGGAAGGTGAACAAAAGGAAAAACAAAGGGCCGAGCAGGACGAGAACAAGGTAATGGCGTTACTGGATAAAATCGAAAATCAGAGCCGTGCATTTTTAGAGCTTTATCCTGATGTCGATATTTATGCGGTGGTGCAGGAAAACCCCTTGTTCGCATACTTGGTCATGAGCGGGAAAGACATCATTGACGCGTACGAGTTTTTGTATGCGGAGGACACCAAACAACGTATCCGGCAGGCGCTGGAACAGGAAATCATCGGCAACATGAAAGCGAAAAACACACGACCGCGTGGCATGAACGCCGTAAACAGCGGCGGTTCATTACGGGACATCGCCAGGCTTTCGGACGCCGATATCTTAAGAATCGACCAACGTATCAAAAACGGCGAACGTGTGACATTATAGCCGCCCGCATTTTCCTTTTATTACAGTCTGTCCGGTTTCGGACAGACTGCTTTATCAATATCCAAGGAGGAATTTGATCATGGCAATCAATACCATGCTGACGACGGATATTACCCCGTCCATGCAGACCTATTATGATAAAAAGCTACTAATTAACGCAAAACCGAATCTGGTTCATCAGAAATTCGGGCAGCAGGTTATCCTGCCCAAAAACCAAGGCAAAACCATTCAGTTCAGGAAATGGACACCGTTTGCCGCACTCACCACACCGCTGGTCGAGGGCACGGTGCCGGACGGCCAAAGCCTGTCGATGACACAGGTCTCTGCCGGTATTGAGCAGTACGGCGGCTATGTGGCTGTATCGGACATGCTTGATCTCACGGCACTGGACCCTGTTATCAATGACAGCGTCGAACTGATGGGCGACCAGGGCGGACTGACCATGGATACATTGACCCGGGATGTTATATCGGCATCCAGCAACGTCCAGTTTGCTGGCGGATTGTCCGGGCGCCATCTCCTGTCATCATCCAACAAACTGACGGTTAACGAACTCAGAAAAGCCGTCAGAACGCTGAAAAAGAACAAAGCGCCCATGTTTTCTCGCGACGGCAAGTCCTATTATGTCGCGATCGTGGGGCCCGAAACCACATATGACCTGCAGTCGGACACCTTATGGCAGGATGCGGCAAAGTACTCGGCGGTTGAAAATATTTTTGAGGGTGAAATCGGCAAGCTGTTCGGTGTGATTTTCGTTGAGACCAGCGAATCCAAAATCTTCTCTGCCGACAACTTAACCGCTGCATCGCGCACCCTGACCGTTGCATCCATATCTGATGCAGTGATTACGGTGGATGAAGCGATATCGGCAAACGAAGCCGTGGCGCTAACAGGTGTTTATGTCATCATCAACGCAGTAAAATACACTGTCGCTAGTGCGGCATCAGGCGCGGCGGGTGCGGCAACCGTAACCCTGACCGAAACCCCTGCCGATGCGCCGGTTGACGGCGATATCATCTATCCGGGCGCGGCAGGTGCGGCGGGTGATCCCATCGCCTCAACATTGGTATTCGGCAAAAACGCTTACGGCGTCATTGCGCTGGACAGCGGCAATCTGCATTCGATCATCAAACCGAAAGGCAGCGCCGGCACATCCGATCCGCTGGAACAGATCTCCACGATCGGTTGGAAGGTGGATGGGTTTGCCGCGAAGGTGCTGCAGCCGCTTTGGCTGCTTCGGATTGAACACGGCATCTCCGGCTAAACACAGGCTTTTTTCATTTTTGCCTCTCTCATATAAACGGGCGGATTCTTCCGCCCTTTTTTTTACAATAATCATACCGTTCTTGTTGGACAATTCGCCTCAAATCACTTATAATAGGATAAGGCAATAATGGTTTATCTGAAAATTATTAGGAGGTAACATTTAATGAAATTATCCCAACCTAAAAAAGCTGTTTTTAACTGGAGCCTGACTCTTGCTGTTGTTGGCGCAGTATGCTTCATCGCTTCTTTCCTGATTGCACCGATCGCCGGCCTGCTCGGATATCTCGCATTCGGATTAGTTGCAGTTGCATTCGTATTGCTGACGCTCGGCGTTGCATTAAAAGGATTCTAATCGAGGGACAATATGTTTTGCAAATCTCCGGTTAACCGGAGATTTTTTTATAATTGAAAACAGGCGCTGTCCGGACTTTACCCGTACAGCGCCTGTTTTATCTGATAAAGCACAGCGCGCCCAATCGGCATGCGCCGCACTTTGAATGCCGTTTATCTTTTGGTAGCATTATTTTACGCCCAAGGGCCTTATAAGTCAAAAGAAGAAAGTATTAAAAAACTATGTTAAACATGCCGGTCAATTTACCTGCCCGCAATCAACATGTAATATTTCCCCGAGCTTAAATGAATGCGTTTTTGACTAGTTCAGCACTACAACCGCAAGAATGTGCACATCCTCGGTACCGGTATTTCTAATCCCGTGCGGATCAGCGCCTACCGTTACCTGAGCATCCCCAGGCATAAAGGGTTTATACTCACCGTTATCCAGCACTTCACCTTGTCCGGACATACAGAAGTAGACTTCGCTTTCGCCCTCATGCGGATGCGCGCCGATTGAGTCGCCGGGCTTCACAATGATCTCGCTTAATACGCGTGTGTTTTTCGGGCGCAAATCGTCCGTTGTCAGATGGTTAAGCGTAATCACGCCTGTTCCGCCCCGCATGTTTTCAATGGTCTTTGCCGGCCGCTCAGCTTTTTTAATAATCATAATATTGGCTCCGTTCCCGTTACTAGATTTCGTCTTCCACGCGAATCAGGCTGCTGACCTCAATCACGCCGTCCAAATCCTTTAAATCTTCAATCGTCTTCATCACGCTTATTTCCTTCGCCTGATGGGTGACAATTCTCAAGGGCACCACCCCGCCGGCCAGGCCGGTCTGGATAACCGATTGAATCGATACGTTGTGTTTACCGAAGACACCCGCAAGATTGGATAAAACGCCCGGCCGGTCATGCACCATAATCCGGATATAATACCCGCATTCCCAGTTGTCCTGAAAAATCAGATTTTCCGGTGTCTGATAAGTATTCGCAAAAGTCGTATACCGGTTGTTCGCCGGGTTTGCCGCCGAAATAATATCGGATACCGCTGCGCTCGCGGTCGGCATGCGGCCGGCGCCCTGGCCAAAGAGCATCAGTCCGCCGACAGCCGATCCTTTAATAAAGATCGCGTTGAACGCGCCGCTGACCGAAGCCAGCGGATGCGTGCGCTTAATCATCGTCGGATGCACGCGCACTTCGAGTGTGCTGTCCTTTTTCTTTCCAATCGCAAGCAGTTTAATCACATAGCCGAGTTCCTTTGCATAATCAATATCTTCGGCCGAGATGTTTGTGATGCCCTGATTAAAGATTTGCTCAACCGGCACCTTCGCATGAAATGCCAGCGATGCCAGAATCGACAGCTTATAAACCGCGTCAAAGCCCTCCACATCACTGCTCGGGTCGTTTTCCGCATAGCCCAGGGCCTGTGCATCCTTTAAAACGTCATCATAGGTTTTGCCTTCGTCCGTCATGCGGCTTAATATATAGTTGGTCGTGCCGTTGATAATGCCATAGATCGAGGTGATTTCATTGCCCTGCATCGAATCCCACAGTGTCTTCAAAATCGGGATCCCGCCGGCAACGCTCGGCTCAAAGAAGAGGCCGGCTTTATTCGCAACCGCCGCTTCGTTTAAGTCCGGCCAGTATTTTGCAATGACCTCTTTATTCGCAGTCACAACGCTCTTGCCTTTTTTTAAAGCGCGTAAGATATAGTCCTTTGCCGGATTAATCCCGCCCATAAACTCGGCAACGATCGTTATCTCATCGTCATTAAGAACAGCATCAATATCATCGGTTAACAATTCCTGCGGGATATTTACGTCCCGGTTTTTGTTAATATCACGCACCAGAACATACTTAATCTCACACGAAATCCCTTCCCGATGAAGGATGCCTTCCCGGTCTTCATTCAGTATGCGGTAAACGCCGCCGCCGACATTGCCCAGCCCCAGCAGCGCGATCTTAATCGTTTTCAAATGCCGCTCACCTTTATCCTTTACTATATATTCTTATGATACAGGATGTTCAATCCTTTTAATGTCAACAGCCGGTCAATCTCATCAAAATACCGGTTTTCTTCGTCAATAATATGCGACATGCCGCCGGTCGCAACAACCTTTGCGTCGGTTCCCAGCTCGCGTTTGGTCCGCCGGATAATATGCTCGACCTGGCCGATGAATCCGAAAATTAATCCGGCCTGCATCCCGGTCACTGTCGATTTGCCGATGACCGATTCGGGCATATTCAGTTCGACGCGCGGCAGCTTGGCCGCATTCAGTGTCAGCGCTTCAGCCGATATCTTAAGCCCCGGGCAAATCGCACCACCGAGAAAATCGCCTTTCTCATTGATGACGCCGAATGTCGTCGCCGTGCCGAAGTCGATCACAATCACCGGCCCGCCGTATTGTTCATACGCCGCAACCGCATTCACGATCCGGTCAGCCCCGAGTTCCTTTGCGTTATCATACTTAATATTGATACCGGTTTTGATGCCTGGCGATACAAAGATCGGCGTTTTATTAAAATACGTCCGGCACATATGCATCAGCGTATAATTCACCGATGGAATAACCGATGAAACGATGATACCCTCCACATCGCACAGGTCACGTTTTAAGTATGCAAAAAAGCTGGTAACTAAAATCCCGTACTCATCCGATGTTTTTTCCATATCCGTTGTCATGCGCCATGATGAAACGAGTTCGTCGCCTTCAAATAGGCCGCATTTTATATTCGTATTTCCGATATCTAATACAAAGACCATATCTTCTCCGGTTTATTCGCTGATTTCTTTTGGCTTCACCAAAGTCAGCCCCATCATATTCAGCGGAATTAATATCAGTATGCTTAGGAAGAGCGCCAGAACTGCTTCTGGCAGCCCGTTGGTAAGTGCGACTCCCGTTAAAAACGCGCCGATCGTATCCACCGATGTTCCGATTTGTTCCGCCACCGTCTGAAATGCCGGCTCTGGCAGAAACAGCAGGTATAATCCGCCGAGGAACCCGGCCGTATTGGTCAGCGATCCAAACAATGCGGCAATCCCGTAGTTCATCTTGACCGCGTCAACCTTCCTGAAGAACACCAGGATGACCAGGATGATCGCCGCCGGGATTAAAAACACCCAAGTTGAGAGCACGCCCAGTGCGGTAAAGATAAGCAGCAGCGCCGCCTCAATATACCGTTCCGCCTTGGTTTCCAGCAGTTTAAACGTATAGAACGTCACTACCGGCACCAGCAGCCGCGGAATAAAGATAATCGCCAGCAGCTTAATGGCATTGATGTCCATCAGCTGCAATCCCAGCCAGTCACCAGGATACCACACCTGAATCAGGCTCGTTATGCCGAAAACAAAGCCGAGCAAAAGCCCGGGTTTAAGCCCGAGGGCCAGTGTTCCGATAACAACCGGTATGCATATAAGTGTGAGTTTGATCGGTCCGATCGGCAAATAGCCCAAAAAGGGCACCAGTCCCATCACGAGAATGATGGCGATAAGCAGTGCGGTTGTCGTAAACCGCCTTAATTTGGTATTGTTCATTTTTCCTCCGTTCAAGTTCCGTATTACGGATACCTGACTTCTTTAAAAGATTTTTACTCAGGTTTTAACATGTGCAATTTTAATAAAAAATATTGCCATAACCTGATATGCATTATAACAGTATTGGCATATGTTCGCAAGCGGTTCGCCTCTGTTTGCCTTGCCCTAAAATAATGAAAGAGGCCGCCGTTTAGGCGGCCGATTTATATGTTATTCCTTCTTCGTTTCTTTTTTCTTTTGTTTACTGTTTTTCACAAGCAGAATAATCACAAGGATAAGCAGCACCAGCACCCCGCCGGCTAAACTCGCAGCCAGTACATCAACGCGCGACCACCACGTTTCATTATCAAAGTTCTCATGCCTGGGTTCTTCAAAAAAATCGCCCGGCGGTTCTTCGTGCGGCATATCCGGATCGATCATTTCTCCTTCAGGCATCGGCTCCTCATGCGGCGGTTCCTGCTGGGGTTCGGGTTCCGACGCAAAGTCAGGATACGCTTCGTCAAAGTCCAGCATATCCACCGACCAAACATTGGCTTGGTCAATTATCGATACAATCGTGAAAAATGAGGTGAAATCATTATAATACAGCTGAATGCCGAACTGTCCTGCCGCTCCGGCGGGACGCGCCATGATCCCGGTCTCATCTGCACGGTCAATCGTAACCGTTCCGAATCCAAACTGTGCTCCGGTGTTATCCGTAATACTGAATGGGTAGCCAGCTGAGTCCGGCAGATTTTTGAGTTTAAACGTACAGGCGCCGTGATTATCGGTATTCTTTGTTCTCCCGAACATTTCGACATTGATATTGGTCAGCGGCGTTGCTCCGTCAAACCCGTTCACGATGAAGGTTACTTCAAAACTGCCGTCCGTGGCGGCTGCGGGTATGGTATATCCGAGTATCAGCATCATTGCCAAAACCAGCCCTGCTAAGCATTTGCGTTTCTTCATATGCCTGCTCCTTTTCTGGGTACACACCTTTCAACCGTTATGCCTTTCTCATAGGCCGTATTGAGATTGTTTCTGATTTCATTATTAAATGATTATATGTGCTAACTAATTATACCATATTTTGCATCACTATGAAATTCCATAGCATAAAAACAGGGCGGTTACCCGCCCCGCTGTTAAATATCAAATTGTCTGACCAGATCCTCCAGCGTTTCACGCTTTCGGATCAGCCGGTCTTTTCCGTTCTGGTCGATCAGCACCTCCGCCGGCAGCATCCTGCAGTTATAATTAGATGCCATGGCAAACCCGTATGCACCCGCATCCTTAACCGCAATCACATCGCCGATATCCGCGCGGTAAAGGTCGCGCTCTTTTGCAATCAGATCCCCGGATTCACAGATGTTTCCGGCAATATACACAATTTCAGTTTCTTTTGTTTTTCCGTTGCGTTTAACACAGTCCACATGATGGTACGAATCATATATCATCGGACGCTGCAGCACATTGAAACCGAGGTCTGTGCCCACATAGCGCCTGCCGTAATTATCTTTAACGCTGTGCACCGTGCCGAGCAGCACCCCGCACTCTGCGACAATATACCGGCCGGGTTCAATTTTAAACAAGATATCCTTGTTATCATATTCCGCTAAGAAACCATCCAGCGTTTCATCCAGCATCCGTCCTAACTCTGCCAGATCCAGCCGATGCGAGGTTTCATATGGGATACCGAAGCCTCCGCCGAAGTCGATAAATTCCATGCCCGGAAACTGAACTGCAATCTCCAGCAGTGCACGCACGCCATCCACATATTCATCCGGCCGCAGGAAAAACGAGCCGATATGCTGGTTAATGCCTGCCAGCGTGAGATTATACTTTTTAAGCAGTTCTTTCACCTGCGGGACAAAATCCTTCTGCACCGCGAACTTGGTTTTCTTTCCGCCTGTTACGACCTTCTCATGGTGTCCGGTGCCGACTCCGGAATTAAAGCGGACCGCAACCCTGCTGTTCGGATTGATCATGCCGTAGGTTTCCAGCTGGGACAGCGAGTCCACACTGACCAATATATCGCGGTCAATGGCGTACTGCATCTCTTCAGCGGATACGTTGTTACCAATATACAGGATTTCATCCGGCTGGTATCCCGCCAGCATCTCAATATAAATCTCGCCGGGCGACATCGCGTCAACCAGCAGGCCATCGTCATGTACGATTTTTAGAATTTCCAGATTGGTATTCGCCTTTGCGGAATAGTTCACACGGAAATTCTTATTCGGCAGCAGCGCCTTCAGCTCGCGGCACCGGTTACGCAGAATGGTCTCATCGTATACATACAGCGGACTGCCGTAACGGTCAACCAGCTCAAGCGCTTTTTCTTCGCTAATAATCATTGCATCTTCCTCTTTATATCAATTTTATAATATTCCGATAAACTTAAATCCCGAAATCACATAATAAATACCGAATGCCACCAACGCGGCGGATAGGACAAATGCCACGATACGGTAGACTTTGATGTTCAAAAATCCCTTGGTTTTGGAAACCAAAAGCGAAATAAACACATACCAGCTCAAGTCCGCCAAGAAGTGCCCGATACCGAATAAAAGCACACCCGTGATTCCGAATAAATGATACGCCTCAAAAAGCAGCACCATGCCGATGCCTGCCCACCAGATAATAAAATATGGATTCGCCAGCGAGATCAGTCCGCCGGCCAGTACGACTTTCCCGTCGCTGTCTGTCTTTGCGGATTCGTCAAACGCCACCGTCAGCTTTCCGGTCAGGATTTCCATAATGCCCTTGATGCCGAGATAAATCAAAAGCCCGCCGCCGAAGAACGAAACGATGATGCTCATTGCATTGGATGCCAGCACCTGGTTAAGCCCGAGGAATATCAGTACCATCAGCACGGTCTCTAAAAGCGCGTGCCCCGCAATCACAAGATAGCCGACTTTAACTCCCTTTTTCATGCTCTGGTTCATGACGTATGTCAACAGCGCACCCGGCATCACCGCCCCGCTGTATCCGATAATCAAGCTTTTTAAGAATATCGCCGCCATACGCCGCTCCTTATGAAAAAGCCCTGAATCTTCAGGCTTTTTCCGTGCTTCTGTTACCGCATACTATATCATATGCCGATGGGTTGTTCAATCCTTAGCCATACTAATTTTTTGCTTATAAATAAAAAACCCCCGCATGAACAAATGCGGAGGTTTAATCAGATTAACGTATTATTTTTTTTCGTCTTCTTCGCCGTCGTTCTTGCCCTTAATATTCTTGTTCCTTAAAATCACAACCAGCAACACCGTGATGACAATGATTAACAACAAGATCACAGCCAGCAGCACCACGGTCAGCAGCATTGATGCGCCGAACAGTCCGGTCGCAGCCGCCGGTGATGCGGAAGGCTCCGAAATTGCCGTCGGTTCAGGCGTCGGGGTCGGGGTCGGGGTCGGTTCAGGTGTCGGCGTCGGAGTCGGGGTGGGCGCCGGGGTCGCATACGCATTTTCATACAATACCGGCTCCGGATTATTCGGCAGTTCCGGCCCGCTAGATCCTAAATAACAATCTTCGATCGTCGTATACTGGCGCACATCAAAATTGCCGTATCCTTCAATCTGATAGCTCGGGCTGACCGCCAGGCGGTATTTCGTACCGGCAACGGCGTCATATTCATAAGAACGCGCGCTTGCGCTGACGTTTGCCACAAACGCACCGTTGACCAGAATCGTGTAGCCGGCTACCGTACCGTAAGTGCCGTCATAGAAAGGAATATCCTCCAGCCCATACCATTTAATTTTCAGCTTGCTGCCATTCGTGGCATAGGTCACTGCCGGCAGTTTCAGCAGCTGGCGGTAGACCAGATATTCGCCGGTTACCACCATTTCATCAATGTCCTTCCGGTCAGCACTTCCGTCGGCAAGGTTAAAGAAGTTATAGTCAAGGTTCAGATAATCCAGGCTGAGTTCTTTCAGCACATCGGGAAAAATCTCAAGCCGGTTCGCCGACAGGTTCAGGCTTTTCAGCGCCGTCATGTCCGCCATTGCACCCGGCAGTCCGGTAAACTTATTCGCCGCCATGTTCAGCGTTTTCAGGTTGGGTATTTTCGTCACTTCCGTTGGGAAGGTGTAGGCCTGTTCATTAAAGCTTAAATCCAGTTCTTCCAGCTTCACCAGATTGCTGACTTTGGACGAAAAGGTTTCATAGTCAATGTCATTATGGCTGAGATCAATTGCTGTCGCACCCGTCAGGTACTCAATTCCCCTGATATTCGTGATGCCCTTGCTGCTCAGGTCTACCGTTCCGGTCAGCGCCGCCAGCTCGGACGGCATCAGCGGATCGCTTGCGCCTTTTCCGCAAAGATCACGCAGAGCATTTTTCAGTTTGGCATCGGCAATGCTCACTTCGTTTTCAGCATACGCGGTCATCGGCAATACCAGCATCATGCACACCACTAAAATCAGTATCCATGCTTTTTTCATTATCAAAAACACCTCTCTATCAATATGGTTTCACTTCATCTTAAGTTCATCGATTGATAAGTTATTATAACACAGTTTATTAAGTCCAGTGTCTGATTTTGGAAAACATTAATGTAAAAGGCTCCGGCAGAAAACCGCCGGAGCCGAATCATTTGTTAAATAATCGCCCGATTTACACGCCTTATTGTTTGTCTTTCTTTAAGAAGACAACCACCATTGTAATCAGTCCCGCGGCAAGCAGCACCACCGCGCCGATCAGTACCAGCGTTAAAATGCTTAAGCCTTCTTTTTCAGCGGACTGTGCGTCAGTCGATCTTGGCGTTTCACTGACAACCGCATCGCCGTTGTCTTCGCCTGTATCCGCGGCAACCGTCTGTGTATCTCCGGCTGCTTCGGCTTCTTCATCTTCCGGCAGATACGGACCGTCCTGGCCGAACACCGCGCCGTTATATACCGTATATGACCGGATCGGGAAATCTCCGTATCCGTCTACAATATAATCCGGCGATACCGAGAGTATATAGCTGCCCGCTTCCATCCATCCAAAGGAATACTCGGTTTCTTCCGGACCAACCGATTTGATAAACTCACTGTCCATCAGAATTGAATAGCCTGAGACTACTGCCTTTGTTCCGTCTGCGAAAGTGATATCGTCGATTGCCCGCCATTTCACCTTAAAATCGCCGTTGTCGGTTTCATAGCTGATTGCCGGCAGTTTCGCCAGCTGGTCGGAGGCTAAAAGATCACCGCTGACCTTCATCGCATCCAGGTCTTTCTTATTCTGGTTGTCATCCGAGAAGTCAAGGAAGTTGTAGTTGCAGTTAAAGGATTCCAGCTCCAGATAGACCAGCCGGTGCGGCAGCTCCTCAAAGCGGTTCGCCGAAATGTCCAGGTTCTTCAGGTTCACCATCTCCTGAATCCTTACCGGCAGGCCGCTCAGCTTGTTGCCGGATACATTGAGGGTATCAAGATTCGGCGCATCCGCAATGTTGGACGGCAAGTCATACATCTCGTTAAAGCTCAAGTCCAGCGCCTCCAGATTATCCATCTGGCTGATCTTGGTCGGCAGTGTGTCAATCTCATTATAAGAGAAGTCAAAGCTGGTCACATTGACAAAGTACTCAAGCCCTCTTAAGTCTGTGATGCCCATGTCCGAAAAGTCCATATGCCCGGTAAACGCCTCAAGCTCGGACGGGTAGATATCGTCATAAACCCCTTTATGCAGCATGCCCCTTAAGACATCCTTAAATGCAACATCTGCGATTTTAGCCGGTTCTTCTTCATCAGCTGCGAAGCCGACGGCCGGCATTGTTAAAACTAAACATAGAATAATAAATAGAATAAGTCCTTTTTGTTTCATTTGTTGCTCCTTTCTTTTGGGCATTATTTAACGTTTATATATACCCACAAAAAAAGAATCCTAAACCGAAAACTTAAATTTCATAAAATCGAGAATCAGGTTTCTTTCATTTGTGACCATGTACCATTTGTAATCCGCATTTTACTTCAGCAGCAGACGACCCAGCAGCATATAAATCGCCGCGATAAATCCGATAAATAAAAATGTAAACAAAATCATCAGAAATAACCGCTTATAATTGGTCGGCACCTCCGGTTTCGGCTCCGGCTTGTCAATCAATACAGTCTCGCATTTCTTACAGAATTCTGCTTTATCGCTGTATTCCACTCCGCATATCGGGCACACCTTCATTTTCTCATTTCCTCCGCTTATATCGTCTCTTTTAAATGTTTATACCACGATTTAACTTTTTCTTCAATCTTAGGGCCCCAGACCATCGCCGCCGCAAAAACGGCCGCGGTCGCGATTGCAATAATCACCCATCCCAATACCGGAATGGTAATAACATTCGCACCCAGAAGCGCCGAGCCCAATATTCCCCACGGACGGGTCAGCGCCATCAACCAGAAAAACTCCTTTGTCGCAATCGGCGTCAATCCCGCAATCAGGCAGATTGTATCATCCGGAAAAAACGGAAACAGGAAAATCAGAATCAGTCCCAGCCGCTGGCGGGTGGAAAGTTCTTTCAGGTACTTATCCACAGTTTCTTCTTTTACCAACTTGATGACCAGCGGTCGTCCGTATTTGCGCGCCAGCCAAAAGCAAACCATTGATCCAATATAAACCGCGATAATCGAGATAATAAATGCCGGCCAGAACCCAAACAGCAGGCCGCCTGCAATGGTGGTTACGTTGCCGGGAATCGGTGTGATAATGACCTGTGCAATCTGGAGCACTAAAAACGCCAGCGGCGCCCAAACGCCGTAGCCTTTAACATATGCCTGTATTTCCTCGCCGGACTGGAAGAACTCAATCAATCCATACCGCTCAAAAAAATAATAAGCAATCAGAATCAATCCACCAATCGCAACCAGTGTTACGGCAAGCTTGATGTGTTTTTTTCGAATCGTCTGTCGGTCTTCCAATATGCCTCCGTTTAAGCCTTATTTAAATTTAACAGCAGTGCCGTAAACCATGACCTCCGCCGCACCCTGCATAATGTTGCTGGTTGCATAACGGATATTGATAACGCCGTCCGCACCTAACGCTTCCGCTTCTTTGACCATGCGCTTAGTTGCGATAGCCCTTGCCTCATTCAGCATTTCTGAATATTGTGTCAGCTCGCCGCCTACGATGGTTTTAAACCCGCTCATAATGTCCTTGCCAAGATGCTTGGATTGAATCGTTGCGCCTTTAACCACCGAAAGCGTTTCCACTTCTTTGCCCGTGATAAAATCTGTATTTACTAAAATCATTTGTATTCTCCTTTTTCTTAAACTAATACTGGCTTAAATCGTCATCCTTTTCTTCTTTAATTTCACGGTAACGCCGCACCAACGTTACAACCATCGCTGCTAAAAATGCGGCGGCCACTGCACCGCACACTGCCAGTGCAATCGGCATCCGAATCGCCGTTCCTACAAAAATTAAATAAGCGCATACAGCCGCAATCACCAATATGCCAAATATCAGCGGCGCAATAAATTTTTTCATCATTCTGCCGTCCTTTGTTTATTCATCATATTGATACCGGCTCACCGATGTCACGACCGGTTTCCCTTCCTGATCCAAAAGCGGACACAATCCGCCCGAATACCCTTCCGATATAAACAGGTAGTTGACGCCCGTTTCTTTATCCACCAGAATCTTTCGCGTCATCAGTCCGCCGTCTTTATGAACGACTTTAAAACGTTCTTGTCTCTTTACCATAACACCTTACCCTCCGTTTGTCACAGTCCAGATTAATACTCTTTAAAATAATCAAATACCGCTTTGGCCGTATTCTTAGGCACGCCCTTTACGGCTTCCAGCTCGTCCACGCTTGCCTGCTTGATACGTTCCACACTGCCGAATGTCCGGAGTAATGCAATCTTGCGTTCAAAGCCGACACCGGGTATATCATCCAGTTCTGACCGGATGGTGCGCTTGGTCCTCAGCTGCCGGTGATATGAAATCGCAAAGCGGTGCGCTTCGTCGCGGATGCGCTGCAGCAGTTTCAGTGCTTCGTCGTCTTTGTCCAGCACAACCGGCTCGCTGTGACCGGGCAGGAAAATCTCTTCTTCCTTCTTCGCCAGCCCGACCACGGGTATTGCCATGCCGAATCCGTCCAAAATCTCCAGCACCGCGTTCAGCTGTCCTTTTCCGCCGTCAATCACCATGAGCGACGGTAATACAGCAAATCCGCCGGCCGGTGCGCTGTCCGATTCTTCCGCTTGTTCATACTCGCGCTTTCCGCGGCTCAGGCGGCGGGACAGCACTTCCTGCATGCTCTTAAAGTCGTCCGCGCCTTCGACAGTCTTGACCTTAAACTTGCGGTATTCCTTATAATTCGGCTTCCCGTCGGTGAACACTACCATCGATGCCGTCTTGTCAGTCCCCTGTATGTTGGATATATCATAACACTCAATACGCTCCAGCTTAAACGGAATCCCCAGTGCCTGCCGGAGTTCTTCCGCCGCGCCGATGGTGCGTGAGTATTCGCGTACGCGTTCCTTAATCCGTCGGTCAAGCGACTCCCGCGCATTTTCCGCAGCCATTTCAAGCAACTTTTTATTATCGCCCTTCTGCGGTAACATCAGGCTGACCTTTGTGCCGCGCTTTTCGCTCAGCCATTGCTCGATCAACGCTGTTTCATTCGGCAGTGCATTGACAAAAATCCGTTTGCCAATATCCTGCGTATTGCTGTAATGCTGTTTGATTCCGTATTCAATAACGCTTAGGTCATCCTCATCATTAAACGATAGAAAGTATTTTTGGGTATGCGACACCGCCCCTTTTCTTAAAAAGAAGCACTGCAGCACCGCCTGGCCATGCCGTGCCGCCATGGCAATAAAATCCCGTTCGCTCAGATCCGTAGATCCGATCTTTTGTTTTTCCATCATTGACCGGATTGCAGCAAGCTTGTCCCTGATTCCGGCGGCTTTTTCAAACTCCAGGTTGTCCGATGCGGTCTGCATCTTCTCAGTCAGCGCCGCCACAACCGGCTTTACCCCGCCCTTTAAAAAATCAACCGCTTTATCCAGATGCCCGCGGTAAGTTTCCCGATCAATATATCCGACGCACGGCGCCGGGCAGGTGCCCATCTGATAATACAGGCACGGGCGGTCATTCTTCTTCGGCTGTTCCCCGATATGCTTGCTGCACTGTCTCAGCGGGTACAGCATATAAAGTGCGTCCAGTGCCTCGCGCACCTCAAAGGCCGATGTGTACGGTCCGAAGTATTTGGCGCCGTCCATCTCCACCTTGCGCACGACTTCCATCCGCGGGTACACCTCGCTGTAATCGATGCGGATATACGGATAGCCCTTGCCGTCCGTCATCATGATGTTGTAATAAGGGTCGTACTCCTTGATGAGACTGCATTCCAAAACCAGCGCTTCAATTTCCGTCTTGGTCATTACATAGTCGAGATCAACAATCCGTTCGACCAGCGCCTGGGTTTTGGGCTCTTTTGCGGAGATGTTTTCAAAATATGATTTAACGCGTTTTTTCAGCGCTTTTGCTTTACCCACATAAATCACTTCGCCCGACTCGTCTTTCATCAAATAGACGCCGGGCGACATTGGCAGTGATTCCAGTTTTGCAATCAAATGGGTATCGCTGAGCCGTTTCATCTGTCCCCTCTTCTCATCAAAAACCGGCGGATGCGGTTATAATACAGCATCGCCAGCTGCGAATAGATAAAGTCGTATGCGACAAACACAACCTGTGCAGCCAGCAGGAATATCCAAAAGCTGTCTTTCAGGAAATCCGGAATGGAGTCCAGCATGATGTTCCTCGCCAGGAAATAATTCAGCATAAGCCCGGCATTAAAATAGATGAGTTTAAGCGCAAACGCAAAAACCTTGTCCTTGATTTGTTCAAAGTGGTATTTGGCAATCCCGTAATGCCCGAAAAACAGTACATACGGGAGCGCCGCTAAAATATTCGGCAAAATCAGCAGGGACAGCCCGCTCACGCCGATAAACATAATAATGGCAAACAGCGTCCGCTGTTCAATACACATTGCAATCGTAAACAAAGAAGCAATTGCGTACATTGACAGTTTACCGACCGGCAGGATTGCCGCCAGATATAAAAACAGCAACGCAAGCGCACCCATCATCCCCGTGATGCTGATCGCGTAGCTGTCTGAGCTTAGCCTAACCATAATTAATTCTTCACCCGTCCTTTAGCAGCAGCTGATCAAATCCCCGCCCATGCATTCACAGCAGCAGTCCGAGCACAGCGCACAGGTACAGCAGTTGCACGCGTCCATGCCGCCGGTGTTTCCGTAGTAGTTCCGGTACTGGCGGTTCTGGTTGAACATCGCATTATATGCCTGCTGGTATTCCACATTTGAGGGCGCCATTTCCATGGCTTTTTTAAAGTGCTCCTTTGCACCATCCGCCCATCCGCGCTGCATGCTGATGACGCCTTTTAAATAATGCCATTCCGCATTATGGTTGCTCATGGCATCCAGTTCGCGTTCGGCTTCATTCAGCTGGCGCATCTGAATCATCATCCGGATACGCGCAAAATTGGCGCCGCCTGCCGAACCGTACGCATTATAACGATAACCGCCTGACCCGTAACTCTGTCCGCTTGAGCCGCCGTTTTTCCGCATACGTGTTATTTCATCATACGCTTTGTTAATCGTTTTCAGTTTTTCATCGGCGAGATCTTTTAAGTCGCTGTCTCTGTATTTGTCCGGGTGGTATTTTTTAACCAGTTCGCGGTATACCCGCTTAATCTCCTCATCAGAGGCTGATGCGCTCACACCCAAGACGCTGTATGGGTCCATTATTCGGTTGCTGCTCCTTTCGCCAGTACGTATTCGGTTTTTTTCTTTAATCCCGAATAGATAATATTTTCTAAAAGGTTCCGGTTTTTCTTAAAATCAATCAGTTCAAAGGCGTTCGACGCCTCAGACAATGAATAGTATAAATTAAACCGGATATCCTCGTCAATTCTCTTTCTGAATGCTTCGGTTCCTTCTTTCGGCGTATACGCAAACCGCAGAACCAGCGGATTATACGACCGGTGTTTTAAATCCTTTTCGATGTCGTCATACGCATCGATCAGATAAAGCCACCGCCCGATATGATAGCCCAGATGTTTAAACGCAATCTTGCTCGTTTCCGCCCCCGCTGTCACCAGCTCCGACAGCATAACGGCAAACACATCCGCCACCTTATCGATATCCCGTTCCTTCGTTTCTTCCAAACGGTCAGCTTTTCCAGTGCATGCACGATGGTTTCTTCGGCTTCCGGATAATCCCGCTTCGCCCTTTTATAGCCGGGAACCAGCATTGCTTCCGCCGGAAGCAGATAAATTTTCTTTTCGTCATGGATATGGTCGCGGATGCTGTTCTTGGCCAGCATGACATTAATCGCCGCTGCATATTTAGCGGTATCCGCATGCACCACACATTTTTTCTTCACCGGGCTGAACGCACACGTTTCCCGTCCGCATTCCGGCTGGCTGTCCGTGACGGCATCCAGAATCAGGCTTAAAAAGGCGCAGTCGTAGTTTAAAAACATCCGTGAGAAAAACGTATAGTCTTGTTTCAGCTGCTTACATAATCCGCAGTAATACCCCTGAAAGGTGTCAAACTCTTTGATCTTAAGTTCCGGTTTGTCCGGTACAATATATCCAAACATCGAAAAGTATTCCGCCTTCCATAATCGTTTTACATTATAACATCATTCAATATACGGGACTAGCAAACATTCTATGAACACCCCCTTATTTCATCCGGAAAATAGCTTTCTTACCTTCCATTAAATGTCATTTACACCGCCGAATTTATGAACAGCTTATTAATTTCACGCTGGAAAACCATTGTTTTCTTGCGTTCGTTCTGCCTTTGTAATATTATTGTAATGCTTATGACACACCCATTTAAGGATAAAAACTTGATGAAACATACTAAGTTTTTTTATTTAATTGTTCTGGTCGGTGTACTGGCATTATTCCCGATCAGCGCAAATGCAGACGCAAAGTTTGAAGAAGGCAGCATTGATGTTGATCTGACCAAACTATATTTAAGACCCTCCGAAGACTCCCCCATCGTCTGTGAATTAGACGAAGGTTCACGTGTGGGCGTCTATGACGAAGAGGGCGATTTTGTGCGCGTTGTTTTCGGCAACTACCGCGGATATGTCAAGCGGGATATGCTGTTCGTGCCCAGCGAAGACTCTTATGATGCAAAGATATATTCTTCCGGTCTGCGTGTACGCGTCAGCCCGGGAACCTACAGCACGGTCATCACGCAGGTTAAAGAGGATACGCCCGTTAAAATTGTGGACGTATACGGCGACTGGTATAAGATTCAGATTGCAGCGGATGATTGTGACAGCGATACCGATGTCATCGGTTTTGTCGCAAAGGAACATGTACTGGTCACTCAGTCAAACCAGGAAACTCTTATCTTAAGACCAGAAATGAGCGGATCGCGCATTAAAACGCTTCAAAAAGAATTGAAGGCACGCGGATTCCTATCCGCTTCTGCAACCGGATATTATGGCAGAGCCACCAAGCAGGCGGTCGCAGATTTTCAGCTTGCGGCAAACCTGTCCCCGGACGGGATTGCGGGTGAACAGACGCTGGAAATGCTTTATGCGGATAACGGCATCAAAGCCGTTGTTAAAACAAGCAGTTCTTCCGGCGGCAGTTCGTCCAGCAGCGGTTCTTCCGGCGTAACTACCGGGGCCGGCGGCGGACGGATCAATTTCTATACCACATCGTCAACCTCAGCCGTACTTGCATCCCTCGGTACGGTGCATAAATCCAGCTGGGATTCTATCAACGGTATCTTCTCTAAGGGAAAAACCGCTACGGTTACTGTGGTTGCGACCGGCGCACAGTTTAAAGTTGTCCGGGGTAACACCACTCTGCATGCCGACTGTACTCCTGTCAGTGCATCGGATACAGCAACCATGAAAGCCGCTTACGGCGGATCCTGGAAATGGGCAAGATGTCCGATCTGGGTAACAATCGGCGGAACCACCTATGCTGCATCCATGAACGGCATGCCGCATGATGTGGACTATAGTCCAAGTTCCGGATTCGGCGGTCACTTCTGTATCCACTTTGCCGGCTCTAAGGGCCATGGCACGGGCACAGTCGATGCTGACCACCAGGCAGCCGTAAACTTCGCCTATAATGCAGCAAACGGATAATACAACAATCACAAGACCGGTGAATGCGCCGGTCTTTTTTATTGCCGCTGAACTCGTATAAAATACCATTCAGCCGCCAAATATGTTATATTGCTTTTAGGAAATGAAAGGACTGCCGATGCGAATTTATTATCCGTATTCCGAATATTTAAAAACCAAATACGGCGAAAAGGTATATAAACTGCCGGTTAATATTCCGGGCTCATGCCCGAACCGTGACGGGATTCTGGGCACGGGCGGATGTGCATACTGCGCCGGCGTGGGCGCCGGATTCGAATCCTTAAGCGATACCCTGTCCGTCCCTGAACAGCTGGCGCAAAACAAAGCCTATATCGGGAACAAATACCACGCACAAAGTTTATCGCCTATTTTCAAAATTATACCGGCACTTACCTGCCGGAAGCAGAACTGAAGGCGCTGGTGCTTGCCGCACTGGCTGACGATGTCGTCGCCGTCAATATCGCCACGCGTCCGGACTGCGTCACAGACAGCATTATCTCCGTACTGACCGGAGTACAGGAAGACCATCCTGTTGATATCTGTCTGGAACTTGGCCTGCAGACGGCCAATGATGCCACCTTAGAAAAAATTAACCGCGGCCATGACACCGCCCAGTTCGTGGATGCCGTCCTACGGTTAAAACAGGCCGGGCTGGCGGTCTCGGTTCACATTATCCCGGACCTGCCTTATGACAGCATGGACGACGTCATCCGGACCTCGCGCTTGGTCTCCGCACTTCAAGTGGACGGCGTGAAACTGCATAGCCTTTACATCGCAAAGGACAGTTCATTTGAAGCGCTGTATGCCGCCGGGGAACTGCCTTTATGGAGCGAAGCCGAATACATGGCACGTGTGACTGCATTCTTAGAATATCTGTCGCCCGATATCTATGTCGAGCGGCTGATCGGCCGCATCCCCGAAAAAGACAGCTTGACCGCAAACTTTAACCGTAGCTGGTGGGCGATACGTGATGAGATTGTTAAACAGATGACCGCTGCCCATACTTATCAGGGTATTAAGTGTGATTATCTGGGCGGATCGGCGCATAAAAAAAGATACGGCTCACAGCCGTAATCTTTTTTTATGAAGTTATCGTTTTAATTCCCGCCGCGCTTTTGATCCCAGCGCAAGATTAATGCAGTAGATAATCACCGCAAGCCAGATAAATGCAAAACTGACTAAGTGCGTTCTGGTGAAAAGTTCACCGTTCACAAACACCCCGATTAAAAACATCAATGTCGGCGTGATAAACTGTAAGAACCCGATGTTGCCGAGCGATATCATGTGTAGTCCCGTATTATACAATACCAGCGGAAGCATTGTTAAAAATCCGCTCAACAGCAGCAACAGGAAGAACCAGACACTGCCGAGTCCGCCGAAATACACGCTGGCGCCTGTGCTCAATAAATAAATCTCCATGCCCAGTGCAAGCGGTACAAGCACCATCATCTCTAAAAATAACCCAATAAACGGATCAACTTTAATCTGTTTTTTCAGAACACCATAGATACTAAAGCTAAATGCCATTATTAATGCAAAGTAAGGTACCTGATGATACCCAAAAATCAAAATCAGCACGCCGGCCAAAGCCAAGCCGACTGCTGTCAGCTTCAGCCATCCCGCCGGCTCCTTGAAGAACAGCATCCCAATCGCGATTACAATCAGCGGATTGATATAATACGCAAGGCTGCACTCCATTACGCGATTCGCCAGTACCGCCACAATAAATGCCGACCAGTTGATTAATAGTGCCAATCCTGCCATTATAATATAGTTTCTTGTTTTCTTATCCTTTAATACAACAAAGACATCTTTTCTTTTTTGAATCAGGAACATTAACCCTAAAAGCAAAAAAGACAACGTAATCCGATGAACGACGATTTCAAAAGACGGTACTCTGCCGAGCAGTCCCCAGTAGAGCGGCAGTACGCCCCACATCAAATATGCTAAAAACGCAATGATATTGCCAAACAAAAGTTTATTCTTCATGATTCCGTTGACCCGTTCCTCTCGTCACCTAAATGTGACTATCACTATATATCAGATTCGTCAGAATCGCAACCTGTTCTTACTTTCCGCCTGTATGCGCGGCATTTTTCAGCACGCCTGCCGCCCAAACCGCTATTTCCTTAATCAGCACCGAATCATCCTGTGTCAGCGCCGAGACAGCATCCAGGCATTCCGTCCGTCCGTTTGCCGCCGCATAGCACATCGCCTGAGTCAGCAGCTTCGTCCGGGTCGCCATATTCGTTCCGGCAACCGCCTTCAGTGTTTTGGTCAGCCTGCCTTCTATGACTTCTTTTAGGTCAAATACCGTTGGGGGTCTGCGTTCTTCGCTGTTCATCGGGCAGCAAAGCTGGCACCGCTCACAGCCCAGCAGTTCATAGACATGCGCTCTGGCATAATCCGGCAGTCCGGCATTAAACAAGTGGCGCAGGCACTTTTCACGTTCCCATCCGTTTTGCGTGATTGCACCCGTCGGGCATGCGGCTATGCAAGCCCCGCACTTTTGGCAGGACGCATCATGCGCTGGATAAGTTTCCGGCGGTTCATTTAAATCAAAAACCAAGCACTGCATGGACAGAAATGAACCCATCTGATCATGGTAATACAGCGAGTTCAGACCGATGCGTCCGCTTTCGGATACCGCCAGCCCCTTATAATGCAGAACGTTCGACCGCTCAGCCTTGATCTGATAGGTTTCGTTCAGCTCGCGGACGAGCTCTTTTGTGCCCATATATGCGGTATGTGAACATGGATAATACGGCGACAACGCAATCTTTCCCGCTTCCGCTTTTTCACCAGACGGTATATAGCCTTTAAACAGCAAAACCGCGGTATTCCCGGCCTCAGGCAGCGGGCTCTTATAAAACCGGACATCATCAAATCCCAGCCTTTTTGCCAGCTCCATCATGATGCGTTTTATTTCTTCGTCCTTTTGCGTCATCTTTTCTTATTCTTCTTTTTCAGCCTGCCGTTTAAGACAATAATCTCATCACGCAGTGCCGCGGCCAATTCAAACTCCAGCTCCATTGCGGCCCGCTTCATGCGTTCTTCAAGCCGTACAATTTCGGCTTCAATTTCCTTCGGGCTCAGGTCTTCAATCGTCTGTGCGCCGTCTTTGGATGATATGGATATTTCAAGGCCATCCGCGACCGCCTTTATAATCGTTTGCGGCACAATGCCGTTCGCTTCGTTATAGGCATGCTGGGCGTCACGGCGGCGGTTTGTTTCTTTCAGCGCCGCTTCCATTGAACGCGTCATCTGGTCAGCATATAAAATAACCCGGCCGTCCGCATTCCGCGCCGCACGTCCGATTGTCTGAATGAGTGACGTTTCGTTTCTTAAGAAGCCTTCTTTGTCGGCATCCAGTATCGCAACCAGCGCAACTTCGGGCAGGTCCAGCCCTTCACGCAACAGGTTGATGCCAATCAGCACGTCAAATTCTTTTAAGCGCAGTCCGCGGATAATTGCCATCCGGTCCAGCGTATCGACATCCGAATGCATATACCGCACTTTCAGTCCGGCGCTTTCGTAGTATTCGGTCAGCCGCTCCGCCATCTTCTTGGTCAGCGTCGTGACCAGTGTCCGGAATCCCCTTTCGGTTGTTGCATGGATCTCCGCCATCAAATCGTCCACCTGATTGGCGATGGGCTTGACCACTACTTCCGGATCCACCAGCCCGGTTGGTCTGACAATCTGTTCCACGATATGATTGCCCGACAACTCCCGCTCATATTCCGCGGGCGTGGCTGAAACATAAATGGTCTGCTTGATCCGGGTGTTAAATTCATCAAACCGCAACGGGCGGTTGTCATACGCCGCCGGCAGTCTGAATCCGTAATTGACGAGGTTGTCCTTCCGGCTGAAATCACCCTTATACATGGCGCGCACCTGCGGCAATGTTACATGCGACTCATCGATGACCATTAAGAAATCATCCGGAAAATAATCCAGCAGGGTAAACGGCGGCTCACCGGCCGACCGGCCGTCAAAATAGCGCGAATAGTTTTCAATGCCGGTGCAATACCCGATCTCCCGCATCATCTCAATATCGTATTTGGTCCGCTGCGCAATCCGCTCGGCCTCCAGCAGTTTCCCATTGTCCTGAAAAAACTTGATTTGCATTTCAAGGTCCTGTTCAATCTGGGTGATTCCGCGCTCAATCGACTCTCTGCCGATTGCGTAATGGGTCGCGGGGAAAACAGCGATATGCTTTAAATCCAGCGTACGCCTGCCGGTCACCACCTCAATCTCAGATATCCGTTCGATATCGTCCCCGAAAAACTCAATCCGGAGCGCTTTTTCAAATGTGCTCGATGGGAAAATCTCGACCGTATCCCCGCGAACGCGAAAACATCCGCGCTCAAAATCAATATCGTTGCGCTCAAAGTTAATCGCCACCAGCGCCTTTGCCAGCTCCTTAATCGGATAGTGCATGCCCGGACGCAGAGAAACGCTCATGTCCTGGTATTCCTTCGGCGAACCCAGCGAGTAAATGCACGATACACTGGACACCACAATGATATCCCGCCGCTCCAGAAGCGCTGATGTCGCGGAGTGCCGCAGCCGGTCAATCTCCTCGTTGATACTTAGGTCTTTTTCAATATAGAGGTCCGACCGGGGGATGTAGGATTCCGGCTGGTAATAGTCATAGTAACTGACAAAGTACTCCACCGCGTTTTCCGGAAAGAACTGCTTAAACTCTCCGGCAAGCTGGGCCGCCAGCGTTTTATTGTGGCTGAGCACCAGTGTCGGCTTCTGGACGTTCTCAATAACGTTCGCGATCGTAAAGGTCTTGCCCGATCCGGTTACGCCCAATAGTACCTGAGACGCCTCACCCTGTTCAACGCCTTTGGTCAGTTCCTCAATCGCCTTCGGCTGGTCGCCGGAAGGTTTATAGCTTGCTTGTATTTTAAATCGATCCATCATTCATTCCTTATCCGTTTGTGGCATCCATTATACCATAAGCGGCTGCACGCCGAACCGAACAAACCATGAATATTATTTAAACCGGTGCGGCAGTTTCTTGATCAGGTATTCCACGTTGTTTTTATCGGATAAATCATACGCCTTTATATCGTCCGAAAAGAACACCAATCCGCTCTTTTCCATGTTGAGCGCAAACAAATCCCGCTTCTCTTCTTCAGAGAGCTTCACATCATCGGTGTCACGCAGGATAAATACATCCGGGTCATTCATAAATGCATGCCCGTTTAAGAACCAGCGGTTCTCGGTGTTATCCATATTCGACCGCGTCGAAATGCGCTCACGGTATCCCAGTGCTTTCAGCGGTTTATCCTCATAGGTCAGCGAGATGTCCGGCCCGACGCGCATATACTCACACATGCCCGCCGCAACGCCGATCGGGCATCCGCACGCGATATACGGCACCTTACCGATATATTCCCGGATCAGTTCCAGCGCATCATGCATCACCATGGCCCTTGTCTTCCCGTCACGCGGGAGTATGGCGGCTGCATACAGGAAATCCAGCTTCAGGAACTTATATCCCCATTCATGAATCACGGTTTTAAACACACGCTCTAAATATTCACGCGTTTCCAGATGATACATATCCAGCCCATAGAACACGCCTGACCATGTCGGATTATACCCGACGGACTGTAATTTGCCTTTTTTATTTTTGAGCAGCATATCCTTATGTTTAAACACATCCGAGCTTACCTCACAGGCAAACGGCGCGAGCCACAGGCCCGGTTTCATGCCGGCCGATTTAATACGCTCGGCCAGCGGCGCCATCCCGTTCGGGAACCGCTCATTCTGATCCAGCCAGTCGCCGACATGCGCTTCAAATCCGTCGTCAATCTGGAAAACATCCAGGTCCAGCTTCTCATCCTGAATTGCCTTGATGTTCTCCGTTAACACGTCGTCCGATATCTGCGTATAATAGTTATACCAGCTCGTCCAGCCGAAAATTCGTTTCGGCATGCCGGACTTTAACTTTCGGTGTTTAAAATAGGCGGCTGCAGTTTCGTCCTCAAATAACCGGATACCCTCAAACCGCTCGCCCGGCTTCAGCGTCAGCCCTTCAAGATCAGTGCGGTATAGCAGGCGGTTCGTCCTGAAATCGACTTCAAAGATGCCGTATGCTTTTTCCGGCGCCAGACTGCCGATGAACAGTTCTTCTTCCCCTCCGCTGAATACCCGTAAATACTCATGGCTGTGGCATCTGCCTTTTATCAGCGAGCCGCGGTAGAAATGCTCTTCGCCGAAATACTCAAGGTCAACAATGTTGCCCAGCATCCGGTTGAGCCGCGGCATCCGGCTGTTTTTATCCGCCATAAAGGTATGCGACCAGGACTGGAATCCGTTCGCCAGTATTTGTTTATCACGCAGCGAATACACCATCTCAAGGCACATCCATCTTGCCTTAACCGGCTTATCCGGTACAATGCTGCCCGAAATGACCTTCCCTTTTCTTTCCGCTTCCCCAAAATACCGCTTCCCGTTTACATCCACGACATAACAACGATTCATTTCAATCATGGCAGAGCCCCCGATCGCGTATTGATATGCAAATTTTAACAAGTTTCTATCCCGCTTGACAAGCCCTTTTCAATTATACTTTTTTCTTTGCCTGTGATAAGATAACCTATACCCTATTTTTGAGGAATGATGATGTTTAAATACGGATTATCGTTTAAAATTTTTATGGACGACGCACCGCGTGCATTTTTCGGTTCCGGACCCGCCACACTGCTGCAATACATCGAAGAAACCCAGTCCATCTCAAAAGCGGCAAGGCATATGAATATGGCGTACTCTAAGGCGATTGCCATCATCCGGAGGGCAGAAGCCGCAATCGGGGAACCTCTGATTGATGCCAAAACCGGCGGTGCCGGCGGAGGGGGCGCCCAGCTGACTAAAAAGGCCAAGCAGCTTCTTACGGCATATCAGCAATGTCTGGATACGCTGGACGGACAGGCTGAAAATCTCTTTAAAGAGCGCATCAAACCCCTGCTTTAAACGCAAAAAAGACAGCGGCTCGTCTTCCGCTGCCTTGAATGTTTTCTTTGATGATATTATTTGATAATCATGCTGTTTCCGGTCATCTCTTTCGGCTTTTCCATGCCCATTAAATCAAGCAAGGTCGGCGCCAGATCCGCCAGAATCCCGTCCTGTTTCAACTTCGCATCCTTATACCGGTCGGATACCAGTATAAACGGAACAACATTTGTCGTATGGGCAGTGAACGGTTCGCCCGATTCATCCACCATGCGTTCGGCATTCCCGTGGTCTGCCGTAATCATCACTTCTCCGCCGTTCTTTAAAATCGCTTCCACGACTTCTCCGGCGCATTCATCCACAGCCTTTACGGCGTCGCGTGCCGCCTCGAACACACCCGTGTGCCCTACCATATCGGGATTAGCGAAATTCAGTATCATCACGTCATATTCGCCGCTGTTGATGCGTTCGATCGCTTTTTCCTTCACCTGATACGCGCTCATCTCCGGCTGGAGGTCATAGGTTGCTACCTTTGGCGATGGAATCAAGAACCGGTCTTCACCCGGGTTCGGCGTCTCCACGCCCCCGTTAAAGAAGAACGTCACATGCGCATACTTCTCGGTTTCCGCGATTCTGAACTGCGTTAATCCGTTCGCCGCCAGATATTGGCCGAGCGTATTTTCAAGCGACTGCGGCTCGTAGATAACATGCACATTTTTAAATGTTGCATCGTATTCGGTCAGCGAGCAGTAATACACATTAAAGAATTTACGCTCAAATCCTTCAAACGGCTCCTGCGTAAACGCACGCGTAATCTGCCGCGCCCTGTCCGGCCTAAAGTTAAAGCATATAATCGTATCGTTTTCACTGATTAATCCGGCAGGTTTGCCGTCTTCTACGATCGTTATCGGCTTGATGAACTCATCATACACATCGGCATCATAGCTGTCCTGCATGGCTTGAACCGGATCTTTTTTAAGTTCGCCCGTGCCAGAGACCAGCATATCATATGCCTGCTTCACACGTTCCCAGCGGTTGTCACGGTCCATCGCGTAATACCGCCCGACAATGCTTGCGATTTTACCCACACCAATTTCTTTTAACTTATCCTGCAGTTCCGCGATATACCCTTTGCCGGTATCCGGCTGTACGTCGCGTCCGTCCATAAAGCAGTGTACAAATACATCCTTAAGTCCGCTGTCCTTTGCCTTTTTCAAAAACGCATACAGATGTGTGTTGTGGCTATGTACGCCGCCGTCCGAAACCAATCCGTACAGATGCAGTTTTGAGCCGTTTTTTTTCACATTCTCAATGGCCGCATCAATGACTGCGTTTTGAAAAAACCCGCCGTCATTGATATCTTTGGTCACGCGCGTCAGTGCCTGGTACACAATCCGTCCTGCGCCTAAGTTCAGGTGCCCGACTTCGGAGTTGCCCATCTGCCCGTCCGGCAGCCCGACGGACATGCCGCTTGCGCCGATCAGCGTATGCGGATAAATGCTTTTTAACCGCAGTATGTTTTCTATTTTGCTTGCCCTGACGGCATTCCCGTGCGCTTCATCGGTTTTGCTGTATCCGAATCCGTCGAGAATCATCAAAGCGGTTAGTTTTTTTGCCATAATTCACCCGTTAATATTTGACGACTTTCGCAAAGTCCTCGGCAACCAGCGATGCGCCGCCGATCAGCCCGCCGTCGATATCCGGCTGTGCCATCAGCTCCGCCGCGTTTGCGGGTTTCATACTGCCGCCGTATTGAATGCGGACGGCTTCTGCTGTTGCGCTGTCAAATTTCTTTTCAACCGTACTTCTAATAACGGCAATCGTTTCGTTTGCCTGTTCAGATGTTGCGGTTTTGCCCGTACCGATCGCCCAGATCGGTTCATACGCAATTACCAGTGATTTTACCTGGTCAGCGCTGAGCCCTTCAAGCGCCGCGTCAATCTGTCCCGACACAAAGGTATTGGTGATGCCCTGTTCGCGCTGTTCCAGCGTTTCGCCGCAGCAGACAATCGGAGTCATGCCTGCCGCCAGAATGGCCTTCGCTTTTTTATTGACGCCTTCGTCGGTTTCGGCATAATATTCACGGCGTTCGGAGTGTCCGATAATGACAAACTCAACACCGATTTCTTTTAACATACCGACCGACACTTCGCCGGTGTAAGCGCCCTTTTCTTCAAAATGGCAGTTCTGTGCGCCAAGCTTGATATTCGTGCCTTTAACCGCTTCTTTAACAGCAACCAGGTCCACATATGGCGGGCATACCACCACTTCGGCTTCCGCATCCGCCACCAGCGGTTTCAGCGCGTCAATCAGCGTTTTCGCTTCGCTGAGCGTTTTATTCATTTTCCAGTTCCCTGCGATAATGGGTCGTCTCATATTTTTCCCTTTCTCCTCGTTAAAAATCTATTATCAGCCTTATTTGGCTATTTATCGTTTAATGCTTCGATGCCCGGTAACACTTTCCCTTCCAGGAATTCAAGAGATGCACCGCCGCCGGTTGAGATGTGGCTGACCTTGTCCGCGAATCCAAGGTTTTGGATAGCCGCCGCAGAATCGCCGCCGCCGATAATCGTGATTGCGTCAGATGCCGCCAAAGCGTTTGCGATCGCTTCCGTACCGTGCTTGAAGTTTTGCATTTCGGTCACGCCCAGCGGTCCGTTCCAGACCACGGTCTTAGCGTTTTTCACTGCATTGCTGAAAAGCTCACGCGTTTTCGGTCCGATATCCAGGCCCATATAATCACCCTTAGGTTCAACATCGTCCAGCACCTTGATGTCCGCATCATTGCTGAACGCCGATGCATATACGGTATCAACAGGTAGCAGCATTTCAATGCCTTTTGCTTTTGCGCTGTCCATTAAGCCTTTCGCCAGCTCGATTTTATCTTCTTCTAAAAGTGATGTGCCGATATCATAGCCCAGCGCATTTAAGAAGGTATACGCCATGCCGCCGCCGATAATCAGTTTGTCCACTTTTTCCAGCAGACTGCTGATAACGCCGATTTTATCCGACACTTTTGCGCCGCCGAGAATCGCGACAAACGGGCGCTTCGGATTGTTGAGCGCGCCGCCCAAAAATTCAAGTTCTTTCGCAATCAAAAAGCCGGAAACCGCGGGCAGATAATCCGCAACACCCGCCGTGGAAGCATGCGCACGGTGCGCCGTTCCGAATGCGTCATTCACATAGATTTCCGCATACGAAGCCAGTTTCTTTGCAAACTCTGCGTCATTCGCTGTTTCTTCATTATGGAACCTTAAGTTCTCAAGTAATACGATTTCTCCGGGCTTTACGTCTGCTGTCAGCGCTTTTGCGCTTTCGCCGATGACATCGGTCGCAAACTTAACCTTGCCGGGGAAAATCTCCGCCAGCCGGTCCGCCACCGGTTTTAAGGAAAACTCAGGTTTAAAGCTGCCTTTCGGCCGTCCGAGATGTGAGCATAAAATCACCCTTGCGTTCTGTTCAAGCAGATACTTAATCGTCGGCAGCGCTGCCTGTATCCGGGTTTCATCCGTGATCTTCATGTTTTCATCCAGCGGTACATTAAAGTCCACGCGTACCAGTACTTTTTTGCCGTTAAGATCGACGTCTTTGACTGTTTTCTTATCCATTTTAAATTCACTCCTGTAAAAAGTATATCCGTTCACTCAGGCCAAAGCCCCAGTGCTAAGGTTTCAAAAAACGTTTCGGCTTTATTCTATAGAAAAACCCCTGAAAACGCAAGGAAAAAACACGTATTCCGGTCTCAGCCCATAAGACTTAAAAGGATAAAAAAATCC
The DNA here is from genome assembly GCA_963674805.2 of Christensenellaceae bacterium. GTDB lineage: Bacteria > Bacillota > Clostridia > Christensenellales > CALMFG01 > CALMFG01. The sequence continues at coordinate 495,748 of CAXXNY010000016.1, forward strand.
GGATGGCATCCATCCGGATCTAAGATAATAACGTTTTTAATGTGCCTTAGCCGACGACATTTTCAATCGCGTCCAATGCATCCGATTCATCATCCCCGTCTGCGACGACCAGAATGCTGTCCCCGAACTTCACACCAAGTGATAATACACCCATAATCGATTTTGCGTTGATTTTTTTGTTTCCTCTCTCGATTAAAATCTTAGATGTATACCTGCCTGCCATTTGTACGATTGCCGCTGCTGTTGCCGCGTTCAGCCCTTCCCTGTTGTTGACGGTAACTTCTTTGAAAACCATGCGAAAACCTCCTAGCGTTAACCCTTTATCCCCGGACAACATCCGATGCCCTTTACTTATTATTTATATTCAAAACATGATTGTGTTTTGTTTAAAGCCCGCTGTCCTCAAGCCGGTCTGCGAGTTCGCACAGCCTTCTTAACCGATGATTGATACCGGACTTGCTGACTTTTCCGTCCAATATCGCTGCAAGCTCGGTCAGCGACGCCGACTTATGATTAATCCGCGCTTCCGCTACGGTAAACAGGGCCGGCGGCAGTGTGTCCAGTTCCCCTGCGTCCTTCAGCCTTAATATCGCCTGAATCTGTCGGATGGACGCATCCACGGTCTTGGAGTAATTCGCCGCTTCACAGTTGGCCGCACGGTTTATATTGTTCTTCATATCCTTCGATATACGGATATTCTCCAGTGCCAGTATGGCGGAATGCGCACCGATCAAGGTTAACAGCTTGATGATTGAATCGCCTTCTTTGACATAAACCACAACGGTTTCTTTGCGTTTAATATCCCGCGCCTTAATATCATACCCACTTAATATATTCAACAAGCCGTCCGCAAATTCCTGCGTAGAGGCTACAAACTCTAAATGATATCCCTTTTCCGGGTCGGATACCGAACCGCTGCCCAGAAATGCGCCCCGTAAAAATGATACCTTACAGCATTTTGATGCGATAATCTGCTGATCCACTTCAAAATGCATTGTGCCGTTATCATCCAAGAATCTCAAGGTCGTTAACAGTTCGCGCGCCGCACCGGTGTCTTCCACCATAATGGTGTAAACGTGCTTCCGCTTCAGCTTGTTTTCCCGCGTGATCAGCTTAGCCGGAATATTCAGCCGGTTTTTGATCAGCGTCAGCATACACCGGGCTGTCGGTGCGTGCTCGGTATTCATATAAAATGCGACATTGCCGCCGCCCCTGATGTCCACCCGCCCGGTCACATGGGCAAACGCACTGAGTTCAGCGATGGCGCAGCAGTCGTTTTCGGTCGTTTTTCTGGCCAGTTCATCTTTTGCTGTTGCGGAAAAAGACATGGTCACCCGTTCCTATTCTAATCCGATATCCCGATGATTCAGCGTTACGCGCACATCGTCGGCCTTCAGTCTCTGAAAGATCGCCTCGCCGACCGCTACCGACCGGTGTTTGCCGCCGGTGCATCCAATAGCCACAACCAACTGTTTTTTATCCTGCTCTAAATAAAACGGTGCCACAAGCGTAATCATATCCATCACTTTATCTACAAACTGCTGTGCCTCCTGGGCCGCAAAAACGTATTCTCTGACCGGCTGGTCCTTGCCGGTTAACATTTTTAATTCCGGAACATAGAACGGATTCGGCAGGAATCGCATATCAAACACCATGTCCGCATCAATCGGGATGCCGCGCTTGAATCCGAAAGTGGTGATTGAGATTAAAATCCGCTGGTCATCCGATACCGCATATATCGCGTCCAGTGCATCCCCCAACTGCTTTAACGAAAACACCGAAGTGTCCAGCCGATTGGTCGCGTACTCCTCAATATTCGCAAGCATACGCCGCTCTTCCTTGATGCCCTCCATGACCTGTCCGGTTTGTGACAATGGATGTTTGCGCCGTGTTTCCTTAAACCGCTTCACAATCGCCTCATCGTTTGCGTCTAAAAACAGGATATCCAGTTCGATATCTGTCATTATTTTCAGCTTTTCAATTGCGTCAAATACGCCGGGGAACATTTCCCCCATACGCATGTCCACCGCCGCGGCAGCCTTTTCCCGCTGGCCCTTTAAGCAAATCTCCGCAAACTGCGGAATCAAATCCGGCGGCAGGTTATCCACGCAAAAGTAACCCAAATCCTCAAGACGTTTCAGTGTCTGTGATTTTCCGGCTCCGGAAAGCCCGGTTACAATTACAAATTTCATTTGTTGTCACGCCTCTCTTATGCGTCAGCCGCATTCACCACTCGGTTCAGCGGAATTCCGTGCTTACGGATAAATGCATCCGCATATCCGTGCTCACCGACAGCCTTCGCCCAGTGCGCATCGCTGCCGAGTATAAACTCAACTTTTGTATCCAGCGCTGCCCGGACATCGCTTTCCGTCCAGTCCTGGTGCCGCGCGTTAATTTCCATTTTTATATTCTTTGCCGCGCAGACCTCAGCAAGCCTGCCCACATCCAGCTTTGCCAGACTTCCGGGATGCGCAAATATATCAATTTTATACCGTTCAAACGCTTTTATATGGGCGTCGGTCACCGCCTGTACGACATCCGCGCGTCTTCTTGCTCTTTGGGCAATCTGGATAAACAGGAAATAATAATAACTCTTAAAATTGCTGTAACGCGCCGCTTTATGCACACCAAGCAGTTTGAGTTCAATTGCGTCCTTGTATGCATCCAGTATATCTGTATCGCCGTTCAGGTTCAGTATGTTATACTCCATGCCGACCAATACTTCAATATCGTCCTTATACGCTGCCTTCATCGCATAGGCATCTTTGATATATTGATCCATCTTTTTAAGCCGTATACCTTCACTCATGTGGCAGTATGCGTGGTCGGTCAGACCAATTTTTGTCAGCCCGCGGCTGATTGCCGTTTCAATGTTAACAGCCAAAGTATCTTTCCCGTCCGAATACGTCGAATGCGTATGCAGGTCATAACTCATGGTGATCATATTTTGTCTAAAATTCTCCGATCAGCTTCACTTCAGTTTCCAGCTTTACGCCTTCTTTTGTATAGACGCGCTCCTGTATAAACTGTATCAGCATCATGATATCTTTGGATGTGGCGTTTCCTGTGTTCACAATAAATCCGGCATGCTTCTCGCTGACCTGTGCGCCGCCGATAGTGTGCCCCTTCAGCCCCGCTTGTTCAATCAGCGCACCGGCAAAGAAGCCCACCGGGCGTTTAAATATACTGCCGGCACTCGGCAGATTCAGCGGCTGTTTTTCCCGCCGTTTCTCCCCCAGCGACCGCATATATGCTTTTGCTTCGCCGATATCTCCTCTGTCCAGACGGAACACAGTTTTCGTAATATACCGGCTCGTTCCCTGAATCCGGCTGTAGCGGTACCTTAAGTCCAGATCCGGCGCTTTAACCGTTTGTATTTTAAAAGCACTGTCCAGCAGCTCGACTTCTGTTAAGTACTGTTTCACTTCACCGCCGTATGCGCCCGCGTTCATCACCACTGCGCCGCCGATTGAACCCGGAATGCCGGACAAAAATTCAATCCCTGTCAGTCCGTTTTCATGCGCCGCCTTGACGACGCTGTATGTGGCTGCACCGGCTTCCGCAGTGACATACTCACCGTCCACCGACACCACGTCAAATCCGTCGGCGAGTTTAACGACTGCCCCGCGTATGCCCCTGTCTCCGACGATAATATTCGATCCCCTGCCGATAACGATATAAGGCACTTCATACGCATATAAGAGCCTCAGCGCATTTTTCATCTGGGACACCGAAGCCGGCAGAATCAGCATATCCGCCTTTCCGCCTGTTTTGAATGTGGTATATTTGTTCATCGGTGCATCGGTTAAAACGCGCGATTCCGGCATAATGTCGATAATCTCATCATGCGCCTGTTCAAATTTCATCAATGGCTTTCCCTCTAACGCACCGGCTCCGCCCCCTGCGCTAAAAAACTATCTATCAAATTAGGTACAATCAATTCTAACCGATTTAAAATGGTCAGGCAACTATACAGAATAGATTTTACGCTTTATTCAATATTATTTTTTATCTTAGGCTGGCAGCATACGCCGCATAAAAAAGTATAGACGGATTTATTGCGATATACATTAATTATATAATCATATATTTCTTTATTATTTTGGATGATTATAGTATAATTTGTAATGACGTAAATTAAAAAGCACGTAAAGCCTTCTTTCCGTACTTTTTAATCTCCCCAGTATTACATCAGAATGAAAATCAGATTGGTGACAATCACTTTGTTGATCTCATATTCAATTTTATCTAAATTACAGATAAATGTCAATCTTTTTTTTCATTTCTATAATAATATGTTTTATGAAGATTATTGTCTTTTATACGGTTATTGTATTTCGGCAATATTTTCTTATCTTTAACGCAGGTACTGCGGCTGAACGCTAAACAGTCCGCGTTAAGAAGTAAAGGTTGTGTATGAGTATATATAAGAATATCAGAGATTTAAGAGAAGATAACGATATTACCCAAAGTGAAGTCGCAAAGGTGTTGGGTATCGCACAAAACACTTATTCTCAGTATGAAACCGGCAAAATACAATTCACCGGCGAAATGCTGATTGCCTTAGCCGATTATTACGGTACTACCGTCGATTATCTTTTAGGCAGGACCTCGGAAAAAAAACCGCAGCGCTGAGCGCGCTTTGTTGTGTTTTATTTCAGCACCGGGATTCATATCCCGGTGCTTTTATACATACTTCATTATTGAACCTCTTCATCATTGCGAATAATAAAAATAAATAAATCGCTTAATTTAAGAACCAATCCGATAATTGTATATAAAATTGCTTGCTCCGGACGATATTTTACAAACAAGCCATACATCGCAAAAGCCATTATCACCATCATCACAAGCCCTACGATAGTTCCAAGTACCGGTATCCAGCAAAAAGCGAGTGTGACAACCGCTACGCCTGGCAGCAGCTGTTCCAAGTGGACGATTTCCCACTTTCCGATTCTAATTCTCTCGATGATTTTTCCAAGCAAACATAAATCTACAATCGGAATCCAGGCCATCCAAGTCTTCTCAAGCCCCTTATTCTTCGCAAGTCGCTCAATGCCAATAGCACCTAATACATATTTGGCGATATTTAGAATAAGCGAAAAAACAATTAAGGTCCAATAAGCAGATGTGCCGGGTTCAGCGAGTTTATATAAGTACATGTTGATTGCTCCGGTGCTATTATTAAATGTACTACGTCTTTAGCAGCAGAATCTCAGAAAAACCCGCTTTTGTTTGCGCGGTTTAACTTGTTTCAATATGGCGCCGGGATTCACATCCCGGCGCTTTTATACATGCTTAATTATGCGATTTCTTTATCGTTTCTGATGATAAATATGAAGACCCAAACCAGTCCCAAAACAATACTAAGGACGGTATACAATACAGCCTGATCCGGACGATACTTGGAGAACAAGCGGTGAAGCACAAAGCCCATTAAAACAGCAAATGCAATCAATAACAAGAAGCCGAGTACCCGAACCCCTCCTAATAGCATTACGGCTGCAACAGAAATCGGCAGCACAATTTCCAGCCTTGGAATTTCCCATGTTCCGATATTAACGGTTTCTACGATTCTGCCCAGCAGGTAGAAATTCGCAATCGGAATCCATGCCAGCCACGCGTTTTCAATTCCCTTGTTTTGTGCCAGTTTCATCAGTCCGAGCGCAAATAATACATACGCTACGATACCGATAATAACGGCAAACGTCGTACCAACCGCACCAGCCATTATATATGGCCCATAAAAACTTCTATACATTCTAAACACCTCATTCATAGTTTTAAGATGATGTGGTTCCTCAATCTTAAAAATATTATACCATTATTCTTCTGCCGCTTCAATTTACAATCTTCTCCTCAATGTAAAATATCCGCTTGAACTGTTAATTAACTGTTAATTCATGTTTCCCCTGCACCCGAACTCTTGACTTTAACCGCATATCATGTTATCATTTGAACAATCATTCAATTGATATATGAGGTGATATGATGCTGCAGCAAAATGTACGTTGTGATTTAAACAGTGATTTTGAGACAATCAGCGAAGATGAAGCATTTGCATTGTCGGATCTTTATAAGATGTTCGCAGACCCAAGCCGTATTAAAATACTCTGTCTGCTTCAGGGGCGCGAAATTTGCGTGAATCACATTGCTGAGCAGTTGGAAATGACCATTTCCGCCGTTTCTCATCAGCTGAGACTTCTGAGGGCTTCCGGGCTTGTCAGATATATCAAAGAGGGCAAGCGAAGTTATTACGCACTGGACGACGATCATGTCTCAGCTATCATCGAGATTGCCAGGCAGCATATTGATCATCGATAATCATTATTTGCGGGGGATATAAAATGAAAGTTTTTTTTGAAAGCTTATATGTATTAGCAGTGGATATGGGATTTTATATGGTCATCGGGCTTTTGCTTGTTACCCTATTTAATGTCATCATTAAAAAAGAATGGATTGCTGGTCATCTCGGCGGGGGGTCGCTCTGGTCAATCACCAAAGCCAGTATTCTCGGTGTCCCGTTACCGCTGTGTTCATGCGGTGTAGTACCGGCAGGGCTTTATTTAAAAGATAAAGGGGCATCAAATGCCGCGACAGGATCCTTTTTGATTTCAACGCCGCAGACCGGGGTGGACTCCATTGTCGCCACATACGGTTTAATGGGGATTACTTTTGCCTGGTTCCGGCCGCTTGCCGCATTTGTCTCGGGCATCTTCGGCGGAACCATGATCGGACTTTTCGGTAAAAACAAAAAAGCGCAAGCCGTACCCGAAAATAACAGCGCATCTGAATCGGCCGCCGAGACGGCAGACGACAGGACCTTCGGCCAAAAAATCTCTGCATCATTCCGGTATGCGTTCGGAGACTTTGTCGGCGATATCGCGGTGCACTTCATTATCGGGTTGGTTATTGCCGCTTTGATTACCGTTTTCCTGCCGGCAGACTTTTTAGTCAATGCCGGACTATCTTCCGGTATTCTTGCAATGCTGGTCATGATTGTGGTCGGCGCACCGATGTATATCTGTTCGACTTCCTCCATACCGATTGCATTGTCTCTGATCGCTAAGGGATTATCGCCCGGAACCGCGTTTGTGTTCTTGTTTATGGGACCGTTCACGAATATCGCGACTATTTCGATTCTGGGCAAGAAGCTCGGCGCACGCACAACGTCGATTTATCTGCTTTCGGCTGCTGTCAGCGCCATCGGCTTCGGATACCTGTTAGACTTTTTGATTAATACCTTTTCACTGCCGTATACCACAGGCATTGCCGCTCATATGCATGCCGAGGATTTAAGTCTTATAAAAATCATTGTCGGCATGTTCTTCGCCGCACTGATTCTGTTCCATGCCGGTAAGGCATTGTTCATGAAGATCAAGGGTGCGCGGGCAAAGGCCAAAACAAAAGGGCAGGCTAAAACCACGTATAAGGTTGAAGGCATGAGTTGTGAAAACTGTGCCAACGCCGTAAAGACTGCATTGCTGAACACCAGGAATGTTGAAAATGCGGACGTATCCTTAGAAGCCGGTACGGCAACGGTCTGGGGAGATGCGGGCCGCGCCGCAGTGGTTAATGCGGTCCGGAAAAAAGGTTATACAGTAGTGGAAGATTAAAAAACCTGCCGGTTTTCCGGCAGGTTTCTTTTTTATATTTCCCGTTTTGCTAGCCCGACCTTTTGGTAAGCTTTTCTTAATGTTTTATCGGCATTCCGGCCCGCTTTTTCGGCACCGTCCTTCATCACCTTGTTTAAAAACGCCTTATCACCGCGGATGCGTTGAAACTCGGCCTGGAAGGGTTTTAATTCCTCAACCACAGCTTCGCCGACGGTTGATTTTAAGTCGCCGTATCCCTTGCCTTCAAATTCCTTTTCAATTTCCTCTGGCGTGCGGTGAGTCACGGCAGAATAAATCGAAATCAGGTTTGCCACTCCGGGCTGTTCCTCACAGTATTTAATCCGTCCCATGCTATCCGTTACCGCACGTTTGAATTTCTTCATAATGACATCCGGCGGATCAACGAGCGAGATATAGCTGTTCGGGTTTTCGTCCGATTTGCTCATCTTTGATTCCGGATTCGTCAGGCTCATAACGCGCGCGCCTACTTTGGATATAAACGCCTCCGGCACCTTAAACACGTCGCCGTAAAGGTTATTAAACCGGATTGCGATATCACGCGCCAGTTCCACGTGCTGTTTCTGGTCCGCACCCGTCGGTACCATATCCGTCTGGTATAGCAGAATATCGGCCGCCATCAGTACCGGATATGTATATAGTCCGGCATTAAGATTGTCTTCGTTCTTTGCACTCTTTTCCTTAAACTGTGTCATGCGGTTCAGTTCGCCGAGATAAGTATAGCAACCCACCACCCATGCCAGCTCCGCATGCGCACTGACATGCGACTGAAAATATAAGATGTTCTTTTCCGGGTCCAGTCCCGCCGCCAGCAAGATGGCGAGCATGTCCAGACAGGCTTTTCTCAGCGCTGTCGCATCCTGGCGCACGGTTATGGCGTGCATATCCACAACGCAGAAATAGCAGTTATATTCTTCCTGAAGTTTCACCCAATTTTTAATCGCGCCGATATAGTTGCCGAGCGTGGGTGTCCCCGAAGGCTGTATGCCTGAATAAATAATTTTCTTTTCCATGGTCCTCTTCCTTTATGCTTCGTTTTTGCCGATGCTGTCGGTGACCGCGCGCAGCATATCATCCGCCGCAATCACACGGTTATGGCGTACCGGCTTTGTTTTAAGCGCCGATATCCGCTCCGGTACGGGCAATCCGGTTATTTCAGAAAGCCGCTCAACCGCTTCAAACGCATCGCCTCCGCTGTCTCCGTCCAGCGCAGTTAAGACACTGGGCGCAAACTTATATGGGCTTGCCGTGGATGCAATCACACACGGCGTATGGTCTTGTGTGTCACGCCAGTAATCATCATAGACTTTATAGCCCACCGCAGTATGCGGATCCATCACATATTGGTAACGGTCAAACGCCTGCCTGATTGCGCCGAGTGTCTCTTTCTCGTCCGCCCAGCCCGCATAAAACAAGTCGGTGTCGCTAAAAGACACGTTTGGGGTGATGCCGTATTCTCCGCTGGTTTTAAGCGCATCCATCAGTTTGGCAACCGCTTCGCCTTCTCCTGCCATTTCCGCAATCAACCGCTCCAGATTGCTGGAGATCAGAATATCCATCGACGGCGACATGGTCTTAATAAATTCCCGGTCATGAATACGGTAAACCCGGTTATGAAAGAAGTCGGTCAACACCCGGTTGGTGTTGGATGCGCAGATCAGCCGGTTCACCGGAAGCCCCATCCGGTACGCATAATACGCGGCAAGGATGTTGCCGAAGTTGCCCGTCGGGACTGAAATATTAATTTTTTCTCCGGCCTTGATTTCACCGGTATTCAAAAGGCAGATATAGCTCCAGAAATAATAAACTATCTGGGGCGCGAGTCTGCCGATATTAATCGAGTTCGCTGAGGATAGAACATATCCCTGTTTTTTTATCGCTTCAATGCTGGCCTGATCGGTAAAGATATGTTTTACGCCGTTCTGTGTGTCGTCAAAATTCCCTTTAACTGCCACCACCGATGTGTTGCCGCCTTCCTGCGTCACCATCTGCAGTTTCTGCATGTCGGATACCCCTTCGTCAGGGTAAAACACAACGATACGGACGCGCGGCACATCTTTAAACCCTTCCAGCGCCGCCTTTCCGGTATCCCCCGATGTCGCTGTCAGAATCAAAACGTCCTCATCAACCCGGTTCCGGTCAAGCGCCGCACCCATCAGGCGCGGAAGCATCTGTAACGCAACATCCTTAAAAGCCAGTGTCGGCCCGTGATACAGTTCCATCACAAAGGTGTGACCATCCAGTTTTTTCAGCGGCACCACATTTTCCGCATCAAATGTTTTGTACGCGGCTTCGGTCATCCGGTTCATGGTCTCCGGATCAACCTCTTCAAAAAAGTAACTTAAAACTTCCGCCGCCAGCGCCGGATAATCCAGCGTTTTAAAGCGCTCAATATCTTCTAAAGAAAGCTTGGGCAGCGTTTCGGGTATAAAAAGCCCGCCGTCTTCGCTGATACCTTTCAGTACAGCGTCCAGCGCGCCGATTTTTCGATTTTCATCGCGTGTGCTTTTCAGGCGCATTGCTTTGCCTCTCTGTCTACAAATTAAGCTAATCCCCCTTTTTCAAAAGAGATTAGCCTCTATCTTGCCATCAATTTATAACCTATTGAATATATTCTTTTACAAAATCAGGTGCAGTCTCGGGGTCTGCGCTTACAACAATCACGGCTTTGATATTGTTTTTTTCTAAAATACGATTGAGGTTTTTAAACAGCGTTTCCATCTCAATCAATTCGCTGTGTACAACATTTTTAATGCCGTCAATAAAAATATAGGATATATCAAAATCCTGTGATATAATCCCGCACACAAACCCATAAAACATATTTACATCATCGACATGGTATTCCGAGCAATTGACGAACCTGATCTCATGCTTCAAGTCATAGACATACCGGTTGTCATCATCGATGAATACGATATCTCCGTCCGACTCACTCACAAGATTGTTCGCCATGTCCACAATTTGCTTGGATTTACCACTGCCTTTCTTGCCCATAATTAACTGTATCATTGTAATTCGCCCCGTTTCCTTAACTTTTTTAGGGCGGCTGCGCCAATATCCAAATGATCTTCGGCCTGCCCGCCTGCCCCATAATTCATTATATAATACCCTTGAAGCATTTAAAAGTCAAAATATTTTGACTAAATTTTGATGGTGTCCGCGACAGACATTTTTTTAATCTTTTTGCCCATCAGTTCATGCAGTCTGTCAAACGCATACCCGCCGGTACAGTGGCCGGTATATATCTGCTCCGCTTTGAATTTAGTCAGCCTGTCAGCTACATCTTTTAAATATTCGGGCGTACAGTTCATGGCCTTGCCGTTGTTTTTATGCATATGAAAACCGCCGAGAATCACCCCGAACGGAAGTTTGAATGTCCGCTTTACAGTGTTTAAAATATTAACGATGCCGCGGTGGCTGCAGCTGGACAATACATGAATCCTTCCTGCTTCCTCAATCGCGACAAACATCTCATGCGCATAATTATCCGGAAGCATCTGATCTTTTTCCTTTCTGAACAACCGTTTATCCTGGCAGAAATAGTGTCCGTCCCCGACCGTATCGGACATTAAATGAATCCCGTCCACATCCATCTGATCGTCGATATATACGAAACGGTCCGGAAACCGCCTCAGCCATTTATTGCTGCCGATGTCATGGTACCCCAGGATATCCTTCTTTAAATACTCTGCCTGTCCGGCGGCTGTCTTAATATAAACCTTTGCCGTTTTGTTTGCTCTGAAAAAGGCACCCATTCCGCCGAAATGGTCCGAGTGGTTATGGGAGATAAATACCGCATCAATTTCCTTAAGGTTAATGCCCATCCTCTTGGCATTCGGCTTAAACTTCCCTGTCTCCCCGACATCCAGCAGGTATTGCTTGCCGTCCTTTTTAATATAAACACTGAGCCCTTTTTCGTTTTTATACCCTTTAACCGGGCTGTCCTCAACTAATACTTTAATTTCCATTCCGCTCTCCTATTGAAAAAACGCCTACATTTGCATGTAAACGTTTGACTGGTTCTTCTTATGCTTCGCGCGCCTGAATGATATCTTTCATCTTCATCAGCCTAGTCCGGCTGCCGCGTTCGTTTTCATCCAGTTTCATCGTAATATATTTGATGTTTTCCTGCATTTCCGGAATCATGACGTATTCCAGTGCGTTGACGCGCCGGCGGGTTTTTTCAATTTCGTCCGCCAGCATGTTGCAGGTCTTTTCTAATTCAGCCAGCTCAATCATCTTAAGCAGGCTTTCCGACAGCTTGTTAACCGCACCGTCCAGTTCCGCCGCCGTAAAGGCCAGCCCATACGGAAGGAATGCATTGTCACGTTCCTTTTCGGTCACTTCGATTTTTGGCACATCCACGCTCATGATGTTTTTCTTTGAAACCGACAGTTCTACTTCTTTGGTCGGATAGACCAGCGCTTCATCGATTTCTTCGGGCGACATGGCCGCGCGCGCCAGCAGGAAAGACCGCAGCGCAGAACTGAGCTGTGCTTCCACCTCTTCGCGCAGTTCCTTGTTGCGCCGGATGATGTCCATAAACTGGCGGATCATCTCGTCGCGTTTGTCTTTTAATAATTTATGGCCGCGGACAGCCGTCTTCAGCCGCTTTTTCAGCCGCGTTAGTTCCATCCGCGTTGGATTAATCGTTTTTCGTGCCATTACGCTTCCCTATGCTTCTTCATATGGTACATAGTATTTTTCTATCAATGTGTCTTTGATACGTTTTAATTCCGATTTCGGCAGAATGCCCAGCAGTCTCCACCCAAGGTCCAGGGTCTCTTCGATCGAGCGATCGGTCTCATACCCTTGCGATACATACTGGGTTTCAAACTCGTCTGAGAATTTCGCATACAGCTTATCAATTTCCGACAGCGCCGCTTCACCCAGAATAACCGAAAGTTCTTTGGCTTCCTTGCCTCTGGCGTATGCCGAGAACAGCTGGTTCATGGTGTCCGCATGGTCCTCGCGCGTTTTGCCTGCGCCGATCCCCTTATCTTTTAAACGGGACAATGACGGCAGCACGTCCACCGGCGGGGTCAGCCCCTTGCGGTGCAGTTCACGTGCCAGAATAATCTGCCCTTCGGTGATATATCCGGTCAGGTCCGGAATCGGATGCGTCTTATCATCTTCCGGCATAGTCAGGATCGGAATCTGTGTAATTGAGCCTTCTCTGCCCTTAATTCTGCCAGCACGTTCATACATGGTGGCAAGGTCGGTATATAAATATCCCGGATAGCCGCGTCTTCCCGGCACTTCCTTACGCGCAGCCGATACTTCACGCAGGGCTTCCGCATAGTTGGTCAGGTCTGTAATGATGACCAGTACGTGCAGGCCCTTTTCATAGGCCAAATATTCCGCGGCGGTCAGCGCCATACGCGGAGTCGCGATACGTTCAATCGCCGGGTCGTTCGCCAGATTCATGAATAATACAGCCCTGTCAATCGCGCCTGTCTTTTTAAAGTCACTGATAAAGAAGTCGGCTTCTTCAAAGGTAATCCCGACCGCGGCAAACACCACCGCAAAGTTAGAGTCGGTATTCAGCACCTTCGCCTGGCGGGCAATCTGCGCCGCAAGATTCGCATGCGGCAGGCCAGAGCCGGAGAACACCGGCAGTTTCTGCCCTCTGACCAATGTATTCAGTCCGTCAATCGCGGATATTCCGGTTTGGATAAACTCCGAAGGATAGTCGCGCGCCGCCGGATTAATCGGGTTGCCGTTGATATCCAGCCGCTTTTCAGCAATGACTTTAGGGCCGCCGTCAATCGGGTTGCCCATGCCGTCGAATACGCGCCCCAGCATGTCATATGAAACCGCCAGCTCAATGCCGCGCCCCAAGAAGCGTGCTTTGGATGTCGCGATCTTCAGCCCCTGCGATCCTTCAAACAGCTGTACCAGCGCCTTGTCGTTTTCAATCTGGAGCACACGTCCTCTGCGGATCTCGCCGTTTGCCTGCTCAATCTCGACCAGCTCGTCATATTTTACACCGTCTACGCCTTCGACCAGCATCAGCGGGCCGACGACTTCTTTGATCGTCTTATACTCCTTAAGCATTCACGTATCCTCCTTCCTCGATTAAGTCGTTAATCTCTTTATTCATCAGCTTTTCGATTTTTTGATACGCTTCAGATACACCGCTTTCTTCAACATACTTGGCGCGGCCGATCTGCTCCTTTGCAGTGATTGCCATAATCTTAGAGAAATCAACGCCGGCTTTCAGCGCAGAATTCGCCAGATCATAATATTTAATAATGAGTCCCAGCAGACCCGCCTGTTTCTCGGGGCTGGAATAGGTGTCCACTTCATGGAACGCGTTTTGGTGTAAATAGTCTTCGCGGATGCTGCGTGATACTTCGAGCTTCAGCCGGTCTTCTAAAGACAGGGCGTCCACACCAACCAGACGGACGATTTCTTCCAGCTCGGATTCTTCCTGTAACAAGCGCATGGTCTGCGTTCTCAGCGCCTCCCAGTTATCATCCACATTCGTATCAAACCAGTCCATCAGACGGTCCACATAAAGCGAATAAGACGTCAGCCAGTCGATCGCCGGAAAGTGACGGCGGTATGCCAGCTGTGCCGATAGTCCCCAGAACACCTTCACGATACGAAGCGTGCCCTGTGATACCGGTTCGGAGATGTCTCCGCCCGGTGGCGATACTGCGCCGATCGCTGTAATCGCGCCCGTTCTGCCTTCCTGTCCCAAACACTTTACAATGCCTGCGCGTTCATAGAACTCGGCCAGACGTGAGGAAAGGTACGCCGGATAACCTTCTTCGCCCGGCATTTCTTCCAGCCGTCCGCTCATCTCTCTCAAGGCTTCCGCCCATCTTGATGTCGAGTCCGCCATAATCGCGACTTTATATCCCATGTCGCGGAAGTACTCCGCAATCGTAATGCCTGTATAAATGGATGCTTCGCGTGCCGCCACCGGCATATCCGATGTATTCGCGATCAGCACCGTCCGCTTCATCAGCGGTTCGCCCGTCTTCGGGTCTTTCAGTTCCGGGAACTCCAACAGCACGTCGGTCATCTCATTGCCGCGCTCGCCGCATCCCACATATACGATGATATCGGCATCCGCCCACTTGGCGAGCTGATGCTGCACCACTGTCTTTCCGCTGCCGAACGGACCCGGCACTGCCGCGACGCCGCCCTTTGCCACCGGGAACAGGGTATCAATAACGCGCTGTCCGGTAATCATCGGTTCAGAAGGCGGAAGCTTTTCGGCATATTTTCTGCCGCGTCTGACCGGCCATTTCTGCATCATGGTCAGTTCGATTGTCTTACCGTCATCGGTTTTAATCTTTGCGACCGTTTCTTCAATCGTATATTCACCGCCGCTAATGGATTCCAGTGTGCCGCTGATGCCAAACGGCACCATAATCATATGCTGAACCGCGGAAGTTTCCTGAACATATCCGAGAAAATCACCGGCTGTCAGCTTATCGCCCGGCTTTGCGGTGGCTTCAAACTGCCACTTTTTCTCGCGTGAAAGTGAGTTAACCTGTATCCCTCTTTCGATACGGTCTCCGGTTTCCTGTCTTATCTTGTCCAACGGCCTTTGAATGCCGTCAAAAATCGATTCAATTAATCCAGGCCCCAGTTCAACGGAAAGCGGATCTCCTGTCGATACCACGGGTTCTCCCGGGCCAAGTCCGCTGGTCTCCTCATATACCTGAATTGATGCCATGTCGTTTCTAAGCTCGATGATTTCACCGATGAGTTGTTTCTCACTGACACGGCAGACATCAAACATCTTCACGTCCGCCATACCCTTCGCCACAATCAACGGCCCGGATACTTTTACAATACTGCCCGCCATACGTTCTACCTGCCTTCTCCTTTATCTTTCCCTATCAAAATCACTGCCCGTTTTATCTTGCTTCATCATTAAACAGAATATCGGCGCCGATCGCTTTTTCAACATTTGCCCGAATATTCTTCATGCCGAGTCCGGTTGATCCCTGATTGTTCGGAATCGGTATAATCGCCGGAAACGGTGAGGTTTGGAACTTATCCACTGTTTCTTTGGCTTTAATCACGGCCTGTTCGGTCATAAAAATGATCGCGTAATGATTCGCCGCCAGCGTATTGACCAGCTTGCCGACATCCTCATCCGATGTGTAATAGACATCCAGCCCTAAAGCTTTGAAGCCCATGACACTGTCTTTATCACCGATTACTCCGATTTTATACATATCTTTGCCTCTGCCGTCACTCATATAAATCCTTCAGTCTGCGGCTTATCTCGTCAGCGCCTATGTTGTTTAATACCGCAACCATCAACATCCGTACCGCCGCGGCTTCCCGTTCTTTTGCGATTAAAAATCCGAGCGCCTTTGCGGACGAGAACACATCATACCGGTCCTTTTTTAAGATAGCCAGCAGATAGTCGTCCCGCGCCTTTTCAACCGCAAACAGCCCTTCGCCGTTTATATATTGATCAAATGCGTTTAACAGGTATTTCTCATATCCAAACCGCAAGAAGTAGTGAAACGCCCCGTCGCTCTTGTCCTCAAACAACTTCACCAAATCAGATTTAATGAATCTGCCGCCCTCTAAAAGCACATCATCCAATACGTCGTGGGTATAGGTCGATCCGCGCAGGCGCAACACCGCGATGATGTTTGTGAAATCAAAATACGCAGAAAAATAATCCTGCACCATTGGGTTTCTGATGTCTTTCATCAGCCGCGCAACGTGCTTGGCATACGCCTGATCCATTAAAAGCCCGATCAGCGTCGCATCCTCATTCACGGCGAAAAGATGATCCAGCCGGCGCATCGCCTGTGCCATTTCCTCAGGAAGCCGTGTGTAATACTGCTCGCTGATACTGGTCTTCAGCAGTTCAAACGGAATCGTGCCGTAAGGCGTCACATTCTTTTCACTGAACTCGGTGCCCAGTAAATCAAGCTTTAACAATATTTTTGCATTCAGATAATCATATTTTAATAAGAATAATTCAATCAGCGGCTCATCCGGGCTCGCCTTCCTTAAAAACCGGAAAGTCTGATCCAGCTCATAAGAAACGATGGTCTCGAATTCATAAGGATTTTCAAGCTCCGGGCTGCCTTTGGCATAACCCTTTTCCTTAAGGCTCAGCATCGCGCTGTCAGCGGTTTCCGCCGAAGCCGCGCCGATGATCATTTCCTTGGTCAGCAGGCTTTGCTGGCGGGCACTAATCACAGCCGAAGAATATGGATACGATTTCAGCGACATAGTGTCCTCCCTTATGCCTCTCCCCTAAACAGCCGCGCCGCCGCATCCGTTTCGATGCTTTCACGGGCGAGCGCAACTACGGCTTCAATCGAACAATCGATCTCCATGCCGCCGTCCACAAAGATGAATCCGCCTTTTCGGTCGCATGTCTCCTTTAAGCGTTTGACCTCACCCTTGCCGACCGCTTTTTTCAATGCGTCATTTGCAAGGCCGATAAATCCGTCGCTTAAGCGCTTTGCGTCATTTTTCGCGACCATAATTGCGCCCTCGCCGGTTTCCGTACAGTCCATCAGCAATCTGGTCATCAGCTTAAAATAGCGGTCGTCATCCAGCGCTGCGATATCATCCACTGTCAGCTTAAACGCCTCATCCAACACCTCGCGCTTCATCGCCAGAATGCCTTTTTTATGCTCAAGATCATAAACGGATTTGACGCGCCGTTTGCGCTCTGCCGCTTCTTCCAGCGCAGACAATCGTGCCTTTTCGGCGCTGTTCTTCGCTTTTTGCTTAGCGGTTTTGATGATCTCGTCCGCCCTTACCTGTGCGGCATCCGTTTCCTGTTTAGCCGCATTTTTTGCGTCGGACAATATCTTGTCTATTAATCGTTTCGGATCACTCAAAATCTTTCACTCCATTTTGGTCAGTTGCTGAGATTCGCTGCATTTTCTGCTTTTCGATATTAAACCAACAGGATAATCAGCATGGAAATTAACAGCGCAAACACCGCGTAGGTTTCCACCATGATCGCCATAACAATGGCTTTACCGGATTCTTCCGGCTGGCGTGCAATCATGTTGATACCCGCGACTGCTGTTTTTCCCTGCGCAACCGCCGAGGTAAATCCGGCAATCGCAATCGGCAGTGCGCCGAGGAAGTAATAAAGGCCCTTTGTGACCGATACTTCGCCGACATCGCCTAGAACGCCGATATTCATCAGAATCATAAAGCCGACTAAGAGCCCGTAGATTCCCTGTGTACCCGGCAGCAGCTGCAATACGAGCGCCGAACCAAATCTGTCCGGATCTTCGGATACGAGTCCGGCAGCAGCCTGACCCGCTTTTCCCACACCGATCGCAGAACCGGTCCCTGCAAGAATTACGGCAAGCGCCGCACCCGTCATTGCCAAAACTTTACCTAAATCCGCTCCCAATGCTTCAATCATTTTTATTCCTCCATCACTTAATTACGCATTTTTAATGTTTATTTTTCAAACCGATAATGTTTAATGTTAACTTTCAGCGGCCTGAACGGCACGCCGCCGCCTTCAAAAAACTTATCGTAAAACTCGATATACTGCAGCCTGCAGCTGTGGACATACGCACCCAGCGTATTGATGGCGATGTTGAATCCGTGCCCAACCGCCAAAATAATAATCGCCAGCACCGCGCCGACACCGTATAACTTGCCCCACATCATCCCGGCGATTGTATTAAACACCATGGCGATAACACCGGTGGCAAGGCCCATGCCGAAAATACGGCTGTAAGATAAAATATCGGAGAGATAGCCCGTGATTCCGTAAATGCTTGAAAATCCGCCAATGATTTTGCCGATAATACCTTTTTTATTTCTTCCGCCGAATATCACCAGCAGACCTGCCCCGGCAAATGACATATACTTACCGACTACGGCGATCGTACCGCCGAGCAGCAGTGACGGCAGGCCCAGCAGAAGGAGTATCCACGACACCTGATCAAACAGCGCCGCCCAGGGCTTGCCGCGTCTGATATTCATCCGCGCGGCTACGATGAGTCCGACGATTAATTGGAATGCGCCGAGTCCCAGGCAAAGGCCCAGCATCATCAGCGGTTCGCTTAAGGGGTTAAACCAGAGCGGCTCAACATTGATTCCAAACCAGCCGCCGAACAACAGCCCCCATGCCAGCGTGGAGATGCCGCCTATGGCGACAACGCCTAAAATCTTGCCGAACATACCCTTTTTCTTGGTAATCAAAAGGACGAGTGAACAGGCAAGCGCCAGAATAATGCCATACCCTGCATCGCTCATCATCATGCCGAATGTAATAATAAAGAACGGCGCCATTACATTGTTCGGGTCTATACCTTTGGCGCTCGGTGTATCATACATCGATGTAATCGCCTCAAACGGACGGGTCACAGACTTGTTTTCGATAATCGTCGGATAGGTTTCGCCGTCCTCCGGATATCTGAAACTAATATAAGCGTCCGGCGATACTTTCTCTACCGCCGCCGCTACTTCACCCTCGGTATGCTCGTTAATCCAGCCTTCCAATATAAACGCGTTCTTCGTGTATCCAAACCGCAGCGCCGCTTTTTCGCGCTGCAGTGCCGCGCTGTAATAATCCTCCAGGCTCTCAAGGTCTTGTATATAGGGAATATACGCCTTCAGTTCCTGCTTAATTTCATCCTTCTTGGCCTTCATCTCCGCGATGTCGCTTTTTTCCTGCTCAATGATTCCCTTGGGAGAAGCTTCAAACTGGGTATACTTTGCTTCGTTATACCCAAGCAGTTTGATGCCTTCCTTAAATTGATCCAAAACATCCAGATGAACGACACAAAAGACGACTGCCGCTTCACTGGTTTCATCAATCACTTCATAATATGACTCACCGGACAAGTCTTCCATCAGCGACTCAAAGTCCGGCATCTGAGCGGGCGGTATCATGCCTACCGTTGCAAAGGTATAGATATTTTTGCCTAACGCATCAAATGTCTCATCAAAATTCAAATACGGTTCTACCTGAAGCATCAGGTTTTTCGACCGCATCATGTTGGCGTTCGCCCAGGACATTTCCTCGGCGTACTCCTTAATCGACTCAACCGCAGCCGAACACTTGCGTTCCAGCGCCTGCAGGCCGTCTAAACCGTCTTCGTCAATCGTCGGTTTTAATCCCAGCATCGGCTTCTTGGTGTCATCATACGGGCGCAGCAAATCGTGCGCAAACCGGATATCGGCGAGCTTCTTTTCTAAATCAGTAATCGCCTGAGAGGTTTCCACACTGTCCGCTTCTTCATATGGGTTCTGTTCAACCTGAACCGCGCCTAAGCCCTGAAGCGTCTTTAATATCCGTGGTTTATCATGCTTATGTCCGATAATCGTGACACGCTTGGCCTGAATAATCGCCACTTATAAAATCCTCCCGAGAATATATTCCCGAACGTCTTTTAACTGCCCTTCAGCGGATTTCTTCTGTTCCTCGATTTCCTTTAAAAGCGAATCTTTGCGCGCTTCAAATTCCGCCACTGCTTCGGCCTCCGCCTCCGCCAAAAGCGCGGCGGTTTCGGTTTTGATTGCCGTGACATTGTCGGTCAGGATTTGTTCCGCTTTCGCGTTCGCTTCGCGGATTATCTCGCGTGCGGTCATCTGCGCAGAGTTGACAATCTCCTGCGCGTCCTCCTCCGCCTTACGGATTTGGTCCAGTACTTCTTTTGCCATATTTCAAAACGCTCCTTTAGCCGCTATCCCTTTATTTTGTGCCAAACAGCCGGTCACCGGCATCCCCCAGCCCCGGTACGATATATGCATGGTCATTGAGTTTTTGGTCCAGTGCGCCCGCATAGATATCCACGTCCGGATGCTGTTTGCGCAGCTCTGCCACGCCTTCCGGTGCTGCAATTAAACATACAAATTTGATGCTCTTGGCTTTAACGCCTTTCAGCAGTTCAATACACGCGCATGCCGAACCGCCTGTCGCCAGCATCGGGTCCACCACAATCACATCACGCTGCGCGATATCCTCCGGCATCTTAAAGTAGTATTCCACCGGCTTTAAGGTGTCCGGGTCTCGGTATACACCCACGTGCCCGACTTTTGCAGACGGAATCAGAGAAATCATGCCTTCCACCATCCCGAGCCCGGCACGGAGTATCGGCACGATAGCCAGTGTCTTGCCGCTGATTACCTGGGTCTTGGCTTTAGCCACCGGCGTTTCAATCTCGATTTCCTTGAGCGGCAGGTCACCCGTCACCTCATATGCCATCAGCATTGAGAGCTCCTTAACCAAATCGCGAAAATCCCGCGTTCCGGTTTTTCTGTCTCTCAACAGTGATATTTTATGTTTAATCAGCGGATGTTTCAGCTCAACGAATTTACCCATTTTGTTTCCCTCTCCTTATCCGTCATAAAAAAATCTGTGCGGTGTTGCACACACAGATAAACTGCGCTGTCTGTTACTTAAAATACTTGTTTTCTATGGCCGTGACTTTATCGTTCCGTCTCACGTGGCGTTCGTCACCCGAGAACGGCGTTTCCACCCATGCCTTTGCGATTTCAAGCGCAACGCCGAGTCCCGTATTGCGGACGCCGAGCGCAAGCATATTGGTATTGTTATGCAGGCGCGTTGCTTTGGCACTGAACACATCACTGCAAAGCGCGCAGCGGATGCCTTTCACCTTGTTTGCGGAAATCGAGATTCCGATACCCGTTCCGCAGATTACAATGCCGTAATCAAACTCGCCGCTTGCCACCTTTTCCGCTACCATCTGTCCATGATCCGGATAATCCGTCGGCTCTGAAGTATATGCGCCAAAGTCGGTCATCTCATGGCCTTCCTGCTCCAGCATATCCACAATTGCCTTTTTCATGATGATGGTTGAATGGTCTCCACCGATTGCAATTTTCATTTGATCTTGTTTAAACCTTTCTATCTCAACCGGATTTAAAATACATCCGGCGTTTATTTTCACATTCTCCCGCAGACACCATTATACACGGGGCCGCGGATAAGGGCAACCATTCGGGCATATACCCGATTAATCTTCCTCGGAAAACGCATCCGTCAGACGGGTCACTGCCTTTTTAATCCCGCCCAGCAGAATTTCCGCGCTTTCCACATACTCCTCATACGGCTCCCCGAACGGATCCGGAATGTCAAAACTCGCATCTCCGGGATACCCATCCACACCGTCCGCATATCCCAGCAGCGTATGGGTGTATCCTTCCGCAATCGGGGCCATCGCTTCAATCTGCTCAATGTGCTTCGCTTCCATGGTCAGGATGATGTCCGCCCATTCGGCGTGTTCAACGGTAAACTGTTTGGAACGGTGCTTCTTAATATCCATCCCCATCGCATCCATGACTTCAATCGCTTCTTTCGCCGCCGGCATATCTTCCGCAGCAAAAGTCCCGCATGAATCGACCTTAATGTTGCCTCTAAGCAGGGGGACGTCGTCCTCCATGTTTTTCAAAATCTCCGATGCCATCGGACTTCGGCAGGTGTTACCGGTGCAAACAAACAAAATGTTCATTTTTCTTTCCTTTATTATCTTATATTATCTTGTTTCGTTTATATACTGGATTACTTAACTAAAATCAGTTTAAAACCGGCGGCACGGATGATCCGGTTCATAACCGCCAAACCGATGCCCGTTTCCGGAACCGCTTCAAAATAGACCTTGGTGTACCCGTTTTCGTCCGCTTCTCTTAAGTTCTTAAACAGGCTTTGCGCTACCTGCCTTAAGTCGCGGTTGGTTCCCTGGTTCAGCATATTCATTCCGGGATATAAAACGGCGTCTTCCTGATAACAGAAAATCACCGGATTCTCGCCTTTTGCGATGTCCTGTTCATAACGGTCCTTGATATACGCCGCTGTATTTTCGCGACTGCCTTTGATCACAATCACACGCGCTTTGGGTGCATAATGGCTGTAACGCATTCCCGGAGAAGGCGCACTGTCCTCTTCCGTAAGCGGCAGCATCACGTGCGCGCTGATTTCCACACGGCCGGCAGCTTCTTTGATATCCTCTGCGGTCACGCCGCCGGGACGTAAGATCAGCGGTGTTTCCCCGGTCAAATCACATACCGTGGACTCCAGGCCGTATTCCGTATGTCCGCCGTCCAGAATCAACGGGATTCTTCCCATTAAATCTGTTTCGACGTGATATGCCTCCGTCGGGCTCGGGCTCCCGGAAAGGTTCGCACTCGGCCCTGCAATCGGCAGTCCCGTACGCCGGATAATCTCTAAGATGCCTTTATTCTTCGGCATGCGAATACCCACGGTCGGCAGCCCTGCTGTTACCAAGTCCGGTAAGATGGCTTTCTTATTAATAACAGCCGTGAAAGGTCCCGGCCAGAAGGTCTCCATCAGGTGCCGCGCGTCATCATTGACTTCGCCCAGCGTTTCAGCCTGCTTGATTGATGCCACATGCACAATCAGAGGATTGTCTTTCGGCCGTCCTTTTGCGACAAAAATCCGTTTCACCGCTTCATCCGAAAGTGCGTTTGCGCCCAGCCCGTATACCGTCTCGGTCGGGAAAGCCACCACTTCGCCGCTCTCGATCAGCTGAACAGCCTTTTGTATGCCTATTTCAAAATCTGTTTTTAGATTGATAATTTCTGTCTGGTACATGGAATATACTCCCGCATTTAGAGAAACAGCCTGTCTTGCTTTCTAAAGCTGACTGACTATAATTATATCAGATTTTCATATAATATCAAAACAAAAAGCGCATGAATTCCATCACACGCCCTTGTATCTTTTATCATATAAATTTCATCCGTTATTTCACATCGATGACCTGACCGCCAGTCATTTTTGTCAGAATATCCGGCGTCAGTTTAAAGACTGCGTGCGGTGTGCCCGCCGCCGCCCAAAGTTCATTATATGTCAAGATATCGCGGTCAATCAGCGTCAACAGCGGCTCTTTGTGGCCTGCCGGCGGTATGCCGCCGATCTTATAGCCCGTATGTTCAAACACAAAGTCGGCATCCGCCTTTAACAGCTTTTCGCCGATGACTGCCCCGACCTTTTTTTCGTTAACCCGGTTAATGCCGGACGCGATAATCAGTATCGGCTTTCCGGAGGTCTCCCCTTTAAAAACCAGTGACTTCGCAATCTGAGCGACTTCACATTCAAGCGCATCCGCAGCTTCCTGCGCCGTACGTGTTGATGCACTCAGTTCCTTTACTTCCAGATCAAATCCAAGCGCTGTCAGCGCTTCCTGCACGCGTACTGCTGATTTTCGCAATGTTGTATTATCCATTGTGATCTCCCCTCTTTTTTTGCCTGGTATGCCATCCGGTGACGATGTCTAATACGCGGGCGGCCGACTTAACATTATCATATACCGGCACACCTGCTGATTTCATGATGCCGGCGAACGCATCATAATAATCACCGGCATTGATTGAGACCACCATGGGTTTATCCGTCTTTTGATAAATCCGGCAGATGATATGCGCCAGCGAATCCGGATCCTGGCAGGTCTCCGGCGATGCCTTCAGGCTGTCCACATGCGGCACCACGCCCACCATCATACAGTCCACGTTATCATCCATCAACAGCGCTTCGATAAAAGCGCCGTACATCACATCATCGGTCATCGGCGTCACATCCGCAATCGCACCGGAAACGGATGCCAGCCCGTGCGTATTGATTTCCTTCATCCGCTGTTTGGTCGTTCCGCTGATTTCCGCAATCCGCATGCCGCCGATTTCGTCCGAGAATATCGTGGCTTCAAATCCTGCGTTTGTTACCGCCGCAACATTGACGCCGCTGAACTTCTTATTCGCTAAAAGAGAGAACCCCTTAATCACATCGCCGAACATCTCGATATCTTCCATCAGCACCACATCACTCTGTGCGCAGGCTGCCTCTAAAACCTCATAATTGCCGGTCATGGCCGCTGTGTGGGATAGCGCCGCCTTGGCGCCTTCCTCGGTTCTTCCGCCTTTATATAATATCATCGGCTTTTTCGCCTGCATTGCCAGCTCATAAAACATGCGGCCTTCAAGCGGGTCAAAGCCTTCGAGATACATTGCAATAACCTTCACCGTATCGATTGCGTCAAAATACGCTACCAGATCCATGAGTTTCACATCATACTTATTGCCAAAGCTGCAGATCGCCTTAAACAGCGGCGTCTGGTCAAACCGGTCCACCAATGTCACCGCCATGCCGCCGCTCTGGGTCAGCATTGCCACATTGGAGAATTCGCCGTATTCCAGCTTAAAGCGGTCCTCATCCAAAAACAGCGTATTTACGCCTTCGTGCGTTTCGTCGGGTGCAAAGAAAACGCCCATGCAGTTTGGCCCGACAACCCGGACCTCTTCAGGCACCACTGCATCCAGCTGCGCCTCAAACTCGGTATACTTAACGCCGGACGGGAGCCCGGGAATCAGCACCACCGATTTGGGTATCTTGGTTTTTAGCGTGGTGAAAAAAGACGGAATGTATTTTGCCGGAGCGGAATATACCGCCAGATCCACTTCGCTTGGCAGGGATTCCAAAGAATCATACAGTGTAAATTTCCGTCCGCCGTAAACCGCTTCGCCGCCTTTCGGATTGATGCAGTATATATCGTCGCGGTTAAAATCCATCAGCAGGTGCAGAATTTCACGCGAGAGCGCAGGCTTTTCCGGATCGGTCGAAACCCCAAGCACCGCAATGCCTTTCGGCCGGAACACGCTGTCCAGCCCATCGGTTTTCACCCGGCGTATCTCTGTGTTGTCCGCAGGCATGAATTCGGCGTATCCGTCAATCGCCATAAACCGCTGGTCTTTGGTGAAGACAAACGGATTAACATCCGCGGTTTTTAAGTAAAACGCCGGGCGCGACTTTGATAAGGGCGAGAACGCATAAGCCAGCCGGCTCAGCGCCGCCATTGTCCGCGCCATCATGGTCATATATTCCGGATGCCCGATATTCTCGAACTTATGCCGGATATTAATTCCCTTTGCGATCTCCTGCGATTCCGCTTCCGTCAGCGTAGGCAGAAAGATATTCGCCGGGTCATAGTATTTTGCAAAGAACTCGGCATCATCACCGCCCTTAGAAAGGGTCATGACCGGCCCGAAATCCCGGTCGCTGCTCATGCCGATCATCACTTCGTATCCCAGACTCTCACGGAATTCAACCGCCTCGACCAGCAGAAATCCGTCAATTTCCGGCAGGCTGTCCGCGTCATAATGCGACAATACGGTTTCCCGCATGTGGTGAACAACGAACTTGACAAACATATCATCATGCACGCTGACACGCTTGACCCCGCCGACTTTCTGCTTATGCGCGATATTCCTGGATACGACCTTAATGACAATCTCTCTGCCGAACACAGATAGCATTTTTTCCGTTATATCATTTTCATCTCGGATGAATACGAACTTCGGGGTCTCACACCCCACTTTTTTCAGCAGTGTGTATACCTCGTGTTCATACAGCATCTGCCGTCCGGCCTGTTGTGCGCCTTCAAAAATCTCTGTTGCCTTCTTTAACACATCTTTTGATAGGACCATAGCAAACTCCCTTTTACTGTGGCTTAACTGCCGTCTTTATTATTCTACTATTCCCATTCCTTTCTATCAACTTAAATATAAAAAGCCGGCGGATTCGCCGGTTTTCATCTTGCATCGTGGTTTATTTTACGGATTTGATTCCCTTCTTAATCATTCGTGTGATGTGGTCGGCATCCACAGGCTTTGAAAAATAATAGCCCTGCATTAACGTAAACCCGAGCTCTTTCATGGCGGACAATTGTTCCTTCGTCTCAATTCCTTCTTTGATATAAATGGTGTTCATGGCAGCCATCATTTTTTTAAGCATATCCATTACCAGCGCAGAGACCTTCCCGTTTTCATTCTGTTCCACAAAAAAGTCTTGGATTTTTATTACGTCAAAATCAAACTTGTCCAGCATAGATAAGGTCGAGTATTCCAGCCCTAAATCCCCGATGGCGATTTTAACGCCCAAATTTCTCAGGCGTTCAATGTTTTGGCGTACCGTCTCAGACTTACCTAGCGACGCGCAGTCCGAAACCTCAAAGCGCAGCCGGCTTAAATCGATATCGCCGAATATCCTTGCCACCGTTTTGTCAAACCGCCGCTGTTCTAGCTGGCAGGATGCGATATTAATGGAAACACTGTGGCGGTTCAGCCCCATTTTGTTCCACTCCGTCATCTGCCGGTCCACTTTTTCCATCACGCGGTTGCCGACGCGGTTCATTGTGCCCGATGCTTCCGCCAGCCGGATAAACTTAAGCGGAGAAATCATTCCATAATTCGGATGGTTCCATCTCAGCAGCGCTTCAACGGCCTCAACCTCCATGGTCTCCGGATTGATAATCGGCTGGTAGTGGAGGACAAACTCATCGTTTTCTATCGCGCGCTCAAGATCCTTCATCAGCGCATAGTTATCAATCGCTTCTTCTTTATAGTCAGTATTATATTCACAGAATCCCTTTTTGTTCTTTTCGTCCACATGGTTGAGCGCTACATTACAATAATAAAGAAGCTCAGCCATCGAAACCACGTCATCCGGATAATATGCAATCCCTGCTTTTGCCCTGACCGGAACATCCTTTAATATCTGCCCGATCATTTGGTCCAGCGCCTCGATGATACTGCCCGCTAGTTTTTTGACTGCGGATTTGTTCGTATAGTTCGGAAAAAAGACAAACAAGCGGTTTTCGGACGACCGCGACAACACGCAGTCTTCCGGCACTTGTTTTTCCAGTTCCCGCGCTGCGCCCACGATCAGCCGGTTAACGGTTTTTTCTCCGAACAAATGCGCCATTTCTTCCAGATGCCGGAAACCGACTGCTATCCCCGCGGCATGACCGCCTTTAATAAAATACTGTTTTTCTACATTTTCAAATAAATAAGTCCTTTTAAACAGACCGGTCAGA
The DNA here is from genome assembly GCA_963674805.2 of Christensenellaceae bacterium. Taxonomy (GTDB): domain Bacteria; phylum Bacillota; class Clostridia; order Christensenellales; family CALMFG01; genus CALMFG01. The sequence continues at coordinate 523,208 of CAXXNY010000016.1, forward strand.
TCATCATAATAGATCAGCGTTTTCAGACTTTCGTGCTTTTCTTCCTGCGGTTTGCCTACCGCGGCAAAATACGCCAATTCCCCCTTATCATCAAACACCGGGTATCGCAGCCACTTAATTAATCTCATCCCTGACTTTGTCAGCATCTCCAGCGTAATCGCCTTGTTATACGGCTTAGAAAACAGCTGGTGTTTGATGACATCCGTATCCACCCATGCATTATCTTCGAGTACGGGCAGAAACCGCCGGACCGCTTCAGACTGCTTCGGAATGCCAAAAAACGTATAAAAAGAATCGGAAGCCGCCATCAGGACGTTATCCGGATTATACGCAATAATAATATCATCAACAGATTCTAAGAGAAACTCGATTGGAAGATGGAGCATTTGGTTTTGTTCGTTTTTCATATAAGTCCCGCCATTCTTATCTATGACTTGACATATCCCCCGAAAACTAGTGTATATATACACCATTCTGTCCAAGGGTAAACAATCTTTTCCAAATGCGCAGCCTCAGCGCATGTAAGACCGGCGCACGCTTTTATGGTATAATGGTTTGCCTGTATGAATTGTATCACATGACATCATATTATAATAATGGGCGGGTCTATGTCTTTAAAAGAAAAAGCAAAACAACTAAAACAAGATATCCCGGCGGTCTTTCTGGCACTGAAAAAGAAGGGGACGCCCTGGTATGCCAAGGCGCTGGCCGCACTGACACTGGCATACGCCCTGTCGCCAATCGACCTTATCCCCGATTTTATTCCCGTGCTCGGTTATCTTGACGATCTGATTATACTGCCGCTGATGACAGCCGCCACAATCAAGCTGATTCCCGCGGATATCATAAGCCAATGCCGGGTTGAATCCGCAGAGATGTGGAAAGACGGCAAACCAAAGAAATGGTATTACGCGGTTCCTATTGTTGTGTTTTGGCTGTTGGTGGTCTTTTTGATCGTGAAGGCGTTTTTATAAACCGTTTTATGGCGCCCTTATTTTTTCTGTTGAAATTAAGTCTGAATAAGCTGTAACTTGAGTGTATTTTTAATCATCTAGAGCAATAGCGGTCTAACACTAGCGGCATCCTAAAATACTTTTTGTGCTGGACCGATGCGTCACACCTTGAAGCCAAGTTTTCTTATAATCCGGTCAAGAAGCAGTGTTTTAAGCGGCCTTGCCTTTATGGATTCAATGGATTTCTTAAGCGAAACCAGTTCCTGATTATAGGCGTGAAACAGTTCAGCAAAATACGACGACGGGATATCCGTCATCTTGGGCATATCCATTTTTTCTTTCGAAAACGCGATTGCTTCAAATTGCTGCGATTCATCAAGGTAGGAATTAATCATTGCATACTCTTTGTTGATCTTATTCACCTGCTGTGTAGTCAGATTAACCGGCATATCATTTTTGGGTTCATTAACATTCGATAGAATTTTTACAAGTGACGGTTGTATATAGAAATACCGCTCCCTTTGGTTGCTTTTTATTTGATTCACATCAGAAAGAAAGTTAAGTGAATACTTGCCGATTGAAGTATTCGAGGTCATTTTCTGCTCAACATTCAGATTAGGATTCCCCACTCCAAGAATATCAAGAAAGTCCAGCACCACATCGCCGTTCTTAAGACACGTCTTTTTGAACGGACGTATCACAATATTGCTTTTCCCAAAAACATCCTCACACGCTTTAAGCGCTTGTGTGAAACCTAATTGCGTGTCGAAATACGCGGAAACTCCGTCAAATGATAATATTCCAAACTTAATCGCTTCCTGTGCCGAACTTCTCAAATAGTCCACAGCATCGCGATAATACGCAATCACCCGGACATGGTCAAAGTAAGGAGCAGCAAATTCTTTAACGCGTTCAATTACGGCCCGATCTGCAAAAGAAAACTGCTCAGCTGAAATCACAAAGTACTTACATGGTGTTTTGATAAATGCCTTAAACTCACGAATCCAAAACCGTTTCAACTGTTTATGTTTTTTCTTAATCTCTTGTTCGGATTGAATTCCATATGTTGCTCTGAAAAAGAAGTTGTCTTCATGATCGAAAAAAAATAACGGCGCAAAATTGATTGTATGGTTGTTAATATACCCTTTTGGATAAAACAGGCCTTGCTTTATAAGCGCTTGCCTGTTTGCCGCCAGCACATCCTGAATAGCTGATGTTCCGGTTTTGTGCCGTCCGATATGCAGGATAAGCGTTTTATCTTTCGATCTCATGTTTTTTCTCCAAAGCGGAATTCAGAATAAGCAGTTTTTGAATGCAGCTTATTATGTTCATAATAGCATAATTGTGTATAGAAAAAAACATCATCAAACTTATCACGCTTAAAAAATGCACCGATGTGCTTAGCTCTCGCTTCATGCTCTGCCGAGACTCGGTTCTCTGACTATCATGTTACTAAATATTTGCGCACTACAAAAACGCGCTTTTACTATCAGACATACTAAATAAATGTCCATTATGCGTTATTCGCTTAAACTATCTATAGAAAAAGAAATAGCCCCACATCGTAGATTGTTCGATCATACCATGCGGAGCTACTGAATATTATCATTAGTGGTTCTTTTACACTGGAACCATAAAAAATTATTGTTTTAACGCTTCAAAATCTTCAGTTTCTTCAGCTATTGAAGATATCGTGCCTTCTATAAAAGAAATAGTATCCATAATATCTGCTGCGAATTCTTCACTGTCTATCGCTTCAAGTTTTGTAACAATATCCTGCATTTGTTTGCTATAGTCATTGTTCAAAGCGATGGCTGCATCTATACCGGAGTTCAGCGTCTCTGTATCTTCCGCATCTGCTAATTCATCGTACTTTTCCGTAATGGCAGTTCCCCATTCGTCAGACAGATCAGAAAACTCCATTGATAAATTATAATATTCTATTAACTGAGGTATAGCCACCAGTTCTGCCTCAAGCGTAACAATGGTGTCTTCCATATTACTGACGGTTTCCTGATACGACTCTTTGTCGGAAATCCCTTCTTCATACCCTTTTATTTCTTCAAGGTAAGCTTTGGTATTTGCAAGAATCTCTTCGTCAACAGCTTTCATTTCTTCACATTCTTCAAAGAATGCTTCGGCATCTGTCAAATCACCAATTCCAGCGTCAAACGCTTCGGCTGCTGCATCGCTTTTTTCAATATCAGCATTGTAAGCGTCAACAACAGCATTGTACTCTTCGGTATAATTGGGTCCGCAGGCTGCCAGCAAAACTAAAAGCACAGCAATCAACAGTGTAAACGTAATTTTTTTCATGGGAACTCCTTTTCTTTTTATCTTTTATGTTAATTATCCTCAACGAGTATACACTAATTTCTACATTATGTCACCAAATAATTTATTCTTTTCTATTTTCTCGCATATCAACTAGAAAGATATAATTATGCATAAGAAAAGGGCATCCAGCGAATGTCCTTTTCTTTATTGACGCCGAAGGTGGGAGTCGCTCCGGGCTTCGCCCTATCACGCCTCCTCCGCCTGCCTGCTTCCGCCACTGGCGGCGGCAGGCTTCGGGTTCGACTCCTCTATTTCCACACTATAAAAAACACACACGCTATTGCGTGTGCGCCCTTTATTGGTGCCGAAGGTGGGAGTCGCTCCGGGCTTCGCCCTATCACGCCTCCTCCGCCTGCCTGCTTCCGCCACTGGCGGCGGCAGGCTTCGGGTTCGACTCCTCTATTTCCACACTATAAAAAACACACACACTATTGCGTGTGCGCCCTTTATTGGTGCCGAAGGTGGGAGTCGCTCCGGGCTTCGCCCTATCACGCCTCCTCCGCCTGCCTGCTTCCGCCACTGGCGGCGGCAGGCTTCGGGTTCGACTCCTCTATTTCCACACTATAAAAAACACACACGCTATTGCGTGTGCGCCCTTTATTGGTGCCGAAGGTGGGAGTCGCTCCGGGCTTCGCCCTATCACGCCTCCTCCGCCTGCCTGCTTCCGCCACTGGCGGCGGCAGGCTTCGGGTTCGACTCCTCTATTTCCACACTATAAAAAACACACACGCTATTGCGTGTGCGCCCTTTATTGGTGCCGAAGGTGGGAGTCGAACCCACACGGTATTGCTACCACTGGATTTTGAATCCAGCACGTCTGCCAATTCCATCACTCCGGCAAATAACGCAAGAACAATGTTAGCATAAATGCATCCCGTAGTCAATAATCGGGATACCGCATTTTTTTGATTATTCCGCCGTATATACCGATTTCAATTCACAATTTAGCTATTGCTTTTTTATCGGATTATGTTATAATTACCCTTGCGGTTTTGATTAGAAAAAGTATCACGCTTTTGAGATAGAGGTGAAAGAAATGAAACAAGGAATTCATCCGGAGTATCACAAGTGCACCGTGACCTGTGCATGCGGCAACACATTTGAGACGGGTTCAACCCAAAAAGAAATGAGAGTTGAAATTTGTTCCGAATGCCATCCGTTTTTTACAGGCAAGCAGAAACTTGTGGATACAGGCGGACGTGTCGATCGTTTTAAAAAGAGATATGGGCAAAAATAATCACATTTTTGTTGATTTAAATTTATGTAAACATCAGGCCGATATCGTTTGTTAACATTCGGTCTTTTTGTTATTCACGGGGTAAATGACTATGAAAATTTGTGAAATCGGCGGACAGGGTGTTTTAGAAGGCGTCATGATGCGCGGCCCGGCTTTATCGGCACTGGCGGTCAGAAAGCAGAATAAGGAAATCGTCCTGAAAAAAACGAAGTTCGTGTCCAAGTCTAAACAGAATAAATTCTACGGACTTCCCATTATTCGCGGCGTTGTCTCATTTATTGAGATGCTGTCTTTCGGTGTCAAGACCATTTCCGATTCCGCTGAACTTTATGATGAAGCAGCCGGCGGAGACCAGCCGAGTAAGTTTGAAACATACATTGCTAAAAAAACAAATAAAAGTCCGATGGACGTCATGATGTTCTTTGCGGTTCTGATGGCGGTCGGATTCGCTGTTCTGTTGTTTTTCATACTGCCGAACCTGATCACAAGATACGTAACCAATAATATTTCATCCACGCTTTTAAAAAATCTGATTGAGGGCGGTGTCCGTATCGTCATCTTCATCCTATACGTTGTCTCCATCAGTTTTGTGAAGGATATCAAGCGCCTGTTCATGTATCACGGCGCAGAACATAAAGTTATCAACTGTTATGAACACGAAAAACCGTTAACGGTCGAAAACGCACAGAGCTTTACCACGTTAAACCCGCGCTGCGGAACCAGCTTCCTGCTGATTGTTATGGTGGTGGCGGTTTTGATCTTCTCGTTTTTCGGCTGGTCAGACCTATGGTATGTTCGTATCGGTATCCGTCTGGCACTGCTTCCGGTAGTGGCGGGCGTCTCTTATGAGATATTGAAGCTGTTAGCGCGCTCGGAAAACATCGTTGTTAAAATCCTCCGCGCACCGGGCATGGCGCTTCAGCGTCTCACAACAGCGGAACCGACCGATGATATGGTCGAAGTTTCTATGCTCGCGTTCAGAGCCGCCGAAGGCCTGTTGAACGACGAAGAGCTGGAAGCGATGCGGGTTGAGTTCTCCCACGGTGCACTGGATGCACCCGAAGAAGCCGACGATGAATCCACGCAAGCCGAAGAAGCCGAAGCGTGACTCTGCGCCCGCGCAGGTCAAAGCGGCGGCGGTTGCGCTCGAAGCGGCGGGGATTGAAGATGCGGCGCTCGAAGCAAAGTACATCGTTTCCCATGTTTTAAATACCGATATTCACCGTATATATCTGGATAAAGCACTATTGGTTGCTCCGCGCGATAAACGGCGTATTGCGCGTTTGGTCAGACGACGTATTTCCGGCGTTCCGGTTCAATATCTTTTAAGATCACAGGATTTTTATGGCCTGACATTTACCGTTGACCGGCGGGTATTGATACCCCGGCCGGAAACCGAGCTTTTGGTTGAAACGGCGCTGTCTTATCTTCCGGCTTCCCGTCCGAGCCGTATTCTCGACTTATGCACAGGTTCCGGCTGTATCGCGGTTGCCATGAAACATCAGCGGCCGGATTGCGACGTCACAGCGTCGGATATATCGCGCGGCGCTTTACAGGTCGCACGAAAAAATGCAGCGCAAAACCGCACGCATGTCCGTTTTATCCGCAGTGACTTAATGAAGAAAATTGATGAGACCTTTAATATTATCGTTTCTAATCCGCCGTATATCCATCCCGCCGACTACCAATTCCTTGATCCAAAAGTGAGCGGGTTTGAGCCCCGGCTGGCTCTTGTGGGTGGAGAGGACGGACTGACACTGATCCGCAGGATTATCGCATCCGCAGGCGGGCATCTGACGGCAGGCGGTTATCTGATGCTGGAAATCGGATTTGACCAGCGTGAAGCCGTTACGCATCTATTTAAGTCAAATGGATTTGATGAGATAAAATACTTTTCGGATTATGTAGGATTTGATAGAATAGTGGTTGGGAAAAAATCAGATAAGGATACTCAACATGTTTGATAAACTGGAACAAATAAAAAAACGCTATAATGAGCTCTCGACTCAGCTTTCCGATCCGAATGTGTTTTCGGATAACGAAGCCTTCAAAACACTGAGTAAGGAACAATCCTCAATTCAGGAAATTGTCGAAGCTTATGATGCCTATACAAAAGCTGCAACAGAGTTAAAAGACACGAAAGAAATGATCGCCGGTGAAAGCGATAAGGAAATGCTGGCGCTTGCCAAAGAAGAAGAAAAGCGCCTGGCGCAGGAAACAGAATCTCTGGTTGAACGGCTGAAAATCTTATTGGTTCCTAAGGATCCGAACGACGGTAAAAATGCCGTACTGGAAATCCGGGCGGGCACAGGCGGTGATGAAGCCGCTTTATTCGGCGCAGACCTCCTGCGCATGTATACCCGTTTTTCCGAGCGCGAGGGCTTTAAGCTGGAATACCTTTCTTCTAACTACACAGAAAAGGGCGGCGTCAAAGAAATCGTCATTAATATTACAGGGAAAAGCGTCTACGGCAAACTGAAATTCGAGAGCGGCGTGCACCGTGTGCAGCGCGTGCCCGAAACCGAATCATCCGGACGCATTCATACATCAGCGGCGACGGTGGCCGTGCTTCCGGAAGCGGAAGACGTGGACGTGGTCATTAATCCGAACGAGCTTCGGGTTGATGTGTACCGGTCCAGCGGAAACGGCGGGCAAAGCGTCAATACCACCGACTCGGCGGTGCGTATCACGCATCTGCCGACCGGGCTGGTCGTCACCTGTCAGGATGAGAAATCTCAGCTGAAGAACAAAGACAAGGCAATGAAAATCCTGAAAACAAGGCTCTATGATCTGGCCAAGCAAAAGCAGGAATCCGAGCTTTCAGAAAACCGAAAATCCATGGTCGGGTCCGGAGACCGGTCCGAGCGCATCAGGACCTATAACTTTCCGCAGGGACGCGTTACCGACCACCGTATCAACTTAACGCTGTATAAGCTGGATGCGTTCCTGGACGGTGACTTATATGAAATGCTGGAAGCACTCACGATTAACGAAAGACAGGCGGCTATGACCGCCGAAGGATAAAAAATCAGGCGAATGCCTGTTTTTTTATATTTGCCGTATACCTGACTTCCGCATCGCAGACAGGTCAAACAGCTGAATTTCCTGCTGTTTCTTTTCGATAATGAGCTTTATAATCGCGCAATCGTCGACGATAAACATCACCTTTCCGTGGAAAACGGCACTGACCGCGTCATAGATTCGCGACGATGAGCAGGTGCCTTTTACCATTGATTCGCGGTCGTTTGCCACCCAGCCGATCCGTCCGGTGATGGGCAGATACGCACCGATGCGTTCGCTGTCCGCTTCTTTTTTAAACATCACCATCCTGCCGACGGTGAGGATATCGTTGCTTTCGTCTTCTATGTTAACTGTAATATATGGTTCCATCTCCCGATCCCCTTCATCTGTGATAGCTTTATGATATCGGATAACATGTCCCATAATCAGTACATCAGAGATATTGCCCGGCAACCTCCTCCAAATACTGCGTGAACTCTGCAGCGATATTTTTCGGGCCTGTTATTTTAACGCGGCTGCCCAACTGAAACAGCCAGCCATAGAACGAGACGCTGACATTAACCTTTACCGTTGTCTTTAGGCGGTCTCCTGCTTTTACGATCATCATCTCCCGCCCGAACCGGTCAATCATCACGCCAGTTAATTCCGGTTCAAAAACCAGTTCTACCGCTGTTTCTTCACCGCCGAACATTGAGAACATCCGCCGTGCATATCCGGCCGGGTCCAGCGGTTTTTCGGGTCTGGCATTCGGTTCATCCAATACCGTAATCGCCCGCATCTTGTCCACACGAAAGTGCGACAGTCCCTGATACCGCGGATAATAGGCGATCATATAATAGTGCTGGTCATCCCAAAGCAGTAAATACGGGCTGACCTGATACCGTTCGCCGCCGCGCCGGTCATGGAGCTGCTTATCCGCCCCGTATTCCTGATAGATAAAGCCAATCTGATGCTGCTGTTCCACAGCCTGGTGAATGGTGTCGATATTATAATAAATCTGCTCGTTATCTGACTTGACCCGGTCAAGATAATAGATTTGGCGGTTTAAGCGCTTTGCCTCATGCGTACTGGTCAGCGTTTGGATTTTCTTAATCAGCGCTTCGCTCTTTTTTGCGGTCATAAACTTAGCCGACGCCACTGCGTCCGCCAGCAGTCGCAGCTCTGGAAGGCTGAACGTCCGGCTGCCGATAAAACTCCCTTTATTTTTCTGCTTGATGATATCCAGCCCGTATTCGCCCAGCGCCTCAAGGTCCCGATAAACCGCCTTTCGCTCAGCCGTGATACCTAGCATCTCCAACTTTTTAATCATGGTCTCAACCGTCATTGGGTGCTGTTCATCGGTTTCGTTGAGCAACATATCCATCAGGTATAACAGCTTTAATTTTTGGTTTTGTGTCCGCATAGCCATCCTCCCGTATCATAGTCAGTATATACGAGCCGTATATTAAAAATCAAACAATAGAATAAAGCCCAGGATGGTTATCCCGGGCCTTATTCCTTTAGGTATTTAGATTATTCTAGGAACCTGTTTTAATGTGTGATCCAAATTACATTTTGATCACGAAGTCTGCATATGCCTCGGAAGCATGTTCGCCAAGGTCCAGACCTTTGATTTCTTCTTCTTCGGTAACTCTCAGTCCAACCGTAGCCTTTAACAGACTGAACAGAATGAAAGCTGCCGCTAACGTCCAAGCCATAACGGATACAACACCTAATGCCTGTACGCCGAGCTGTGCAAATCCGCCGCCGTCAACCAGACCGGATAATCCAGCCGGAGCCGAGCTTACTGCGAATACGCCAACCAATAATGTACCGACTGCACCGGAGAGACCGTGAACAGCGATTGCACCAACCGGGTCGTCAATCTTCAGTACGCGTTCGATGAATTCGATACCGTATAATACAGTGAATCCAGCGGCAACGCCGATTGCCATTGCGCCCCACATTGAGACTGCTGCACAGCCAGCGGTGATTGCAACCAATCCTGCCAGCGCACCATTCAGTGTCAATGAAACATCAGGCTTGCCGTATTTGATCCATGAAAGGAACATAACGACTACTGCTGCAACTGCAGCGGACAGGTTCGTGGTCATCGCAATGTGTCCGATATCCAGCGAGATCGCCAGAGTAGAGCCAGGGTTGAAGCCGAACCATCCAAACCAGAGGATGAATACACCAAGCGCACCCAGCGTGATGTTGTGGCCGGGAATCGCGATCGGATTTCCTTCGGCGTCATATTTCCCAATTCTAGGTCCGAGAACCTTAGCGCCGACTAATGCGCACCATCCGCCCAATGAGTGAACCAGGGTAGAACCTGCAAAGTCATGGAATCCAAGCTTGCACAGCCAGCCGTCGCCGTTCCAAATCCACGATCCAGCGATCGGGTAGATCAGCAGGCTGATAACCGCCGAGTAGATCAGGTAAGATACAAATTTTGTTCTTTCTGCCATTGCCCCGGAAACGATTGTTGCCGCTGTTGCACAGAACACAGTCTGGAAGATAATTTCCACCGGTGTTGCAAGACCTTTGGCAACCGGTTCAAAGAATCCGGTAGTACCGATAACGCCGTTCCAAGACTGGCCGTACATCAGTGCATAACCTGCGATAAAGAACAAGATTGATCCAACCGAGAAGTCCATCAGGTTTTTCATGATGATGTTGTTTGCGTTTTTTGCTCTTGTAAACCCTGCTTCAACCATGGCAAATCCGGCTTGCATAAAGAAGACCAGAACTGCCGCGATCAGCATCCACAGCGTATCCAAATATGCAGTATTTAAAGCTACGCCATCCATTTTAATTTCCTCCTAACAATATTAAAAACTTTTCATAGCGTTTTTGCGCTTAACGCGCCCGTAAACTAAAAAATGGCCATTTACAAAAATCCGGTTGCGGCGGATGCAGTGAAATACTGCTGCCGCTAATACCATTTGGATCTTCGTCGAGCCATTATACTTAGCTTATTTAATTTTCCTGTCAATACCTAATGTTGCTTATGTCTTTTCCTTAAGATGCAATTGGCACGTGATTCCTTACTGCTGTTTCGACGGATTCCCCGCCGTCTTCTTTGCTTCGGCCTGCCTGTTTACAGCGCTTTGTCACCTTTTTCACCGGTTCTGACACGAATCGCATCATCAATCGGAATTACAAAGATTTTTCCATCGCCGACCTGGCCGGTCTTGATCGTTTCGCTGACTTTTTCGACAACTGTGTCTACCATATCATCGGCAACCACAACTTCGATTTTCAGTTTGTGCAGAAGATTGTTCGGAACTTTTGCACCGCGATACGTATCCAGATTACCCTTCTGAGCGCCATAACCCATAACAGATGTTACAGTTACGCCGCCTGCCCCTACTTCCTCAAGAACGGTCTTGACGTATTCCGCTCTATCAGGGCGAATCATCATTTCGATTTTCTTCATAACTTATACCATCCTATCCTTGTTGTGCATGTTTACAGATTTCCTCAGCTACCTCACGCATCGAGACTCGGTTGTCCATACTGAGTTTTTGTATCCGCCGGTAAGCCTCTCCTTCAGATATATACTTCCTGCGCATTAAAATGCCTTTTGCTTTTTCGATGACTTTTCGATTCTCAAGGTCTTGCTTTGCCTTTTCTAACCGTAAGGATAAGTTCTCCATCCGCGTCCGGTTTTGTAGTACGATATCAATCGTATTAACCAGCGCCAGACTGTTCAGCGGTTTTGATAACAGTGTGATATCATGCTCTTCGATGGCCTCCTGCACATACGTTTTCTGTGCGCCGCCCACCATTAAGATAACACTGCAAAGATTTTCATCCCCAACGATTTTAGCAACATCTAACCCGTTGATATCATGCATCTCGAAATTGATCAGCAGGATGTCCGGAGGTGTCTGCCTCACGTGCCTGATTGCTTCATTTCCGGATGTACATACATCTGATACATGATAGCCGGATCTGTTCAGCACATGTTTTATTTTATGAGCCGTATCCGCCTTTGGCACGGCAATCATAATTGTCTTTATTACCAACACTGATGTTTTCCCCCGTCTACCTACGCCTTACTTAAACATTAGTATATATACTCTTAGAGAAAATTGCCAGTATATTTTCGCATTTCGCATTGGTAAAAAAAAAGTTTCACGTCCAAAACATCCTTGTTTTAGATATGAAACGCCGTTGTTCATGTATTTAATTTAGGTGTATTATAGCATAATAAAAATGAATTGCAAGCTTTTTTTTTATTATTTTATTATTTTTTATCGCCCCAAACCTGCATAAAAATAAATTTCCTTATATATTTATAAAAAAAGTCTTGAATTTTATTTCACACATCGTGTATATTATTATCCATATAGACATATTATGTTATAAAATGTTCATTATTTTTAGATTGCAAAATTTCTGACATTTTGGTATGATATACGGGAAATTAGGAATTAGGGGAGAAAAAAACTATGAAATCCACAGGAATCGTTAGAAAAGTCGATTCTTTAGGCAGGATTGTTCTGCCTATCGAGTTGCGCAGAGTTATGGGCATTGATATTAAAGATCCGATTGAGATCTTTGTCGATGAAGGGAAAATTATTCTCAAAAAATATCAACCTGCATGCATGTTCTGTGAAAACGCAAATGACATCATTACGTTCAAGGATAAGAAGATTTGCAAATCATGCGCAAAAGAACTGAACGGGTTATTATAACTTGACAGACAGTTGATAAACTCTGTTCTTACACGTATGTAAGGCGGATGCGGTTTGCTTAACTGCATCCTTTTTTGTTGCCCCTTTTTCGATAAATCGGTTTAAACTAGCGATAATCGCTTCGTCCGTCACTTCCGCTGCTTCCGCTGTCTTTTTGTCGGCAATCACCACAATTTCCCCTTTAATCGGGTTTGCTTCGATTTGTGACAGCACATCGGCGATACTGCCGCGGATGATTTCCTCATGCACCTTTGTCAGCTCTCTCGCCAGTACGATTTGACGCGCCTCTCCAAAAACGCTGCTCATGGCTTTTAATAAGGATACAATCCGGTGCGGCGCTTCATAAAACACGACCGGAACGTCGCTGGCTTCCAGCATCTCCAGTTTCTGTTTCCTTTGCGTCGCTTTCGCCGGCAGAAATCCTTCGAAGCGAAACGCACCCTCCAGCAGCCCGCTGACGGATAACGCCGTAATCAGCGCACTCGGCCCCGGAATCGGCGTGACCGTAACGCCCTGCTCAATCGCGCGCTTCACCAGTCCGCTTCCCGGATCACTGACGAGCGGTGTTCCCGCATCAGAAATCAGTGCTATCGTTCTGCCTTCCGCCAGATATCCGAGCAGTTCATCCTCTTTTTTCTGGTCGCTGAATTCATGATAGCTGATAAGCTTGTTTTTGATATCATAATGATTGAGCAGCTTAATGCTGTGCCGTGTATCTTCTGCGGCAATCATATCCGCTTCCTTTAAGATATCCAGCGCCCGCAGTGTAATATCCGATAGATTCCCTATGGGCGTTGCGACGATATATAGTATTCCGGTTTTCATCTTACCGCCTCTTCAATATGATATATCCGGTTAATTTCCTTCGTATACACCCCGTTTTCATCACGGACAAATAACGGCGGCATGACTCTGATACCGGATTTCCCGTTTTTTGCACCTTCGATTAAGACCAGATTGGGCTCTGTGCCCATCGCCGGATGGATAAACCGCAGGCGCTTCGGCGCGATACGATGCGCCCGCATTGCGTTAAAGATTTCTTCCAGCCGCGCCACGCGGTGGATCATAAAAAACTTTCCGCCGCTTTTCAGCGTGCGCCCTGCTGACTTGCATACGTCCTGAAGCGTACAAAACAGCTCATGCCTGGCACCGGCCAGAAACAGATTATCGGACTGGCGCTCGTTATCACCCTTCTCATATGGCGGGTTAACGCTGACCACATCAAACACGCCGCCAGCCAGCCGGTGTGCATCCTTAATATCTCCCTCAATAATCGAAACCTGGTCAGAAATGCCATTCAGCGTAATGCTTCTCTTACCCATATCGGCAATATAAGCCATCAGCTCAATACCCGTGATATGGGACGCCGTCTGTTGTCCTGAAAGCAAAATCGGAATGATACCGGAACCGGTGCATAAGTCCAGCACCTTATCGCCCCGCCTCAGCGTAATGAAATCCGCCAGCAGTACCGCATCCATCCCGAAGCAAAAGCAGGATTTGTTTTGTATGATTTTCAGGCCCTGATATTGCAGGTCCTCAATGGTTTCTTTGGTTAAATCCGCATCTACTGCGCTGCCCTTAAAAGAGATAGTCATAATCAGCCAATACGCTTTTGATGATTTCCCACCGGTCATCGGACAGTCTTGCGTCTCCCAGTACGCACGGGAAAATATCTTCGCCTGTCCGAATCAGAAAGCTCCCGTCTTTCTCCATCAGGAATCCCTGATTCGTGCTGTTAAAGAAATCTTCCCTTTCCCAGAATAGCGTCAGCTTGTCTTTATACGGCCCGCCGTCATATGGGCAGAACACCGCACAGCTGCCGCACTCGTTGCACATACCGTCAATATGCACAATCTGCATATTTCCGTTGGCCGTTTTCACCGCTTTATTAGCGCGGTTGGGGCAGACGTCCACGCACAGTTCACATACCTGCCCGCAGGATAAACAGCGCATGCCGTCTTCGGCGCTCAATACCGGCTCCTTCAAAATCCCTTTTCTGTCCGCTGCGATTTTAAGGTCGGTAACAGCCTTAAAGTCGATAAAGTCGTGCGGCAGGTTTAATTTTTTCAATATATCCTTCGCAATCACCTTACCGTCCGCCATCGCCCTGACAATGGTCTCCGGGCCTTTACGGCAGTCTCCTGCAACATAGACGTTTTCAAGATTGGTTTCGAATCCCCCCGATAAAACCGGATTCTGCTTTTTATCCAGCTTAATGCCGTTCTTTTCATAAGGCGTTTGATCGACTGCCGATCCGGTTGCATTGATTAAATAATCCACCGGAAGCTCTTTCATTTCTCCGGTGCCGCTCACCGTCCTTCTGCCGTCAGCACCGAAAGCACCGAGTTGCATCACTTCCACTGTCAGCGTTTTGCCGTCGTACTTTACCGGCGATAAGAGCTCTTTGATCTGCACGCCGTCTTCCAGCGCCAGTTTCAGTTCTTCCGGCTCGGCAGGCATAAAGGCCTTTGTCCGGCGATAAATGATTGAAACATCCGCGCCCGTGCGCTTGGCCGCACGCGCACAGTCCATCGCGACATCGCCGCCGCCGATAACGCCGACACGCGCACCGGTTTTTATACTGCCTTTTCCACGCTTATATGCTTTTAAAAACGTCAGTGCGTCTACCGCGTTTTCTTTTCCTTCTTTTAACGGATTGAATCCGGCGCCGTGTGCTCCGGTTGCAATCACGATATATTCATAGGTTTTTTTCAGCGTCTCAATATCAATCTCAACCGGCGTATCCAGCTCCAATTCGACGCCATAGGCATGCGCCAATCTCATATCACGCTCAATAACGTGTTTGTCAATCCGGAAATCCGGCACCACATGGCCGACCACACCCATCGGTACGCTCTCTTTTTCAAATACAACCGCTTTAACACCGTTGCGCCTTAAATAAGCGGCACACGCCATTCCCGCGGGGCCTGCGCCGATGACACAGACCTTTCTATCGGTCTTTAATGCAGACGCGCTTAGGCTTGCAATATATGCGTCCTGCGCTTTTTCTGCGGTCTCTTTCTTGATGGCGCGTATATTCAGCGGCCCTTCATAGTCCACCCGGTTGCATTTTGTCTGGCAGTTGTGGTTGCAGATTTCGCCCGTGATGCTCGGCAAAACGTTGTCGTTGACAATCACCTCAAACGCCCGCTCATAGTCGCCGGACTCCGCATACGCCAGATAAACCGGAATCTGCTGGTTAATCGGGCATCCGGTTTCCCGGCAGGGCGCCATATAACAATCCGTCAGCGGCAGCAGCTGATCGCTCTTTTTGTTTGCTTTAACCGTATCATCAAAGGCGTAGTGCGGATTATTCACCGCTTCTTCCGCCAGTGTCTTCAAATCCCTAAAATCGACTTTTGCCTGGTCTTTGATTGTTTCGCAAGCCCGGCTCAGCTGGTCGGCTCTTGCATACCCGCCCGGTTTTAGGATGGTAGTCGCAACCGTAATCGGCTTAATGCCGGTCTTAAAGATATCGGCGATATTAAACGCATCCGCACCGCCGGAATAGGAAATCGGCAGGTCGCCCTTAAATTCTTCCGCCAGCATCGCCGCCACCTGGATCGACAGCGGATACAGCGCTTTACCCGACATATACATATATTCCGATGGCAGCCGTCCGTTGCTCTTCACCGGGAAGGTGTTTGTGATCTTAACGCCGAATGCCACATCCTGCTTCTTTGCGCGTTTCATCAGCCGCTCAATCATGGGGACAGCGTCCGCATATTTTAAATCCTGCTCAAAGTGGGTGGTGTCAAAATCAACATCCGTATAACCCATTTTGTCCAAAGTACTGCGTGTCTGGTCAAATCCAAGCAGCGTCGGATTCAGTTTCACATAGGTGTGTAGTTCTTTCTCGTCAATAAAATAGCCCGCAATCTTCTCTATCTCCTCCGGCGGACATCCGTGGAGGGTAGAGAGCGTAATCGAAGTTGAGACATCCGCGCCTATGCCGTCAATGTCTTCCAAAGTGAGATGTTGAAAGTCTGCAATATGTTCGGTTAAATACTGCTTACACGATTTAAAAATTTCCGTATTAGCCGCATCTTTTAAATTTTCAATATAACTGTCGATTTTTGGGGATGTAATCCCCTCAAAGTCATAACCGACACTCATATTAAATAAAAAATCGCGTTTATCCGAAAGCTCAAACTCATTGGCCGCGGCATGCACCAAAAACCAGCCTTTGACGTATTCATCAAAGGCCTGCTCAACGGTCAGTTCGGTGGACCATTCACAGTTATAGCCTTCTTTCTCGGCGTCAATACACGGACGCTCAATGCACTTTCTTAAAGCTTCGCCGTCCATAATCTGAACAGTTTTAAGCTCAATCACCTTAAGACCGGAAAGATAGGCGGTTAAGATATTCTGCGCCAGCTGAGTATTCGGCCCCGCCGCCGCACCGACCGGAGAACTGAGTTCCGTGCCGAACAAACGCACGTGCCCGTTGCCCGACCGCTTATAGAATTTATCTTTTCTGACGCCGAACACGGCACCGTCGTTTTGATACTCGGTCAGCATCCACTTGATCAGTTTATCAAACGCTATCGGCCTTAAAATCTCGCTCATGTTTCCTCCGTTTATCTATACTATGCCCGTGCCCAAAATGCTTTGGCGGTTTCACGCGATTTTGCGTAAATTTCTGCTTCATCGATATGCAGCATCTGTCTGTCTTTATAGACCATTTTTCCGTTAATCATGGTGGACACCACCATACGTCCGCTCATCCCAAAGTGAATATGCCCGTCAATATTTCCCGCATCCATCGGCGTCAGCGGGTCATAATCCACGACAATCACATCCGCATAATGACCGGCATCGATCATTCCGGTTTTGCCCTTAAGGTGGCGGTTTACGACGATTGGGTTGTTTTTAAATAACATTGCCGGGGGTTCTCCCCATGCCACGCTCGGATCGCCCTTTTGGTGTTTATGCAGGATATTCGCCGTCTTCATCGACGCCAGCATATCCGTGGTATACCCGTCGGTGCCGAGTCCGGATAAAATGCCTTTTTCAAACTGCTTTAAGATATCCGCGCAACCCACCGCGTTACCCATGTTGGACTGCGGATTGTGAACGACAGCCGTCCTGGTATCGCTCAAAATATCCAGCTCTTCGTCATTGACATGGATGCAGTGGATCGCCAGCGTCTTTTCGCCTAAAATCCCGGCGCCTTCCAGCCGCTTGACAATTGGCATGCCGTATTTTTCCATGCTGTCGGTGACATCCCCTTTGCCCTCCGCGACATGCACATGAAATCCGCTGTCAGTACCGCCCGCATCTACGCAGGCCTCCAGCGTCTCACTGCTTAAGGTAAACGATGCGTGCAGGCCGAACAGTCCGCCGATCATATCACTGTTTTGTTTTTTCGCATATGCAATAAAATCCGCGTTCTCTTTAATACCGGCCTTGGTCTTGGCTTCGCCGTCGCGGTCCGAGACTTCATAGCAGAGATTCGTCCGGATACCCAGGCTTTCTGCCGCGGCTGCGATTTCAAACAAAGACCCTTCAATCTGACCGGCACTTGCGTGATGGTCAAAGACCGTGGTCACGCCGTTTTTGATGCCGTCAATATAGGTGGTGAGTGCGGAATATTTAATCTCCTCCAATCCTAGTGCGCGGTCCAGCCGCCACCAGAGATTCTCTAAAATCTCATTAAAGTTCTTGGAAACCGGACTGTCTTTTAACTGCATCCCACGGGCAAGCGCCGAATAAATATGCTGGTGGACATTAATCATCCCCGGCATAATCACCTTGCGCTTTACATCATAAACTTCCGCGTCCGGATACTTCGCCCTCATCGCCGCGGTATCGCCGAAATCCTGAATCAGGTTTCCGTCCACAGCGACGCAGCCGTCTTCTATAAAGGGGTTGCGCTCATTTCGCGTAACCAGCCGTCCGTTTCCAATTAATATCACGTTAAAGTCCTTTCCTGTGTCAGGGAATAATCCGTGTGCCGGTCTTGCCTTCAAGCCCCGCTTTGACGCTCTCAAGATGCGTAATCAGCGCCATTTTATTCGGATGCTTCGCTACAAACTCACATGCCGCTAAAATCTTCGGCTTCATCGATCCTTCGCCAAACTCTCCGGCAGCCGCGTAAGTCTTTGCTTGTTTCACTGTGATGGTGTCCAGCCATTGCTGCTTTGGTGTATTAAATCCAATCGCCACCTTTTCAACAGCCGTTAAAATCACAAACACATCCGCGTCCAATGCCTGCGCCAGTTTTGCGCTCGCGTAATCCTTGTCGATCACAGCCTCCACGCCTTTGAGGTGGTTGCCGACCTTGATAACCGGAATGCCTCCTCCGCCGCACGCAATCACAACCTCGCCGTGTTCCACGAGCAGCCGGATGGTATCATCCTCAACAATCTTCACCGGCTTTGGAGACGGTACCACACGCCGATATCCCCGCCCGGAGTCCTCAATCATCTTCTCGCCCGATGCCATCATCTTTTCCGCATCCTCTTTTGAATAAAACGGCCCGATGGGCTTGGTCGGATTTTGAAACGCCGGGTCATTTTTATCCACAATCACCTGCGTGATAATGGTGGATACATGTTTTTTTGATCCTGCGTTGATCAGTTCTTCACGCAGGCCGTTCTGGAGGTCATAGCCGATAAATCCCTGCGTTAAGCTGACGCACACCGACATGGTAAACGGACTGATGTTGTGCGACTGGCGGTAATAGTCAAACGCGTCGCTCACCAGCCCCACCTGCGGTCCGTTGCCGTGCGTAATAATCAGCTCATAGCCCGACTTAACCAGTCCGGCGATTGCCTTTCCGGTTTTGTGCACGGCGATCATCTGTTCTTCCAAATTGTTGCCGAGCGCGTTGCCGCCCAGCGCTAAAAGTATTCGCTTTTTCATAAGGGGTTACCCCAAAAAACGCGCTTTCTTGTCTTTATATAATTGATCCAGCATACCCGCCGGGTCTTTAACTTTGGATAAGAACATCATTGCTGCAATAATAAACGGCTTATATCCGGCCTGCTGATACAGCGGCACGCGGTAACGGTCGAACACGGTCGCCGCCACTTCACCCTGTGTGCAGGACACGCCTGTGATGTCTGCGGGCAGGCAGTGCATATAAAGCGCGCTGCCGTTATTTGTCTTTTTCATCAGCGACTCGGTGCATTCCCAGTCCTTATGCCCGGCGTTGTGCGCTAGCAGTTCTTTTTCCAGCGCCTTGATGCCGTCAAAGTCGCCGTCGCCGTAAAGATTCGTGCGTTTTTCCATGGCACTGAACGGCGCCCAGGATTTCGGGTACACAATATCCGCACCTTCGAACGCTTCTGCCAAATCATTGGTCTTCTGATATTTTCCGCCGCCGGCTTTCGCGTTTTTCTTTGCTACTTCTTCCACATCCGCCATCAGATCATACCCTTCCGGATGCGCCAGCGTCACGTCCATGCCAAAGCGCGTCATCAGCCCGATAATGCCTTGCGGGACCGAGAGCGGCTTGCCGTATGACGGAGAATACGCCCACGTCATGGCCAGTTTCTTACCTTTTAGGTTTTCCACGCCGCCGAAATGGTTGATAATGTGCAGCATATCCGCCATGGTCTGGGTCGGATGGTCGATGTCGCATTGTAAGTTCACCAGCGTCGGCCGCTGCTGTAAAACGCCGTCCTCGTATCCGGCCTTCACCGCCGAAGACACCTCGCGCATATACGCGTTGCCTTTGCCGATGTACATATCGTCACGGATACCGATGACGTCCGCCATAAATGAAATCATATTCGCTGTTTCACGTACAGTCTCGCCGTGTGCAATCTGTGATTTTCCTTCGTCCAAATCCTGCACTTCCAGCCCCAGAAGGTTGGATGCCGACGCGTACGAAAACCGCGTTCTTGTGGAATTATCACGGAAAAGGGATATCGCCAGACCGCTGTCAAAGATACGGGTGGAAATATTGGCTTCCCTTAATGCCTTTAAGGCTTCCGCAACCTGAAAAACGGCATTAATCTCATCATCCGTCTTTTCCCAGGTTAACAGGAAATCGTCGTTATACATGCCATCCGCCTTAAGTCCGGCGATGGTCTTGATTATGGTTTGAATATCTTTCATATATCCCTCTCTACTTTGTGGTTTTACTGTAGCATTCCGGAAGCGCCGCATAAATGGCCGCGCACTTTACCAGATCCGCTTTCCATGTCTTCTCGTTCGGCGCATGTGCCTGCGCTTCTTTCCCCGGTCCCAGGCCGATACACGGGATGCCTTCGCGGCCCATGATCGAAACGCCGTTGGTAGAGAACGTCCACTTGTCCACTTTGGGTGCGCCGTACATACCCGCAAACGCCTCCGCCATCGCCTGCGTTGCCGGATGGTTCTCCGGAATGACCCAGGTCGGGAAGTAACAGTCTGTCGGATAAACCAGGCCCGTATAGGCCGGCCGCTCGTACGTATACATTGACACGACTGCGCCGTACTGCTTTACGCTGTCAAGCGCACGGATTTCATCCAGTGCGGACTGGTAGGTTTCCCCGTCAGTCAGGCGGCGGTCAATCGAAATACTGCATCCGTCCGCCACCGCACACCGGGACGGCGAGGAGTAGAAAATCTCCGACACTGCCAGGGTGCCTTTGCCCAAAAAAGCGTCATCCTTTAGCCGGTTGTTGAGCTCTTTGACTTCTGATATGATTTCCGCCATTTTATAGATTGCGTTGTCGCCGCGTTCCGGCGCAGACCCATGGCACGAAATGCCCTTGACATCCACACGGATTTCCATCCTGCCGCGCTGGCCGCGGTAGATGTTGCCGTCCGTCGGTTCGGTAATCACGACAAACTCCGGACGAATTTGATCTTCATTGATAATGTACTGCCAGCAGAGTCCGTCGCAGTCCTCTTCCTGTACCGTTCCGGTCACCAAAATCTTATAGCCCGCAGTCAGGCCGAGCTCCTGCATGATCTTTGCGCCGTATACAGACGAGACGATACCGCCCAGCTGGTCGGAAGCGCCTCTGCCGCCGATCTCGGTTTCAGTTTCAAACCCTTCATACGGGTCAAAGGTCCAGTTGTCTCGGTTGCCGATACCGACAGTGTCGATATGAGCGTCATATGCGATGATTTTGTCCCCGTCTCCGATGTATCCCAACACATTACCCATCGGGTCAATATCCACTTTGTCAAACCCGAGCTTATTCATTTCCGCCGCGATGCGTTGAATCACGTCCTTTTCGCCGCAGGATTCACCCGGAATCCGAATAAGATCGCGTAAAAACGCTGTCATGTCGTTTTGGTACGCTTCACTTCTTTGTTTAATTGCTGAATAATCCAATTCTTTGTTCTCCTGTAATCATACTACCCTGTATGAATTTCTAAGCTTTTTTATGGTGGGGTTATTATATCACGCTTTTATATTCTCTTGAATATCTAATTCATTTTTTCGGCCGGATCATTCTGTTTTATATGGCGCAGTTTCACTGCCTTTCCTTGGCTTGACATCGGTTTCTTTTGCCGATACAATGGGCGTACGGCATTCGGTTGCTGTATTTGTTCTGCACAAAATTATCCGTTAAGGAGTGTCATTTCATGAAGTACAATCAAATCGATTTAAGTATAAACGAAGCGGGTCTTAAAAACGCGGTGAACCGCGCAAAAGAGAAGGGCATCATCATGCCCACATTCGCAGAAATGAACGATCCCGAGTTGATTGACGACAGCATTAAAGCGAAGCTGTCTGATGTCGGGCTTTGGAGCATCGACCCATTAAACCTGTTCCGTATTACCTGGCGCAACGAACCCGTATCCCACGGGGGCGGATTCGGCGGCGTTAATTATATCGAAATCCCTCCGGAAATGAGCGGCGTAAAGGCGCGTATCCTCGCAATCAGCGGAAAATGGTTCCCCACCGGCGCACATAAGGTCGGCGCAGCATACGGCTGTCTGGCTCCGCGTTTGATCACCGGCCAGTTTGACCCGACCAAGCAAAAAGCGGTCTGGCCTTCTACCGGAAACTACTGCCGCGGCGGCGCATACGACTCCGCATTACTGGCCTGCGAATCCATTGCGATTCTGCCCGAAGGCATGAGCGCCGAACGGTTTGAGTGGCTGTCCAAGGTTGCGGGCGAAACAATCAAAACACCGGGAACGGAATCCAACGTAAAAGAAATTTTTGATAAATGCTGGGAGCTTCGGAATTCCGGCGAAGATCTGATGATCTTCAACCAGTTCGACGAGTTCGGCAACTACCTCTGGCATCATGAGATTACCGGGAAGGCCATTGTTTCGGTGCTGGATAAAGAACTGAAATCCGGCGAGCGCTATCACGGCCTGATCAGCTCCACCGGTTCCGCCGGAACGATTGCCGCAGGCGATTATTTAAAGAAAGTCTATCCCTGGTCTAAGGTTGCGGCCGCAGAAGCGCTGCAGTGCCCGACCATCTATATGAACGGCTTTGGTGCGCACCGGATCGAGGGCATCGGAGACAAGCATATTCCGTGGATTCATAACGTTAAGAACACTGACGTTGCGATTGCCGTGGACGACGAAGCGGCTATGAGTTTCGTCCGCCTGATGAACGAAGACACCGGTATTGATGTGCTTCGCCAGAAAGGTGTAGCCGAAGACCTGATTGAAAAACTGCCCTGGATCGGCATCTCCGGCGCCGCGAATATACTCGGTTCAATCATGTACGCAAAATATTTTGAATTAAAATCCACCGACGTTATCGTGACCGTCCTCACTGATTCGATGGAAATGTACACCAGCCGCATCGAAGAATTAAGACAGGAAGTCGGTCCCTTCACAGAAAAGGATGCGTTTGCCGTGAATGCACGCTTCTTAGACGGACTGACCATCGATTATATTAAAGAGCTGAGCTATTACGACCGCAAGGCCGTGCATAACCTGAAATATTACACCTGGGTCGAGCAGCAAGGCAAAACTTATGAGGAAATCTGCGCACAGTGGGAAGATGAAGAATACTGGACTGAGATTCCAAAACAGATTCCGAAGCTGGACGAACTCATTAAGGCCTTCAACGATCGGGTTGCGAAATAACCTAAGGAGTGTATCGTGAGCCAAAACATCGTTGACTTTATCAAAAACCAATATCAAACAACAGTCGAAAACCCGCTTTTGCCCCTGTTCTCGAAAGAGGCGCGCGGGCAGGTACTGGCACTGCATCAAAAACTGCGTCCGTCATACGGGGAAGCCCCGTTGGTCCGCTTGGATGCGCTTGCCGCAGCTTACGGGCTCGGTGAGCTGTATGTAAAGGATGAATCCCGCCGCGGCAGTCTGAATGCGTTTAAACTGCTGGGCGGTTCATACGCAGTGATTAATATCCTGTGCCGGATGGCCGGGATGGATGTGGCCGGTTTCGAACTGGAGGCGCTGAAAAAAGCGCTGAAGGATAAAAAGATCGAAAATGTCACGTTTGCCGCCGCATCAGACGGCAACCATGGGCGTTCGGTTGCGTTTGCTGCGTATATTACCGGTCAAACCGCGGTCATCTATATGCCGAAGGGCACGGCGGAAGACCGCATTAAAAATATCGAAGCTTTGGGATCCAAGGTCGTGGTCACAGACGGCAACTATGACGACTGCGGACGCATGATTACCGAAGACTCCGAAAAGTACGGCTGGTCCATGGTACCGGACACGGCGAGCGAGGGAGACCCGCAGATTGCCCGTTGGGTGATGCAAGGATACCTCACCATGGCAAGCGAAATTATGGAGACCTTGGATGCACCTCCGACGCACCTGTTTTTGCAGGCCGGTGTCGGGTCTATGGCGGCGGCTATGATGACCGCATTTAAGCAGGAGTATCAGCAGAATGCCCCTGCCGTTTATATCATGGAGCCCCATCAGGCGGACTGCTTTTATCGTTCCGGCCAAGCCGGAAAATCGGTGAGTGTCACCGGGGACCTTGACAGTATGATGGCCGGTTTGTCCTGCGGTGTTCCGAGTCCGGATGCCTGGTCACTGATTAAGGACTATGCCGATGGTTTCTTCTCGGTGGATGACCGCATCTCCGCCAACGGCATGCGCATTCTAGCGAGTCCTTTAGAAAAGGACGAAAAAATTGTTTCTGGCGAATCCGGCGCTGTCGGCACCGGGCTTATCGACTATATCATGACCAAGTCGCCTGAGCTTAAAAGCACGCTCGGTCTTAATGACAAATCCCGCGTATTGCTGATTTCTACAGAAGGCGCGACCGACCGGAAGAATTACCGAGACGTCGTCTGGTACGGCAAAAACAGCGGAGATTTTAATACGATTACAGGAGAATAAATCAGCAGGCCCATGAATGACTTTTTTAACCGACACTATTTATCCGACGACTATTACCGGCTGGACGCCATCAGCGGGAATTTTTTTGATGAAATGACACGCGGGTTAGATGGCGATGACGGTGCATCCTTACTGATGCTGCCGTCTTTTGCGATGGTGGATGCTGATATCATGTTAAATAAAAAAATCATAGTGGTGGACGCCGGCGGCACGAATATCCGGTTTGCCCACGTCTGGTTCGATGATAACGGCGCGTATCATACCGACCGGTTTAAAAAGCAGGATATGTTCGGTGTAAACGAAGCGCTGACAAAGGATGATTTTTTTGAAGCGCTGGCCGATCAGGTGCTGCCCTATCTGGACGAAACCGATTTGGTCGCGATCTCATTCGCGTACCCCACTACAATCACCGATGACATGGACGGGCAGATCATTCGGCTCGTCAAGGAGATTAAGATATCCGGCACAGAAGGCTGTTTAATCGGCAAGGAGCTGAAAGAAAAGCTCTCGGCAAAGGGTAAAACCGGCGTGCGCGTATTTGTCACGAACGATACCATCGCCACAGCTTTTGCGGGTAAAGCGCAGACCATCGGCAAAGACTTTAAATCGCACATCGGCGTCATCGTCGGCACGGGGATGAATACCTGTTATCCAGAGTCTCTGGATGGCATCGGCAAGCTGCCCGAATTTAAAGGAACCCAGCGGATGATGATTAACACGGAATCCGGCGGATTTAACCAAATTCTGCGGTCTGAAGTGGATCTGTCTTTTGATGATTCAACAATCGACACCGGATATCATGCGTTAGAAAAAATGGTCTCCGGCGCCTATATCGGCGGACTGTGCGGCGCATATGTACATGCAGCGTGTGACGAAGGCATTTTGTCTGATGCGGCGGCCACGGTTTTAAAGCCGCTGATGCTGGACACGCGCGATGTTTCGGACTTTCTTTCCGGCATCACGTCATCAAAACTGCGCCATCCTTCAGTCACGTCTGAGGATACAGAAAAAATCACACGTATCATCGAAAAAGTCATCCGGCGCGCATCAAACCTGATTGCACTCCAAATCTACTGCCTTGCGCTGAAATGCGCAGATTCCGGCAGCCGGGTTTGTATCACTGTTGAAGGCACCACGTTTTATAAACTACCGGGTATGCGGAGTCAGACCATAGAGTTTTTAGACATCTATCTGGCGAAAGCCGGCATCACCTATGAGATGATGGATGTTGATGATGCGGTAATGAAAGGGTGCGCCGCTATCGGGCTCCAGCAATAAATCAACCATAATGCAAACAGGAAGTAAGCCCGCTTACTTCTTTTTTTATTCAAAACATGGTATATTGTAGGCTGTAATTTGAAACTGAACGGAGATACTCATGTTTATCGCAGACGGTTTACGCGACTATAGAATTCTGGATGCCGGAGACGGCATGAAGCTGGAAGACTGGGACGGTATTGTGCTTTCCCGTCCGGACCCGCAGGTCATTTGGCCTATTTCTTCACCTGCAAAATGGAAACGGGCGGATGCCGTATACCACCGCTCCGACCAGGGCGGCGGCAGCTGGGAGTTCAATAAGCCTTTACCGGAACGCTGGACGTTTACGCACCATGCCGTCAAAATGTATGTAAAGCCCACCGGATTCAAGCATACCGGCGTCTTTCCCGAGCAATCAGCGAACTGGGACTGGATCATCCAAAAAATCAGATCAGCAAAAAAGAAGCCTGTCAGGGTATTGAATCTGTTCGGCTACACAGGCGGGGCTTCACTTGCCGCATTATCCGCCGGGGCTGAGGTTGTGCATATTGATGCGGCCCAGAGCATGATTACATGGTTCAAGGATAACCTTTCGCTGTCTAAGCTGGCCGACAGTCCGGTGCGCTATATTGCCGAGGACTGTATGAAGTTCGTCCTGCGCGAGCAGCGCCGCGGCAATACTTACGACGGCATCATCATGGATCCGCCCTCTTACGGCCGCGGAAAAGGCGGCGAAGTATGGAAGCTGGAAAAGGATATATACGGGCTCATTGAAGCCTGTGTTCCGCTCCTGACGCCGGATCCTTTATTTGTTTTGATCAACGCATATACCACCGGGCTCAGCCATGTGGTGATGGATAATATGATGAAAAAAGCCGTATCCCCGATATACGGCGGCAAAGTCAGCGGCGGAACGCTGTGCCTGCCCGTCGCAGCCAGCGGGCTCTATCTGCCCTGCGGTACGGTGTCGCGATGGGAACATTAACGCCTGTCGTCCTGTATGAAGATAACCATATCATCGCCGCAGTAAAGCCGTTCGGCGTTTTATCTCAGGCCGACCATACCGGCGCGCCCGACATGCTGGCCCTGTTAAAAGCCTATATTAAAGAAAAATACCAAAAACCGGGCGATGTGTTTTTAGGCCTGGTCCACCGCCTTGACCGTCCTACCGGCGGCGTTATGGTGTTCGCCCGCACGTCCAAAGGTGCAAGCCGCATCTCGGCGTCTATTCGAAACGGCAGTTTTAAAAAAATCTACCACTGTGTATTAAAAGGAAAACTGTCACCGGCTTCCGGCGCACTCACCCACTACTTAATCAAGGATGAAGCCCGCGTGATGTCCTTTGCTGTCGGCAGCGACGTCCCCGGCGCAAAACAGGCGCGTCTGGAGTATAAAGTATTGGCCGAAAAAGACAGTTTGTCTCTGGTCTCCGTACGCCTGCTGACCGGCAGGCACCATCAAATCCGCGTGCAGTTCGCCTCCGAAGGCTGTCCTGTCTACGGTGACAGAAAATACGGCGGCTATAGCGGAAACGACGAGCTTGCGCTTTGGTCCTATTCGATTTCCTTTCCTCACCCCACAAAAAAAGAGACAGTGACTATCACCGCCCCGCCCGAATCTATTTATCCGTTCAGTCTGTTCTAATCCATCCGGTCGATTGAAATGACCCGAATCTGTTTAATCTTCGCCAGCTCGCCGGTCAATTGTGCCAGCGGTGCCTCCGGCGCCGCAGCAACGATACTAACCGTTGCCGCACCCTCATCCGTCTCGTCGATATCCATACTCGACACCGCCAGTTTCAGCTGGCTGAATGTCTGCATAATCTCGATTATTTTATTCGGATCATTGATGGTTTTCAGTATAATCAGCGACTGGCTTTTCTTTTTTATCACCAGCCGTTCAAATCCTTTTAAGCTCCAAATGACAATCACAACCAGCGCTGTTCCAACGCCCGCCGCAAGATAAAATCCCGCACCCGCGGTAATCCCGAGGCACGCCACCACCCAAAGTCCGGCCGCTGTTGTCAGACCCCTGACTCTGACGCCGTCTTTGATGATGCTGCCCGCGCCTAAAAAGCCGATTCCGCTGATGACGCCGGCTGCCATACGCGTAATATCCGTCGCATCCTTGCCATACTTATCCAGAAAAAATGCATTGGTCAGCATCGCGATACAAGCGCCGAGCGAAACCAGAATATGCGTACGCAGGCCCGCAGACGCACCCTTTTTATACTCCCGCTGCATGCCGACTGCACCGCCGACCACTACCGAAAGCCCGATTCTTAAAATCACTTCCCAGATCGCCATATCCATACCCCGTTATCTTGTTAGATAGTCCAGCACCGCTTCAACGCTTTTCTCGCCGACCTCCATCATATTAATCCGGTCCGCTATGCTGAAAAGGCTGTGCGCATCTGAATTATAAATCACTTTTGTGTGTTTAATTATACCATAATCCATCGGATACGTCTTTTTCACTTCCACCGCCGCAAATCCGTACTCCGCCAGTTTGTTGCCCTCTGTGTTGAGTAATCCGTTATATATCCGGTTAATATGCGCCGGCACCACCACACCACCGTATTCCGCACACAGCCCGATAATTTCCCATGTAGACAATTTTGAGCATGACGACAAGTGTTTTTCGGCACGGCCGACCTCATTGTCCTGCGCATCCAAAATCAGCTGTTCACCGTATAAAAACGGCACGGCAACGCTGCTTGGCAGGGTATTGTAGATCAGCTCCGAAAACTCAACGGCCGCATCCGCATCGGCAAAATAGCAGAGCAGATGCGTACCCTGGCTGGATGTTGCCTCAACCCCGGGAAGGAAGAGCAGCCCCTCTTCTTCTGCCGCAGATTTCGCGGCACGGATATTCTTGCCGCATACATGGTCCAGCACGCAGACAATATCCAGTCCGTTCCGCCTTGCGGTTCTGGCGATTGCCCTCGGCCGCATTTCGTTTTCCGCACAGGGCGACAGGGCGGTATGAATATGTAAATCATAAAACAGCTGCATATTTTATCCTGTCTTCACTTTTTTAAATATATCTAACCTGATTGTATCTACAGACAAAAAACCCCCGAAGACCGGGGGTCGTTTGGTATATCATTAGTTCATTTTAAGATAAGCGGTACTGCTGTATCCGATCACACCGTTATAGGATACTTTTGACCAGCTCGCATCATAGCTCAGCACCTCTACCGTAGCGCCATACGGAATAGAACCGATTGCGGTATAGGTAATCCCCGGACCTTTTCGTATTCTCAGCGAGGATGCGATACATGTCGCTGTATCTCCCACCGGATTCGTCTCCTCAGTAATCACAAAGTATTTTGATGACACATAGCCTGAGACGCCGCCGTAACGGATTTTGCTCCAGTACGTCCCGTATTCCCGTACCTCAATACCTCCGCCCCGCGGAATGACGCCAACGATCGAATAATCGGTTGACGGGCCGCTCCTGATATTCAGCGATGACGCTGTCACGGTCGCATAGATCGTATTATCGCCATCATCCGGATCTTCGGTATCGCCCGGATCGCTATCCGGCTCTGTTTCGGTATAGCTGCCATTATCATAATAGACGTATCCGTCTGTTTCCGACGTAATACTGATATATCCGCCGTATACATAACGCATGGTGTTGCCGTAATAAATCAAGTGCCAGTTGGGTTCAACATTCTTCTCAACAATATAAACCGTATCGTCGCGGTAAACCCGGCCGACAATCGTATAAGCCGTTGATGCGCCGTTTCTGACATTAAGCGACGAACAGGTCACCTTGCCCTTTGCGGTATAGACCAGCGCACCGTCTGACGGTGAAGCGCTCGGTTCCGGCGAAGGCGAAGTGCTCGGCTCCGGTGTCGGCGATGTGGTTTCGCTCGGTTCCGGCGAAGGCGACGTGCTCGGCTCCGGCGTCGGTGAAGGCGTCGGTGTGGCTGTTGTTTCGCTGTCCAATATAATATAGTCTTTATGCGCGTACGCATAGGTTTCATTATAGAATATCTTATGCCATGAACTGGTCGCATACGGTGTAATCACAATCACACGATCACCTGCATACAGCTGTCCGATAACGCTGTAGCTTGTGCCCGGTCCCAGCCGGACATTGAGATAGGTGTTGCAGTTTACCGTTGCGTTATAGGATGGCGTCGGTGTCGGCCCCGGGTCTTCCGTCGGCTCGGTTGTCGCCCCGCCTTCCAGATTCCACAGCTGGGTATTGGGATAATAGAATAAAATAATTTCATCATAGGTGAAGCCTTCTTTAGCCATGGTCTGTGCGCCGCGCTGGCTCATACCAAGCCCGTGGCCGTATCTGCGCTGTGTCAGGTTAAAACCGGTAAGCTGGTCTCCTTCCATAACCGGCTCGGCAACCGTCACCCGAAGCGAAGTCTGTTCGAATATATTATACGGGCTGGATAAATCATCACATTCATCCAAGTCCATCTTCACCTGTACCGAGGTCTCCTGCTGCGTACTGTCCTTGGTCGCGACAACACTGACCGTTGTGTAAGCCGTAATACGGTCAATACAGAGCGCCGGCTGGTTCGGGAAAATTTTTCTGTGGTCTTCCGTGATCGATCCCGAAGAGGACACCGTCACCTGAGGATCCGCAGTATACATATCCGTCACACCGAGAACCACAAAGTCACTTGTGCCGGATACATCAAATCCCTGTGCCTGAAGCAGCGGAAGGGCCAGCACCTTAATCTGTTTTAGCCCGTTCGCCGGAAACTCACTCTCGCTCGCCGCATTTGCCGGGAAGAATACCGTCTCCTCACGGCTGCTCGGATTGACCACATCATAGGGGTCGTCGGTGATTTTCTGCCAAGGATTCGGATTCCCGCTTTGGTTCCAAACATGCTGCGGGATGTCAATCTGTCCGCCGTTGCTGGCCGCAAAGAACGTACAAACAACATCGCTCTTTTTTAGTTTATAATCCGGATTGCTTCTGTCCGGTTCTTCCACATAAGCGACGACCTCGCCGCGTGTCGCCCATACCGCTTCCAGCACACGGTCCAAACGGTGGTTATAGCCGCGGTAAACCTGACTGCCTGTGGTATCCACGACATCATAATATGTGCTGGCGCCGATATGCGTGACCGCATATGAACGCGCCGCAACCGACTGCGCCTTCAGCGCTTCAAGCGGCCATGAATTGCTCATTTCATAGCCGACCACGCCGAACAAATAAATATCGACATTGATTGTATTGATTGCATGCAAATGATATGCGCCGGTGTCCTTATAAAACATCATATTGCCCGCATACGCATACGTGCTGCTGTAATGATCATTATACATATAGATCAGGTTAATATCGTGATTGTCAGATTCTCTGCCAATAAAAGAAATGGTGCTCGCCGTAAGCAGCAGGTTATAGTTCCCGTCTGCATCGCGAATATAAAGCGCAACATTATTTCCGGTAAGGGAAACCCGGTACCAGTTGGCCCCGTCCATTTCAATCGACGGATCTTCCGCAACATAATAACTGCCAACCGGTTTAAAGTCATACGTTACCGGGTCGCCAATAGATATCTTAACACGGATTGTTGTTAAATCTTCATCCGCCCCTACGCGGTCAACAACAAAAAACACTGCCGCGCCGATAAACAGCAATATAAATATGACCGTAATGACCTTTTTCATCTTCTCTAGTGCCCTTTATCTGTTTCGGAAACGCTTAGATTTCAATTATGTGTATGATACGCCGAAACGGAAATAATCAATATACTGCTTTGTCATTCATAGGTATTATACAATATTTTGCGGTATTGTGGGATAAAAATTTACACACACCACATGTATACGCTTTAAAACATTACGCCTATACAAAAAAGAAGCCGGTTTTCCGACTCCCTTATGATGAATTGTCTGTTATTCGGGGCTGATCGCTTCAGTCGGGCATGTACCTTCACATGCGCCGCAATCGATGCATGCTTCCGGGTCGATTTTGTATTTATCGCCGTCTTCAGATATTGCGCCTACCGGGCAGTCATCTGCACATGCGCCGCAGCCGATACATGTTTCGCTGTCGATTTTGTATGCCATGTTCTCATAACCTCCAATCTTTTGTCAAACCTATTCTACCACTAAAATTTGAAATTACAAGTGCAATCTACTCATCCAGCAGCTTTTTTATCTCGTCGTCCAGCACTTCTTCGCCATTTTCTTCCCTTTGCTGCCTCGCGCGTTTAAATTTAATATCCGAAACCGGATATTCACTGATATCAAAGGTTCCGTCCGGCAGTTCCATCTTTACCCTGACCGTTTCCTTAATCAGATTGCTATCCACGACAATGCCCTGGCCGTCCGGCGTCCTCACCGACTGGCCGTTCGGCGGCATCCGCCGCTTGATATGTGCATAATGTTCGTGTTCATAGTTTAAGCAGCACATCAGACGCCCGCACAGCCCGCTGATTTTTGCCGGGGACAGTGACAGGTTCTGGTCCTTGGCCATTTTGATCGAAACCGGCTGAAACTCGCCCAAAAACGAACAACAGCAGCATTCCCTGCCGCACGGTCCGAGTCCGCCCAAAAACTTCGCCTGATCGCGCACCCCAATCTGCCGAAGCTCAATCCGGGTTCTGAACACTGAGGCCAGATCCTTAACCAGTTCGCGGAAGTCTACGCGCCCGTCTGCCGTAAAGTAAAAAATTACTTTCTTCGTATCAAAGGTATATTCAACATCCACGAGCTTCATATCAAGCCCGTGTTTTTCGATTTTCTCCTGACAGATAAAGAACGCTTCCCGTTCCTTATCCCGGTTCTTCTGCTCTGCTTCGTGATCCGCTTCCGTTGCCTTTCGGATCACTTTTTTAAGCGGCATTACCACTTCTTTTTCGGGCACTTCGCGCGGTTCAATTACCACCTCGCCGAACTCGACGCCCCTTACGGTCTCCACGATTGCATGGTCACCGAATTCAAATGTATATGTGTCCGGATCAAAATAATATATCTTGCCCGCATCCTTAAACCGGACGCCTATGACTTTAACCATTGGTATTTCTCCTTCAATATATCAAAAAGCATACTCTCTATCGTAAGCCTGAAATTCACATTGCTGCGCATACGCTGTTCGTATGCTAACAGTCTTTCTATCATATTATAAATCGCGGCGGATGTAAAGATATCCGCATAGCTGATAATCGCTTCTCGCTGATCGATGTTCACGATCAGGTCTGCATCGTTGTACTGCGCTTTTTGGATATCGCTGAAAAAAAGTTTTAGGATATCCATGATTTTCTGAGCAGCGTCTTTGTTCCCTTCGACAAAATCCACCGCATGGCTGATGGCGTATGTCCGCTGATCCAGCAGTTTTTTCGCTGTTTTAATGGTCTTGTCTCTCAGCTCCAGATAAGCACTGTCGCCGGCAATCCGCTCCGCCTCCTGAACATATCCGCCCGACAGCTTCAGCGCCAGTGCCGCATGACCGGCAGGAATGCCTTTATCCGTCAGTGCCTTTATCGCCGTATCCTGGTCCGGCGGCACCAGCCTGACGTTCTCACATCGTGATACCACAGTAGGAAGCAGGCCGAAATCGGACTGGCTGAAAATCAAAAACGTCGTATTTTTCGGCGGATCTTCCAAAGGTTTTAACAGCGCGTTCTGCGCCGCCGGGGTCATCCGGTCAGCCTCAAAAATCACAACGGTTTTCATCTCTGCTTCAAAAGGTTTTTCGTATAAAAACCCCTTCAGCGCGCGAATCTGCGCCACTTTAATTGTCCCGTTTTCCGGGCGTATCCAATGCACATCCACCGCGCTTTCGGACAGAATCTTTCGGCATGCGGCACATGTCCTGCATGCGCTGCGATTTTCACAATACAGGCTGAGCAGTATCGTTTCCGCAAACCCTTCCAAAACACCGCCGCGCAGACTGGTGACCAAATATGCAGTTTTCAGGCGCTTTTGCACCGCTTCCGCGATCATCGCTTCGCCGCCGTTGATGTGTTTCATCTGCCGTTACAATATTCCCTTTTCCGATAATATCTTTTTCGCTGTCTGATAGATTTTATCCCGCGTTTCATACTTGGTTCCGCTGGCGTCCACCGGGATTACACGGTCATCTCCGTCGGACAAAATCTCCAAATATCCGTCAAACAGGCGTGCATAAAAATCATCTGCCTGGGTTTCAAGCCGGTCTAGCTCTTTCATCTCGTTCATCCGGTTAAATGAACGCTCCGGATCAACCTTCATAAAAAACGTGACATCCGGCCAGCAATCCGCAATCGCGTGTTTGTTAATCTCCAGCACCCGCTCCCTGCCAAGCTGCCTGCCATATCCCTGATACGCAACGGATGAGTGAATAAACCGGTCGCAGATCACGATCTTACCTTTTTCCAGCGCCGGAATAATCACCTCGTGTACGTGCTGCGCCCGTGCCGCGGCATACAAATAGGCCTCGGTGATATCGAGAATATCTTTGTTTTTTTTATCCAGCACAATATCCCGGATCATTTCGGAAATCGGACAGCCGCCGGGTTCGCGCGTCAAGATCACATCCAGCCCGTCTACTTTTAATGCTTGGGCTAAAAAACGCGCCTGAGTCGATTTGCCGCAGCCGTCTGCACCCTCAAATGTAATAAATAATCCGCTCTTCATTCAGTTCTCTCCGTCACCGTCTGTTGTCCGGCGGCGCATCGCCGCCTGCCCTTTGATATTCTAACATCATTTCTGATTAATTGGTATCGCTTTTCGCGTATACGCAGACCGCCCCGTCTGTCGGTCCGACCACTGATAGTCCATTTTTCAGGGCATTGCTCAGAGCCGCAACCGCCTCCGCATTCAGCCGCTCGCCCTTAACCGCTAACGGGATTCCCGGCGGATACACCGCGATATTGCGCGCCGCTACATAACCTTCCGCTTGTTTCGCCGGTATCCAAATCACATCCGAAAAGGCCGGCTTCTGCCAGGTCAGCTTTGGAAGCGTTACGCTCTCATATACCACTTTAGGTGCTTTTGTTTTGATACGTTTGAGTATGTGGTATACCCTGCGGATGTGTCCTGGCGTATCGACCGCACTTAACAGCAATAGAATGCATCGTGTGTCAACCGCCTCGGCATACAGCCCACGGGCCATCATCGCATGCTTTATTTCATCGTGTGACAAACCGGTTTTTTGATAATCGATCACCCATTTCAACGGATCATGCACACTGTCCGTCTCACCTTGAACCACAAAAAAACCTTCCAGCGCATCGATTTTATCGCTGTATCGCGCTACTGCATCAGCCAGTCTCCGAACTCGTTTTTTACTGTTTCTCATCATATACTGGTGGGCAAATTCGATCGACGCCATCATGGGATAAGACGGGCTAGTAGTCTGAATTTGGTTAACTGCGGCTTTCAGCGATTCCGCCGAGAGGTATGGTGAGTCTCCCAGCGCTAAGTATGCCGACTGGTTCATCGCCGGCAGGGTTTTATGCGTGCTCACCACCCAGGCATCCGCACCAGATTCAGCCGGGCTGTCGGGCAGCAGTGTGCTGTATGCGAAGCACGCCGCATGCGCCGCATCCACGATAACCGGTATATGGTGCCGATGGGCGATAGCAGTGATTGCTTTAAGATCAGTGCAGAACCCGTAATAGTTTGGATATGTCAAATACACTGCTTTGATATGTTCATTTTCTTTAAGGGCTGCTTCAATCTGCTCCGGCATTACCACAGCCGAGACGCCGCTGACTTTTGGATAAACAAAAACCGGCGATATGTCAAACAGGTCGATCGCATTCGCCGCGCTCATATGAAAATCACGCACCATCAATACGGTCTGCCCTTTAAACTGGCCAAGCATCGCCAAAACGCCGGTGCTGGATCCGTTGACGAGATACATCACGCGTTCTGCTCCGATATCTGATGCCATGCGGCTCTGTGCGTCTTGGATAATGCCTTCGGGGTCACAGAGATTATCAAGTCCGGAAATCTCGGTAAAGTCGTACTTAAATACACCGCCGAGAAATCCCAGCGGCCTGCCCTTTGTCCCCGGCATATGCATCCGGATTTTATCGCGTCTGGCGGCTTTTTTGAGAACTTTAATGAGTGTAACTTTCATGTGACTCATATCTTTACGCCGTATTTCCGGCAATCCTAATTCTTCTTTTTATTCTTCGGTTTTTGCGTTTTGTCTTTCCAGGCAGAAACAAGCCCTTCTTCAAAATCTTCGGACGGGTCAAGCACTGCTGTGAAGTATCGGTTTTCGACCAAGTACACCACGCAGAAACTGTCTTTTGTAAATGGCTTAAAGGTCTCTCTTTGGCGTTTATATTTTTGATATGGTTCCGGCAGGTTTCCGAGTTTTCCCATAAATAAAATTTGGTTCATGCGGATAA
Source organism: Christensenellaceae bacterium (assembly GCA_963674805.2). Classification (GTDB taxonomy): domain Bacteria; phylum Bacillota; class Clostridia; order Christensenellales; family CALMFG01; genus CALMFG01. The sequence continues at coordinate 559,259 of CAXXNY010000016.1, forward strand.
ACAAGTCCAACTTCGGACGGCGGCTGTATATCCGGTCAATTCTTAAGATATCCCCGCTTAAGTAATAGGTGAACTCAATCAGCCGGGTTCTCGCCATCCATATAGAAACAACAATCATGATCACAAACTCTAGGATATAGAACAGTCCTGTCCCCGCCAGCCTGTTGAATACATACATAATAAATGTTAATACGATGATGCCCGCGATGATGCCGGGAATGATGAGGATGCCCAGCCATGCCGGCATTTTTTTGTGTTTTAGTTCATAAGTCTTATCCATAATACGCTTATTATATCCTTTGCTATATAAAAAGGCAAAAGCCCTTTTGAAAACAAAAGGGCTTTTAAAAATTATAGAATCCGGCAGCTACCTACTCTCCCAGGCCGTTACCAGCCAAGTACCATCGGCGTATAAGGGCTTAACTTCTGTGTTCGGGATGAGAACAGGTGGAACCCCTTAGCAATCGCCACCGGAAAATGGTGAACAAAATATTTAGTTGGCTGGTCTGCTGTTATTAATTAAATAACAGGACACCATAACGCGCATTAAGAACCGCATATAGTTGAAACGCAAATCAAAGGAATTTAGATCAAGCCCTCGACCGATTAGTACTGGTCAGCTGCATGCATTACTGCACTTCCACCTCCAGCCTATCAACCTTGTCGTCTACAAGGGGTCTTAACCTATAAAAGGAGGGAAATCTTATCTTAAGGGGGGCTTCACGCTTAGATGCCTTCAGCGTTTATCCCTTCCGTACTTGGCTACCCAGCGGTGCCCTTGGCAGGACAACTGGTACACCAGAGGTACGTCCATCCCGGTCCTCTCGTACTAGGGACAGCTCCTTTCAAATTTCCTACGCCCACGATGGATAGGGACCGAACTGTCTCGCGACGTTCTGAACCCAGCTCGCGTGCCGCTTTAATTGGCGAACAGCCAAACCCTTGGGACCTGCTCCAGCCCCAGGATGCGACGAGCCGACATCGAGGTGCCAAACCTCCCCGTCGATGTGGACTCTTGGGGGAGATAAGCCTGTTATCCCCGAGGTAGCTTTTATCCGTTGAGCGACGGCAATTCCACTCTCTACCGCCGGATCACTAAGCCCTACTTTCGTACCTGCTCGAAATGTCTCTCTCGCAGTCAGGCCACCTTTTGCCTTTGCACTCTAAAGAATGATTTCCGACCATTCTGAGGTGACCTTTGGGCGCCTCCGTTACTCTTTGGGAGGCGACCGCCCCAGTCAAACTGCCCATCTGGCAATGTCCGGTACCGGGATCACCGCATACCGTTAGAAATTCAGCATAAAAAGGGTGGTATCCCAAGGATGGCTCCACATAAACTGACGTTCATGCTTCTCAGCCTCCCACCTATCCTGTACATCTTATGCCAAATTCCAATGCCAAACTACAGTAAAGCTCTACGGGGTCTTTCCGTCCTATCGCGGGTAACCGGCATCTTCACCGGTACTTCAATTTCGCCGAGTCCCCTGTTGAGACAGCGCGCAAGTCGTTACGCCATTCGTGCGGGTCGGAACTTACCCGACAAGGAATTTCGCTACCTTAGGACCGTTATAGTTACGGCCGCCGTTCACTGGGGCTTAAATTCCGTGCTTCGCATCAAGTGCTAACACTTCCTCTTAACCTTCCAGCACTGGGCAGGCGTCAGCCCGTATACGTCATCTCTCGATTTCGCACAGACCTGTGTTTTTGCTAAACAGTCGCTTGCGCCTATTCTCTGCGACCACCCGAAGGTGGCACCCCTTCTCCCGAAGTTACGGGGTAATTTTGCCGAGTTCCTTAACAAGGGTTATCTCGCTCATCTTAGGATTCTCTCCTCACCTACCTGTGTCGGTTTGCGGTACGGGCACCTATTTTTCTCCCTAGCAGCTTTTCTCGCCAGTGTGGATTCAGCAGCTTCCATACTTATTTTCTGTCCCCATCACGTCTCAGCCTTAAGGGAATCCGTACTTCACTAAACTCCCAGCCTAAACGCTTGGACGGGCTCTACCATCAACCCGCTCTGCCTATCCTACTGTGTCACTGCATCAGTCAAACGAAAAATCGGTGGTACAGGAATATCAACCTGTTGTCCATCGCCTACAGCATCTGCTCTCGGCTTAGGTCCCGACTTACCCTGGGCGGACGAGCCTTCCCCAGGAAACCTTAGGTTTTCGATGATAATGATTCTCACATTATTCTCGCTACTTATGCCAGCATTCTCTCTTCTATACCGTCCACCACTCCTTACGGTATGGCTTCTGCCAGTATAGAATGCTCCTCTACCACGAATACTTACGTATCCATCCACAGCTTCGGTGACAAGTTTCAGCCCCGGACATTTTCGGCGCATAACCACTCGACCAGTGAGCTATTACGCACTCTTTAAATGAATGGCTGCTTCTAAGCCAACATCCTGGTTGTTTATGCAATTACACATCCTTCGCCACTTAACTTGTACTTTGGGACCTTAGCTGGTGATCTGGGCTCTTTCCCTTTTGACCATGAAACTTATCTCCCATAGTCTGACTCCCGTTTAGGTAATATACGGCATTCGGAGTTTGATAAGGTTCGGTAAGCTTTGTGGCCCCCTATCCCAGTCAGTGCTCTACCTCCGTATATCTTCAAACGAGGCTAGCCCTAAAGCTATTTCGAGGAGAACCAGCTATCTCCAAGCTCGATTGGAATTTCTCCGCTATCCACAGGTCATCCCCTAACTTTTCAACGTTAGTGAGTTCGGGCCTCCACTGTGTCTTACCACAGCTTCACCCTGCCCATGGATAGGTCGCCTGGTTTCGGGTCTACTCCATGCAACTAAACGCCCTATTAAGACTCGGTCTCCCTTCGGCTCCGGCACTGAATGCCTTAACCTTGCTGCATAGCGTAACTCGCTGGCTCGTTATACAAAAAGCATGAGGTCACACCTTAACGTGCTCCCTCTGATTGTAAGCATAGAGTTTCAGGTTCTTTTTCACTCCCCTCCCGGGGTACTTTTCACCTTTCCCTCACGGTACTATTCGCTATCGGTCATCAGGTAGTATTTAGCCTTGGGAGGTGGGCCTCCCGCATTCCCACAAAATTACTCGTGTTCCGTGGTACTCCGGTACCGGCTAGGTGTGTCCGGTTTTCGCCTACGGGGCTGTTACCCGCTATGGCTGCGCTTTCCAACGCTATTCGACTAACCATTCACAATCCACGTTGCCGGCCCATACCCCCTCCGTCATAAGACAGAAGGTTTAGGCTGTTTCCCTTTCGCTCGCCGCTACTCAGAAAATCGAGGTTTCTTTCTCTTCCTCCGGTTACTAAGATGTTTCAGTTCACCGGGTTCCCTCCTCACCCCCTATATATTCAAGGGTGGGTACCGGTCGATTAAGACCGGTGGGTTTCCCCATTCGGAAATCGATGGGTCAAAGCTTATTTGCAGCTCACCATCGCTTATCGCAGCTTGTCACGTCCTTCTTCGGCTCCTGATGCCAAGGCATCCGCTCTACGCTCTTATTAGCTTGATCATCCTAAGTTCTTTTTTCTCGCGATATTGCTTTAAAAAAAAGACTTCGTTTTTGTGTTGCTATTTATCTATTTCTAGATATTCTCGTGTTCGTATCCTTTTTCATATACGCTTTTCTATATGCAGTTTTCAATGTGCGTTTGCTTCAAGACGCCTTTGCATCTCTCCGCTTGCTTTGCCGCTCTTTGCGGCTTGGTGGGCTTAAGTGGACTCGAACCACCGACCTCACGCTTATCAGGCGTGCGCTCTAACCGGCTGAGCTATAAGCCCGCGTTCTTGGGTTAGGCTCTACCGCGGCTCAAGAAAAGCCCTCTTAGCCTACTAAAACCACCTGCTCCCGCACGTGATTTTTGGTGGAGATGAGCGGGTTCGAACCGCTGACCCCCTGCTTGCAAGGCAGGTGCTCTCCCAGCTGAGCTACACCCCCATCTCACTTAAAAAACCTTGCAGTACCAAGCAAAGTAATCACTTCGCTCGAAATTCGTCACTCATTTGTTTTACATCATAGGTCCATACCGATTCTAATATATGGCCTCGGATTTGGTTGTAACACCTTAGAAAGGAGGTGATCCAGCCGCACCTTCCGATACGGCTACCTTGTTACGACTTCACCCCAGTCATTGATCTCACCTTCGACAGCTGCCTCTTAAAAAGTTAGCACACTGGCTTCGGGCGCTCCCAACTTCCATGGTGTGACGGGCGGTGTGTACAAGGCCCGGGAACGCATTCACCGCGACATGCTGATTCGCGATTACTAGCAACTCCGGCTTCACGCGGGCGGGTTGCAGCCCACGATCCGAACTGGGGCCGGCTTTATGAGATTCGCTCCACCTTGCGGTTTCGCTGCTCTTTGTACCGGCCATTGTAGCACGTGTGTAGCCCAGGACATAAGGGGCATGATGATTTGACGTCGTCCCCACCTTCCTCCGAGTTGTCCTCGGCGGTCTGTCTAGAGTTCCCGGCTCTACCCGCTGGCAACTAAACATAGGGGTTGCGCTCGTTGCGGGACTTAACCCAACACCTCACGGCACGAGCTGACGACAACCATGCACCACCTGTCTCTCTGCCCCGAAGGGAAACCATATCTCTATGGCTGTCAGAGGATGTCAAGCCCTGGTAAGGTTCTTCGCGTTGCTTCGAATTAAACCACATGCTCCGCTGCTTGTGCGGGCCCCCGTCAATTCCTTTGAGTTTCAGTCTTGCGACCGTACTCCCCAGGCGGAATACTTAATGCGTTAGCTTCGGCACAGAGGACTTATGTCCCCCACACCTAGTATTCATCGTTTACGGCGTGGACTACCAGGGTATCTAATCCTGTTTGCTCCCCACGCTTTCGTGCCTCAGCGTCAGTTATGAGCCAGAAAGTCGCCTTCGCCACTGGTGTTCCTCCTAATATCTACGCATTTCACCGCTACACTAGGAATTCCACTTTCCTCTCTCACACTCAAGCGTATCAGTTTCAAATGCACCCCCCGGGTTGAGCCCGGGTATTTCACACCTGACTTAATATGCCGCCTACGCACCCTTTACGCCCAGTAATTCCGGACAACGCTCGCTCCCTACGTATTACCGCGGCTGCTGGCACGTAGTTAGCCGGAGCTTCCTCCTTGGGTACCGTCACTTCTTCGTCCCCAAGGACAGAGGTTTACAATCCGAAAACCTTCTTCCCTCACGCGGCGTTGCTGGGTCAGGCTTGCGCCCATTGCCCAATATTCCCCACTGCTGCCTCCCGTAGGAGTCTGGACCGTGTCTCAGTTCCAGTGTGGCCGTTCACCCTCTCAGGCCGGCTAATCATCGTCGCCTTGGTAGGCCGTTACCCCACCAACTAGCTAATGATACGCGAATCCATCTATCAGCGATAAATCTTTTACCCCTGTGCCATGCGACACTGTGGTCTTATGCGGTATTAGCACCTATTTCTAAGTGTTGTCCCCCTCTGATAGGCAGGTTATTCACGCGTTACTCACCCGTCCGCCACTAAACTTATCCAATGTAAACACCGAATAAGTTCCGTTCGACTTGCATGTGTTAAGCACGCCGCCAGCGTTCGTCCTGAGCCAGGATCAAACTCTTAATTAAATATTTCTAACTATACTCTCGTATAGCTATCTTCAATCAAAAGAATCTCCGAGCTCCGCTTTCAAGCTGTCGTTCTTACCTTGCTTTTTTGGTACTGCTTTTCGGTTTTTAAAGTTCATAACAATCACTGCTCTCGCAGCGACAGCTTTAATATATTATCACCATCATATTTTATTGTCAACTGTTTTATACCGGTTTTTGCAATAAACAAAGGGCGGATTCGCTCTTATACGTCTGACCGGAGCTTTCCGCCGCTTTATGGTTAGTGATATGCCGTTAAGGCCGGGGTTAAATCCTCTTTTCGCGCCGTTTTTTATACCGGCATACGGCCGACAGAATCAAAAATACAGTGCCCGCAGCCAAAAGTATCAGGCCGACCGACAATACGCCCTTACCGAACATCGCAATCATCTGATCAATATGCAGCTGCCGCGCCAATGCAAGGTCCGGAAATCCGATCCTTCCCGCAAGCTTTTCAAACACCCGGCTGCTGATTGCCAGCCACGAACCAATGACAATAACCGAAACTGATGTAACCGTATAAGTCCACGCATCAATGGCGATTGGCACCTTTATCTTTTTCAGTCCGACTAATAAGATCAATGCTGTCAGGCAGCTGATTGCCAGCAGCATCGGCATGGCCGCGCGATGGGCTGCTGTTGCCTGCGTTTTCGCCTTATCCAAACGCGCCTCAGGATTCTCCATCCCGATCATCTTGAGCGCTTCCACCGAATTCTTAATCTGAAACGCCGCTTCAATCTGCGGGTTGGAATCAAAGACGGCATCCACGGCATACTCCTTGACCTGCGGATTGATTTCACCGTTGTCATCAACAATACCGGTAATCTTGAGCAATGCCGCCATAAAGCCGTCCTGCTCTGCATTTAAAAACAGCATCACCGTATCCGCATCTAGCCGGTCCTCTGTGACCTGTTTTAGTTCCTCGTATTTCGGCTCAAGATCAAATGTCGGAATCGACTCGGTTTCACCTTTCAGGTAATGCATCATCCCGGTCGCCTGTTCTTCCATGAGTCCGGCAACATAGTCATGGTTAAACACGATTAATACATTTTCCGCAATCCATTCCGCCGCTTCGGGCGAAACGCCTTTTTCCTCCGCGGTCTGCACCGCCATTTCATTGAGCTTCAGTGCAAACACATCATATGCAGCGTCGTACGTTCCTAAATCATTGAGGGTTTCCGTATAAAAGTCCTCTGACAAAAAGATATTGTCGAGCGCATATATAAAAGGAAACATCATCAGGCATGCGGCTAAAACAATCATTAATATGGCCATTAACAACCAGTTGAATATTTTCATTGTCTATTTCTCCATATGATTCATTTCGTTTTATAGAGATTATACCACGATAACAACGATAATAAAAAAAGCTCAAGACACAAAATGTGTTTGAGCTGTTGTCTTGATTCTTTCTCTGTTAATTAAATAGATCTTTAAACGCTTTGCCCACTTTAAATGCGGGCGCTTTGGATGCCGGAATGTTGATTTTTTCTTTGGTCTGAGGATTTAATCCGGTTCTGGCCGCGCGCTCTTTTACTTCAAAAGTCCCAAATCCAACCAGCTGTATTTTTTCGCCTTTCTTCAGCGCTTCAGTTATTGACTCAATAAAGGCATCATATGCTTTTTCCGCGTCCTTTTTGGAAAGCGAGGCCTTGTCTCCAATTGCTGCTATCAATTCAGTTTTATTCATTTAATGTCCTCCTGGAAATTCATATACCCGCAATAAACGAGTCGGTTCATTATAAGGGAATTAACAAGCATCCGCAAGCGGTTTTTTATCTTCTTTTCTTTTTGTTAATACATTCGCTTAGTCTATATCTTTGAATATTTGCTTCGCCCGTTCCCATAATATATCCATTTCATCCAGCGTCATTTCTTTTAAATGCATCCCTTCCGCTTCGGCAGCGGATTCCATCTGTTCAAACCGTTGGATAAATTTTTCAACACCGTTATAAAGCACTGTCTCCGCCTCAATCTTCAAATGCCGTGCCAGATTGGTGACCGCAAACAGCACGTCGCCCATTTCCTCCTGCGGGTCTTTCCCGCTTTCGATATCCGCTTTAAGTTCTTCCAGCTCTTCGTATACTTTTTTTAGCGGCAGCTTATAGTCATCCCAGTCAAACCCGCACGCGGCCGCGCGCTTCTGTACCTTCTGGCTGCGCATCAGCGACGGCATGGCTTTGGGGACATCAATCAGATCCTGAGAGTAGTTGTGAATGCCCTTTTCTTTCTTCTTGATCTGATCCCAGTTTGTGAGCACCTCTTCGGGTGTATCAGCCTTAACCTGCCCGAATACATGCGGATGCCGGTTAATCATTTTCGCACATACCGCTGTGGTGACATCCAGCGAATCAAAGTCCCGGTGTTCGGATGCAATCTGCGCGTGGAACACTACCTGGAGCAGGACATCGCCCAGTTCATCATAGAGCATGTCCATCTCCTGCAACACAATGGCGTCATAAACTTCGTATGCTTCTTCAATCAAATACCGTTTTAGACTGTCGTGCGTCATTTCCCGGTCCCAGGGGCATCCGTCCGGTGCTCTTAGTCTCCGCATGATTGACTCCAGGTCAGCATACGTAAACCCGGCCTTTGCTTCAAGCTCAACCGGCGGGATATAGGCGCTGAATGAATAATCATAGCCGCTGACACGGTCCAGTTCTTCCAGCGGAATTTTATCCGCATTATTACCGGCCGAAAAAATGTAGACTGGTGTCTGCCCGTCCAGCTGGCGTAAAAGCTTTAACTTAATCTCAGATGCCAGATACGGCGAGTCGATTTCATATATCAGGGCGCCTTCTTCATTGCGCATCAGACCGTCAAACGCCTGTCCGCTGACACTGTAAACGCCGTCAGGTATCGTTTCGCCTGCCTTAACTGCTTCGGCAGCAGCCGCCCCGCCGCATGCTAAGCCGTTAACGAGTTCGATTTCAATTCCTGCCGCTTTCGCCTGCCGTATGACTGCATCGGCAATTTGATTCTGCACCACATCGCCGAGCGCACCAAACACAATGTCCTGCGTTTTTGCCGCTTCAATCAGTTTTTCCGCAATGCTGTTTTTCAATGCTTCAAAGTCTTCGGCCTCCCGGAACATCTCGTCACAGGTGTCGGCCTGTCTGCCGATTTCTGCATACAGCGGAATTTCTCCCGACTGTAAACAAACGGCTTTTGCTTCTTGTATGACTCTGTCCGCTTTCAGCGTCAGGTTTTCTCTTTTTCCGTCGGCAATCCCAACGATGGTGATTTTAGCCATGCTAATCCTTTACGCGGTCTTTTTCTTTCCCCTGATCATCGCAATCTCATCTTTTGTGATGGTTTTAGTCAGCAGCAATGCAACGGCATAGACCACAAAGCCGAGTGAAATCGCGCCCAGCGTTGCGATTGAATTGCCCAGCATGCCCTCCAGCACAGGATAGACAAAATATACTGCACCGCCCATCAGCGCCGTGCAAACTAGCGGCTTAATGATCTGGTTCACCCATCCGATATGCATTTGGGTATGCTTGCTGACGCTGATGATATTCAGCACCGCCGCAATCGCATAGCAAGCCACCGTCCCTATCGCCGCACCTTTGACATTAATTGACGGGATTCTGATCAATAGAACTGAAATCACGATCTTCGCCAATGCGCCGATGCCGAGATTCCTAACCGGAATCAGCACACGTCCCAGCCCCTGCAATATCCCCGTCATGGTCTGAACCATGGTCAATACAAGTACGGCCGTGGACATTAATATTAACAATACCGCGGTTTCTTCCAGCATGGCACCGCTTAAGTTTTTATATAACAGCATAATAATCGGCTTTGCCAGTATGCTGAATCCCGCCGCCGCCGGAAGCCCGACTAACAGCGCGATTTTAAAGCCGAGCCCTGACTGCGCCTTCAGTTCGTCCTTCATGCCCTTGGCATTAAACGCCGATATCGCGGGCACCAGGCTCATCGCTAAAGCCAGTGAGAGCACCGCCGGCATATTAATCAGCGGATTCACAAATCCCGTCAACAACGCAAACTTATCGGCCGCCGCCTCACGTGCATAACCAATACTCATCAAGCCGCGCACCACAACCGCTGAATCAATCGACATCACGATCGGCATAATGCAAGCGCCGAGCGTCACCGGTATGGCAATAATCAGCAATTTCTTCAACAGCACTTTTCGCGGCTCGCGCTCTGCGGGCTCAACCGACTGCTCGCACTCCTGATTAAGCCGGCGTTTTTTTGCGCTATATAAAATTAAAAGCAGTACAAGTGCCAGCACTTCGGAAATCGAAACGCCGAGCAGCGCCCCGGCACCGGCATACTCCGGACCGAATACCAATAGTTTTTTCGCAATCCAAAGTCCGGCACCCAGCTTGACCAGCTGTTCAACCAGCTGTGAGAATCCGGTCGGCGACATCATCTGCATACCCTGGAAGTATCCGCGGTAGGATGAAATAATCGCAACAAAGAATAACGCCGGAGAAATCGCCATAAACGCAACCTTTGCATCCGGCAGTCCCAGCAATCTGGCCAGCGGGCCGCTGATTACCAGCATCAGTGCAGTTGAAAGAATGCCAACGATCAACAGCAGGCGGAACGATGTCAAGAAGACTTCTTTGGCGCCCTTAAAGTCATCAACCGCACGGCGTTCGGAGACCATCTTAGCAATCGCCGCCGGAAGTCCGGCTGTCGAGATTACCAAAATCAACGCATAAATCGGGTAAACGATCTGATAATACGCCATTCCCTGTGTGCCGATAATATTCGCTAACGGGATTCTGAACACCGCACCGATTACTTTGCAGATGATACCGAGAATGCCGAGTATGGCTGCGCCTTTAACAAACGTCTTGGTTTTATCGCTCATATAAAAATGTCCGGGCAGGAATTCTGCCCTCATGTCCTTTCTCGTTTAATTCAAACCTAATTATATAGAACAAATCATAGCGTGACAAGTGAATAAAAGCCCGGCTGATTCAAGCCGGGCTGGTGTGTTTATGTTCATTTCCTATACATTATAGTTTCTGATAGCGCTTGCGCTTTAGAAACCTGCCTCTGCCGCGTTCGCCGATGAAGGTATTATTTGTGACGATTTTTTCTCCCACCGCGACCACTGTTGTGATTCTGCCGGATACCGGGATACCCTCATAGGGTGTATAATCGACGTTTTCATGCAAATCATCATGCGCGATACGCCCCTTTGCTTCCGGGTCAAAGATAACAAGGTCAGCATCGCTGCCCGCGGCGATCACACCTTTTTGGGGGTAAATACCGAACAGCTTTGCCGGATTCTCCGCACAGGTTTCAACCACGCGCTCAAATGATATTTGCTTATTCATTGCGGCGGACAGCATCAGCGGATAACGGACCTCTACGCCCGGTATGCCGTTCGGGCATTTGGTGAAATCATCCTTGCCCATCTGCTTGTCGGTCTTAAACGCAAACGGGCAGTGGTCGGTTGCGATAGTGTCGATCTCACCGAGGTTCAGTGCCTGCCACATGATTTGAATGTTTTCCTTTGCCCTTAACGGCGGGCTGAAGATATACTTTAACCCGTCCTTGGCTTTATATTTCCGGTCATCCAGATAGAGATACTGCGGGCAGGTCTCGATAAAAAAGTTCTGGTATCCGCGCCGCTTAAAGAAATCAATATATTCCATACTCAGGCCGTTAGAGACATGCACCAGATAAAGCGGTGCGTCTCCGACCGCACGCCCGATGGTCAGCACCCGGTTGACCGCTTCAGCTTCCGCCATTGCCGGACGGCTCTTGGGGTGGTATTCAGGCGTTGTCTTGCCTGCGCTCACAAAGTCTTCTTTCAAACGCTCCACGATATCGTTATTTTCGGTATGCACGGCAATCAGGAGCTTCAGTTCCTTCGCGCGCTTCAATACCTGAAAGATTGCATCATCCGACAGCATCCCGGCGTACGTCATATAAATCTTATAGCTGGTGATGCCCGCTTCAATCAGGGATTCCATTTTTGCCAGCACATCATCATCCACATGCTGAATCACGCCGTGGAACCCGTAATCAATGACGGCTTTCCCTTCCGCCAGTTTGTGATACTGGTCAATCTGATGGTTCAGCGCGCATTTTTCCGGCCCGAACGCAATATGGTCAACAATCGTTGTCGTCCCGCCACAAGCTGCGGCCATGGTGCCGGTATAAAAGTCATCATTGGCTCTGGCAAACCCGACGTCCAAATCCATATGCGTATGTACGTCCACTGCGCCCGGCAGGACATAAAGACCGTTGGCGTCAATGACTTCGCCTGCTTTGCCCCTTGGCTCCGCCAGATTCCGACCGACCTTTTTGATTTTCCCGTTCTCGATTAAAATATCCAACGGCTTAAAACCGCCGCTTTGATAGACACTTCCGTTTTTAATCAGCATAGCGTTTCCTTGTATAAAAAAGACACCGCTTTTTATTGCGGTGTTTTCTTTTATCTTTCGACTTCAACCACTTCCGCTTTAGGAGCATTTTTCTTGACTGATTCAATCCCGTTCAAACACGCGGATTTGCTGGAATACCCTTCGCTAGCGGCAATCGGTTCTCCGTTACCTGCTTTTAAAGTAAATCTGTATTCGCCCTTTTTGTCTTTGTATACTTCGAATTTTGCTGCCATAGTGGTTCTCCTTTACTTATTATTAAATTTGTTTTCTTGGTTTTATTATACGTGTTTTCCTTCTTCTTCACAAGCGCACCGGCCGACATTCTTTAATCCCGTTTTGGTCGCTTCAATAATCTTCTGATATCCCGTGCAGCGGCAGAGATGTCCCGAAAGCGCACGCTTAATCATCGCTTCATCAAACATCTTGCCCGATTCTTCCATCTCGGTCACGGTCATTAAAATCCCCGGTGTACAGAATCCGCACTGCACAGCGCCGCCTTCAACAAACGCCTGCTGCATATTCGACAGCCTGCCGTCTTTTGCCAGGCTCTCGACCGTCCGGATAGACTTGCCGTCCGCCCATGCCGCCAGATAAACGCACGAATTAATCGTCTCACCGTCTACCAGCACCGCGCACGCGCCGCATTCACCCACGCCGCATCCCTGCTTGGCACCGGTTAAGCCCAAGTCATTGCGCAGAACATCCAGCAGCGACTGCCGCGGGTCAATGGTCATCTTCCGTTCTTCCCCGTTTACGGTTATGGTTATTGTTTGTTCCATTTTTGCTTATCCTCTATTCATACTCAAGCCCGCACAGCATCAAGGTGCCGCGCTTGGTCAGCTCATATACCAAATGCTCACGGAAGTCCTTAGAGCCGCGCCAGGAATCACGCGCCTTGGTACTGCTGATGGTCGCTTTTGCCATTTTATCAATTTCCGCCGCGTTGACCGGCATGCCTTTGCCCATGTTCTCGGCATCCGTACACCTGATCGGCGTCGGTGCCGCAACCCCGCAGGCTATCCGGATATCTTCGATTACTTTGCCGTCGGTTTTTAATACCACGGCGCACCCGAGTGTTGCGATATCCATTGCGTTACGCTGCGCAAACTTCATATACTTCCCGACATAACCGTCATATTCCTGCCGCTCAATGATAATATCGGTCAGCATTTCATTTTGTTTTAAATCCACCCGGCCAGGTCCAAGGTAAAAATTTTTGATATCAACGGTCTTTTCTTCGCCTTTGCTTTGTATTTTAAGCTTTGCGTTCAGGCAGAAAAGCGTGGTGGCGCTGTCTCCCGATGTTGCCCCGTTACAGACGTTTCCGCCGATGGTCGCCACATTACGGATCTGCGGGCCGCCCATTGTGCCGCCGGCGCCGCCGAGGTATGGGATATTTTCATGAATAATTTGATCCGACTCCAGCTTTGAAAAAGTCACCATCGGTCCGATATGGATATTTCCCGTATCATCCAGCGAGATTCTTTTTAAATCGTCAATAAAGCTGATGCCTACCAGATGTGCGTCTTTTAATTTGCTTTCACGGATGCGGATCAGGACATCTGTTCCGCCCGCAATCAGTTTTGCATCCCCGTTTTTATTTAAATATTCTAATGCGTCGCCGATGCTTTTGGCTTCGTAGTATGCTTTAAAATCAAACATCGCGCTCTCCTTATACCAATCCAGCGTCTTTCAACGCTTCATATACACTCTGCGGATTCATCGGCGTGGCGTTCATCCTAACACCGGTTGCATGCGCAATCGCGTTCCGTATCGCCGGTGCCGGCGGAACCGCAGGCGGTTCGCCCAGCGCCTTGTTACCGAAAGGCCCGGTCTCTTCATACGGTTCAACAAAGTCCACGTCAAAACGCGGTGTATCCAGTACGGTCGGCACTTTATAATCCAAAAGATTGTCATTTAACAGCCTTCCGGTCTTGGGATCATACTTCATCACTTCGCTCAGCGCCATACCCGTACTCATACTCATGCCGCCCTCAACCTGACCGGCCGCCAGCATGGGGTTGATGATGGTGCCGCTGTCATGGACACTGCACATGTTCAGGATTTCAACCTTCCCTGTCTTGGTGTCCACTTCGACTTCCGCAACGGTGCATCCGAACGCCAGCGCGTTTGACTGCACATTGACGCTCTTTTCACTCGAAATTGTGGATGAGCCGTTTTTATCATAAAAGGTCTCCATTGCCACTTCACGCAGCGATGCGATCACTTTTCCGCTGTCTTTTTCAATAATTTCGGCGTTTTCAATCGTCAGGTCATTGGCGCTGACGATTCTCGCGTCTTCTACGGTTAAATCCGCTACGCCCTTGGTGTTATAGCGTTTTGCCGCGCGTTCTAATATCTGCTCACGCACGCGCGTCGCCGCGGCTTTTACCGCCTGACCGGATACATAGGTCTGTCGCGATGCATATGCCCCAGGGTCATACGGAGAAATATCCGTATCCGTGCCCTTGACCATTGTCACCATCTGATACGGGACACCCAGCACTTCCGCCGCCATCTGGCTGAGAACGGTATCCGAACCCTGGCCGATCTCGGTTGCGCCGACAGTCAGCTGTACGCTGCCGTCCTGGTTTAATGTCACACGCGCGCCGGCAAGCTCCATCGCAAACGGCCATACTGCGGTCGCATAAGAGAATAAAGCAAATCCCACACCCCTGCGCTTAGCGCCGGTCTGGTTCTGGTACAGCTTACGCTTTTTATCCCAGTCGATAAACGCCTTTGCCTTGTCGATACATTCCTTAAGCCCGAATGATTTAATTTCAATGCCGGATACCGGATCCACATAGCCCTGCCAGATCATGTTCTTTTCTTTAAACGCAATCGGGTCCATGTTCAGCTTCGCCGCAATATCATCCATGTGAGATTCCACCGCAAACGTCACCTGCGGAATCCCGTACGCGCGCATCGCTCCGGCGGTCGCCGTGTTGGTATAAACCGTATATCCTTCCCATTTGGTTGCAAGTTTGGACGGATAAGTCCGTGAAAAGTTTGTGCCGCCTTTCGCCACAATCGAATGCCCGTGCGACGCATAGGCCCCGTTGTTGCCGATGGATATCATCTTTTTAGCGAGAATCCGGCCGTCTTTGGAAACGCCGGTTTTGATTTTAAACTTAATGCCGTGCCGCGTCCGCGTGGAAGTAAACACCTCTTCGCGCGATAAGTCCAGCATCACCGGCCTGCCGCCGGTCAGCATCGCCAGCGCCGCGACCATCGGCTCAACGCAGACATCCTGTTTGTTGCCGAACCCGCCGCCGATGAACGGCTTGATTACCCTGACCCGGTTATACGGCAGTTCCAGACAGTCCGCGATAATCCGGCGGACAATATGCGGAATCTGCGTGGATGTCACGACCGTTACCCGGTCCTCGGCATCCAGATATCCGTATGCAATATGGTTTTCGAGGTGCACGTGCTGAACGGGCAGAACCTCATATTCGCCTTCAATAATATGTTCACACTGGTCAAACGCATCTTCCAGCGGCATTTCGCCGTGCTGAATCTGAGTATGCGCGATAATGTTATGGTCGCGCTCATGAATCAGCTCCGCGCCGTCTTTCATCGCCTCTTCGGCATCCAGATAAAACGGAAGTTCTTCATATTCGACTTCAATCAGCCCTACCGCTTTTTTTGCAGTCAGTTCATCCTCTGCGATTACGACGGCGATTTCGTCACCGTATACCCTGATCTTTTCATTTAAAATCTGGCGGTCCGCAATATCCTGATGGGAGGGGTCCAGTGAATGGGGATGTCCGGCTGTGGGGAACGGTCTTGCCTTAATATCCTTGGGCAGGACGACTTTCACCACGCCCGGCAGTTCTTCCGCTTTTGATATATCATATGACTTGACGTATCCGTGCGCAATCTCTGCCCGCAGCACTTTGGCGTGCAGCATGTCTTTGGTTTCATAATCCCGGGTATATTTTGCCCGGCCTGTTACTTTGGCGACCGCATCGGCCCGGAGTTCGGGCTTACCGACCGTTTTAAAACTCATATTCATCAACCTTTCGGTTCGTAAATTTTTTATCTGCTTTTAGTATAATCCTTTTATGCGGGAATTTAAAGCCATCCGTTTTCATCCAGAAATGCCGTAATGCGCACCAGCGCTTCCTTCAGGTTGTCCATAGAGGATGCATATGAACAGCGCATAAACCCTTCACCGCCGTCGCCGAAGGCTGTGCCCGGCACACAGGCAACTTTCTTTTCCGTGACCAGCCGGCTGCAAAATTCCTCCGATGTCAGTCCTGACTTCCGGATGTCCGGAAAAATATAGAACGCACCCAAGGGTTCAAAACACTTCAGCCCGATTTGGTTAAGCGCCTCAAACATGTACCGCCGTCTGCGGTTATACTGGTTTGTCATATCCCTTACCTGGCGGTAGCCGTTTTTGCGTTCGGATTTCAACGCTTCTATTCCGGCTTCCTGTGCAAAGGACGGCGCACAGAGAATCGTATACTGGTGAATCTTGACCATCGCATCAATCAGCGGCTTTGGCCCTGCCACATAGCCGAGACGCCAGCCGGTCATGGCAAACGCTTTGGAAAATCCGTTGATTACCACCGTCCGTTCTTTCATGCCCGGCAGTGATGCGATGGACACATGCGAGCGGTCATAAGTCAGTTCGGCATATATCTCATCGGAAACGACAATCAAGTCATTTTTAATAATAACATCAATGATGCCTTCCAGCTCTTCTTTGGTCATGATTGCGCCGGTGGGGTTGTTAGGGAAAGGCAGGATCACCGCTTTTGTCTTTTCGGTGATGACCGCTTCCAGTGCTTCTTTGGTGTATTTAAAATCATGTTCGGCAACCGTCAGTACCGGAACCGCAACGCCGTCGGCCAGCGTAACCCCCGGCATATACGACACATAAGACGGCGCAGGAACCAGAACCTCGTCTCCGGGTTCAATCAGTGCACGAAACGCAATGTCCAGTGCTTCGGAAGCCCCGACAGTGGTGACAATCTGGTTGATCTCATATTCAATCCCAAACCGGCCGAGCAGATATGCGCGGATTTCTTCCCTTAGGGCTGTCATCCCGTGGTTGGATGTGTAGTGGGTCTTTCCGGTTTCCAGCGAATAGATACCTGTTTCGCGGATATTCCACGGGGTATCAAAATCCGGTTCGCCTACACCGAGAGAGATAACATCATCCATCTCGGAAGCGATATCAAAAAACCGGCGTATACCGGACGGCGGAATATCGCGGACTTTTTTTGAAATATAGCGGTCATAGTTCATGGCGATACCACCAATCTTTCATCCTTTTCGTCCTCAACGAAGACCACGCCGTGTTCCTTGTATTTTCTCATAATAAAATATGTCGCCGTACTGCGAATACCGTCCATGACGGCCAGCTTCTCAAAAACAAATTCCGAGATCTGTTTCATCGACGGAGCGACCACATGCACCGACAGGTCATAGGTGCCGCTCATTAAATAGACGGCTTTAACCTCGTCAAAGCGGTATATCCGCTTGGCAATATCATCATATCCGAATTCACGCTGGGGTTCGACCTTGACTTCGATCAGCCCCTCCGCGTGCTCGACGGATACTTTCTCTCTGTTAATCAGCGTTTTATACTGCAAGATGACCTTGTCTTCTTCCAGCTGTTTGATGGTTTCGGCTACGGCCGCTTCTTCCGCTCCGATCATACTTGCGATTTCTTTGTTGGTGATTTTTGCGTCGTTTTGCAGGATGTCGAGAATTTCTGTTTTAATATCTTTATCCATTTTTTTGGTGGCGTAGATGCGCGCCGTTTCCTTTCTTTATAGTGTCTATCATTCTAACACTTTGTCTGTTTTAACGTCAACCAAAACAGCGTAATGCCATACTATCTTGAGCGCAGTTAGAAAAGGATATGGGACATCGTTGGAATTGGTGATATAATAAACACGAATCAAAGAGAATAATAAGGTGAATTCCATGAAACTGCTTTGGCTGTCCAATATACCGACTCCTGACATCGCAGCATCGCTCAACACCGGCCGGCCGTATATCGGCGGATGGGTGGCGTCTTTGTATGACCGCATCACAAAAGATCCGGCTGTTTCGATGGATTACTGGTTTCCGTACCAAAAAGACAAATCCGCATCCGGACAGGCACGCGCCGCATACTTCGGCTTCGCGCTGAAGGGCGGAAAGCAGACGCACTATGACCAGCGGCTGGAAGACACGTTCTATCGCCATCTGGTCCAAACGAATCCGGACGTGATTCATATTTTCGGCACCGAATTTCCGCATGCGCTTGCGATGGTGAATGCCGCAAAACGTGTCGGCATAGAAGGCCTCATCGTTATCGCCATTCAGGGCCTCATCTCAAAGTGTGCGTATCACTACACCGAAGGCCTGCCGGAAAAGGCCGTGAACAGCTGGACCTTCCGGGATTTGCTGCGATGGGATAATATTTATCATCAGAAAAAATCGTTTGAAAAACGCGGTGTACTTGAAATAGAAGCAATACAGGCCGTCCGCCACATTGCGGGGCGAACCACCTGGGACCGTGCATGCACGCAGGAAATCAATCCGGGTGCGCAGTATCATCATATTGACGAAACGCTGAGGGACGGTTTTTATCAGCATCAATGGGATATCAAAACCTGTAAGCGCCATACTGTCTTAATCTCAAGTGCGGAATACCCGATCAAGGGTGCACATTATATGATAAAGGCAATGCCGGAAATCATCAGGCGTTTTCCGGATGCCCGGCTTTCCATCGCCGGGTTAAAACTGGATGATATCAATTCGCCGATATCGCGCCTTCGCATTACCGCCTACCAGCGTTATATCTTAGACTTAATCCGCTCGCTGGGGCTAACAGATTATGTCACCTTTACCGGCCCGCTGGATGAAACAGAGATGATCCGCGCCTATCTGGATGCGCAGGTATTTGCCTGTCCGTCGGTGGTGGAAAACTCACCCAATTCGCTTTGCGAAGCCATGCTGCTCGGCGTGCCCGCGGTTGCCGCGGATGTCGGCGGCGTGCCGGATTTATTAACTCATGGTGAGGACGGTTACCTTTATCATGCCGCCGCACCGTATATGCTGGCGCATTATGTCTGCAAATTGTTCGTAGACGATCAAACGGCCAAAACCTTTTCCAAGCATGCCCGCATCCGTGCGGCTAAACGGCATGACGCTGAAAAGAATACGGAAGCCATATTAAAACTATATCAGAAAATAATCGATTCACCGGAATAAAGGAGCGTACCAATGGTAGAGTTCTGGGTTAACGGACAATCGGTCCGTACAGACAAACAAAAAGACCTGTTGAATTTTTTAAGGGATGACCTGCACATCACTTCTGTTAAGGACGGATGCAGCAGCGGCGCATGCGGCACCTGCTCTGTTTTGGTGGACGGCGTCTCCCGGCGTGCCTGCACGCAAAAACTCGAAAGGCTCGAAGGCAAGCATATACTTACGGTCGAAGGATTATCCGACCGTGAAAAAGCCGTCTACGGGCACTGCTTCGCGATCTGCGGCGCCGTACAGTGCGGTTTTTGTATACCGGGTATGGTCATTTCCGCAAAAGCGCTGCTGGATCAAAACTTAAATCCGACAGAGGCGGAAATCCGAAAAGCCATTAAGGGCAATATCTGCCGGTGTACCGGATACGTTAAAATCGTCGAAGCCATTGCGCTGAGTGCAAAATACTTCCGCGAAGAAATTTCTGTTCCGGTTCAGCCGGATTCCGCATTATTAAAAGACGAAATCATCCGTCCGGATGCGATCGACAAAGTGCTGGGCAAAGCCGTCTTTACGGACGATATCTATCTTGACGGCATGTGTCATGCGACCGCTATCCGTACCAAATACCCGCGGGCAAAGGTGATTAAAATTGATACTGCAAAGGCAGCGGCCCATCCGGACTGTGTTGCGGTCATCACTGCGTCCGACGTCCCCGGGAGCAACAAACACGGCCATCTGGTCAAAGACTGGGATGTGTTGATAGCCGAAGGCGACATTACCCGCTATGTGGGCGACGCAATCGCGCTGGTGGTTTCAAAAAACAAAGAGACGTTAAATGAAATCTGTGATTTAGTCGATATCGCATATCAGCCCTTAACCCCGATGACATCACCGGTTGATTCTTTAAAGCCTGACGCGCCTGAACTGCATGAAAAGGGCAATGTCCTGAGCGTCCAGCATTTAAAGCGCGGACGCGACCCTGAAGAAGTCTTTAAGACATCCGCCCATGTGGTCACGCGCCATTATTCCACGCCCTTTACCGAGCACGCCTTTATGGAAACGGAGTGCGCAGTGGCATATCCGGAAGGCGGCGGCATCTTCCTTTATACCGCAAGCCAGAGCATCTTTGACGAACAGCGCGAGATTGCGCATGTGCTCGGACTGCCGCAGGAAGATATTCATATTCAGTCCACAACCGTGGGCGGCGGATTCGGCGGAAAAGAGGATATGAGCGTTCAGCATCACGCAGCGCTGGCGGCATATCTCACCCAAAAGCCGGTCAAGGTCAAGCTCAGCCGTCAGGAGAGCATTTTTGTTCATCCCAAACGGCATGCGATGGAAATCAACATGACTTCGGCATGCGACGAAAACGGCATTTTAACCGCAATTAAAGCGGAGATTATATCGGACACCGGTGCATACGCCTCACTCGGCGGTCCGGTGCTTCAGCGGGCCTGTACCCACGCGGGCGGTCCGTATAATTACCAGAACGTCGATATCAAAGGTACCGCTGTTTATACCAACAACCCGCCAGCAGGCGCGTTCCGCGGGTTCGGCGTCACGCAGTCTGTGTTTGCCGTAGAATCCAACATCAACCTGCTTGCGGAGATGGTGGGGATTTCGCCGCTCGAATTCAGAAAACGAAACGCAATCAAACCCGGCGATGTACTGCCAAACGGGCAAATCGCCGACGGCTCCACCGCCTTGGTGGAATGCCTTAACGCCATAGAGCCTTATTATGATCCTAAAAAACCCATGGGGCTTGCATGTGCGCTGAAAAACAGCGGCCTGGGCGTCGGGGTTCCGGATACCGGCCGGTGTATTGCTTCGGTCGAAGACGGCAAAGTTCGCATCCGCACCGGCGCAGCGCGAATCGGCCAGGGCTTGGATGCGGTTATCCTAAAGATCGCATGCGAGACACTCTCCTGCCATCCGAGTGATATCATCATCGAACAGCCGGACACGGTCCGGACGCCGAACTCCGGCACAACCACAGCATCCCGCCAATCGCTTTTCACGGGAGAAGCGGTCCGGCAGGCCTGCCAGCGGCTGATGGAAGCCAAGGGTGCACAAGCGTTCGGCAGCATAGAAGGCAAGGAGTTTTACGGCGAATATACCTGTGTCACCGACCCGATCACCAGCACTAAGAAAAATCCGGTCAGCCATGCCGCATACGGCTACGGCGTCCAGCTGGTGGAGCTGGATGAAGACGGCATGATTAAGCACGTCACCTGTGCCTATGATGTCGGGCGCGTCATGAACCGGACGGGTGCAGAAGGCCAGATTGAGGGCGGTGTGGTCATGGGTCTAGGCTATGCCCTTACCGAGAACTACCCTCTGACAGACAGCGTGCCCCAAGCTACCTATGCCAAACTCGGGCTTTTCCGCGCAGACCAAAGTCCTCCGATCAAGACGATTTTGGTCAACCGGGACTTTAAGCTGGACATGGCGTACGGTGCCAAAGGCGTTGGCGAACTCGCCACCATCCCGACAGCACCGGCAGTCAGCAGCGCCTATTATCGGGTGGACGGAAAGTTTCGGACGTCTCTGCCGTTATCGGATACACCGTATAGCCAAAAGCGCCCTAAATAACCGTATTTAGTCCATTATGTTTGTACTCCAGCCGATATTTTGATAGACTGATATCGGCTTATTATTATATAAAAACTATTGGAGACTACTGATGAGATGCCCCGAATGCGATCATCATATGCGCTTAAGACCCGCAAAGTGCCCATCATGCGGATACATACTCGCGCCACTTGAAATTAAAAAAATCAAGCGGCGGCGCCGGCTTTCATTCTGGATTCCTGTCGGCTTGTTTCTTTTAATGTTTTTTACGATTATGCTTGTCGGTTCATTGCCCGCGCCTTACGTTAAAACCATCTGGCTAAGCGATGATGAAATCGAATATCTGGATACCCTGACCGTCTCAATCGTGTGCGAAAATTACGGCCTGATGGATACCGATTACAGCTTTCCTGTTTTTATCGATGAGCAAGAAGCGGCGCAGCTGGAATTCTCTCTGGCGGGTGAGGAGGAAAAAAGCCAGGACCTGTTTTTCAGCATCGATGATTTAGGCGGTCCCGGCGCACACACCCTGCGGATTGAAAACACAGAAATCCCGTTTAGCTTTTTAGAACCCGCTGTACTCAGTGCCGATTATGAGCCAAGCGATGATTACTATGCCGTCGGCGAACCGTACCAGCTTGCCTTTTCGGTTACCAATTCAGGTGTTTCGGCAGGTTTATTCGACTTTACCGTCTTAATAGACGATACTGTGCAGGAGACGGACAGCCTGCTCGTTAAAGCTGAAAAAACCAAAGATCATGTCAGCACCGTTTCGTGTGATACGCCTGGTGCGCATACGCTGAAGATCAATGACGCCGAATACCCCATCACTTTCTATGCCGTGGGTTCTTTGGAAAACGGACAGCAGCTGATAAAAAATACGGTGCGGGGATACAGCTATTTTGACATAACCAACAACACCGGACAGGACATCGTTTTCTATATCACTCAAAAAGACAGTCCGGAAAAAGCGATAGCCGCGCATTATATCAGGGACGGCAAACATTATAAAGTCAAATCATTCCCTCACGGCGATTATTATATGTTTGTCCAAACAGGACTACTGTGGCTGCCGGATGTCTATCGCTTTGGAAAGAAGGAAAAGATATATCAGTCTGCAGATATTTCGTTTCATAATTCCTCTGACGGTAACTATCAGCACTACCAATATCTTGATCTCGAACTGACACCGGCTACACTAACGCAGTATTTTAATCGTGTAGGCGAGCTGCCTGCGTTAACGGAATAGCGCTCTGTTTTTCACTGCCAAACAGCATAAATGCTTCTTTTTTTGCTTCTATTTTTTTTATATAACAAAACACGCATAAAATAACACAATATGGTCTTTTTTGATTGCACTTCCATCTCTGATTCTGGTAGAATGTTGTGAACATATTTCAAATACATTTTTTAAGACAGGAGAGATAACATGAAATGCCCGGAATGTAAAAAAAAGATGAGTCGGCTGGAGACTACCTGTACCGCATGCGGTCATGTCCTTACCGAAAAAGATGTTCGAAAAGCCAAAGTAAAACGCAGACTGGCAATATGGATTCCACTCGGAAGCTTTTTGTTCCTTTGCGCTTTGCTTTTGCTTATCATCTTAATCCCTGAAGCAGACGTTGAAGAAATTACGATTAACAACCCGAACGGAGAGGTTGAATACCTCGAACCGCTCAGCCTTACGATATGTTGTTCAAACAACGGCGCTATCAGAACAACATATGAAGTGCCTATAATCATTGATGATGAGACCGTTAAAGTCGCGGAATTCATCATTCCAGGCTATGAAAACGTAACACAAGACATCACCATCGAGCGCGATGCGTTACCAGATGTCGGCCGGCATACACTCAAGGTACTATACGACGAGACCGATATTGAGATACTCGGGCCCGCCAAGTTTGATGTCTTTTTTCCATCTGATGACTTAGCGCTTGCGGTTGGGGAAAATTATGAAATCGACTTTGAGGTTGAAAACAACGGCCAATCCGAAGGCACCTTCGAATATGCGGTCACTTTTGACGGCCAGGAAATTGAGACAGGTGATATGACAATTGCGGCTGCCAACGTCGGATACGGCACCACCTCCGTCAGCAGTGATACTGCCGGATCTTTTGACTTAAGCATTAACGGCACGGCGCTTTCGGTTCCTTTCTATGAATCCAAGCCTTATGAAAACGGCCATTACTTAATGAAGAACACCGTTAAAGGGTACAGTTATATTGAGATTAAAAACAATTCTACTAAAGATATGGTTGCTTATGTCACAAAAGCCGATGACCTGACCACCGCGGTAATCGCAAGATATATAGTCTCTGGAGATGTTCACAAGGTGAACTCCATCGTTTCCGGTGACTATATGTTGTTTATCCAGACTGGTGAACTGTGGCTGCCAGAAGTGACAAAATTCGGTAAGAACGAAAAATTCTACGAATATGGTCCATTTGACTTTGAAAATTCTGTGTATAATGGAAGCGGCACACTTCAGTACATGCAATTCGACATTTTAGATTGCGAACTCGACCGCTATTTACGCTCGTCAGAAAACTGCCCGACGATTCCTGAAAAATAAGTAGCAATTTAAAAACGCCCTTCTATTTATTTAGAAGATCATTGTTATAGGGAAATGCGCAACTATTTGACTCATTAAAAAAGACAGGCTCTCACCTGTCTTTTTTTATTGTTTTTATATATCTGTCAGCGTTTGAATCATATTATATAAGTTCCGGTCAAACCGCGGTTCCATGGCTAGCGCTTCGGCGATGTCATCATCCACCACATGGTTGTCCCTTACGCCCACCACGCGGCCGTACTTGCCTTCTTTTAGGAGCTCAACCGCCCGTACGCCCAGACGCGAGGCCAATATCCGGTCATCCGGTGTCGGTGTGCCGCCGCGCTGGATATAACCCAGCACAATGGCCTTAACGTCAAGACCGGTTTTTGCGTTGATATAGTTCGCCAGTGATTCGCCCTTGCCCGCGCCTTCGGATATTATGATAATACTGGTCAGCTTGCCGCGGATGCGGTCATGCACCAAATCATCACAGATGGCGTCGATATCAAACGGCATTTCGGGCAGAAGGATATGCTCCGCTCCGCCGGCAATACCCGAAAACAACGCAATGTCGCCGCACCGGTTGCCCATGACTTCAATGACGCCGATACGCTCATGCGATTCCATGGTATCACGTATTTTTCTGATTTCGCCGACCACGCCGCTGACCGCCGTGTTGAAGCCGATTGTATAATCGGTATACGCGAGGTCGTTGTCAATCGTTCCCGGCATTCCAATCGTCGGAAACCCCCTATCCCACAACGCTTTTGCGCCGCGGTAGCTGCCGTCGCCGCCAATGACCACAAGACCCTCAATATCAAACGCCTCCAAAACCTGCAACGCCTTTTGCTGTCCTTCCTCGGTGACAAACTCCTTAGAGCGCGCAGTCTTTAAAATCGTGCCGCCGCCGCCAACGATATCATTGACATCCGCGCGGTGCATCTCGTGCACGCGGCCTTCGATTAAGCCTTGATACCCTTTGGTGATGCCCATGATACTGATATGGTTAACCCGGGCCGCCTTAACCACTGCCCGGATCGCCGCGTTCATCCCCGGGGTGTCGCCCCCGCTGGTCAGTACGCCAATCCTGTTCATATTGTTCTCCCTTATAAAGTTAAAATTTATGTTACCGGAATATCCGGTTGTCTACTTGCCCGATTCGATTTCGCCGTGCTCGGTCAAAATCTGCGCCTTGCCGCGGATTTTAATCGCAGAGGTGTTCTCGGTGAACTGTGCAACCATTACTTCGCCGTTGTCCAGTTTTTCGGTATGGTGAAAGCGCGTGTCGCGCCCCCGTGTCATCCCGATTATATTAACGCCGTCTTCCAGCGCCTTGATGACGATATATTTTTCTGATAATTCATTGTTTTCCATAAAAGATTCTCCCTTGCCGGTCGGTCTGATTGGCAGACTTTGGATTCAGTATATCAAAAATCCTTAACCAGCACAATCCAATCCATCGCTATTTTAAGACGACATTTTCTTCACCGAACGCAGACTTAAGATGCTCGACCAGCTGGCGGGTCAGTGTAATGCCGTAGCCGCCTTCTGCGACAAAGGCCTTTTGCGACGCTTCCATTCGCACGGTCGTCGGCTGGCTGCCCGGATAGCGTTTTAAGATGTTGACCAGCTTATCCGTACTGTCGCCGAACTCGGCCGGTATCTTCACATATAATTTTTTATCTTTGATGACATCGTCTTTCTTGTTCAGCACCGTCATGGATTCTAAAATGATCTTGGGCGGCTCGTCTTCTTTGATATCGATTTTACCTTTAATCTTAACAATATTATCATCATATAAAATCGGTTCAACATTCGCCAGCGGCCCCTGAAAAACGATGATATCAATGATCGAATATAAGTCTTCCAGCGTGCACAGCGCATAAGACCGTTTATCCTTGGTCGCACGCCGCTTGACGTCGTTTAATATTCCGATCAGCTCCACCTCGCGCCCTTCATAATAGCTCATGGCCGAGGGGTCCGATACCGCGGATAAAATCTTGTAGGTGTTCTCCGGCTGGCGTTCAATCTCCGCCTCAAACGCCTGCAGCGGATGCCCGCTTAAGTAACTGCCCGTGGTCTGCTTTTCTAAAGACAAAAGCTGGCGGTGTCCGTACTCCGGCAGTTTTGGGATCTCAATCTCATCTTTTACTTCCAGGCCGAAGCTATCATCAAACAAACTCATCTGCCCGTCTATCGTGCGCTTGTCCTCTTCGCCTACGGTTTTAATCGCCAGCTCATAAATCGACATCAGCGATGAGCGCGTGTTTCCGAAGCAGTCAAAACATCCGGCCAGAATTAATCCCTCAAGCGCTTTTTTGTTAATGACGCCGTTGGTGCGCTTGACAAAATCCAGAAAGCTGTCATAGGGCTTACTGCCTCTGATGGATACAATCTCCTCAGATGCCTTTCCGCCCACATCGCGTATCGCGCTGAATCCAAAGCGGATAGCCTTGTTTTCTACGGTAAACTGCTCATAGGATAAGTTGATGCAGGGCTTTAATACATCGATATTCGATTTTTTGCAGTACTGCACATACGCCGCTGTCTTGTCCGGCGACCCGATAAAGCTGTTCAAAAGCGCGGTTAAAAACTCGCGTTTATAATGCGCCTTTAAGTATGCCGTTTGGTACGCAATCGCCGCATAAGCGCAGGCGTGCGACTTGTTGAACGCGTACTGCGCAAAGTCAGTCATCTTGTCAAAGACCCGCTCCGCTGTCCGCTGGTCAATGCCGCGGTTAACCGCACCTTCAACGCCGCTGGAACGATCACCGAAGATAAAGATCTCGCGTTCCTTGGCCATCAGGTCTGCCTTCTTTTTGCTCATCACGCGGCGCACCATATCCGAGCGGCCCAGACTGTAGCCGGCCATATCCCGGACGATCTGCATGACCTGTTCCTGGTAGACGATACAGCCGTAGGTTTCCTTAAGCGTTTTCTCAAGGCTCGGATGGTCGTATTTCACCTTTTCGGGGTTGTTCTTTGCTTCAATATAGGTCGGAATCGAATCCATCGGCCCCGGACGGAACAGCGATATTCCCACCATAACGTCGCTTAGATCCGTGGGTTTTAACTGTTGCATCAGCCGCCGCATGCCCGGGCTTTCCAGCTGGAACACGCCGTCGGTGTCCGCCGCTGCAATCAGCTCATAGGCTTCCGGATCATCATATTTCGTTTTTTCAAAATCAATCGCTTCACCGCGTGCCGCTTTAACCATCTCAATCGTATGCCGGATCACCGTTAAGTTGCGCAGGCCCAAAAAGTCCATCTTTAAAAGACCCAGCGCCTCCAGCGTCCCCATCGGAAACTGCGTAATGACCGATTCATCTTTGGGATTGATCTGAAGCGGAACGTATTCCATGACCGGTTTTTCGGCAATCACGACGCCCGCTGCGTGCGTGGACGCATGTCGCGGAATGCCTTCCAGCTTCATACTCATGTCGATCAGCTCTTTGACTTCCGGCTTGGTGTTATATTCCGCGGCAAACCGGTCGCTCTCGACCAGTGCCCGTTTAATGGTCATGCCCGGGCCGTAGGGAATCAGTTTCGCGATACGCACCGCCTCACCAAACGGAAAGCGCATCACACGTGCAACGTCATGCACGGCCTGCTTGGCGCCGAGTGTGCCGAATGTAATGATTTGGGCCACATTGTTAATGCCGTATTTTTCCACCACATAATCAATAACTTCCTGCCGGCGTTCGATACAAAAGTCAATATCAATATCCGGCATGCTGATCCGTTCCGGATTTAAAAACCGCTCAAACAGCAACGTATATTGAATCGGGTCAATATCGGTAATTTTCAGTGCATACGCCACAATGCTGCCCGCAGCCGATCCTCTGCCAGGACCCACGACAATCCCGTGCTCTTTTGCGAACTTGATAAAATCCCATGTGATTAAGAAATAATCGGTGAATCCCATTGTGTTAATGACGCCGAGCTCGTATGCGGCACGGTCCAAAATATCCTGATCGGGTTCACCGTAACGCTGTTTTAATCCTTCGTTAACCCGCGCCTCCAGATACGCTCCATGATCCTGCCCCTCTGGCAGGTGGTACGCCGGCATATGATAGTTGCCGAAGTCCATCACCACATTGCACTGATTGGCGATTTTAACCGAGTTTTCCATGGCTTCCGGAATCTCCGGAAACAGCGCTTCCATTTCGGCCTGTGTCTTTAAATAAAACTCCTCGGTCTGAAACTTCATCCTGTTTTCATCGTCCAGGAAGTTGCGCGTCTGGATACACATCAGTACGTCCTGCGCCAGCGCATCCTCGCGGTTGACGTAATGGACATCGTTAGTGGACACCAGCGGAATGTCGTGCCGACGTGCAATTCGGATGATCTCCGGATTCACCGTCTTCTGCTCAGGCAGTCCGTGATCCTGAAGCTCGAGATAAAAATCGTCGCCGAACATATCTTTCAATTCCAGCGCCAAATCCCTCGCCCCGTCCAGATTCCCGTTTAAAATCATGCCGGGGATGTCGCCCGCAAGGCACGCGGAAAGACAGACCAGCCCCTCTTTATATTCACGCAGTGTTTTATAATCGATTCTCGGTTTATGATAAAAACCTTTTAAAAATCCGATCGAACACAGCCGCATCAGATTTCTATATCCGGCTTCATTTTTTGCTAACAAAATCAGGTGGGCATATTCGCGGTATGCCTTGGTCTTTTCGGTCATATCATTGACGATATAAACCTCGCATCCCAAAATCGGCTTGATGCCCGCTTCGACCGCTTTCCTGAAGAAATCCGCAACGCCGTACATTACGCCGTGATCGGTAATCGCCAGCGCCTTCATATGATATTTTTTCGCAGTCTCAATCAGGTCATCCAGCCGGCTTGCGCCGTCTAATAGGCTGTATTCTGAGTGGACATGCAGATGAACAAAATCACTCATGTTGGTTACTCCCATGTATGCCGATTATACCATATCCCGTACATGATTTGGATGCGTAATCATATGAAGGAAAATAAAAACCCGCCGGATGACGGGTTGTGACTATTATATTCAATGCATCGCCTTTACCACAAATGATGCACACTTTCGCGAATGTATTGATCATACACCGCTTTGACCGCTTTCATGGTTTCTTCGCTTAGGTCAGGCATATCCGATGTCGCACAGTTCGCCGAAACCTGCTGCGGGGTTTTCCCTCCCGGAATCACACAGCTGACAGCATCGTGCATCAAAATCCATTTTAACGCAAACTGCGCCATGCTCATTCCTTCCGGCAGATACCGCATCAGCTCTTTAACCGCGTCCAATCCGGTTTCATAGTCAACTCCGGAGAACGTTTCACCTTTGTCAAACTTCTCGCCATGTCGGTTATATGCCCGGTGGTCATTAGCCTCAAACTGAGTCGCCTTGGTCATCTTTCCGGTCAGCATTCCGCTGGCAAGCGGCACCCTTGCGATAATCCCGACATTGCGTTTCTTTGCTTCCGCAAAGAATTTGTCGGACGGTTTATGGCGGAACATATTAAAGATCATCTGCACTGTGGTGACATTATCATAGGTGATTGCCTTTAACGCTTCATCGACCTTTTCCACACTCACACCGAGGTGCTTGACCTTGCCGGACGCCTTCAGCGTTTCTAAATCCTGAAAGAACGCGGCATTATCGTATACCGGGGTCGGCGGACAGTGCATCTGGAGCAGATCAATCTGTTCCACGTCCAGATTTTTAAGGCTGCGTTCGACAAATGCTGTGATGTTTTTGATGTTATAGCCTTCCGCATTATGCGGATTCAGCCGTCTGCCGGCCTTGGTCGCCACATATATCTTCTGTTTCTTAGATTTGACCAGCTTGCTGATCAGCCGTTCAGAGTGGCCGTCGCCGTAGACATCGGCTGTGTCAAAAAAGTTGATGCCGCACTCTATCGCTTCTTCAAGCGCCTTCATGCTGACCGAATCATCCACCTGTCCCCATTCCGCACCGATTGCCCATGCGCCAAAGGAGACCTCTGATATCTCATATCCGGTTTTTCCAAGTATTCTTGTCTTCATCGTTTACCCGCTTTCATTTGATCAGGCGTTCTGCTTTGTATAGTTTAAAAGCCCTCCCGCCACAATCACTTGTCTTAACCGATCCGAAGTTTCCAATATCACTTCAATCTCGATTCCCTTGGTTTTATCCGTTACCGTGAAGCCGGTTTTACCCAGCACCTTATCAATCGTCCCCTCAATGACAAGCTCATCCCCGATATCAATTTTATCATAATCCGCTTCGTCCTTAAACACGAGCGGCAGAATCCCGGAATTTATCAGGTTCGCCATATGGATCCGCGCAAACGACTTGGCGATTACGCCTTTGATGCCGAGATAAAGCGGCACCAGCGCCGCATGCTCACGCGACGAGCCCTGTCCGTAGTTATGCCCTGCTACCAAAAATCCGCCGCCGGCTGCTTTTGCTCTCGCCGGGAAGGTTTCGTCAACCGGCGCCAGGCAGTAATCCGACAGATGCGGAATATTGGATCGGTACGGCAGCAGCTTGGCATTGGACGGCATAATATGGTCGGTGGTGATGTTGTCTTCCATCTTTAATAATACATCGCCGCTGACGCGCTCTTTTAATGCTTCATTCAGCGGGAAGGGCTTGATGTTCGGGCCGCGCACGACCTCAACGTCTTTGCCGTATTCCGCCGGCGGAATAATCAGATTGTCGTTAATCAAAAAGCGCTCCGGCTGTTTGATGGATTTCAGCATATTCAAATCAACGCCCGCATCCCGCGGGTCGGTCAGCACGCCTGCGATGGCGGACACCGCCGCAACCTCCGGACTGACCAGATAGACCTGTGCGGATTTCGTTCCGCTGCGGCCGAAAAAGTTCCGGTTAAAGGTTCTGAGCGATACCGCATCGCTCTTCGGTGACTGCCCCATCCCGATGCAGGGCCCGCATGCACATTCTAAGATCCTTGCGCCCGCACCGATGAGGTCTGCCAGCGCACCATTTGCCGCCAGCATATTAAACACCTGCTTTGATCCCGGTGATATGGTCAGGCTGACGTTTTCCGCGATTGTCTTGCCTTTTAATATCGCCGCCGTTTTCATCATATCCATATAAGAGGAGTTCGTGCATGAACCCACGCAAACCTGGTCAATCTTCAGCGCGCCGATTTCTTTCACTGTTTTCACTGCATCCGGGCTGTGCGGCATCGCAGCCATGGGTTCCAGGCTGGATAAATCCACCGTGATTTTTTCATCATATTCCGCGTCTGCGTCCGGCGCAAGTGCAGTAAAATCATCCGCTCTGCCCTGTGCGGTCAAAAATTCTTTGGTCACATCATCGGAAGGGAATATCGATGTGGTTGCGCCAAGCTCCGCACCCATATTGGTGATCGTCGCCCGCTCGGGAACGCTTAATGTTTTAACGCCTTCCCCTGTATATTCCACGATCTTGGAAACACCGCCCTTGACCGTTAAAATTCTTAAAACTTCCAAAATCACATCTTTTGCGGTAACGCCTGGATTTAAACTGCCGGTCAGTTCCACATTGATGATCTTGGGCATCGGGATATAATACGCGCCGCCCGCCATGGCCACAGCCACGTCAAGCCCGCCCGCACCAATCGCCAGCATGCCGATTCCGCCGCCGGTCGGCGTATGGCTGTCCGATCCGAGCAGGGTTGCACCCGGTACGCCGAACCGCTCCAATTGTACCTGATGGCAGATGCCGTTCCCCGGTTTTGAGAAATAAATACCGTGCTTCTTGGCAACGGTTCCGATGTATGCATGGTCGTCCGCATTTTCAAATCCGGATTGAATCGTGTTGTGGTCGATATATGCAACGCTTTTTTTCGTCTTTACCCGGTCAACGCCCATCGCTTCAAACTGCAGGTATGCCATGGTCCCTGTGGAATCCTGAGTCAGCGTATAATCAATCTTTAAGCCGATTTCCTGACCGGCTGTCATCTCACCGCTCATGAGATGGCTTTCAATAATTTTTTTTGCCAGTGGTTTTCCCATATGTGTCTCCTTATGCTCCAATCTTACATTTTTAAAAATCGTCGTTGACTCTGATTTTATCTAAAATCACTTAAAATAGCAAGTAGGCGGGCTCCTTGCTCAGTGGTTTAACATTATTCCCTGCTTTTTAAAAAGGGATTTTAAATTACCGTGTACTCGTATATAATAGTTGGGAAATCAAACGGTTTTTAAATACGCATGATATATAAGGAGATTTTTCATGAAACTCGGTGTTATCGGATTACCAAACGTCGGTAAATCCACCCTGTTTAACGCATTGACCAAGGCGGGCGCGGCCAGCGAAAACTACCCGTTTTGTACCATAGAACCCAATGTCGGCATCGTTGCCGTTCCGGATAAGCGGCTGGATGTTCTGTCCGAAATGTACAATCCCAAAAAGGTGACGCCTGCGGTCATCGAATTTGTCGACATCGCCGGACTCGTTAAGGGTGCATCCAAAGGCGAAGGCCTCGGAAACCAGTTTCTGGCCCATATACGCGAGGTGGATGCAGCTGTCCATGTCGTCCGGTGCTTTGAGGACGACCAAGTCACCCATGTGGACGGCAGTATTGATCCGGTGCGTGATGCAGAGACTATTACGCTGGAGCTGATCTTTGCTGATCTTGACACCGTCGAAAAGCGGCTGGACAAGGCTATAAAGATGCAAAAAACCGGCGATAAGAAATATGTCTTAGAGGCCGCTGTTTTGGCCAAGTTAAAAAACGGATTAACCGCGGGCACTCCGGCGCGCAACATCGCGCTTGACGATGAAGAAAAGGCCGTGGCAAGGGATTTGTTTTTACTGACTTTAAAACCGCTCATCTATGCCGCTAATGTCGCCGAAGCGGATATCGGCAAATCCGAAGATGAGATTCCGCTGGTAAAACAGCTTAAGGCGCTGGCAGAAAAGGAAGGCGCCGAGGTTCTGATGGTTTCGGCAAAAGTTGAAGCCGAGCTTTCACAGCTGGATGATGACGAACGGCAGATGTTTTTAGAGGAGTTGGGGTTAAAACGGAGCGGGCTGGAGCGGCTTGTCGCAAAGAGTTATAAGCTGTTAGGCCTGATCAGCTACCTGACCGCCGGAGAAAAGGAAGTGCGCGCCTGGACGATTGAAAAAGGCACCAAGGCTCCGCAGGCGGCAGGCAAAATCCATACGGATTTTGAGCGCGGATTCATCAAGGCCGAGGTGGTGGCCTACGACGTCTTAATCCAGTCCGGCGATCTGCATAAAGCCAAGGAAGCCGGCCTCGTCCGCCAGGAAGGCAAAGAATACGTAATCGCCGACGGCGATGTGGTGCTGTTTAAATTTAACGTTTAGTTCTCCCGTACGAAAGGGCCGGCAATATCGGCGGTACGCTATTGCAATATATTTGCGTTATTTCCAAACTGTTGATATCTTGTTGATAACTATTAAAGGTATATGTATAACCTGTGCATAAACCTTTTTTTCTTGTGCATAAAATGTGACTAAAAAATATCTTGTGCACGAAATCATAAAAATCTTTACACAATATATAGTGTTGTATATAATGAATTACACACAATTTGCAGAACTATCACGGTTTTGGGGAACATTCAAGCGTAATAAGACAGAAAGCAGGGGGCATTATGATTAAAACCATTATCAAACGTGACGGCAGAGTCGAATTCTTTGATCAGGATAAAATCACAAAAGCAATTTTTAAAGCCGCAAAGGCTTGCGGCGGCGACGATTATGATAAGGCCCAGGCACTTTCGGACAACGTGGTGGATATTCTTCGCTTAGAATACAAAGACCAGTCACCTGAAGTCGAGCGCATCCAGGACGTTGTTGAACGCGTTCTGATTAAGAATGGGCATGCCAAAACCGCAAAGGCGTATATCCTTTACCGCGAAAAGCGCAAAGAATCGCGCGAAATCAACGCGCTGATCGGCGCCACAATCGACATGTTCGGCAACTATCTGTCCGATAGTGATTGGAATGTTAAAGAAAACGCCAACACCCATAAAAGCGTCAACGGGCTGAACAACTATGTCCGCGAGGCGTTTACAAAGAAATACTGGCTGTATGAAATCTATCCAAGCGAAGTGAGAGATGCGCATGAGCGCGGCGACTGCCATATCCACGACCTTGGATTTTTCGGACCCTATTGCGCGGGCTGGGATTTATACCAGCTGCTGGAGAACGGCTTCGGCGGTATCCCCGGCAAGGTCGAGAGCAGTCCGGCAAAGCACATGCGGGCTTTCTTAGGTCAGGTTGTCAACTCCACGTTTACGACCCAAGGCGAAACGGCCGGCGCACAGGCGTGGTCCAGCTTTGACACATACTGCGCACCGTTTATCCGCTATGACCAGATGACCTTCCAGCAGGTAAAACAGACATTGCAGGAATTCATCTTTAACATGAATGTCCCGACGCGGGTCGGCTTCCAATGCCCGTTCTCCAACCTGACATTCGATATAATAGCGCCTAAAACACTGGCCAGCCGTCCGGTTATGATCGGCGGCGCGCTGAAATCCGAAACTTACGGCGACTTCCAGGAAGAAATGGATATGTTTAACCACGCCTTCTGTGAAGTTATGTTAGAAGGAGACGCGAAAGGCCGCGTCTTTACCTTCCCGATCCCGACGATCAACATTACCAAGGACTTTGACTGGGACAGCCCTGTCACCAACCGGTTTATGGAGATTACCTGTAAATATGGTATCCCGTACTTCGCAAACTATGTCAATTCCGACCTATCTCCGGAAGACGCGGTTTCCATGTGCTGCCGTTTAAGGTTGGATGTTTCCGAGCTCAGAAAGCGCGGCGGCGGCCTGTTCGGCTCCAACCCGCTGACCGGTTCAATCGGCGTGTTTACCATTAACCTGCCGCGTATCGGTTATAAATCACGTACCAAAGAAGAGTTCTTCCAGAAGCTGAGAGAAGTTGCGGAGATCGGGAAAACCTCTTTGGAAATCAAACGCAAAATCATTGAAGGCCAGACCGAGAAGGGCTTGTACCCCTATTCCTCTGTTTATTTAAAGGACGTCAAAAAACGTACCGGACAGTACTGGCACAATCATTTTAATACAATCGGCCTTGTCGGCATGCATGAAGCCCTGTTGAACTTCATGGGCAAGGGTATCGAAACCAGAGAAGGCCAGGAGTTCGGTATTGAAATTATGAACTTCTTACGCCAGGTTATGATCGAGTTTCAGGAAGAAACCGGCAATCAGTATAATCTTGAAGCCACACCTGCCGAGGGCACCAGCTATCGGCTGGCAAAGCTGGATCTGGAGCGCTATCATGACATCATCACATCGGGCAAGGATGTGCATTATTATACCAACTCATCCCAGCTTCCGGTTGAATTCACCGACGACATCATGGAGGTCATTGAGCTCCAGGATGAACTGCAGAGTTTATACACCGGCGGTACCGTACAGCACCTGTACTTGGGTGAGCAGATTGATGATATCGAAACCGCAAAGTCTCTGATTAAGCGGATATTCTCAAACTATAAGATGCCGTATATTTCGATCACACCGACATTCAGCGTATGCCCGAACCACGGCTATATCCGCGGCGAGCACTTCAGATGTCCGGAATGCAACATGGATACCGAAATCTGGTCACGCGTAGTCGGATACTTAAGACCGGTACAGAACTACAACAAGGGTAAGAAGGAAGAATATTTCCAGCGGACAAAGCTGGTGATACCGGAGTCCATGAATCAGGCGAAGTAAATGAAAATTGTCGGATTACAGAAAAATTCATTTGTAGACTATCCAAAAAAGATTGCAGCTGTCCTGTTTATGGCCGGCTGCAATTTTAATTGCTGGTATTGTCATAACATGCCGGTCTGCAACGACAC
Organism: Christensenellaceae bacterium; assembly: GCA_963674805.2. Lineage (GTDB taxonomy): Bacteria > Bacillota > Clostridia > Christensenellales > CALMFG01 > CALMFG01. The sequence goes on from CAXXNY010000016.1 coordinate 595,382, forward strand.
AACCGGTATCACATATGAGCCCGAAGAGATTCTTTCGTTTTTATCCGCACGAAAAAAAATGCTGGACGCCGTGGTCATTACCGGCGGAGAGCCTTTAGTCCACAGCGACCTGCTTCCGTTTATTAAAGATATCCGCGCACTCGGCTATGCGGTTAAGCTGGACACCAACGGCACCTTTCCGGAACGCTTGTCCGAATTAATCTCAAAGGGCGTATTGGATTATATCGCTATGGATATCAAGGCGACTTTTGAAAAATACCCGGAAACTGTCCAGACGGATGTCAGGCCGGAAAAGCTGAAAAAATCCATTCAGCTGATTATGAACAGCGGCGTGGATTATGAGTTCCGCACCACCGTTATCCCCCAGCTCGCTAAAGAAGATTTAGTCGAGATGGTCTCTTATATCAAGGGTGCGCGCCTTTATGCGCTACAGCAATACCGCAAGCCCACCGTATTGAACAGCAACATGCTGCCCCTGCCTTTAAAGCCTTCTTTTTTCAATGAAATTAAAACAGAGCTGGAAAGTGAAGTCCAGTCGCTGGTGCTTCGCGGCCTATAATCATTTCATCAAAATCTTTTTCGTTTGTTTTTTATCTGTTCGCTTTCCCTGCTGATCTAATAATGGTAGAATTTATTAAATGACGTATTGGGGTTTATTATGCCTTTAACCTACATCCGCGGCAGAAGCGGCAGCGGAAAAACCCGCTTAATGCTGGATAAAATCAAAGCACTGTTAAACAAAAACCCGCTCGAAACGGTCTATGTACTGGTCCCCGAGCAGGCCACTTTTCGTATGGAGCGCGAACTGATTGAGGCGCTCGGCACCGGCGGCCTTTGGGGCGTATCTGTCTTAAGCTTTGACCGGTTGGTACAGGTTCTTCTATCACAGTATGGCGGCGCTTCCGATGCCCCTCTGGATTTTATCGGCAAGACCATGATTGTCCGCACGATACTGGACCAGCACCGTGATGAGCTGACCGTCTTTCGCAAGAGTGCGGCCCAGCCCGGATTCGAAATTAAAATCACTGAACAGCTGTCGGAACTGAAACGGCAGGACGTTTCACTGGAAGCACTAAATGAAGTAAGAAGCGCAGGTATTGATCCGTCCATCCGCGAAAAGCTGGATGATATCTGCCTGTTATACAGTGCATACCAATCCCGGCTAGCCTCCGTTTATCTGGATGATGCGGATTTGGTTGCACTGGCGATTCGCGCCGCAGAGCAGCACGGTTTTTTTAAGGGCGCCCATGTCTTCGCGGACGGCTTTGACCTGCTGACCAACCAGCTGCTCCGGCTTTTGGTTACGGCAGTGAAACAGGCCGGGTCTGCCGTGATTACTTTCCGCATGCCGAACACGGCTGATACGGATAAGCGCGTGTTTGACCCGGAGACCAAACGGTTCGCCCTGATCGACGCTGCAGTGCGTGCCGACGGCATTAGCACCGACATCATTGACTTATCTCCTGTTCAAATCGGAGATACGCGTTTTCGATCGGCGGATATCCGCCATCTTGAGCAAAACCTGTTCGCTTATCCCTTCCGTTCCTTTGACACCATACCCGAAAATATTGTGTTGTCGTCGCTGGACAGCCGCCAGCAGGAAGTCAAGGATGTCTGCGCCAAGATTATCGCGTTATTAAAAGACGGATACCGGTTCCGGGATATTGCGCTTTGCGTCAGCGACCTTCGGCAGTATCGCTCGGCACTCGCATCCGCATTTAAAGAAAACGAAATCCCGTATTTTATGGATGCTAAAACCAAGCTGTTGGATACTGCAATTGCCGAATTCTTGGCCGCGCTCCTGGATTTTATTATCTATAAAAGCACAGAAGATTTTATCGTATACGCCAAGTCCGGATTTTTGGATATTGACGATGCGCTTTTATATGCCTTTGAAAATCACATCGCCCGTTTCGGCATCAAAGGGTATCAGTTAAACTACCCGTTTAAACATGCCGGAGACGGCGCAGAGGAAGCTCGGACACAGCTTTGCCCGCCGGTCTTTGCGTTGATCGACCAAATTAAATCCACGGATACAGCGGAAACCTTCGGGACCCTGATTCTGGATTTTCTAAAGCAGATAGGTGTCGATCAGCATATTGAGGCGTTCGCTACTACGCTGGAAGCTGGCGGGGATCTTGATAATGCACTGGTCTTCTCTCAGGTATTCGAAAAGATCATCGGTATCATTGAACAGTCCTGCGTCACCTTTCAAAACAGCCGGATTCCGTTTGAGTCCTTTGTCTCAGCGGTCAAGGCCGGATTGGAGGCCGCGGAAATCGCGGTGATTCCCCCGTCGGTCGATGACGTGCTGATCGGCGATTTTAAACGGACGGTCTTCCCCGAAACAAAAGTGTTATTTGTACTGGGCCTAAATGACGGAAAAATCCCCAGCGCACCGGATACCGCATCCATTTTAACCGACCATGAAAAGATCGCGCTGGAAAAACAAGGCATCCGAGCCGGATACCGCGACCGGTTTTTTGAGGAGCGACTTAAAATATACGCCGTGTTCTCTAAACCCAGCGAAAAGCTGTATTTATCCTACGCCAACCGCGGTGAAAAGGACGAAGCCAAACCTTCTGTTCTGGTCGGCAGACTGTGCCGCATCTTTCCGATGCTTTCGGTTGAAACCCATGACCCGAAAACCACCGTATACGCCGAGTTATCAAAGGCGCAGGTCTTCCGCGATCTGTCCTTCGCGCTCGCCCAAAAGCTGGACGGGCTGAATATTGCGGACGAATGGCGCGGTGTCTACAGCTATTTTTCAAAGGATTCAGCATATTCCCCTCAGCTTAATATATTGGAGAACCGCCTGCTTTCGCCGGATAAAACCGAATCCATCAAAAAAGAAACAGCTGGCGCGCTCTATCATCCTATCAGCGCCAGTATTTCGCGCGCCGAGCGCTACCATACCTGTCCGTTTTTATACTTTATGGATTACGGCATCATGCCTCAAAAACGCGAGCCGTTTGAAACCACACCGCTGGATATCGGAACATTCCTGCATGATTGTCTGAACGCTTTTGTGCTCCGGCTAAAAGACGCCGGATTAAAGTGGGGTGATGCAAGCGATATATTTATTGAGCAGGAAACCTCGGCAATCGCCCAGGGTTTAAAAAACCGTTTTAAAAACGGTATTTTTTCCTCTGATAACCGCTATTTATTTGTCTTTGAACGGCTGGCTTTGGAGTTCACTTCTGCGGTCAAAATTATCCGCGACCAGTTCAGCGGTACCGAAGCGGACGTATTCGCCAGCGAGCTTTTACTGAAAGATGCGGATTATTTGACTTTCACCCTGTCGGACGGCACACCCGTCAGCCTGACCTGTAAGATTGACCGCGTGGACAGCGTTGAAAACGAAGACATACGCATCATACGCATCATCGATTATAAATCCTCATCCAAACTGCCCAGCCTCAAGGAGCTGTATTACGGGCTGTCTATCCAGCTGATGATCTACTTAAAATTTGTGGTGGAATATTTTAAGTCCAAAGGCGAAACTGTCAAAATCGGCGGCGCATTATACATGGATTTAAGCCTGCCGCAAACCGAAGACACATCGCCGGAGAATTTGTTAAAGCTCAAAACGATGCGCGGATTTATTACCGATGATACATATGCAAATACGCTCTTGTCCGCCATGGACGGCAACCGCTTTGTCGCCATGGCAGGCAGTGTCAACAAAGATGGTTCAATGCGTAAATCCGACACAGTATTATCCGGCCAGGCATTTGACGCCCTGTTTAATCACGGCATGAACCAGCTGATCGGCGCTATGGACGGCGTTTTATCCGGCAACATCACACCTCTGCCGGTCATCGACAGGCAGGATACGCCGTGTACATACTGTGACTATAACAGTGTCTGCGGATTTGACGGAGACGCGGATGCTTACCGCGTCATCAGCGATATCAGCCGTCAGGATTTCGGGATAGAAGGGTAAGCGCAAAATGATGAACCGGACGCCAAAACAAAAAAGAGCCATCGAAGCCAAGGGCAACGTGCTCGTTTCCGCCGCCGCGGGGAGCGGAAAGACCAGCGTCATGACCGAGCGGATATGCCGTATCGTCGCATCGGGCGAAGCGGATATCAGTGATATTTTAGTGCTGACCTTTACCGATATGGCGGCCGCCGAAATGAAAAAGCGTATCTATAACCAGCTCTATGAGCTGTCTGTATCCCAGGCTTCCGAGGCGCTCGGCATCATGGCGGAACGTGTGGTCCAGGCGGATATCTCCACCGTGCACAGCTTCTGCCAGCGCGTCATCCGGGAAAAGTATCACACACTCGGTCTGTCGCCCTCGTTTCATGTCAGCTCGGATAAATCATCCAAGCGTCTGCTCGGCCGCTGTCTTGATGAGCTGATCGAAGAAAAATTATCAAACAGCGACCCCGACGTCACACATCTTTTTGAGACCTACGGCAAGCGCAACGGCAAGCCGCTGGTTGAGATGATTTTAAGCGTTTTTGATGCGATGGACGTCCTACCTGAACCAAAAATTTATTATGACCGCATATTAAACCAGTATGATGATCCCGCATATCAAGAAACCATCAAAACCTTATTAGAGCGTCCCGTCCGCCGCCGTCTGGCCCACGCACGGTCTGTGATGATGCGCCTGCACCAAATTGCGGATCAGTATCCGGCTCCGGCCGCCGCCGTGATTCTCGCCGGATATCTGGATGAGCTCGATATCTATGAGCATTTGTTTGACTCCGAACCGTTCGGGACGTTTGTAACGCGTTCTGTCATGACCACTAATTTGAAATACACCGAATTCGATGAGGGCATGCGTGAACTGTTTAAAGCCAGCCGGGAGTATCTCAAGGGCCTGCTTGACGGCATCAAAAAGATGGATGCGCTGATTGACTTTGATGCGCAGTACAAACGCGAGATCACTTATGTCAAACGGGACGCAAAAATGCTGTTGGATCTGGTCTTTTCGCTTAAAGACCGTTATCGGCAGGCGAAGCAAAGGCAGAACGTTTTGGACTTTAATGATTTAGAGCACTTTGCATACGAGATTTTAAAACATCCGGAAAACGCAGCGGACTTCCGCTATGCCTATATTTTTATCGATGAATATCAGGATACCAACCCGTTACAGGAAGCCATCATTGGTTTAATCAAACAGCCGGATAATCTGTTTATGGTCGGCGACGTGAAGCAGAGTATCTATGCCTTCCGGCATGCCGAGCCCGAAATTTTTCTTGGCAAGCAAAACGTATACCGTGAACATACTGAGGGTGAGCCTTCTGACCAAGGCGAGCTGATTCGCATGAACGACAACTTCAGGAGCAGCCCTGCTGTGGTCAACGGCATCAACGCCATCATGGGCCGGCTGATGACGCCGGACTTTGGTGAGATTGATTATCAAAACAAAGAGGCGTTGGTTTTCAGCAGTGCGCTCGACGGCGGTTGTATCAGTGTTTCAGTGACAGATACCGACGAAACCATACTAACGGCGGAGTCCGGCGGCGGGCGTCTGTCCGCAAAAGAAGCCGAAGCGTATGCCGCCGCAAACCAAATCTTAAGCCTCATCGGCCAGCCCTTTACCGACCGGGCGTCCGGAAAAGAAAAAGGTCTGCAATTCTCGGATATCGTTGTGTTGCTCCGTGAACTGTCGTCATCCGGCGCGGTTTATAAACGCGTATTTGAAGCCTGCGGCATCCCCGTATCATGCGAACTCAGCGGAGGCGCAGATATTCCTGAAATCGAAGTGTTTAACAACCTGTTAAAAATCATCCTGAACCCGACCGATGATATCGCGCTTTTAAGTGTCATGCGTTTTACGCACTTTGGGTTCACGGCGGATGATCTTGCGCTTATCCGTATCTTTCATCTTGATAAAGCTGTCAGCTTCTACGACTGCGTCAAAGAATACGCCGGAGCGCATACCGATGCGCTTGCTCAAAAAATTAATCAGTTTTTCGAAACCCTTACCGCCCTGCGCGTTCAATCAAAAATCCGCTCAAAGCGTGACTTCTTATCTCACTGTTACCATGCGCTCAATTTTGAAGAGATCTTATGCGCCAGTCCGCGGCGCAGTGTCAAAGCCGAAATGCTGAAAGGTTATATTGCGGCGCTCGTCTCAGAAACACCGGAGTCAGCAGGGCTTGCACGGATTAACGCCTTTATCGCCGACTTAAAACGCAGCGGCGAATCGCTGAACTATCAGACTTCGGTTAACAGCACCGACGCCGTCACAATCATGACCGTGCATAAATCAAAGGGTCTGGAGTTTCCGGTTGTCATCCTATCCGGTCTTAACAAAACCTTTTATAAAGAAAACCGCTCAAGCTATGTCATGGATAAAACACTAGGCCTTGGCTTTAAACTTAACGAACCCAAACGCCATTATTTAAAAGCCGGCCTAATTTATCAAAGTATACTCGAATCAAAAGATGATGCGGCATTATATGAGGAGTTAAGATTATTATATGTAGCGATAACGCGTGCGGAAAACCGGCTTTATTTATCCGGCGCCAGAAAGTCGCTTAAAAAATCGCTGATGCGCTGGCTGGTACAGGATCAGGATGCGCGATATTTTGCCGGCAGCTTTTTGGACTTTATCATGCCGGTAGTGCTGGACCGCAAGACGGTCTTAGAAAACCTGGATAACGACAGCTTCTCCGGCCAGTCTTTGGGTGGCATCCCTGATGTCCCTGTCATGCTTTGTGCCAAGCAGGGCGCAGCGGTTCCTGCTGAATCGGGCCGCGAACAGATATTTAAAGTCTTTACTTCACAGTCAGCCCAAGCGATAACGCCGGGTTATGCATACGCTTATGACAGCGCCCGCGGCATTCCGACGAAAAAGAGCGTCTCGGCGGTTAAACAGGACGGCGTGCCTAATGAAAAGCCGCGTAAGCAGATTCAGTTCAGCACAGAGAGCGGCGAAGTATTGTCAGGCGCCGTTCGCGGCACCGCGTTCCATACCGTGATGCAGCATGTTGATTTATCCTATCCGGCGCTGTCTGAACTGAAACAGTTGGTGCAGTCCTTATTGGATAGCAATATTTTAACGCCGGAGGAAGCCGAAACACTGGATTTGGATATGGTGATGCGCGTGCTCCAGTCCGGTCTGATCAAACGCGCTGCAGCATCCAATACCGTGCTCCGTGAAAAAACTTTCTCTTTAGCCGCTGACGCAGATGCACTTGGTTATCCGTCTGACGAGTCTATCATCATTCAAGGGGCCATTGATTTGTGTTTTATCGAAGATAATCAGTTTGTCTTAGTCGATTATAAGACTGACCGTGTGCCGATGGAAGCCATCGACCAGCGAATGGCGGCGTATCAGCGCCAAATCGACATTTATGCGAATGCGGTTGAACAATTAACCGGCATTCCGGTTAAAGAGAAAAACATTTATCTGGTGCATCATCAAAAAATCATCACACGATAGGATTGCCGATTATTTTCGCAGATTTTTTATGAAAATTGCGCTGAAATTACCTTATGTCTACTTAACGCAAAAAAAAACGATTCGTGTGGATATTGTGGATATCTTTCTCATATACTCACCAATAAATCAACAATTTAACCGCAATTGGGGATGAATTTGTGGATAATTGGGATAACTTATGGATTATTCGGTATTTCAAATTAAGTTTTGCACAGGTTATCCACAAGTTAACCATAATCTTATTACATTGTTTATGGATGTTTTGCTCACATATAATGCTTCGTTTTGCACTCTCTTCGCTTCTTTGTTGCAAATAAATCGCAAAAAAACCGACCCGGAGATCATCACCGGATCGGCTTTAAGCAGTGTAACTGCGTTTATTTGTTTTTCAGGTTGAACCATGCATCCAGTCCCGGGTAAATCGCTTTTGCGCCCAGCGCTTCTTCGATTCTGAGCAGCTGGTTGTACTTTGCTACACGGTCGGAACGTGACGGCGCACCGGTCTTAATCTGTCCCGCATTCATCGCGACCACGAGGTCCGCAATGGTTGTGTCTTCGGTTTCGCCCGAACGGTGGGAGACAACCGCCGTATATCCGGCACGATTCGCCATTTCAATCGCATCCAGCGTTTCGGTCAGCGTACCGATCTGGTTGACCTTAATCAGGATTGAGTTTGCAACGCCCATATCGATGCCTTTTGAAAGCCTCTGGGTGTTTGTGACGAACAGGTCATCGCCGACCAGCTGTATCTTATCGCCGAGACGTTCGGTCATGAGCTTCCAGCCTTCCCAGTCTTCTTCGGCTAAACCGTCTTCGATTGAGATGATCGGATATTTATCGCAGAGCCCTGCCCAGAATTCCACCATTTCTTCACGCGTGAAGAATTTATCTGTCTTCCAGAAGTAATAACCGTCTTTTCCGATTTTCTTTGCTTCCTCAAACATTTCGGTTGACGCCGGGTCCATCGCGATTCTGAAATCTTTGCCGCTCTTATATCCGGCCTTGCCAATCGCTTCCACGATCACTTCAAGCGCTTCTTCATCGGATTTTAAGTTAGGCGCAAATCCGCCTTCGTCGCCGACAGCTGTAGAATAGCCTTTTGATTTTAAAACACTCTTTAAGTTATGGAATACTTCGGCGCACATTCTAAGCGCATTGGTCCAGCTGTCCGCACCTACCGGCATAATCATGAATTCCTGGCAGGAAACCGAGTTGTCCGCATGCTTTCCGCCGTTGATGATATTCATCATCGGGACCGGCAGTGTCTTTGCATTCACGCCGCCGATATACTGATAAAGCGGCAGTTCGCTGACTTCGGCTGCTGCTTTTGCCGCTGCCAGTGAAACGCCCAGCATTGCGTTTGCGCCGAGGTTGCCTTTATTGTCTGTTCCGTCAAGCTTAATCATCAGGCTGTCGATGCCGACCTGGTCGGTTACGTCCATACCGACGACTTTCTTTGCGATGATGTTGTTGATATTTTCAACTGCTTTGGTCACGCCTTTGCCCATATAAGCATCGCCGCCGTCTCTTAATTCGACCGCTTCAAACGCACCCGTTGACGCGCCCGACGGTACAGCCGCGCGTCCGATGATGCCGCATTCCAAATGCACATCCACTTCAACCGTCGGATTGCCGCGGGAGTCCATGATCTGGCGTCCCACTACTTCAATAATCGTTGTCATCTTACTTCTCCTTTATTCAAAACATAATCTATAACAGACAGCTTTTTTAAGCCATTGTTTTTGTTTTCTTTTGTATATCACAGAATCATGATATTTTCAAACCTATTTCTTCTGTTGGTTACAGGCTTTCCGTAATTACGCCGCCCAGCGTCTTGATGCCTTCCCGGATTTTCGCTTCGCTGACCATTGAAAAGTTCAGCCTTAAGGTATTATCATGTCCGCCGTGGGCAAAGAAATGCGTGCCCGGCACAAAGGCGACGTTCTGCGTTACCGCAGTCTTTAACAGGTCAAGCGTATTAATGCCTTCGGGCAGTGTCAGCCACAAGAACAATCCGCCGTCACACGGGGAAACCTTGACGTTTTTGGGGAAGTACTCCGCAATCATTTCGCGCATCACATCCCGCTTCTGTTTGTAGGCGGCTTTGATCTCTTCAATATGAGGCTGGAATTTTCCGGAATGGATATATTCATACACCATTGCCTGCGCCAAATTGTTGGTATGCACGTCAATGCCCTGCTTGCAGATTTCAAACTTGCGGATAATCTCCGCATCGCCGATTGCCGCCCCGACACGCAGTCCGGGGGAAATGGTTTTTGAAAACGACATCAGCCGGATAACTGTTCCGTCGGTGTCAAATGACTTTAACGGTTTTAACGGCTCGCCCGAATATCTTAAGCTGGCGTACGGGTCATCTTCCAATACCTTTACGCCGTTAGCCGCACAAATCTCCACCAGCTTTTTGCGGCGGTCAGCGACCAGTGTCACGCCGGAGGGGTTCTGGAATGTCGGTATCACATACAGAAATTTCGGCTGGTGCTGTTTGATTTTCTTCTCAAGATCATCCAGCAATATTCCGCCGTCGTCCGTGTCCACTGCCACCATGTTTGGCTGAAAAGTCTTAAAGGTCTGCAACGCACCGACAAACGTAGGGGATTCGACTAAGATGGTATCCCCTTTATTAATAAAGCTTTTTGCCATCAGCTCAATGCCCTGGGAAGACCCCGATATCACCAGCACGTTTTCTTCCGCTGCCTTAATTCCGTCGGCTTCAGCCAGTTTGATAATTTCACCGATCAGCGGTTTGATGCCTCGGGTCGTACCGTATTGCAGCACCGTTTCACCGGACTTCATCAGTATATCAGCCGCAAAATCCGCAAGGTCTTTTTTGGGGAAGCTTTCCGGTGCCGGATTCCCTCCCGCAAAAGAAATAATCGCCGGATTCGCAAGCAGTTTAAAAATCTCCCTGGTCGCGCTGCCATCCACTCCGGTCAGCCGTTCCGCAAACTTGTTCTCCATCATCTACTCCTTCTCTCGGCAGGTATTTGTTAAGCGCCGACTCGCATATTATAACAATTTACAGCCAATAAAAAAAGCACAAAGATAAACCTTTGTGCTTTCAATACATTTTTAATTAAAGTTTTGATACCTGGTCAGCAACATGCTTAATAGAATTAAGCGCTTCTTCCGGAAGTTTATCAAATCCGCCGCGTGCGGTTTGCTTTTCTTCTAAGAATCCAACTCTATCATTCAGGCGCTTAACAAACTGGTCTTTATATTCCGGATCACTGAAATCCAATTTTGAATCCTTCGACCGGAAGAATCTCAACACTTTCAAGACCTGTGGGTTCAAACTTGGCTTTCTTTTCAACAATCTGTTCCAAAGTGCCTAATGTATGTGCGGGTTTAACCTTTTCGCCCATGAAGAATCCGGTGTTAAAGATATAGCAGTCAACGCCGCTTTCTTCGAACAGCTGCTTAAATACCTTATAGTCATTAATCAGCGGATAGGTTCTAAACGGGTTTGCATAAGGTTCAACAACCAATGCATTCGGGTCTACGCCTTCTGCCAGACGTTCCGCAGACGTGCGTTTTGTTGCCAGCGTTGCACCGTACTGGATCGTTGATCTTTAATACCGGCGGTAATGTCGGTCTTTCATCAGCCAGATAATCGCGTTTGCCGGTTCCGGGAAATAGTTTTCACGGTTCGGCAACCAAAGAATGCTTTTAACCGCACGGCCGTTACCATTCCTGATATCTTCGGCTATGACCACTTTGTTTCCGTTGCCGTACGCAGCGGTTTCAATTGTTGTGATGATAAAAAAACAGCTAAATATAAAAAATGGCCTTTATTTATATTCAACAAACATCCTTCGCTTCCCTTTAATTTATTGTTATTTTATTCCAGTACCAAGCGGTTTATTAAGGATATAAACGCCTCTGTATTTAGTGTTTCGGCGCGGGCTGAGGCCGCAATACCCAGTGTGTTCAGCGCTTCCTCTGACTGGTCTCTGCTGTAACCCGCTTTTATCAGATTGTTGACCAGTGTTTTGCGTTTCATACCAAAGCAGGCTTTCACAAATGGGATAAACACATCCGGATCGATATCATACTTATCTTTCACATCAATCACAACCACCGCGGAGTCTACATCCGGCTTCGGATAAAAGCATCCGCTGCCGACCGTCATACCGATTTTCGCATCTCCGAAAAAATCAATGATGACGGAAAGCAGTCCGTAGTCACGGCTGCCGGGCTTTGCGCATATCCGCTGGGCAACCTCCTTTTGGACCATGACCACCATGCGCGATAATGAAATCTTCGCCGTTAAAAAAGCCATGATGCACGCCGATGTAATATAATACGGCAGATTCGCCGCCACCGTTACCGGTGCGCCGCCGAAATGCTCCCGGCACAATTCGCCGATGTCTGTTTTTAGAATATCTGCGTTAACGAGTTTAAGCTTTGGCTCATCCTGAAACGTCCCGCTTAAATATCGGTAAAATCCCTGGTCGATTTCTACCGCAATCACTTTATCGGCTTCATTCAAAAGCCGCTCGGTCAGCGTTCCGAGCCCGGGGCCGACCTCAAAAATATCGCGGCCCTCAGGATTCACAAGCTGCGTGATTTTTTCCACTGCATTTTCGTCAACCAAAAAATTCTGCCCGAATTTTTTCAGCGGTGAAAATCCGTATTGATTTAATGTTTGTTTAACGAATTTTAATGATGTGCGTTTCATGATTCAGCCCTTGTTTATTATAACCGATTCGTTATATAAAAAGATAGCAAAAAGGAAAGTCGCGAAATACTTTCCTTTTTGCTGGACTAACATATATTTTATCGGAGGAATAAAGTAATCAAATTTTATCTTTTTGGCTCCTGTGTATTCATTTCTAATGGTCTTTCTGCTCTGATGAAGGAGAACATCAGAGCAGCCCCAAAGACCATAAAGCTTAATAAAGGGGTTTATACTTAAATGAAGGTACTGTTCTCGGAACCCTTCAGAACCGCTGTTGAAGCAACTCTGATTTATGTTTATATTATATGCCCGTTTCATCTAAATGTCAATCTTTCGTAATATTTTTGTTACATAATGTTTACGTGTATTTTGTTTTGCATAACCTCTGTATTCCAAGTATAATTAACCTTGTTTAAGTGATTTGACAAAAATGTGCGGTTGAGGGTGCTCTCATGAAGATTACATCTTGGATAAAAATTTGCGCTGTCCTGTGCCTGGCTCTTTTTTTGTCCGCGGTAACCGGATGCGAAACTGTTGATCCGTCTGTGGTTGCCGAAGCGTTTTTAGATTGCATCGCCAATCAGGATTTTGAAACCGCTTATTCTTATATCTGGCCGTATGACAATGATGCTTTGGACAAAGACGCCTTCATTGCAAAATACGAAGCCGTTTTTTCCGGACTTGAGATTGAGTCGATGGAGGTCTATGATACCTTTGCCACTACCGATTCATTCGGAACCACCTACACCTATACCTGTTCATACGTCACAAAGTCCTACGGTATCTACACCTATGATTTTTCGATGGATTTAAAGCATGTCGATGACGAGGTCTATGTCAACTGGGGACAGGACCTGATCTTTCCGTTTATGGATTTTGAGGATAAACTGCTGATCGAAACGCTGAAAGCTTCCCGCGGCGAGATCTTCACCAGAGACGGCGAGCTCGTGGCCGAAAACGCGTACGGCTTAGCGGTTTATATGGACGTCACGAAAATTAAAAATATTTTAACGGTGTGCGATGCGTTATCGCCGATCCTCGATGTCACCCAAAATGATATTATTGAAGTCTTTAATAAAACGCTGGCTTTGAACGAACAGCTTGGCCGCAACAATGTCGGTGTCATTGATTCTTACGCACTGGATCATTTTACCGACGAGCAAAAAGCTGCCATCGTTTCCGTTGAGGGTATCGGCATTGACACCGAAACCTTCGCGCCGATTCGCTACTACCCGTATAAAGAATACATGGCCCATATTCTCGGCTATATGGGATATATCACCGAAGAATATCTCGAAGCCCATCCCGACAGAGGATACAATACCGACTCAATGGTGGGCAAGGCCGGACTTGAAGCCGAGTATGAGGATGTATTAAGAGGCACCGACGGTAAAATTGTTTATGTTGCCGACAAGTGGGGCAACCAGAAGGTGGTGCTTTATGAAGACCCGGTTGAAGAAGGCAAAGACCTGATTCTTAATATTGATCTTGAGACGCAGATAAAAGCATATAAACTTCTGGCAAACAATACATACAAAAACCAAAACGGTGTCGCGATTGTGCTGGATGCAAAGACCGGTGCGGTCGAAGCCATGAGTTCGTATCCCAGCTATGACAACAACATTTTCTCTTTCCCTGTGGATACGGATACCTGGAACTCGCTGATTAGCGACGACTCCAACCAGCCGATGTATGACCGGTGCACACAGGGGCTTTATCCGCCGGGCTCACTCATCAAACCGTTCACCATCGTTCCGGCTTTAGAGCTTGGCGTCCTGACGCCTTCTACGGAGTTTACCGGAACCATCGTGAACAACCAATGGATGCCGAACCGGTCGGACTGGAACTCAAAGCCCATCACCCGTGCCGGCAACTCAGGCAGCCCGCTGACACTGACAAACGCATTAATCCATTCGGACAACATTTACTTTGCATGGGCAGCGTTAAAGGTAGGCGAAGAAAATCTGGTCTCTTATTTAAAACGTATCGGGTTTGAATCTGAGTTCGATTTTGATCTGGACGTCGGCATGTCCAACATCACCAATACCGGCACCAATATCTATCCGCGCATGCTCGCCGACCTGGGGTACGGACAGGCGCAGATGCTGATTTCGCCTATTCAAATGTCCAGCCTGTTTTCGGCGTACGCCAACGGAACCGGCGACTCCGTCAGACCAATGCTGGTCAAAGAGATTAAACAGACACAGGGTACCGATTATGTGACGATTGAGACCATGTCTCCGGAAATCGCCGTCTATGATGTCTTTAAGGACAGCACCTATAATACAATTCTGCCGCTGTTAAAACGCGTTATCACAGAAGGGACCGGCCGTCGCGCCCAGACCAGCGGCGTCACGCTGGCAGGTAAAACCGGTACCGCAGAAGTCGGCACATATACGGCCGAAATTTCGTGGTTCGCGAGTTTTTGGGTCAACGGCAGCTATAACCGACAGGTTCTTGTGGCGCTGGAATCCAAAGAAGGCCAGGGCAATGTGAAGTTTATTGTCGGCAAAGCCCTGCTTACCCCGTAATCATGTAAAGCTAAACACTTTGCTCTCTTTTTACCTCTCACATCTTGAACAATCAGCGGTTATCCGATATGATAGAGTCCGAAATAATGATTCTTTATTTAGGAGAGCCTATGAACCCATTAACCCACTTGGATAATCTCGAAGCGGAAGCGATATATATTATTCGGGAAGTGGCGGCGGAGTGTGCCAAGCCGGTAATGCTGTATTCGATCGGCAAGGACAGTTCGGTCATGCTGCATCTGGCGCTCAAAGCGTTTTATCCCGAAAAACCGCCGTTTCCGTTTATGCATATCGATACCACCTGGAAGTTTAAAGAGATGATCGCCTTCCGTGATGCGGTTGCAAAAAAGCATGGTATTGAGATGATTGTTTATACTAACGAGGACGGCGTCAAGCAGGGCTTAAATCCCTTCGACCACGGTGCGGCGTATACCGACATTATGAAGACGGCGGCCTTAAAACAGGCATTGGACAAATACCAGTTCGACGCGGCATTCGGCGGCGCAAGGCGCGATGAAGAAAAGTCCCGCGCCAAGGAACGTATCTTTTCCTTCCGGAACACCACACACGCCTGGGATCCCAAAAACCAGCGCCCTGAAATGTGGAAGCTTTTTAATACCGCCATCAACAAGGGCGAGAGCATCCGTGTCTTCCCGATTTCAAACTGGACCGAAAAAGACATATGGCAGTATATCAGACGCGAAAAAATTGACATCGTGCCGCTTTATTTTGCGGCAAAACGCCCTGTGGTTTACCGCGACGGCAACATCATTATGGTGGATGACGACCGGATGCGCCTAAACCCCGGTGAAAAACCCGAAATCAAGAATGTACGTTTTCGGACACTGGGGTGTTACCCGCTGACCGGCGGATTTGAGTCCACCGCAAACACGTTGGACGAAATAATCGACGAAACACTGGCGGCGATTGCATCCGAACGTACCAGCCGCGTGATTGATAATGAAGCGGCAGGCAGCATGGAACGGCGTAAACGGGAGGGATACTTCTAATGAAAGACATTTTAAAGTTCTTAACCTGCGGTTCAGTGGACGACGGAAAGTCCACACTGATCGGCCATATGCTGTATGATGCAAAACTGCTGTTTGCCGATCAGGAAAACGCACTGGAACTGGACAGCAAAATCGGCAGCCGCGGCGGCAAGCTTGACTATTCATTATTGCTGGACGGCTTAATGGCGGAGCGCGAGCAGGGTATTACCATCGACGTGGCCTACCGCTATTTCACCACCGAAAACCGTTCGTTTATTGTGGCGGACTGTCCGGGGCATGAGCAGTATACCCGAAACATGGCGGTCGGCGCTTCATTCGCCGATCTGGCTGTTATATTGGTTGACGCCTCAAACGGCGTGGCATCACAGACCCGGCGGCATACACGGATATGCGCCCTGATGGGCATCCGGCACGTAGTTTTAGCCGTCAATAAAATGGACTTGGTCGAATACGACAAAGCACGGTTTGAGGACATCGCACGGGAATTTCAGTCGCTGTCTGCACCGTTTCATTTCGCGTCGGTTCATATTATTCCCGTATCCGCAACCGAAGGGGACAACCTGACGGCGATTTCCGGCAACACCCCTTGGTATCAAAGCAAACCGCTTTTAGAATACTTGGAAACCATTGATGTCGCCAGAGAAGCGGCGGCGCACAGCTTTGTACTGCCGGTGCAGCGCGTCTGCAGACCGGACCACACATTCCGCGGATTCCAGGGGCAGATCGAGGGCGGCAGTGTCTCTGCCGGCGACGAACTGACCGTACTGCCGAACCAGGAGACCGCAAAAGTCAAAGCGATTTATGTTGCGGATAAAAAGGCCAAGCATGCAACAGCAGGACAGCCCGTGACCATTCAGCTGGACCGGGAGATCGATGTATCGCGCGGCAGCGTACTGGTTTCCGGCGGAATGCCTGAAGTGTCCGATATGTTCACCGCCACTTTACTCTGGATGGATAATGATCATCTGGTGGCAGGCAGGAACTACCTGTTAAAATGCGGCACCATGACCATCCCTGCGACTGTTCTTTCCATTAAATATAAACTGGACATCAACACCGGACAGCATCTGTCCGCAAAGAAACTCATCAAGAATGAGATTGCATCTTGTGACATCATCACCTCAAAGCCGATTGTTTTCGATGCGTTTGACAAAACGCATGCACTCGGCGGATTTATCCTGATTGACCGCGTCACCAATATGACGTCGGCCTGCGGCGTTATTGCGCACTCACTGCGGCGTTCCGAGAACGTGGTCTGGCAGGAAAGCGATATCGACCGTGACATCCGGGCGCAGCAAAAAAACCAGCAGCCGTATACGCTTTGGTTTACCGGACTTTCGGGTTCGGGGAAATCAACGCTGGCGAACGCGTTGGAAAAACGGCTGGTTGCACAGGGCAAACATACCATGCTGCTGGACGGTGACAATGTTCGTCACGGCTTAAATAAGAATCTCGGATTCACCGAAGCCGACCGCGTGGAGAATATCCGCAGGATATCCGAGGTCGCACGGCTGATGAACGATGCGGGGCTGATTGTACTGACCGCATTCGTATCGCCGTATATCTCCGACCGGCTTCAGGCCCGCGAGATTATCGGGCCCGGTTTCACCGAAATCTATGTCAACACACCTTTAGAGGTTTGTGAAAAGCGCGATGTAAAGGGGCTGTATAAAAAAGCGCGACGCGGCGAAATCCCGAACTTCACGGGCATCTCTGATCCGTATGAACCGCCGGCAGAAGCGGAGATTGTGATTGATACCTCGGATATCTCGATCGAAAAAGCGGCAGACCGGCTGATAGACGAATTGGAGAAACTGGGATATTAATCATGGATATCAATAAAGCTTTAGAAACCGCCATGTCGTTTGCGGTCAGCGCCGGCAACGTCATCATGGACGTTTACCAAAAGGACTTTGACGTCGATTATAAGGACGACGCTTCTCCGCTCACCGATGCGGACCGAAAGGCAAGCGCCGTCATCACGGAAGGCATCCGATCTGCCTTTCCGGATATTGCTTATCTTTGCGAAGAAGAAAAGGACGATTTATCCCGTTTAAATGAATCGTATTGTTTTATCGTCGATCCGCTGGACGGCACAAAAGAGTTTGTCAAGCGTAACGGCGAGTTTACGGTCAACATCGCACTCGTGAGGGACGGCGCACCGGTCATGGGCGTAATCTATGTTCCGGTGACAAAGGATTTATATTATGCTGCCGAAGGATTGGGCAGTTATTTATTAAAGCCTGACGGCATAAAAAAACAGCTGCACGTCACGGACAAAACCAATGACCTGATTATGGTGGGAAGCAAGTCCCACAGGTCAGAAGCTCTAGGCGCACTGATCGATGCACATCGCGGCCAAATCAGCGACCTGGTCTCCTGTGGCAGCAGCCTGAAAGGGTGTATGGTCGCATCCGGTGAAGCGGATATCTACTACCGCTACGGACTGACCTGTGAGTGGGATACCTGCGCCATGCAGTGCATTGCCGAGCAGGCAGGTGCGGTATTTATGCAGATGGACAACACGCCGATGACTTATAACCGGAAAAGCACGCTGAACGAAAAGGGATTTTTCATCGTAAACCGCAAAGAAAATATCTTTGTTTAATCAAATATTTACGGCCCGCACATCATGTGCGGGTTTTTTAATTTTATACCGGAAATCTTTTGGGTTGACGGTTGCGCTTGACGAATCAGCGGAGTATAATACTAAAGAAGTTGACAAAAAAAGGTGGTGGGCAGACGTGGATGCGGATCCTAAACGAAGAAGCATAAGTCTTAAGGCGAAACGATCGCATTATTTGCTCTGCTCGCTGTTGGGTAACAGCTGGTCATGATGGCCATGAGCCGCTGAATTTCTTTGAGCAAATCATCCGATTCTTTCGCCGGGAATAAAAAACTTTTAGGTGGTGAAAGATCATGATTCAAATTTTTAAAACCATCGATATTGATGCGATGGTAAAAGTCGAAACAACCGAAACAATCGCACCCGGCACCTGGGTGCACTTGGAAGACCCCGATAATAACGAACTGAATACCGTATCGGAAGCCTTGGCTATTGAGCTTGGCCAGTTAAAGGCCGCTCTTGACGAGGAAGAATCCGCGCGTTTTGAAAAAGACGACGATGTCACTTTAATCATCGTGGATATTCCGGTCGTTCAGCCGGAGGGGATTTCGTTTTTATATAACACCATCCCGCTGGGCATCCTGATTGCAAAAGACACAATCGTTACCGTCTGCCTGGAAGACACGACAATTATTGAGGATTTTGCCGAAGGCCGTGTCAAAGGTTTTGATACCCGAAAAAAGACCCGGTTTATCTTTCAGTTGTTGTATAAATCATCAGCCAAGTACCTCCAGTACCTGCGCCAGATCGATAAAGCGACCACGCAGGTGGAAAATGCCCTGCATAAATCGATGAAAAACCGTGAACTGGTTCAGATGTTAAAGCTGGAAAAATCATTGGTGTTCTTTTCGACTTCCCTGAAGTCAAATGAAATTATTTTAGAAAAAATGCTGAAGACCAATGTATTAAAGAAATATCCCGAAGACACCGAACTCTTGGAAGAAGTCATCATCGAGAACCAGCAGGCGATTGAGATGAGCAACATCTACCGCAACATCATTACAGGGACGATGGCAACGTTTGCGTCCATCATCTCCAACAACCTCAATATGGTCATGAAGTTGTTGGCGTCTTTGACGATTATCATCGCAATCCCGACGTTGTTCGCGTCGTTCTGGGGCATGAACGTGCCGGTGCCGTTCCAGCACAATCCGTTGGGCTTTTGGATTATGCTCGGCGTTTCGTTTCTGTTCACCGGAATCGTCACCTATGTTTTGGCCAAAAAGGATATGTTATAGCGTGGAACATTGCGTGTTTCACGGGAAACATCAAATTAAAAATCCATATGTTTCACGCAGCTGTTTGCGTTTTTGTTTATAGTCCGGCATGATAGACGCCAGCTTTTGATAAAAAGCCTTTGAGTGGTCTAAATGATAAAAATGGCAGAGCTCGTGGACCAGCACATAGGCGATTAACGGCTTTGGCGCAAACACAAGCGCGGTATTCAGCGTAATCTTATTCCGGCTTGGGTTTGCCGAACCCCATTTTGTTTTCATTTTCCGTATGGTGATATGCGGTTTTTCTTTTATCCTGTCGGCAAACATCGGATAATACTGGTTCAGCAGTTCATGAAAAACGCGCTTTGCGGTCTTTTTTAAGAATTGATCAAACCGCTTTTCCCGTTCCTCAACCGTATTGTTATCGCTAAGCAGGATGTACAGCACGCCGTTCTCTAAAAACACCCGGTTTTCTACATGCGGTTTGGATACAATATCCACACGTTCGCCCAGGAGCAGAAAATATTCCCCGGTTTTATACATCGATACATTGTGGCGTTCAAAGGCCGCACGCCGCTTGTTTAAACTGTCCTCAATAAACGCCGTATTCCCCTTAACAAATTCCTTGATCTTTTTTTCAGAAACATACCCCGGCGCCGTCACCAGCACCCGCATGTCTTTATCAACGGTCAAACGGACGGTTTTGACGTCTTTTCTGATGATATGATAAGAATAGGTTTCCTCTTGTGTGGTCAGTTCCCGTTTTTCCATACGGGGATTATATCATATTTGCTGCACGTTTCATTCAAAATTTGCCTTTGCAATTCATGTTCACCCTATATATAATTGAACTAATCGATTTTGAAAGATAATAGTTAAGAGGAGCAGGCATGCACGACATAAAGTTTATCAGAGAAAACCCTGAAGCAGTCAAAACCAAGATGGCCGCACGCGGCGTGAGCGGATTCGTTGATGAGGTTTTGGCGTTGGATAAAAAGCGGCGGGAGCTGATCGCCGAGGTTGAAGAACTAAAGGCGAAGCGCAACAAGGTATCCAAGGAAATCCCCCAGCTGAAAAAGGCGGGTAAGGACGTCGCCCCGATTATGGAAGAGATGCGCGAGGTCGGCGACGCAATCAAACAAAAAGACGACGCGCTGGTATCGCTCAGCAGCGATATTCAGGCGATTTTGATGAATACACCGAATCTGCCGGGCGATAATACGCCGGTTGGCAAGGACGAAACCGAAAACGTTGAAATCCGCGTGGTCGGGACACCGGCAAAAATAGACTTTGAAGCCAAAGCCCACTGGGAGCTTGGCGAAGCGCTTGGATTGCTGGATTTTGAAGCCGCGGCAAAAATCAGCGGATCACGGTTTGCGGTCTATAAAGGACAGGGCGCAAAACTGGAGCGTGCGCTCATCAATTTTATGCTGGATACGCATACCGGCGAAAACGGCTACACCGAAGTCATTCCGCCGTATATCGTGAAGCGCCATACCATGGAGGGCACCGGACAACTGCCGAAATTTGAGGAAGACGCGTTTAAGCTGTCGGACGGCGACTCGTTTTTAATCCCGACCGCCGAAGTGCCGGTTACCAATTTGTACCGCGAAAGCGTTTTATCCGGTGACGAACTGCCGATTGCGCATGCGGCTTATACCGCGTGTTTCCGGTCAGAGGCAGGCAGTGCGGGGCGTGATACGCGCGGACTGATCCGTCTGCACCAATTTAACAAGGTTGAACTCGTCCGGTTATGTAAGCCGGAGGATTCTTATAACGAACTGGAAAAGCTGACCGCGGACGCGGAAAGTATCCTAAAGAAGCTGGAACTCCCGTACCGTGTGATTGCGCTTTGCACCGGTGATACCGGGTTCTCCGCCGCGATGACCTATGACATCGAGGTTTGGATGCCGAGCTATGGGCGGTATGTCGAAATTTCATCATGCTCCAACTGCGAAGCCTTCCAGGCGCGCCGTGCGGACATCCGCTTTAAGCGCAGTATGGACGCCAAGCCGGAGTTTGTGCATACGCTGAACGGAAGCGGGCTGGCCGTGGGCCGGACGTTTGCCGCTATTCTAGAAAACTACCAGCAGGCGGACGGGACCATCAAAATCCCGAAAGCGTTAGAAAAATACTTTAATTCTGACATCATAAAATAAGAGCGGATATCCGCTCTTTTTTATTTGAATATTTTCTTTCCGTACCGGTCGATCAGCAGGAGTAATATCATCCCGCCAACATAACAGGCAATCGTCTGTCCGACTGCGACAAATCCCATTGAGGGCAGCAGCGGCAGGTTCAGCACCTGATTAAGCAGCACCCCGACCACAACCGCGTTGATCACCACGGCCGGCAATGGAACCAGCCACTTGCTTTTTATCTTGGACGCAAGATAAGCTGATAACAGGGTCGCCAAACTTCCGGCAATGATATCCCAGATACCGAGATTCGGCCCCATCGCGTTACCGATCAAACAGCCGATAAATAATCCCGGGACTGCCGCCGGTGTAAAATATGGGAGCACACACAGCATTTCCGCGATGCGCACCTGCATCTGCCCAAAGCTGATGGGTGCAAAAATCAGTGTCAGTGCTGCGTAAAGTGCGGCGATTACGGCCGCCTGCGTCATGTAGCGGACGCCCTTGTTTTTGATCATTCATTTTCTCCACTTCTTTAAATCTCGGTATAGTATAGCATTTTTTAACGGTTTTTTCACGGAATACTTCTTGTCTGGACACATCTGTCATATTATAATAAGGCAAATATCGAACGGAGTGATACATACATGAAAGTTAAACGCGCTATATTCGCCATCATCGTCATCGTTATCGTATTAGCGTTCAGCATTTCCATTTTCGGGTCAGGTCTTGTGACCTCCTGTGCGGCTGAAACCGAAGATACAGAACTAACAGAAGAAGCGGAGGCTGTTGAAACACCGGCTGCGTCTGAAGCTGAGGCTGATGCGCCGTCCGTGTTTATCCAGTCTTTGAAGGCCTCCATGGTCGTCAGCGACAGCGATAAAACCAATGCGGATAATATCGCCAAAGTGGTGAATGTCTATAATTCGCTTAATAAAGATTCAAAAATCGTGGACATCAGCGGAGTCGTCTCCGCAGCTGCGGTCGCAAAGCTGACCGGGGCCGGAATATATTATGACGATATTGATACAGAAACCGAAGCTGCCGCATGGGCGCTTGTTACCGTTGATACGGAAGGTGTTGCGGTTGTGGGTTAACCGGTATGCAATAAAGAGACTGTCCATCAGTCTCTTTTTTTTGCTTATTTATTTTTTTCGATAAACTCCACCATCCGCCTGATGTCCTCGTTAAGCCCGATAACCAACAGGTTGTCGTCCTTCTCGATCACAACATTCGGCGGCGGATTGACGCTGACTTCGCCGGCGTCGTTTTTAATCGCAATGATATTCAGGTTATAACGCTGTCTGAAGTTTAAATCCACCAGCGTCTTGCCGACCCATTTTCTGATGGTATCCATTTCCATGATGCTGTAGTCCGGCGATAATTCGATATGGTCGAGAATGTTGCCGGATGCCAGATTATGCGCGACCTTAATCCCCATGTCCCGTTCCGGGAAGACAATCCGGTCCGCACCGATTTTCTCCAATACCTTAGCATGCATTTCACTCTGTGCTTTCGCCAAGACGCGCGGCACCCCAAGCTCCTTGCAGAGCAGGGTAATCATGATGCTGGATTGGATATCTCCGCCGATCGCCACGACTGCCACATCAAAATCCGCAATGCCCAGTGCTTTTAATACCTTTTCATCCGTCGCATTTGCCTGTACGGCATGCGTCACATACGGGGCAATATTGTCCACCAGTTCTTCGGACGTATCCACGCACAACACATCATTGCCTGTCCCGCAAAGTGCGGTCGCGATGCTTCTGCCGAAGCGCCCCAGTCCAAATACGATAAATTGCTTGCTCATTATTCTCTTACCTCAACTTGACCGGTTATCCGATCATGATATTTTCTTCTGTATATTTTAACCGGTCTTCATATTTATTCATCCGGTTTGCCATTGCATACATTACGGTTAGCAGCCCTACACGGCCGGCAAACATTGACAGGATAATGACGATCCGGCTGAGTGGTTCAAGATACGGAGTAATCCCCGTGCCAAGGCCGACGGTGCCGAATGCCGAGAACGCCTCAAACAGGATATTCTCAAACGTAAATAATCCGCCTTTTCCGTGTTCGATTGCCAGTATCAGCATGGTTGAAATCACCACAAGCGTCAGTCCGCCGATAAACAGGGTGACCGCCCTTAAGGTAATATCGTTTTTAATCCTGCGCTTCATCACGGTGATCGATTCCTTGCCCTGCGCAACGGAAGCGATTAGCAGTGTCACCATTACCATGGTCGTGGTCTTAATTCCGCCGCCCGTACCAGCGGGAGATGCGCCGATAAACATGAGTATGATTGTCATCAGCTTAGACCCGGTCGTCAGCGCGCCCTGATCGATGGTTGAAAATCCTGCGGTTCTGGGCGTCACAGACTGAAAGATGCCAGCCAGTATCTTGCCCCGCGTACTTAAGTTTTTCAGTGTGCCGGGGTTGCTGAGTTCCAGCGAAAAATATACAATCAGCCCCAGCGCAATCAATATGCCCGAAGCAATCAATACCAGTTTGGTGTGCAGCGCAAGCCGTGACCTTCCCCAACTCTTCAGTTTCTGGAACAGGTCAAACACCACGACGAACCCAAGCCCGCCGATGATAATCAGACCGATAAATGTGAAGTTAATCAGCGGGTCCGCCACATACTCAGAAAAGCTGTTAAAGCCGCCCATCAGATCAAACCCTGCGTTACAGAAGGCTGAGACCGAATGGAATACGCTCCTGTAGATGCCGCCTGCCACCCCGAACTGCGGAATAAACCGGAAGCTCAGCAGCACCGCGCCTAAAAACTCAATCACAAATGTAAACAGAAGTACACTCTTGACCAGATCAACCACTGTCGAGATTGACAGTTCATTCATCGCCTCTTTGATAATAATTCGTTCGCGCAGTGTGATGCGCTTTCCGATAATAAAGAAAATCAAAGACGCCGTAGACATAAATCCAAGCCCGCCGCACTGGATCAGAATCAAGATCACAATCTGTCCGAATAGCGTAAACTGTGTTCCGGTATCCAGCACAACCAGTCCGGTTACGCATACCGCAGAGGTAGACGTAAACAATGCGTTAATCAGCCCGATGCTGTGCCCGGTTACGCTTGCCGCCGGCATACTGAGCAGTATGGTTCCAATCAGTATCAACGATATAAACCCCATCAGCAAGACTTGTGATGGGTGGCGCTTTTTAGGTATATGAGTCGTCAAAATGCCGAAAATTTCCTTTATACTGAATTGCATCAAGTATACCATAAACCGGGGTGCGCTTCAAACCATCTTCGCTTTACCGTTGCCTTTGTCTAAGTCTCATGTATAATAAGTATATTGCGTATTTAAATTATTCAGGAGGCAGTAAATGCTGAATAAAATTAAGGCATGGTTTGAAAAGCACCCGGTTCTGTTACGGAATTGCCGGATTATTATCGGCACCGTCAAAAGTTTTGCAGATTACGAGATTTCCGCAATGGGTGCGCAGCTCGCTTATTATTCGATCGTTGCGTTTTTTACGCTGGGTATCACCATTGTGTATGCGTCAAGCCTGATTCCCGCAATCTATACCGGAGCCGGGTATGTGTTGGAGAGTATCTTCCCGCCGTCCATTATTTCGCTGTTTTCCTCCACCATCAAACAAATTGATATCCCCAAAAAAATATTCCCGATGGTCTCTACCGCCGTGATGTCTATCTGGTTTGCTTCCCGCGCGATCCGTTCGATGATGCGTTCTTTTGATACGATTTATAATGCGGTACACCGCCGCAAGTCTTATCAGCGCACCTATCTTTCCGTTTTGTTCACACTGGTGTTTGAACTGCTGTTTG
Organism: Christensenellaceae bacterium; assembly: GCA_963674805.2. Taxonomy (GTDB): domain Bacteria; phylum Bacillota; class Clostridia; order Christensenellales; family CALMFG01; genus CALMFG01. The sequence goes on from CAXXNY010000016.1 coordinate 620,826, forward strand.
CCTCCATCTTTATCTTCTCGGTGTTAGGCAAAACCATCTCAAAGAGCATTCTGCCTCCGCTGGAAATTTCCGATCAGTTTGCGCTTATTTTCACCTATATCCGGCTGATCTTCCCGGCCGTTTTAATGCTGTTTACGTTCTGGCTGTTTTATTATTATTTAACCAATGTGAAGTTTAAGTTCCGCCAGGCATTCCCAGGCGCTCTGTTCACCACCATCTTATGGCTGGTTATCTCAAAGTTCTTTTCACTTTACTTTTTAAAAATTTCCATGTTCCCGCTGGTTCTCGGGAGCGTCGGCGGTATCTTTGTCTTTTTAATCTGGATTTTCTGGTGCAGCATCATCGTACTGGTCGGCGCGGTTTTAAATCACCGCTTCATGCAATGGCGCTCCAGCTCTTCCAAAGATACAAATCCCCCGCCCGAATCTCAAATCACCGCGCAATAGCACAAAATAAAAAACGCCTTAAGCATTTAAGGCGTTTAATATGATCATATTGAAACCGATTATCTCTTTGAGAACTGCGGCGCTCTTCTTGCTGCTTTGAGGCCGTATTTCTTTCTTTCCTTCATTCTCGGGTCACGGGTTAAGAATCCGGCCTTCTTTAAAATCGGCCGATACTGCGGATCCGCTTCTAAAAGCGCCCGTGAGATACCGTGGCGGATTGCGCCCGCCTGTCCGGTATAACCACCGCCCTGAACGTTCACCAGCACATCATAGGTGCCGAGTGTATTGGTTGCTTCGAGCGGTGACCGGATTAACATCTTGAGAGTTTCAAGATTAAAATACTCTTCAATATCCCGTTTGTTAACGGTGATCTTTCCAGAGCCTGACACAAGGCGTACTCTGGCTACAGAAGATTTTCTTCTACCGGTTCCGGTATAAAGCGTTTTGCTCATTTAACTTTCGTACCTCCTTGCCTTAAGATTTTTTATATTCTGCCGGTTCATAAGCCACAGGGTTCTGTGCTTCGTGTTCATGATCCGGGCCTGCGTAAACGCGTAAGTTCTTTAACATCTGGCTGCCGAGCTTGTTCTTTGGCAGCATTCTGCGTACGGCATTCATAAACAGAAACTCTGGTTTGGTTTCCATCATTTTTCCGTAAGAGACTTCTTTTAAACCGCCGACGTGTCCGGTGTGCTTACGGTAAAACTTCTGCTGAAGCTTTTTACCCGTAAAAACCAGTTTATCCACGTTCACCACTATCACGTGGTCACCAGTTACGACATGCGGTGTGTAGTCCGGTTTGTGTTTTCCTTTAAGCAGTGTCGCCACTTGTGACGCCAGTCTGCCAAATACTTGCCCGTTTGCATCGACAAGCAACCACTTGGAATCCACATTCCCGGAATTCGCCATATATGATTTCATAAGGCTCCCCTCCGTTTGTATTCGATTTTAGATTGCTGACCTTTGCATGGGCTGAGTACGCAAACAGTCGCACCAATCATTCTAATAAAAATAGCATCCCCTGTCAAGCAGAAAAAAACCCGATATTTCAGGGTTTTCTGCTCTTTTCATCATTGTCAAAGTTCTGCGAACCCAATATTTGTGTTATAACCGCTCATATCCATTTTTATTAATAAAAAAGCTATTGAAATGGCGGCAACTCTATATTATAATAATGTCCGCTGACGATATCATGCCGCTATAGCTCAGTAGGTAGTAGCGCATCCATGGTAAGGATGAGGTCATCGGTTCAAATCCGATTAGCGGCTCCAACACCAAACGCCTGATTTAATCATCGGGCGCTTTATTTTTTTAACACCAATATCATCCGGTGCTGCGTCGCAGTAAAGCTTCCGGTCTCCAATATTTCTCCATGCAGCGCTTCCAACCCGTCTAAGCTGCTTTCCACATCAAATGCCGGAAACGCCCCTTTCATCACGTGCGCGTAATATACCAGCGTTTCAACATCACTAAACGTCAATTTCGGGAAGCTTTCTTCTTGATATATCACCTGAAATCCGGCACGTTCATGCTGCATAACCGCACGTTCAAGGCTCGGGTAACCTCCTGCGGTCACAGCTTCTCCGATGATTTTTTTAATCAGGTCAACATTGTGTTGATCTCCCGGCTGTTCCAACAAATAAATACCGCCCGGCTTTAGGATGCGGTATACGCGTTTCGGATCGGCCGTAATGCCTTTATTCAGCACCGCGTCGAACATATCCCGCTCAGGCAAAAAGGCCTCAAGGTCTTCTGCTTCATCAGTCAGCTCAGCCTCATGTATTCTTCCCGGTTCGCCAAAGTATATATGGCGCCAGATTTGATTCTCTTCTGAATCCGGATCAAACGCATCTGTTTGATGTTTTTTATTCAGCAGCTGTCCGGTACGGCCGGAATTAATATCCAATACCTCGCTATCTTTCGGGATATACTTCTTAATAATTTTGTTTTCGTTCCAATCGGCTGATTCTTCTGATATCCTGCCCATCAGTATGGTGACATCCAGTCCCCAGTCCGCGCGCGCCTTTGCTTCTGTCCATCGCTTCTTTAAGTCTTCCATTTATTCTGGCTCCTTTTCGCTCTTTATTCTATCACATGTTCAGCAGAGCATGCGTTTAAATTACCTGTTTTATCCTCAGGTTTTAGATTTTGTTATCTTCTTGTTATCTTGGCCTGCTAAACTCCTTTAAAAACAGTGAAAACCTGTCTTTTTGTGATAAAATATAGTTGATACTATCAAGGAGCGCTGCCCATGAATACGGTTCGCGGTAACAGCAATAAAATATTAGTCGTTGACGATGATAACCGCATTCGTCTGCTGTTAAATTCGATTTTGGAGACCCGCGGATACCATGTGCTGCTGGCGCAGGACGGCGAACAGGGGCTTGAATTGTTTAAAAGCGCTCAGCCGGATTTAGTCATCCTGGATATTATGATGCCCGGCATGGACGGGCTCGCGTGCGCCAAAGAAATCCGAAAGCTGTCCGACTGCCCCATCCTGATGCTGACCGCTAAGGGTGAGGAATACGACGAAGTGGACGGATTCGACAGCGGGGCGGATGATTATGTTGTCAAGCCTTTTACGCCCATGGTGCTGATTGCCAGAATAGAGGCGCTGCTCCGCCGCGTCAACAGCGGAAACAAACCCAAAAAGACGCTCGGCAGGCTGTCTTTAAACACCGATGCTCGGGAAGCGGTAGTCGATAACGAACCGCTGAACCTAAGCCGCAAGGAATACGACCTGCTGCTATACCTTACCGATAACCAACATATCTCGCTGTCCCGCGATCAGATTTTGGAAGCGGTATGGGGATATGATTATCTCGGCAGCGAAAACACAGTGGATACCCATATCAACCGCCTTCGGAATAAGCTTAAGTCTGCCAGTGCCTATATTGTCACAATGCGCGGATTCGGATATAAATTTGAGGTGAAAGAGTGACAAAACGCATCAAGCCAAAGCGCTATCAGTCCAGCATCACCAAGCGGTTGTTTTTTAATGTTATGATTATTGTCCTGTCCTTTGCGCTTGTGGTGATGATCTCCAATGCGTTTTTTTTGCGTCCGCTTTATACCATGTATTCAGAGCGTGAAGTTAAAAATGCCGTTGAGGAGCTGATAGAGGTGGACTATTCCGCCGGCGAGCAGGAATGGCGCAGTGCTGTCAATGATATCGAACGGGATAATCACTTTGAAGTTATGATCTTTGAGGACACACGGGTAATTTATTCCTCATCCAGCCAGCCGAGATGGCTTCCTGCCGGCATTCCGACCCAGATCATCAGCGAAATTTTATCAGAACTTGAACATGAGATGCCGGACATCAACCAGATGCTGGACAATTTCGACCAATATCATCCCCGGCGCAATAATCTGATATTTGCATACGGGCAAAAGGGTGATTATACGATCCTCGTCACCCAAATCCTAAGCCCGGTCAATAACACCATCCGCCAGACCAACCTCGTAATCCTGCTGGTTACGTCATTATTCCTGCTGCTTACGCTGTTGATTGCGTTCCGGCTCTCTAAGCGCTTTACGCGACCGATTAAGAAGATTCAGTCTACGGTTGCCAATATCGCTGACCTAAACTTTAATTCGGCCTGCGATGTCCATACCGGCGACGAGCTGGAGCATTTGGCCGATGATGTTAATATGCTGTCTGACCGGCTGAAAGAAACGCTGCATCAACTGCAGGTGCAAAATGAACAGCTGGAAAAGGATATCATCTCCCAGCGGCAGTTTATCTCGAACGCCTCCCATGAGCTTAGAACACCGCTTTCGCTGATTAAAGGATACGCGGATGAAATCGGCAGTGATTTTGTGCCCAACATCGAACAGCAAAAGCTGTACGTCAATATCATCAGCGAAGAAGCCAATAAAATGAGCCGCCTGTTGAAAGAAATGCTGGATTTATCCCGCATGGAAAGCGGCCGGATGGCGCTTGAAATTCAATCGGTTTCAGTCAACCAGCTGATCAAAGATTTTATCGATAAATATGACGGCTATATCAGCGACCATCAATTAGATTTAACGCTTGAACTAACCCAGGAGGACAGCACCGGACTGGCCGATCCGATGCGGTTTGAACAGATTCTGGCAAACTATTTGTCAAATGCGGCAAAGTACGGTGATATTCAGCATATCGTCAAAATATCAACGCAAGTCAAAGGTGATGTCATTCGCATCAACATGTTTAACTCCGGCGACCATATCCCGGTGCAGACTTTAGAAAATATCTGGGATCGTTTTTATAAGCACGATAAAAGCCGGTCAGAAAAAGAAGGCAGTTATGGTTTGGGGCTTTCGATTGTTGCCGCAATCATGGCGCTGTCCGGCCAGCGGTACGGCGCAGAAAATGTGACGGGCGGGGTGAACTTCTGGTTTGACGTCAAGCGGGATGTTCCGGCAGACAGTTAGGCGTCCGTCTTTTCGATAGCCTCCAGCACCTTTTCCGGCAAAGCGTCGAGCATCGCTCCGATTGACATTCTTGAGTGAATCCTGTATACAGCTTCCGCAAACAGCGGCGCGACCGACAGGATTTTTATTTTCTTGCTTGCTCTCGGATATGGGTTTGGCACTGTGTCGGTTGCGATCAGCCGTTCAATCGGGCTGTTGTCGATAACTTCCACGCCCTTTTTCTTTAAAACCATATGTGAGATACAGGCATAGATATGTGCGGCACCGTTTTTCTGCAGCTCTACGGCGACTTCTTTTAAAGTTTCTCCCGAAATAGAAAAATCATCGACAATCAGGCAGGTCTTGCCTTTTACATCACCGATGATATTTAAACACTGCGCTTTTTCATCATGCGCAATCCGGGCTTTGTCGCCGATTGCTACCCCAACACCAAGATAGTCGGCATAGCGGCGGGCATTCTTGGCAAATCCGGCGTCCGGCGAGACAATCACCAGATTCTCATCCACCCATCCCTGTGCCTTTACATATTCACAGAGGATCGGCATAGACATCAAATGGTCTACCGGGATTTTGAAGAAACCCTGCACCTGCGGACTGTGAAGATCCATCATCACCACACGGTCGGCGCCGGCGAGTTCAATGCTCTCCGCACACACGCGTGCACGGATGGATACGCGCGGTTCGTCTTTTTTATCGCCTTTTGCATAAGAGAAATATGGGATGATTGCGGTCACGGAGTTGGCGCTTGCCCGTTTAAACGCATCCATCCAGAACAAAATCTCAACAAATTCGTTGTTCGGATCAAGCCCGATCGGCTGCACCAGATAAACATCTGTATCGCGTACCATCTCCTTGATGCGTACAAAGATGTTGCCGTCAGAAAACCGGATTACTTCGGAATCGCCAAGGCTGATGCCCAAGTATTTCGACATTTTCTTCGCAAATCCCAAACCCGATGTTCCAGCAAAAAACTTAATATCAGCGCTGGCTTTCAGCATTATATTCCCTCTTTCGTCCCTGTTTATTCAACCGTATTTTATCATATTCAGCGCCCTTTTTGAATACAGGCTATTCTGCGCTTGCGTCGGATTCTTGCGGAGCGTCCGCTTCTTCGGGCTCCGTCAAAAGATCATCCATGCCCCATTTTTCCTCCAGTTTATCGATGGTGCCGTCCGCCTTCATCGCCGCGATTGCCTTGCTGAACACCTTTTCAAGCTCGACATCTCTGGAGTTAAACGCGAAGCAGTACTCATGGTACAGCATCCGGTCAGGCAGCACGACCAGTTCTTCCGTAAGGTACGGGTTGATAAACAAAGTGTCTGCGGCTGCAATATCCACATCAAACGATTCGACCGCATCAAACAGATCCTGGTAACAGGCATAGGAAATGATTTCGTATTCCTGCCGTTCACCCTCTGGTTTGGCTTCATTTACCGTATCCAGGTACGCGGCAATCCGGTCGTCAGCATAGCTGTTGTTCAGCGTGCCGATTAACACCTTGTTGGCTTTTAACACATTAAGGCGCTGGTCTTTGCGGGTCACCAGTGCAACGGAATCCACAAAAAATCCGTCCGAATAATTCAGCGTAATACGCGAGGACGAATTAGGCACAAATGCGCCGATGCACACATCAATCTCAGCGAGATTCAGTTTTGAGAGTTTGGTGGTCGAGGTAATCTCCTCATATCGGATAACAATCTGATTTTGGAATATACGCCGTAACACTTCTTCGCAGACATCAATCTCAAAGCCTTCCATTGCATCGGTTTCCTCGTTACGGCGGCTGTAACGGCCGAGATCAGTTCGGACGCCGATTTGGATCATCCCTTTATCAAAGATTTCTTTGGACGCAACGGTGATGTTCGGCGGCTGGATGGCTTGGTTAATCAAATAGATAACACCCGCCAATATGATAATCGCGGCAAGCCCGACCAAAAGGATAAACCTCCGGTTGATATCACTGTATCTTTTCGGGTTTGGCCCCAATCTTTTCTTGATTTTTTTCAGTGTCTTTCTCATACCGGAACATTATATCATCAAATTAAAATTCTGCTGCGCGAATCAGCTGTTTTTATTAAAAATTCACAAATATCGATTGCATACCTCTTTTCAAATATGATATCATCATATCGTTAAAACTGAATATGGATACGGTAGCTCACTTTTTTCTCGCGGCCCAGCATTATTATTTCTTTATACACATCATCACGAAAGGAGAAAAAAGATGAGCGAAACAAAACAGAAAACCATTCTGGTTGTCGGTGATTCCTTAAGCAAGGGCGTATCGCTGAACGAGGAAAAAAAGAGATATTGTTTCTTAAAAAATTCCTTTGTCAACAATCTGTCCACCGCGCTGGACGCCGACATTATCAACACCGCTAAGTTCGGTTCAACCATCTCGCATGGCGCTGCAAGGCTGGAAGAACGCCTGGTTAAGCACCAGCCCGATATCGTACTGATCGAATACGGCGGTAACGATTGTGATTTTTTCTGGGATGAGATAGCCGATAATCCGGCCGGAAACCATCAGCCGAAAACACCGCTTACAGCGTATCATGAATACCTGATACAGATGATTGAAACGGTCAGACGGTATGATGCGGCGCCTGTGGTCATGACACTGCCGCCCCTTAATGCTGTGGACTATTTTAACTGGTTCACACAGGGCAACAAGCAGAAAGCGGCCCGGATATTAAAATGGCTGGAAGATGTTTCGAAAATCTACTGGTGGCATGAGCGATATTCATCAACTGTAGTCGATGTCGCGGAAGCATGCGATGTCCCCGTTGCTGATGTTCGCAGATATTTTTTGAAAACACCAGACTTTCGACAATACATCTGCTCAGACGGAATTCATCCCAATGAAAAGGGACACAAGATCATGACATTAGGTATCTTGGACTGTTTTAACAAAAACGCAATCTGCCTGAACTACTGATGGTTCGGGTCATTAAAAAAGCTACTTTTGTGATGATAAGTAGCTTTTTTTCTTTAAAACGGAGCGGAGTATGCCGGATAATAAATTTATTGAGCTGAAAAAAACCATCCTGAAACGTATCGAGAGCGGCGAATACCCGCCGGGCAGGGCGATTCCGTCCGAGCGTACACTTGCCGAGGATGCGGGTATATCCCGTATGACCGTGCGCCACGCCATTACCGATCTGGTCAGCCAAGGCGTCCTGTTCCGTCAGCAGGGCCGGGGCACCTTTGTATCGGCGAGCCGTTTTACCCAGCATAACCTGATGAGCTTTTCCAAGGCCATCTCGAATAAGGGCAAGACGCCCAAAACACTGGTGCTGGCGTTTGGTGAGGCCAAGGCCGGCGAGCATCCCGCTGTTGATCAGATCTTGAACACGCCAAAATATTTTATCGCTAAGCGGTTAAGGCTGGCGGATGATACGCCGGTAGCGCTGGAGACCGTATTTATCCCGTTTGAAAACTGCCCGAATCTAAAAAAAGAGATGCTCGAAACATCGCTTCACGATTTAATGTCCCTAAAATATGCATTGGATGTGAAGTCATGCGAGTTGTCGGTCTCCGCCGCACTCTGTGACGAGGCAAACGCCCGCGATCTGGGTGTCCAGAAACACTTCCCAGTGCTCAGTATCACCTCAAAATATTTCACCGCATCCGGCCTGCTGATTTATCTTGAAAAGGCTTTATACCGCGGGGATATGTATGAGTATATTCTTTATACGGTTAAAGGGCAGACGAATCTTGAGCCGTAACAATGCCGTTGTCGGTTTTATGGGTAAGAAAGACTTGCTTGAATCCTTTTTTAACTATCCGCAGTCTGGCATTTCCGCCTTCATTCTTTTTGAATAGCCCGAATACCGCCGCACCGCTCCCGCTGACCATGGCTTTCAGCGCCCCTGCTTCACTTAACGCATCTGCCGCTTTCTGCGATTCCGGCGCTAGTTTAAACGCACAGGCCTGAAGCTTATTCTGCATCTCCCGAAGATATACGGTTTCATCTGCGCGATTCAGTGCATCCAGCATGGGTTCGGCACTGCCGCCGATACTTTCGGTTTGGTCAAATAATTGATAGGCCTTCGGCGTCGAAACGCCTGCATCCGGTTTGATGACAACAATATCATAATCAAAGGGATTATGAACCGGCGATAGGATTTCACCGATGCCCTGCGCCCGCGCACATCCGCCAAGCAGGAAGAACGGTACATCCGCCCCGACGCTCTGCCCGATCTTAATTAATTCAGCAGGCGCCAGTCCGCAATCATACAGCGCATTTAGCCCCTTAATCACCGCCGCCGCATCCGCGCTGCCCCCGCCGAGTCCGGCGCTGACAGGAATATTCTTTTTAATATCGATTTTAACGCCGCCGGTTTTGTATACGCTGTTAAACGCTACCGCCGCTTTGATACAAATGTTTTTTTCATTGCACGGAATATAGGGAAGGTTACAAGATACCGCGGTTTTATCCGCTTTTTCTAAATCAATCCAATCAAAAAGATCGATACTCTGAAACACGCTGTCGATTTCATGATATCCATCTTGTCGTAATCCTGTGATATGTAGGCAAAGGTTGATCTTTGCGTTTGCCTTTAGCCTGATGCGGTTCATATTATACTCCGCTTGAAAAAATCACACTGATAATGGTCAGCCATAAAATTTTGATGTCCAGCCACGGAGACAGCTTTTCGAGATACTCCATATCCTTATCAAACCGCTCCTCCTGGTTCAGCTGACCTCTGCCGCTGACCTGCGCCAATCCGGTTAAACCCGGTTTAATCATGTGGCGGAACTGATGGTCCCGTGTCAGCATGCAGACTTCTTTTTCGATAAACGGCCGGGGGCCGATAAAGCTCATATCCCCTTTTAATACGCAGAACAGCTGCGGCAGTTCATCGATACTAAACCGTCTTAACAGCTTACCCACGCGTGTGACGCGTTTATCATCCGCAGCCTGTACAAACGGATTCCCCGATTCTGCAAACGTGCTTTCATCCACCATGTCCTCGGCATTCTCGCACATAGTTCTGAGTTTGTACAGTTTAAAGATTTCACCGTAAAGCCCGACCCGTTCCTGCACAAAAAAAAGCGGTCCCTTCGAGTCCAGCTTAATGGCAACGGCCACAAACGGGAAAACAATCACCAAAACCGCCAGCGCCAAAAAAGAGATAGCAAAGTCGGCAAAGCGCTTTCCTACCGGATAATACCGTTTATGATAAAAAGGATACGTCCTTTTTTTCGCTTTGAGATCAGAGATAAGCTCCGCATCAAATATATTCCGTTTTTCGAATTCTGTTTTAGACATTCTATTAAAAAACCGTTGTTTTCTTCCTTTGTTTAAGTGATTAAGATTATACATTACGTGTCTATTGTTTGTCAAAACGAACCCTGCCGTTAACCGCGCTGCTTTTAAAGCAAACGTAAATTTAAATGCATGTTCATATGAATAATCTTTGAATTTTTGTACTTTTTTATTTTAAGTATTGACATATGTGTATATAACCATATAATATGACATCGAGAAGAATAATCAGCCGATTATTCAGATCTTATTTATTAACAGTAGTATCAGCCGATATGCTGTTGCTAAATTAATAATTTAGGAGGAACGGCATCATGAAGATTAAAAACATCACAGAGCCGAAGAAATTCTTCGAAATACTCGAACAATGCAAAGGCAATGTTGAACTCGTGACTTCAGAAGGCGACAGACTGAACCTGAAATCGACTTTATGTCAGTATATTGCGTTAACACAAATGTTTAAAGACGCAAAGATTGACGAAGTGGAACTGATTGTTTCAGAGCCGGAGGATTTAAATCTTTTGCTTAATTTCTTAGTTAGAAAATAAGAAACAGCAGAGGGTTTAACCCTACCAATTTGTTCCTAAATTGTCCGTTTTTTTGGACAATATAATATAGATTTTCTTCCATCCTTGATTTGATGGAAGAATAAAAGCGTCTGTTTCAGGCGCTTTTATTGTTTTTTACAGTCTTTTATCCGGTTCCCGTTTTACAACGAACAATTGACTATCTCCGTGTTTGATACTAATATAGAGATGCGGTGCATCCGGGTAATCCGGTGCATAATAACTGTAAGGATGGCAGGCCTCATATTATGGTGTGCTTGCCGATACACGTACGCCGGTTAGCTGTTGATCCGGCTGTTTGCTTCTTATCTCGGTTTACCGCGCAAAGAAGAACGGAGTTTATGAATGGAAACGCAGAGCAATCATACATTTAAATGGATTTTAATTTCAGCCCTGATTTGTGTGGTCATTGCCGTATTTGGTATTTCCGCACTCGTTTTAATCATGTTAGTTCCGCTGATCATTACAATCGTTTGGGTACAAAAAGGCTTTGTGCCTGCCATTATTCCTTACCTTATTTCTGTTTTTGCCGCTTTATATCTTTTGGGGTATACCTATGCATTGCTTTTCATCCTGATGACCTTCCCTGCGGCTGTTGCCGCGCCGCTTCTGCTGAAGCAGAAGAAGCGCATGTACGACAGCGTGCTGATTATTTCGTTTGTAACGGTCATCGGCTGCCTTTTTTTCACCGCCTGTTTATCGTTTTTAACCGGCAAGAATATCGTCATCTATATTACAGAGCAGTTTGATGCCTTTTTAAAGCTGAACGATTGGTGGACTCAGGTACTGTATTTATTCCAAAACAACCTCGCCGCGCTGTCGGAATTTGCCCAGACCCAGTCCATGCCTGCGGCATATGCAGATGTAACGCTTGTCCAGATGCGTGATTCGCTCACCACCATGTTTGGTGAGGTTCTGCCGATTTTAATCCCAAGCGTTATTATCCTGTATTCGCTTTCCTGCGGTTTCGTAACTTTTTACGGCGCCCATTCATGGCTGAAAAAACACGGCACAGAGCTTGTTCCCGCCGCTCAGTTTAGAGATCTTCGCGTACCGCGAACTGCAACATTTGCACTGGGAATCATGGTGCTTGCTTCAGTCGTATTAGGGGGATTCGGGCTGGGTATTTTCAACAATATCTCAACCGTTCTGATGTCGGTATTAGTATTGATATTTTCTGTACAGGGCAGCGCCCTGTTCGTGTTCTTATATAAAACAAAGCGGATAAAAATCGGCGCATGCATTGCGCTGATTATCTTCGGGCTGCTGCTGAACGCATTGGTCTGGATTGGCTTTTTTGAAGGTTTGTTCCGTATCCGCGAACGCATCAACCTTGACGATGCGGGTAACAGGAGTTTGTAAATGGAAAGAAAAATGATTAAGATATTCAGCTTCCGTAATGTTTTTCTGGTGTTGACCTCTTTTGTGGTCTGTCTTGGCTTTATTCTGTATGATACGAAATATGCGCTGTTCACGGTTTCCGCCGTACTGATCATGTGGCTGAGCTATTATGTGTTCAACGTTTTAAGCCAGGTTCGCTGGATGAAGATCGCACATTTCGTATTAACCGAGCAAAAGCAGAACCTGTCCACTTATGTGGATACCGCCACCATTCCGCTGGCTTTAACGGACAGCAAGAACACCATCCGCTGGCAGAATGCTGCATTTACCGCATTGGTCGGCAATATCTATGTCGGCAAAGACATCTATCAGATTGTCCCGAATATCGACAAGCCGAGCAAAGACCGCTCCATTATGATCGACGATCATAAGTTTATCAAGGAAGCGTATCCCCAAAGCTATAGGCACCTTGATCTGGTGCTCCACCGTCTGGTGGATCCGTTGGTGGATATCGAATCATCCTCGCTTTACCGCAAGCATTTAAGCGTGGTCAGCATCGTGCAAATCGATAATTTTGATGAAATCGCCGGCACAACCGAAAACATTTCTTCTGCGGAAATCTCGTTTGAAATCGAAAAAGAATTATATTCTTTTGCGCGCCCGATTAAAGGGCTACTGAAAAAATACGACCGGGATAAATACCTGCTGGTTTTTGAACGTAAATATTTAGCGTCCATGATCCAGTCCAAGTTTGAAATATTAGATAAGATATCTACCCTCAACATTAACGGCGCACGGCCGACCATCAGTATCGCCGTGGGTGTCAGCAATGACCTTTATGATTCGCTCACCGCGGCTAACAAGGCGCTTGAGCTTGCATTGGGCCGGGGCGGCAACCAGGCCGTTATCAAGCGCAAGGATAAATTCAGCTTCTACGGCGGCCCCAAGGGCAGCATCGTCCGGTCTTCCAAGGTTAAATCGCGTATGTTCAGCCACGCGCTGAAAAACCTGATTGAACAGTGCGACTCTGTGTTCGTCATGGGCCATACCATTCCCGATCTTGACTGTGTTGGCTCGGCAATGGGCATCGTCTGCTGCGCACGTCATTCAGAGCGTACGCCTTATATTGTGATGGACCCGCCGAACGCATCACTGGATTACTTCTTAGAAAACGTAAAGACCAAACCCGAATATAAAGATGTCTTTATTACATCGTCAGAAGCAGTCGGCCTGATTACCCCGTCGTCACTTTTGGTCGTGGTGGATACGCAAATCGAATCCTTCTCCGCGTCTCCGGCGCTGTTGGAAAACGCGAAGACCACGGTGGTTATTGACCATCACTTAAGGGGTACGGATAATATCGAAAACGCGGCGCTGTATTACCATGAGCCGTTCGCTTCCTCAGCTGCCGAACTCATTACCGAAATCGTACAGTACTATGACGATACAATTGCTCTTCTGCCAATCGAAGCCGAGGCCCTGCTGTCCGGCATCACCATCGACACCAAGGGTTTCTCGTTTAAGACCGGCGTCCGGACCTTTGAGGCGGCTTCATACTTACGGAAGTCCGGCGCGGATACCACCAGCATCCGCCAGCATTTTAAAGATGATTTTGAAACCTTCACCGCAAAATCAGACGTCGTGAAGAGTGCGGAAATCATGGATAACGGCATCGCTATCGCCATGTGCCCCGAAGGAATCGACAATGCGCAGGTCATCGCGGCGCAGGCCGCAGACACGCTGGTTTCGATCACCGGTATTGACACCTCATTTGTGTTCTCAGAGCAGAACGGGGATATCCTCATCAGCGGCAGAAGCATCGGCGGCGAAAATGTCCAGCTGATACTGGAAGCCCTCGGCGGCGGCGGACATGCGTCGATTGCAGGTGCAAGGCTGGAAAATACCGATTTTAAGACCGCAAAGAAAAAACTGCTGGCGGTCCTTGATGAAATTTAAACATGTACCAATCAGGAGAATCAAATGAAAGTCGTATTATTATCGGATTTAAAAGGAAAAGGCAAAAAAGGCGATATCGTCAATGTTTCAGACGGATATGCAAATAACTTTTTATTTAAGCAAAAGCTCGCGATTCCTGCGACCAAAGAAAACCTGAACTCGGCCATTATGTCCCAGCAGGCGGAAGCGCATAAGCATGAACTGGAACTTCAGGCGGCGAAAGAGCTGAAAAAAAGCCTGGACGGAAAAACCGTTACCATTCAGGCGAAGTGCGGCGAAAACCAAAAGCTGTTCGGTTCCATTACCGCAAAAGAAATCGCATCCGCATTAAACGAGCAGCACGGCTTTGACATTGAGAAGAAAAAGATCGTGCTGAAAGACCCGATTAAGGATCTCGGCACATACACGGTCGATATTAAAGTCCATGCCAATATGGCATCAAAAGTCAACGTTGTCATTACCGAAGCCTGAGGGTTTATGGTATAATTATCTTAAAGTTCATCTGATAAGGAATAACACATGGCAACCAATCCGATCGGCAGAACCCCGCCAAAAAGCATTGAAGCGGAACGCGCGGTTTTAGGCTGTATTTTACTTAACGAAAAAGCGGCATACATTGCGGTCGAAAAACTCGCACCGTCGGATTTTTATGCGCCCAAACATGCGTTGATTTTTGAATGCATCAACGAGCTGATTTTGGAATCCCGCCCGGTTGATCTGGTTTCGGTGACCGATAAGCTCAACATCAAAAACAAATATAACGACACAGAAGATATCCGTGACCTTTCTGACATGACCATGGTCGTTCCGACCATCGAAAATCTTGAAGAATATATTGATATTATCAAAAGCAAGTCCACGCTGCGCCGGTTGGCGGAGGCATCCAACGAAATCATCAGCGATGTCTATAAGCCCGACCAGACGGTGGAAACGCTGCTCAATAAAGCGGGCGACTTGATTTATAATATCGCTGTGGGCGACACGCAAAATGCGCTTGAGCACATTAAACCGGCATTGATCGAAAGTTATGCCCTGATGGCTGAACAGGCCAAAAATAAAAACAGTCTTTTGGGTTTAGCCGCCGGATTCCCGACCTTTGATGAAAAACTGTCCGGACTGCAGAAATCCCAGCTGATTATCATCGCCGGAAGACCGGGCATGGGCAAGACCAGTTTCGGGTTAAATATCATCCAAAACGTCGCGTTAAGAGAAAACAAATCGGTCGCTGTCTTTTCGCTTGAAATGAGCAAAGAGCAGCTGGCCACACGGTTGATGTGCGCCGAAGGCAGGGTGGACTCACAAAAAACGCGAAGCGGCAAGCTGTCTACCCAGGACTTTGAGCGTCTGGCCGATGCGGCAGACCGTCTGGCAAAGGCGCCGATTTATATTGACGATACACCGGGTATTACGCTGACTGAAATTTTGGCAAAGTGCCGCCGGGTTAAGATGGAGCACGGGCTGGCTTTGGTGATGATTGACTATCTCCAGCTGATGAGCAGTTCCAAGCGAACCGAAAACCGGCAGCAGGAAATATCCGAAATCACGCGGTCGGTCAAGCTGATGGCAAAGGAACTCAATTTGCCTGTTCTGCTTCTGTCCCAACTGTCGCGTGCATCAGAAAAACGGACAAAAGACGAGCGCATGCCGGTTTTATCCGACTTAAGGGAATCCGGCTCTATTGAGCAGGATGCCGACGTGGTTATCTTTTTACACCGGGATAATTATTATGATGAAGAAGCCGATAAAGGCTTATCTAAAATTAAAATCGCTAAACAGCGTAACGGTCCGACCGGAACCATCGAGATGATCTGGAACGGCGAATATACCCGCTTCCAGGAATCCGAACATTTCCACGAGGACGAACCCTTCTAAGGTAAGGCAGACTATGATTACAAACAAATGGATACCGGGATTTGAAGACTTTTCCGA
Organism: Christensenellaceae bacterium; assembly: GCA_963674805.2. Taxonomy (GTDB): domain Bacteria; phylum Bacillota; class Clostridia; order Christensenellales; family CALMFG01; genus CALMFG01. The sequence continues at coordinate 636,755 of CAXXNY010000016.1, forward strand.
CGCATTGGACATCCGCGAGACGGTTTTTATCCGTGAGCAGCATTGTCCCGTTGATGTTGAGCGCGATGCTTTCGATAAAACGTCGCTTCATCTCGTGGTATATGACGGAAAAAAACCAGTGGGCTGCGGCCGTATCGTCGCCAAGCCCGATTATTATAAGCTCGGCAGAATCGCCGTATTAAAAGAAGAGCGCGGCCGGCACTACGGCGACCTGATCGTCCGGCTGCTATTATTTAAATCGTTTGATATGGGTGCAAAGGAAGTCCGGCTGGATGCACAGGAAACGGCATCCTCCTTTTATGAACGGTTTGGATTCATGAGGACCGGCGGTCCGTTTCTGGAAGCCAATATTGTGCATATTCCGATGGCGGTTTCAAAAGACGATGTCCGCTACCCCAGCAGCTGTCATGCAGACGAATAATCAGCGCATCATCAGCGTCCCCTGCGGGACGCTTTTTTGGTTATAAGCCAATACCGCTTTTGTATACGCCGATTCAAACGGCAGATAGACCGGAATCGCCCCCAGTCGGATCAGTTGGATGGTGGTCGGATAAATGGGCAGAATCAGCCGCTCTTTGGGGAAGTCCGATAAGAAGACCTGAATCCCTATGGCTTCACACTGCTTCACAAAAGCGAGTATCGAATACGGCTCCGCTTCTTTCTGCTCACTGCAGTTATGTGTGTTGGAATGATAGGATTGGTGCACAACTGCCTTAATGTCTGAGTCTTTCAGGTTAAACACCGAATAATCCAGCCCGGGATAAGGCTTGATACCCAGCACTTTATGCTGATAGTGAAAGGGCTCAAACGCCCATGACGCGGCCGAGACAACGCGTCTTTTATTTTCCCGCGCAATCAACTGCCCGCTTTCCATCTTGCCGAATACATAGGGTGTGCTGGAGGAAAACTCATCGCTGTAAACATCCGCTTCACGGATTTCGTCGGACGCGAAAACAAAGATATCCCCGCGGTTCCGGCCGCTCTGATAAATAAAATAGGTGCCGGCCCTTCGGGCGTTTAAAATAAAATCGACCGACGCAAAAAAGTTATTCCACCCGTTTGCATTTGGTTCGTCTATCGGTGCGTTGGAAGCCGTGACCACCACCGGAATCGGCAGGTCGTGATAATAATGGCCTAAAAACGCGGTCGTATATGGTGCCGTATCCGAGCCGTGCGTGACGATAATACCGTCAAAATTTTGATCCTTTTCAATCATCTGATTGATTTGGCTGGTAATCGCACCCCAGACTTTCGGGGTCATATTTTCGCTGAGCATCATCACCGGATAAATATAGATAAAGTCAACGCTGTTAAAATATTTGCGTCCGGCTTTTTGTTTAAACGTATCGTTTGCGTCCGCGGACACATCCATCACGTTGTTCTCGGTTTGGGTACTGAATGTCCCGCCGGTCATACAGACCAATATCCGTCTCATGCCTCCGCCTTTCCTGCCGGCTTGCCGGCATTATGATCAGGCCAGATCAACTCAGTGACCTTCTAAACAAGTCCGGCAAACTCAATCTGTCTCAGCGCCTCATAGACGACGATTGCCACCGCGTTTGACAGGTTTAAAGACCGCGTATCCGATTTCATCGGGATACGGATAGCGCTTTTCGGGTTCTCAAAAATAAGCGGTTCCGGCAGCCCTGCTGTTTCCTTGCCAAAGAGGATGAAATCCCCGTCCTGATAACAGGCGTCGCAGTAGCGTTTGTCCGCTTTTGTGGACGCGTAAAAAAAACGTCCGCCCTTGTTCTTCTCAAAAAAATCATCCAGATTATCATAAAGCACGACATCTGCCTGCGGCCAATAATCCAGCCCCGCACGCCTTGCCTGCTTTTCATCCAAATCAAATCCCAGCGGCTTGACCAGATGAAGCGCCGCACCGGTCAGTACGCAGGTTCTTGCGATGTTTCCGGTATTCTGGGGAATTTCCGGTTCCACCAGCACCACATTAAATCCCATTCATTCTCTCCGTTTTCTTGTCTAATCCGATTATAAACACCGTGAATTATTTTCGCAAGGCAAACGCAGCCAAATATTGCGAATATCAAAAAACCATGATGAATAAACATCATGGTTTTTTAAGGAAGGGGATCCAATATGAATCAGTCTACTTAATCTCGATTGTTTTGTCTGTTAATGCTTTTTCATCCTTTTTCAGATTGATGACCAGCACGCCGTTTTCATAACTTGCGTCGATGCTGTCCTGGTCAATCCCGCGGAGCGAGAAACATCTTTCACGTCTGCCGAAGAACCGTTCGCGTCTTAAATAATTATCCGTCTTTTCTTCGGTTTCCTGTTTCTTTTCTGCTGAAATGGTTAAAACGTCGTTTTTTGCAGAAATTTCGATGTCACCTTTTTCATAGCCCGGTATATTCATGCTGATGGCATAACCGTCGTCCGTTTCCTTGATATCCGTGCTCATGCTTCTCGGCTCATCCATAAAGCGGTAAAAATCGTCTCCGAAAAAGTGATTTAAGAATCCTTGTCCGTTGCGTGGTACCAGATCAAACATTTCCAAAACCTCCTTTTTATATTTTCAATTTCTGTGATTATTATAGTCTATAGGTCAAAGATAGTCAAAGTTTATTTAGTGAACAAACTGTTAATATTTTCGGGTTCGTGCGATAACCACGCGCTTTTTTGCGTCTGTAGATATATTAAGGCTTGACACAATTGTAATGAGTCTGTATGTTAGTAAGTACTTACTTACATTTTGGAGTTGTATGATGCGCAATACAAAGGAAAAAATCGCCGACGCCGCTATCAGGCTTTTTGCTGAAAAAGGGTTTAACGGCGTCACAACCAAAGAAATATCGGATGCCGCCGGCGTCAGTGAGGTCACGCTGTTTCGTTTGTATGAAAACAAACGGAACCTTTACCAGTGCCTCATAAAAGAGAACCTGCACCCGTATCAGATTCAACGCTATTTAGAAGAAGACGTCACATATGACCTTGAGACAGACCTTAGAAACATGGCGGGGCTGATGCAGTCAACGTTAAAAAAGAATCTGCCGTTTATCAAGATGATCGTTAAAGACCATCACGCCAACAACGAACATAAAACTGCACTCGGATACGGCTTTAAGAAAAGCCTTGAGGCATACTTTCATGAAATGCATGAACGCGGTGCGCTTCGTGAACCGCCGGAATACGCTTTAAAGTTTTATATAACCAATATCGCGCATGCTTATTATGAAATTATGTTTAGGCCGGGCGTTTCATTTGATCCCGACTATTTTAACTGGCTGGTCAAGAAAGTCATTGACGCAATAAAGCGGTTATAAGCCGCCTTTATATAGATTTTAACTTTGAAAGGAAAATAGAATGATTAAATTATTTAAATATCTTAAGCCCTACCGCGGCTGGGTGATACTGATTATCAGCTTAACCTTTATTCAATCGTTAAGCCAGCTTTATCTCCCTGCGCTGATGTCCAGAATCGTGGACCAGGGTGTTGTCGGGCAGGATATCGGATTGATCATAAAAACCGGGCTGGTCATGCTCGGCTTCACCGTTATCGTCAGCGCGGCAACTATTTTTGCCCGCCTTTTTGGCGCAAAAGTATCCGTCGGGTTTGCCCGGGATCTGCGGCGCGATGTGTTCGTCACGGTTGAGAATTATTCGCTTCACGAGTTTGACCAGATCGGGACATCGTCTCTGATTACCCGGTCGACGAACGATATTACCCAGATACAAAACGTTATGCTGCTGATCCTGTCAATGCTGATCATGGCGCCGCTCATGCTGGTCGGCGGTCTGATTATGTCGCTGTCCACAGATCTTCAGTTATCATGGGTTATCGCCGGTATTGTCGCGGCACTTGGCATTGTAATCGGCTTTGTGGCGGTCAAGGGTGTTCCGCTGTTCCGGTCGATACAGAAAAAGCTGGACCGGGTCAATCTGATCCTGCGTGAAAGCTTGACGGGCATCCGCGTTATCCGCGCGTTTAACAAGGAGGAGCATGAACGTGCCCGTTTTGAAGAATCAAACGTCGATTTAACCCAGACCTCAATCAAGGTGTTCCGCATCATGAGTGTGATGTTTCCCGTGATGATGCTGATCATGAATATGGCATCTGTTATCGTTGTCTGGTTCGGTTCCCACCGTGTGGACGCAGGCGCCATTCAGGTCGGCGATATGATGGCGTTCACCCAATATGTGATGATGATTATGTTCTCAATCATGATGGCAACCATGTTGTTTGTCATGCTGCCGAGAGCCAGCGCTTCTGCCGACCGTGTTTTAGAGGTACTGAACCTGAAAAACGATATCACTGACCCAGAATTACCTCAAAGCGCAGACCAGACACGCGGCCATGTGGCATTCCGCAATGTCTCGTTCCGGTATAAAGGTGCGGAGAAGCCGGTATTGAAGAATATCTCGTTCACTTCCAGCCCCGGACAGACAACCGCCATTATCGGCTCAACCGGTTCCGGCAAAACCACGCTGATTAATCTGATCCCAAGATTCTATGACGCAACCGCGGGTGAAGTGCTGGTGGACGGAATCAAAGTCAGTGAACAAACGCAGGATGATTTAAGAAAAAAAATCGGTCTGGTACCACAGAAAATCAGCCTGTTTTCCGGGTCAATCAAAGATAACCTCATCTTCGGCAAGCCGGATGCTTCGGACGAAGAGCTGGACGAAGCGGTTAAAACCGCTCAGGCAAAAGAATTTATCGACGCCCTCGAAGACGGATTGGAAGCGCATGTCGATCAGGGCGGCGCAAATTTCTCCGGCGGACAGAAACAACGTTTGTCCATCGCGCGGGCGTTGGTTAGAAAACCGGAAATCTATATTTTTGACGACAGTTTTTCGGCGCTGGACTTTAAAACAGATGCGCGGCTGCGCCAGGCGTTAAAAGCGCAAACCCGGGAATCAACGGTCTTTATCGTTGCCCAACGTGTCAGCACAGTCATGAATGCGGATCAGATCATTGTTCTGGATCAAGGCGAAATCGTGGGCATCGGACCGCACAGCCAATTGATGCAGTCCTGTGATGTATATAAAGAAATTGTCGCTTCCCAGCTTTCGGAGGAGGAAATAAATCAATGAGCAACCAAAAAGAAAACCGAAAACCCAAAGGTCCCGGATTCGGACCGGGCGGGCACGGACAAATGATGACCGAAAAGCCCAAGGACTTTAAAGGCACATTCCGGCGTCTGGTCGATCAAATCGGAAAAAATAAATTAGCTGTCATTATCGTGTTTATCATGGCGATCGGCAGCACGGCCTTTGTGATTGTCGGACCAAAGCTGTTAGGGAATGCCACCACTACGCTGTTTGAAGGCGTGATGAGCAAATCCTCCGGCGGTGTGATTGATTTCGCAAAAATTGCGCGGATTCTGATTACGGTCGGGATTATCTATGTCATCAGTTCGCTGCTGACCTATGTTCAGCAATATATCATGGCGGGCGTCTCGCAGAAAGTCACCTATGATATGCGGCGTGAGGTCAAAGAAAAGCTGGACCGGCTGCCGCTGAAATATTTTGACCAGCATTCGCATGGTGATATTTTAAGCCGCGTGACCAACGATATTGATACAATCTCGAATACGCTCCAGCAGAGTATCACGCAGATTATTACAGCGGTCGCGACGATTATCGGCGTAGCGGTGATTATGTTCTCCATTTCGTGGCTGATGGCTTTGGCCACACTGATTATCCTGCCGCTTGCAGCCGTCATCACGTCGTTCGTGGTTAAGCGCTCACAACGTTATTTTAAAGGACAGCAGCGTGAGCTTGGCGCGGTCAACGGGCATGTTGAGGAAGTATACGGCGGGCATACGGTCATTAAAGCTTACGGAAAAGAAGAAGATACTATCAAGGAATTTGATGAAATCAATGAACGGCTGTATAACGTCAGCTGGCGCGCCCAGTTTATGGCGCACATTCTGATGCCGCTCATGAACCTGATTAATAACTTCAGCTATATTATTGTGTGTGTGCTCGGCAGCGTCATGGTCATTAACGGAACCATTGCCATCGGGGATGTTCAGGCGTTTATCCAATACTCGCGCCAGTTCTCCCAGCCGATCGCACAGGTTGCGCAGATTGCGAATGTCATCCAATCCACCGTCGCCGCGGCGGAACGCGTCTACGAAGTGCTGGATGAATCCGAAGAAATCAGCGATGCAGCCGCACCGGAACTGCTTGCCGACATTAAAGGCGATGTTAACTTTGACCGTATCTCTTTCGGATATAAAAAAGATGTCACCGTCATCAAGGATCTATCGCTCTCTGTTAAGCCGGGAAAGGTCATTGCAATTGTCGGACCGACCGGTGCCGGAAAAACCACGCTGGTCAACCTCCTGATGCGTTTTTATGAAGTGGGCAGCGGCACCATCCGCGTGGACGGCAAAGACATCCGGGATGTCAAGCGCAAAGACCTGCGAAGCAACTTCGGCATGGTGCTTCAGGATACCTGGCTGTTTAACGGCACCATCCGCGATAACATTGCATACGGACGCGGGGACGCGACGTTTGAAGAGATTGTCCAAGCCGCAAAGACGGCGCGTGCCGACCGCTTTATCCGGCGTCTGCCGGACGGCTATGATACGGTGCTGAACGAAGAAGCCACCAATATCTCACAGGGGCAAAAGCAGCTGCTGACAATAGCGCGCGCATTGCTCGCCGATCCGAAGATACTGATATTAGACGAAGCGACCAGCAGCGTGGATACGCGGACCGAGGCTTATATCCAGCAGGCCATGACTAAACTGATGGAAGGCAGAACCAACTTTGTCATCGCGCACCGCCTGTCCACCATTCGTGATGCGGACACCATTCTCGTTATGAACGACGGCGAAGTCATTGAGCAGGGCAGCCACCATGCGCTGATTGCACAAAACGGATTTTACGCCGATCTGTACCAATCGCAATTTACCGGTGCGGATTTGCGGGATAACGTCGGATAAGTTATAATGCTATCAAGACTACTCAATAATGAGTAGTCTTTTTTTGGTGGTAAAATGAAAAAACACGTATTTCTTGTTTTTCTGTTTATAATCGATATCCTGCTGATCGTTTTGTTTGTCCCGTCGATCAGGAGCATGGGTATCATGTCGGTATACAGCCTGCTGGAATCACGCGACAGCGTTTTTGAAAGATCCGGCATCAGCCTTGACATACCCGGCGGCGCTTCTACGCCGAAAAAAGACTGGTATCCGTTTGTGATGACCTATAACGCCGACGGATTTTCCGGCTATATCGACCGGGATGCCGAACTCACCGTGTTATATAACTTCGGGGCATTTAACCACCAGACGCATTGTTCGGAACTTTTTAATGAAGATTCTGCCTATCACGGCGCTTTTTACGGGGCGTATGCGGTCAGAACCCACGACGGATTGCCATACGGCTATAACGCTGACGGCACTTTATCAACCGAGGGACTGGCTGATATTTTTCGCTACGACATGCAGGTGCTGGTTTTAAACAGCCTCGGCTGCAACGATCCTTTGTTTGAATACACGGTCACAGGCACGTCTTCGGAAACGCTTTTTGACATGCCGTTTGACGTGATTGACGCTCAGATTACTACCAACAGCCCGCTTCACCGCCAGACCCGTTTTTTAAGGTCATACCTGCAGTACGGCAGCCCTTACCTTTGGGGTTCAAAAAAAGACTTTAAAAAAATCACAACATATGGCAGAATATACGCAAAGTATTTCAATCAGCAAGACATCACCATTTGTTTTTATATCATTGCGCCCGACCCGCAGGTGATTGCGGATACGGCGGAAACTATCATCAAGCAGTCAAAGCTGCAGATTCAATAGGGGAAACCGATGAAATCAAAAAAAGTCATTAAACTCGTCTCAAACATTACGCTCGGTGTCGGAGTGGCGTTGTTTGCTTATTACATCTTTGTCTTTTTCACCAGCCGCGCAAACCTGCCGGCCAACGTGTGCCCGTTTGATACCGCACGGCCAATCGCGTACGTTGCGGCGGCCTTTTTGGTCGTATCGCTGATTCTATCCTTTTTTGAAGAGAAAAAACCGAAGAAAAAGACTGGTGATTCATAGCCGGCCCGGAGGTTTTGATTGCAGTATCGTAAAATGCCGAAAATCGACGCCGACTTATCCGTTTTGGGATACGGCTGTATGCGCTTCCCGACCATCGGCGGCGGCGTTATTGATAAAACCAAAGCAAAAGCCCAGCTGTTAAACGCCATCGACCAAGGCGTCAATTACCTTGATACCGCCTATATCTACCATCTGGGCGCGTCCGAAAGCTTTTTAGGTGAACATATTTTAAAAGACGGCTACCGCGAAAAGGTGCATATCGCGACTAAGCTGCCCTGTTTAATTATCCAGCGAAAAGAACAAATTCAAAAGATGTTTGATAAGCAGCTCGAAAAGCTGCAGGTTGATGTGATCGATTTTTACCTGATGCACGCATTAAACGGCAGTCTTTGGGATAAGATGCTGGCGATGGATATCGTTGCGTTCATGGATAAAATCCGCGCCGAAGGCAAAATCAAATATATCGGTTTTTCATTTCACGGTTCTTTAGATGACTTTAAGCGGATTATTGACGCGTATGACTGGGACTTCTGCCAGGTCCAGTATAATCTTTTGGACGAATACTTCCAGGCCGGCAGTGAAGGCATTGATTATGCGGCTTCAAGAGGTATCGGTGTTGTCATCATGGAGCCGTTGCGCGGGGGGACACTGGTCGGCAAGATTCCGCCGACTGTGCAGAAAATCTGGAACCAGGCGCCGATTAAACGCAGCCCTGCGGATTGGGCGCTGAGATGGATATGGAATAATCCCAACGTTCAGGTTGTGCTTTCCGGCATGAATCAGGATGCGCATATCGCCGAAAATATCAACGCCGCGTGCAGTGCACTGCCAAAAGCACTGACACCGGAAGAATTGGAAATTATCAAACAGGTCAAAGATGAATATAACCGCCTGCTCCAGGTGAAGTGCACCGGCTGCCGGTACTGCATGCCCTGTCCGGCAGGCATTGATATACCGACCGCATTCCATGCGCTGAACAACCTGCATCTGTTTAAAAACGTGATGCCGCTTTTCGACTATGCCGCGGTGACCGGCCTCGGTAAAAATCCCCGCTGGACCTCGCTCTGCATTGACTGCGGAAAATGTGAATCCTTATGCCCGCAGAATATTGAAATCCGAAAATCATTCGAACTCGTCAGACGGGATATCGAACGGCCGATTATCAAGGCTGCGTTCGGATTAATCCGGTTTTTGTGGACCGGTCCTAAACGGCTGACCAAAACCATCAACAAGCTCACCAAGCGGTAGGGCTCAGGTCTGCCATTTGTCTTTTTTGGACGCATTCTTAAAGGCCTTTATACCGCCGATCTCCGCCAGCATGCGGTCCATCTTTTTCTTTTCCAACTGGCGGGAGTTCAGCCCGTCATAACTCATCTCAAGTTTTAGTTTTTTATAGCTTTCCAGTCGTTCTTCGCTCAGCTCTCCGCTTTCAACCGCCGCTTTCACGGCACACCCAGGCTCGGTTTCATGCCGGCAGTCCGAAAACCGGCACTGCGCCGCAAGTGCTTCAATATCAGAGAACGCCTGGCCGGTATCCCCGCTCTCCACGCCGATTTCCCGCATACCGGGTGTATCAATCACCGCCCCGCCGCTTTTTAAGTAAAGCAGCTGGCGTGTTGTCGTGGTGTGGCGCCCTTTGTCATCGTCATCGCGGATTTCCGCCGTCTTGATTACAGCTTCGCCGATCAGCTGGTTAATGAGCGTGGACTTCCCGACGCCGGAAGAACCCAGAAACGCCACGGTCTTTCCGCTGGTCAGGTATTTATCCAGCGCTTCGATTCCGGTATGCGCCTCGCTGCTGGTGACCACGATATCCACGCCCGGCGCGACTGCTTCGATCGCACTGCGCTTCACATCAATATCCGTGCATAAATCCGCCTTGGTCAGCACGATCACCGGCATCGCACCGCTGTCCCAAGCGATGGTGAGGTAGCGTTCGGTACGCCTTAAATTAAAATCTTTATTAAGCGACATGCAGATAAACACATAATCGATATTCGCCGCAACCGCCTGCTCCGCGACCTTTGTGCCTGCCGCGCGCCGTACAAACAGCGCACTGCGCGGCAAAATCGATGCGATTACCGCGTTTTCACTGTCCATAAAATCAACCAGCACATAATCGCCGACAACCGGAAAATCACTGACCGCCTCCGCGTCGTATGCAAACCGGCCGGATACCTGAGCAATTGCTTCACCTTTTTCACTGAGTATCCGGTAAAGCTCCCCGTGCTGGGTAATGACCCTTGCGGGCGTTTGATTTGCTGCTTTTGCCTGCTCTGTTATTTTTTCTGGAAACCGAACCATTGCCTTGTTTTCCATTTCTTTTTTTGTTTCAAACCGACATATTCTAACATAATTTTACCGTTTGTTGCTGGAAAACATAAATATGTTATGATAAAATCATGTTTAGGATACAAAATCGTAACAGATGAGGAGAATCCCATGGCAAACGAAATCATCGTCAATGATCAGGCCGATAAAGTCATATCGTATAAGAGCTTATCATCGGCTGAACAAAAGCAGGTCAGCACTATCGCCGACGCCATCGACATCACCGACTCTTCTGCCGTGATCCAATACGGCGTTAACATCCAGTCTGAAATCTCTGAGTTTTCGGATAGTGTGCTGTCCCGCGTCAAGTCAAACGAAAGCGGCTATGTCGGTGAAGTGTTATCTGAGCTGATGGTCAAGGTCAAGGCGGTAAAGGTAGACGATATCGCCGGCAGTAATACATTGTTCGCAAAATTCACCAAAAAAGTCAAGAATAAATTTAATAAGTTTATGTCCCGGTACCAAAAACTCGGCACCCAGATTGATACTATCGTAGACAGCCTGGAAGATGCAAAGACCGGTCTTTTAAGCGACATTGCACTTCTGGATACACTTCACGAGAAGAATCTGGTGTTTATGAAGGATCTGGAATATTACATCATCGCCGGGCAAATGAAGCTGGATGCCATACGTGAAACCACGCTGCCCGAACTGCAGGCAAAAGCAAAAGCAAGCAGCGACCAGGCGGACGCGCAGAACTATAACGATATGAAACAGCTGGCTGACCGGTTTGAAAAGAAAATTCACGATTTAAAACTCAGCCGGACAATTACCATCCAGACCGCGCCGCAGTTACGGCTCATCCAGAACAACGATCAGGTGCTGGTGGAAAAAATCCAGTCATCAATATTAAATACGGTACCGCTCTGGAAGAACCAGATTGTAATCGCCATCTCGCTTTACCGCCAGCTGACCGCACTTCAGCTGCAAAAAGAAGTGTCGGATACAACCAACGAACTGCTGCTTAAAAACGCCGAGCTGTTAAAAGAAAACGCAATCGGCGCCGCAACCGAAGCGGAGCGCGGTATTGTGGATATCGAAACCTTACAGCAGGTTAACGCCGACCTTATCGAAACCATCGACGAGACCATCAGGATTCAAAAGGAAGGCCGCGCGAAACGCGCCGAAGCAGAAAAAGAATTAATCGCGATGGAAAAAGCGTTAAAAGACAAATTGACCGCACCGCCGGTATAAATAAAAAAACCGCCGTCAGGCGGTCTTTTTTATATGTTTTTATTCGTAAGCGTTCATAATCTCGGCCAGTTTTTCGTCCAACTGGCAGGGGGTGTTCTGCCCCATACACTTTAACCGGAAGTTCATCGCCGCCACCTCAATGATAATGGCAAGGTTACGCCCCGGTCTCACCGGAATAACAATCTCCGGAATCTTCACGTTGAGCAGGTTAGTATACCGCTGTGTCATGCCCAGCCTGTCGATATCTTTAAAATCGCCGGGCTCAAGATGAATCGCCATCTCAATTGTCTTTTCGGTCATGACCGCGCCGACACCGTATAGTTCGCGCACGTCGATAATGCCCATGCCGCGGATTTCCATCATATGCCGGATGATATCAGGGCTTTTGCCGAGCAGCTCCGTCTCGGAAATTTTCTTAATATCCACCACATCATCCGCAACGAGCCGGTGGCCCCTTTTGACCAGCTCCAGCGCTGTTTCTGACTTACCGACACCGGACTCCCCGGTAATCATAATCCCGATACCGTAGACATCCATCAGCCCTGCATGGCGGGAGATTGACGGCGCCAGGAACATATCGAGATACTCGGTCGTCTTGTGTCCAAGCTTTGTGGTTGTCAGTCCGGACATATAGATCGGCACATCATATTTCTTTGCCGCATTGATCATCTCTTCCGGCGGATTTAAGTTTCTGCCGATCAGCACCATCGGAATATTCGAGCTGAAGTATTCTTCCATCCGCATTTCCAGCACCTCTTTTTCGAGATGCTCAAGATAGGTGATTTCCACCATCCCAAACAGCTGGATACGGTTGATTGCAAAGTATTCAAAAAAGCCGCTCATCTGCAGCCCCGGACGGTTTAAGTCGGATGTGTTGACTTCAATTTCTTCACGGCTGCTTGTAAAGACCGGCGTAAGTTTCAGCGCTTTTACAAACGCCTCCACGTTCATAGCCTTTTTCATAAATAACTCCTCGTCAGTAACGGCAGTTTCGGTCCGTTAAAAACAAAATTTTTCTATCGCCTGTGCCACACCAGATTCCAGCACGTGGCCGGTAATATAATCCGCCGCCTTGATCACGTCTTCATCCGCGTTCTGCATGGCGATTCCTATACCCGCATATTCTATCATACTTATATCGATTTCGCTATCTCCAATCGCCATCATCTCCCCTGCACTGATTCCAAGCAGGCTCTCAACTTCTTTCAGCGCATGACCCTTGCTGCAATTCGGATTATTGATTTCGATGAAATCCAAAAACGACCGTTTTACAGAAAGCATCGGGAAGCGTTCCTTAAGGATTGGCACGATTTTCTCCGCTTCATCAGGATTGTCGATTACCAATATCTTTGTTGTCAGGACTTCATCCTTGTTTGGCAGCTCGGGTTCATGCACTCCGATTGCGCCGGTCCGCGCTTTATAAAGCTCGGTAAACGGTGATTCCGTATAATAATAATAGTCACCGTGGATATAGGCCTGCGCATAGTACCCGTTTTCATAAGCAAATCGCATGACTTCCGCTGCCAGGTTCGGGTCCAACGTTTGTTCATACACCACATTCCAATCCTTATCCAGAATGTTTGCGCCTCCGCTGGATATGGTAATATCGTTCAATCCCAGTTCTTTATAGAACGGCCTTAACGCATTAAACGCCCTGCCCGATGCCAGACATACGTGAATCCCCGCTTTTTGTGCGCGCTTAACCGCGGCTTTATCCTGCTCCGAAATCCCTGTGGATTCGGTAATCAGCGTTCCGTCTAAATCCAGTGCAATAAACTTGATGTCCATATTTTCCCCTTTTATATCCTTTTTCATTCCGTCCCATTATACATGAAAACCTTAAAAAAGACAGTGTTTAAGCCTTTTTATTCATTGTTTTTACTAAATATTTACCCGAAATACGGGCCAAAAATACGGTTAATACCAGCGTTTTCATTTTTTATTAAAATTTATAACGCTTTGGTTTTCCGTTTAAGATTGTGTTGTTTTTATCTTCTGACGTCTCTTATTTCCACTCCATTTCCCTTTTTTTATACTCCAGCGGGTTTTATGGAAAAGGTGTTGACTTCGAATTCGTTTTGCGTTAAGATATTACTTGCCGTCTTTACGCGGTATATTTTTTGACGCGGGGTAGAGCAGTCTGGTAGCTCGTCGGGCTCATAACCCGGAGGCCAAGGGTTCAAATCCCTTCCCCGCAACCATTACGGCGGCGTAGCTCAGTTGGCTAGAGCATTCGGTTCATACCCGGAGAGTCACTGGTTCAAATCCAGTCGCCGCTACCAAAAAAGCGTATCTGATGATACGCTCTTTTTATGCCTTTTGTTTTTATTCTTCCAACAGTTTCATCACCCGTTTCACCCGCTTTTGCTGGCCTTCGGTCAGATGATCCATCCGCTTTTTTAACACCTCAAAAAACTTCCCGCTATTTTCTTTGTGCATGCATACGGACGCACGCTCTGCGTGCTGTGGAACTTCCTTCGGCCGGCATGTTGTCAAATGCCTGATAATCAGGTCATACGCATCTTTGCTATGTGCCCCGCCGGCATTCACAATCGCCGCGAATACGCTGACGGCGTTATCGATCGTAATCACGCTGCCCGCGTTGTAGGCGCTTTTTACTGCATCAAAAGCCGCGTCCGCCTGTTCTGGCTTTAGCGGGGCGGTTTCGGCAAGCGCGATCATAGCGCCCCAGGCCATCCGGTTATTTTTTGATTTCAGAAGCGAAAGAAAATCATCAAAATAATCTGCGATTAATCCGGGCTCCGCCTTTCCAATCTCATAAAGCACCTTGATACAATCATTGGCGACAGCCTGATCCTGATGCTTTAAGAGCGCCGCAAGCTCTGCAATATCAGTCTGATTTTTACTAATCAGAATCGTTTTCGCAAGTTCAATGTTGATTTGTTCCGCATTACTCCCTTGCGCGCATGCCAGCCGCTTAATCATATTATCGCTCCTCTATCCGATAAAAGTAAAAAAGCCGCAAAAAGCGGCTTCATTATTTATTTGAGTTCGGGTCAATCAGCCCGATATTTCCGTCTTTTCTCATGTACAGCACATTAATTTCATCATCCGCTGCATCCCTGAAAACAAAGAAGCTGTGCCCCAGCAGCTGCATTTGCATGACCGCTTCGTCGATGCTCATTGGCTTGACGCTGAACCGTTTGGTTTTGACGACCTTCGGGTGCTCTTCATCCGCATACCCATCACTGAACAGCAGTGTCTGTTCCTTAAACGCGTCCTGATGCAGCCGTTTTTCAAGCTTGGTTTTATGCTTCATGATCTGATGTTCAATCCGCCTCAGCGCCCCGTCGATTGATGCATACATATCCGTGCTTACTTCTTCCCCCCGCATGACAATCCCGTCCACCGGGATGGTAATCTCTGCGATGTGGCGGCTCTTTTCAATACTCAAGGTGACATGCACCTGCGTATCCGGCTTAAAATACTTTTTAAGCTTCCCTACTTTTTTGTCTACGAGCCCTTTCAGATAATCCGATACCTCCATGTTTTTGCCAGTAATCAAAATATCCATGTTTTAAGCCTCCTTTATGATGCGTTATTTTGTTTTTTGCCCGCTGCTGTATGTTGAAACGCTCGTTATCCGGTGTTAAACGTCCGTGCCGTAAGTCGAAACCGCCAGCGTCATCGGTATAATGGTTTTTATCCCGCTTTCCGCCAGTGTTTCGCGTGCCGCCTGCATCGTGGCGCCGGTCGTATAAACATCGTCTAATAATATTATAACATTTTCCTGATATTTTTTATCATCAATCTTAGATTTAAATGCATTTTTCACATTTTGTTTACGCATTTCCGGTGAAAGCTGCGCCTGCGTTTGCGTGCGTTTTGTCCGGACAAGCAGGCTCACCGCCGGAATGCCGGTCAGCACCTCAAGCGCATCCGCCACTGCCCTTGCCTGGTCAAATCCGCGCCGCCGCCGTTTTGACCGGTGAAGCGGAATATACGTAATATAATCCGCCTTAATCTGATTGCGTGATATCAGCTTTTCCATTTCGCGCGCAATCTCTTCGCATAAAAATTCCTGGCGTCCGTACTTAAACCGGTGAATGAAATCTTTTATGATGCTGTCATAATAATAGCACGCATATGCCCCGTCTTTTTGGGTGCTGCATACCAGCCGTTCGCGCTCTTCAATACAGTTCCCGCACTCATCTTCTTCGTGCGCTTTACGCGCCCCGCAGAATCCGCATACCGGCGGCGACGGCAGCAGGAACGCATAAAGCTGTCTTAAAATAAATCCTGCTGCTGTCATGATTCTTGTTCTTCCCCTTTTTCACCCAGCTTGCCGAAGATGGCAACCAGTTCTTTGATTTCATTGCTGAGCACGGTATACCGGCGTGTGATACGGTTATTATTGACCATATGTTCCACGGTTTTTTTCATGCCGATCAGCACCACTTTTTTCTTGGCGCGCGTCACTGCCGTATATAAAAGATTCCGTGTTAAGAACGGGCTCGGCCCGTAATAAAGCGGAATGATGACGGTATCAAACTCCGAGCCCTGTGATTTATGAATCGTAATCGCATAGGCATGCTCCAGCTGCTCCAGTTCGTTTTGGGTATACTCCGCCTGTTTGCCGTCAAACTCAATCAATGCGGTTTTTGCGTCTTTATCGACATCCGCGATAAAACCGACATCGCCGTTAAAAACGCCGAAGCCCTGCTGGTAATAATGCGCGTCTGTAATCCACATCCACTCCTTGTTATAGTTATTGACGGTTTGGATGATTTTATCGCTTTTCCGGTATATGGTTTCACCCTTTTTCAGTTCGGGCACGGTAACACGATAAGGGTTTTTCTGCTCCCGCACCTGCTGGTTAATGTTATTGACCCCGATGATGCCTTTTTTGAGCGGGCACAGTATTTGTGCGTCCGCATATTCTTTATCTTCAATCAGCTTTAACAGTGCATTCAGCGTGGCCTGGTGGTTGTCCGCCGGCACAAAAACAAAATCGCCGGTTTCATACATATTTGGGGCACTCCCCAGATTGATGCGGTGCGCGTTTGCGATGATGTTTCCGCCTTCTTCCTGGCGGTAGAACTTGGTCAGCCGGAATACGGGCAAAAATCCGGATTTAATCACGTCCCTTAAAAAGTTTCCGGCGCCCACCGACGGCAGTTGGTCGGCATCCCCGACAAAAATCACACGCGTTCCGTGGCTGATTGCTTTTAATAATGCATTGGCCAGAAAAATATCGACCATAGAGACCTCATCCACAATGATGGCGTCAGCGGCCAGCGGGTTTTCTTCGTTGCGCATAAACTTATTGCGCCCGTCCCGGTAATAATCCTCGCTGTCTTCAAAGTCATAGCCGTATTCCAATAAGCGGTGAATCGTTCTTGCCTCTTTACCAGTGGATTCCTCCATCCGTTTGGCCGCACGCCCGGTCGGTGCACACAGCGCGGTCATCATGCCGTTGGCTTCCATAATTTTAAGCAGGACATTGATGATTGTGGTCTTTCCGGTGCCGGGGCCTCCGGTGATGATGCAGACATTATGGCTGAGTGCATTAAAAACCGCCGCTCTTTGTTCGTCGGATATCGGGAAGGTCTCGGTGTAAAATTCAATTTCTCCTTCAATATCCTTGACCGCCATTTTTGGCTCGGACCGGTAAAGCATATACAGGCGTCTTGCGGTCTCAGTCTCGGCGATATAAGCACCGGTTAAAAACACCGCGGTCACACCTTCATATATTTTCTTTGAGATATCACCTTTCAGCGCCAGCTGTGCCACGCTCAGCCTTGTCAGCTGTTCCGAAACGCCGATAATGTCCATGGTTTTTTTAACCAGCACTCCCTCCGGCAGACAGGTATGTCCTTCGCCCAGCGCCAGTTTTAATACATGTTTAATTCCGTTTTCCACGCGGAACGGCGCGTTGCGGTCGATGCCCATATATTCCGCAATCCTGTCGGCGCGTTCAAAGCCGATGCCGTATATATCATCAATCATCCGATACGGATTTTCTTTAATCAGTTCCTCAGCGATTGCGCCGTATTTTTCATGCGCGCGAAATGCCTGCTTCACCGAAAGGCCGATGTTTTGCAGTTTCATAATCACACCCTTAAGCGCGGCGTTCTGCATAAAGTTATCATGGATGCTCTGGGCCAGATGCTTGGATATGCCCTTGATTTGTGACAGCCGCAAAGGGTCGTTTTCGATGATATCAAACGTGCTTTTCCCAAACTCGGATACAATTTTTTCTGCGGTTACCGGCCCGATGCCTTTAATGATTCCGCTGGAAAGATACATTTCGATGCTGACGGGGTTGTCTGGCAGCGCGGTCTCCACGCTGGTGATTTTAAACTGACGGCCGTAAGATTTATGCTCGGTCCAGACGCCGTAAAGCACAGCGAATTCGCCGACCACAACATGCGGGCATGCGCCGACCGCAACGGCCAGTTCGCCGTCCACCTCGATCTCTAAAACCGTATATCCGTTCTCTTCGTTCCTGTAGACGATATCACAGATGATGCCTTCTATCTTGACCACACGTTTATCTCCGCCGCTCAGATTTGTATTCTCATTTTACAGAAGAAACCTGAAAAAAGCAAAAGTTATCCGGTGACTTTTTTTAACACATCATATATAATTAGGTATCAATGTAATCCGGAGGCATGGTTATGGCAAAAAGGCTTTTTTTATGTTTACTTGTTCTGATGGTCTTATTTTCAAGCGGTTGTGCGCTGGCTGTCCCGATTGGGATTGTGGCATGTATTGCGAGCGAGGATGATAATAAAGACCCATACTCTGATTATTGTCAGAAAGACCCATACTCTGATTATCATCAGAAGATATATTATGATATATCCGAGGAAAGCGATCAAAAATATCATTTCCTGTATAAAAACTACGGTATAACCCTGAGGTTTGATCAACCGGATGATTACGATTTTGCAGACGATTACGAGGTTATATTGATCGATAAAGACCAGTATGACGCAGCAATCGCCTATGTTTATGATATGATTACGGCTTTCGGTGAGAGAGAATACACAAGAACGTTATTTGATTATCTTTTAGATGATTTTTTCGTTTGCGAGGATTTAATTGTAGATGGCGAATATTATTGGCAGCAAACAGATGGTAATGAAAAAGCTGCATTGATTTCAATCAGTGATGTCGATTTTGATGATCAAAACATGAGTGTCTTACTGTTTTCCTATGTGCTTTCCGGCCTTATATATGATCAGTACGGGTTGGATAATTTAAAGTATGATTCGATTAATACCAACGGGTTTGTTGGCTATGACAGCGATGTAATGCACAAAGAAGATGAGTACCTTAATATTTTAGAACGCAACCAGGTTTCTGACGCGATTGAGTATGAGTCCTTTAAAGCCGGTATTTTAACCTCTGACGGCATGTCTAATGTCTATTATGATTTCGCTGATTACGTTAGCGGGCTATGCGCCAATGATGACAACTTTTGGGATAAGTATGTGGCGTTTGAAGCCGTATACTTAAAAACCCAGGAAACGCTGCGCTTCCTGAATCTTGTGAATCCGGATTGGACCTTTGAATACTTCGTCGAACTCAGCCATCCGGACCCTGAATATGCCCTGCATGATGATTCATTCTTAAATCCGGTATTTGATAAAACAAAAGATTATCTTGGAGAGTGGCAAGGTGATTATCTCAATACAACCGGCGATATGCTGTTTCTGCTCACTATTGATTCCATGGATAATGAGACCGGAGAGG
This sequence comes from Christensenellaceae bacterium, assembly GCA_963674805.2. Lineage (GTDB taxonomy): Bacteria > Bacillota > Clostridia > Christensenellales > CALMFG01 > CALMFG01. The sequence continues at coordinate 656,032 of CAXXNY010000016.1, forward strand.
CTGCCGGTACGTTTAAATTTTCTCCGGCTCCCGGTAACTATGACGGAAAGTCCGGTGAATATACGATTAACGGAGTGGTTAACTTTAAAACCGGTGAGATTGTGATTACCCCAGAAGCGTGGGTTAGTGCGCAGCCAAAAGGTTACGAAATGCTGGGTATGTCCGGAACGATGATGTTCGATCATTTTGAAGGCGACTTTGACCGGGATGATCTGACCGAATTCAATAGCGAAAAAGTTAATGAATAAATCAAGAAGAAAAGCAAAAGGCTGCGGATTTGCAGCCTTTTGTATTGAGCTGTTTATTTTCTAATACATTCTTCCCGCTGCGGTCCGACGCCGATCATCGTCACCGGAACGTTGAGATAATCCTCAATAAACCGGACATAGACTTGCGCCGCTTCGGGCAGCTCTTCAAATTTCCGGATGTGCGACAGATTTGCGTCCCAGCCTTTAAACGTCTCATACATCGGCTCGCATTTCGCGACGTCTTTTAACGACGCCGGATAATTCTTGATGGTCTTGCCTTCGAACTGATAGCCCACACAGATTTTAACCTCGTCAAATCCGCCGAGCGTATCCATTCTGGACAGCGCAATCTGGGTAATCCCATTGATACGAGCCGCATATGCCACGGTCACCAGATCCAGCCAGCCGCATCTCCGCGGACGTCCGGTCGTCGTGCCGTATTCATGTCCCTTTTCACGTATCATATCCCCGGTCGCATCAATCAACTCGCTTGTGAACGGTCCTTCGCCCACACGCGTGCTATACGCCTTCACCACGCCCACAATCTCTGTCAGTGCCCGCGGCCCGATACCTGCGCCGGAGAAAACGCCGCCTGAGGTCGGGTGCGAGGATGTCACGTAAGGGTATGTGCCGAAGTCAAGGTCTAAGAGCATGCCTTGCGCACCCTCAAACAACAAAGACTTGCCCGCTGCATACGCCTCATAGATCATCAGCGCCGTGTCCTTAATATACGGCCTCAGCTTTTCCGCATACTCCGTATATTCTCTGATAATCGCGTCCGCATCTACCGGATCATAGCCGTATATTTTAGTGATAATCTCGTTCTTTTCTGCCGTACGCTTTTTGACCAGCGCCTTAAAATCCTCGGTATCCAGCATATCGCAGAAGCGAATGCCGATCCGGGAGGTTTTATCTGTATATGCCGGACCGATTCCCTTTTTCGTGGTGCCGATTTTGTCGTCGCCCAGCTGTTCTTCATTTAATTCATCCATCAACCGGTGGTACGGCATCAGCACATGCGCCCGGTCAGACAGACACAGACATGACGTATCGATTCCGTGCTCGCGCAGCATCTCAATTTCGTCCAGCAATGACTTCGGATCCACAACCAGACCGTTTCCGATGATACATGTTTTATTCTTATATAAGATGCCGGATGGAATCAGGTGCAGTTTATATGTCACACCGCCGGTGATTACCGTGTGTCCTGCGTTATTTCCGCCCTGATAACGGATAACCATATCCGCTGTTTCCGCCAAATAATCGACAAACCTGCCTTTTCCTTCGTCGCCCCATTGTGCGCCGCAAACCAATGTGCCTGACATTTTTATTATCCTTCCCCTTGGGTTATTCAAGCTTATATAAAAAATAAAAAAGATATCGATGGGGATTCCCCGTCAGATATCCTGATTCATCATAACAAACAACCCTAATTCCGTCAATGTGTTTTTTCTTCCTGCTTTCCTGCCTTCTCCTGACAAATAGCCTACAAATAAGGAAAGCCATGGTGTATAATGACGTATCAGGCGTTTTAGCTTTCGCCGACATATTCTCTTGCTCTGAGGTTGATATGAAAAAACTCATTTTTTCACTGCTTATATTTGTTTTAATCTGCGGCATCATGCCGGCTGCGTCTGCCGAATCTATTGATTTAGACGGATTCACCGTGACCCTGCCCGCTAACTTTGTCGCCGAGCTCAAAGAGACAGAACCAGGCGAAGGTACCGAATTTTTCACTGCAGCATCCGCGTATCAGGCCGAAAGCGTCTATGAGATGCTGACCGTTCAGATCGGTGCAAACAGCGGACTGGACACCGTGTTTAGTGAAGACTTCGGATTTGCGCGCCGCGAAGACCTTGACCTTTCCCTTTTGACCGAAGACCAACTGCATGCTGAAGCGGAGCGGTTTACCGCATATCTCGATTCCGCTTTTCCGGTTTATATGACCTACCAGTCGCCCAAATCAATTGAGGCAGACGGACGCCTCGGCTTGGTGGTTACCGGCTACTACACCGATTATAACAACTCACTCACGGGTGAATTCCGTGCATATGAGTTTTATTATTTAAACAAGACTATTATTATCTATTATGATACACAAATAGAAGGCACTTATTTCAATGAAGCGGTTTTTGAATTGTCGGACGGCATTGTATCTGATATTAGCTTTGATATGGATCCGGCGTCCCAGCCAATGAATGCCCAGCGGTTTTCCGCCGCTGTCAGCATGGCAATCCCGGTACTGGTGACGCTGGCAATTGCACTAATTTTAGGATTCCTATTCGGTAAAATTAAACGCGCGCCAAAGCCCGAGGAAACAACTGAAGCTGCTGCACTCGCGGCACCTGCTGAAGCCGCTCCGGTTAAACCGGCTCCGGCAGAAACAGCGCCGTCACCGCAGCCTAAGCCACCGGTCAAACAACCTGCTCCGATACTGGCAGACGACACAGAAGTTGAAGCCGTAGACTGGCAGTCCATGCTGGCAGAGTTAAAACAGCAGGCAGCAAACGAACCAGAGGCAGAGGCTGGTACTAAGCCGGAAGTTCCGGTGCCTGAGACCCCGCAAATTAAACCAGATGCGCCGCAGAAAGCAAATGCAAAACCGGAGCCGGATTCCGAACCGCAGACAGACAAGATTGCTGACGGCAGTGATTTAAAAGACAATATTGAATCTAGTTTTAAAGAAATCGGACGGTTGGCAGCTATGATTAAAGAAAAATTGCATTTAGGAAAATCCGAAGACGAAGCCCCCGCGGAAAATACCGCCGAACCATCGGAAGAAATCAGCGCAGAAGACACGGATTACGTATCTTATCTGGATAAGCTGCTGCCCAAAGGCCGGAATAAAGCACAGTCCGCTCAAAAGGCACCGCCAAAGCCGGAACAGGCCGAAACACCCGAAAGCGCGGCTGTACCTGCCGGTCCGGCGAGCGAAAGCAAAACTGCCGAACCGCAGAATAAACCAAAATCCCGTACGGCCCAGCCGGATACTCCGGCCGTTTCCGATCAGGACAAAAAAGAAGGCAACTTTATTTCGCGGGCGTTAAGCCGCATTGTAAAGCGCATCGAAACCGCAGAAGATGAACCCGATCCCAACATTCCGGAATTCGAAAGCCGGGTTGAGATGCATATCAGCGAAAAAACAGAGAAAAATCCGATTGATAAACTGATGCCGGGGCTGTTTGGCGACGACGAACCCGAAGAAGAATTGATTGAGATTGTATTGGATGAAGATGCGGATACTCTAGCCGAGCTTGCCGAACCGGAAGATGACGAAATCCTGATCCAGCCGGACGAAGTACCGCCGAAAAAGCGCAGACGACTGGGTGATTTATTTTCAAAAAAGTCCGGAGATGACGAGACGCCGTAATCTTTGACGGCAGAGACGGTTGTATTTGATATCCCTGTGTTTTATAATAAAAGCATTAAAGGAAAAATACACAGTATGACGATAGTCGAAAGGTGGAACATATATGGCAACCTGTAAAAATTGCGGCGCAAATATACCGGAAGGATCGCAGTTTTGTGTCGAATGCGGCACGCCTGTTGCTTCCGAAAAGAAAGCCAAAAAGGGTTTGTTTAAATCCAAAAAAGATAAAAAAGCCGAAAACGAAGCGCCTGCTTCCGGTTTTAAGGATACCGGCGCTGATGTTGTGCCCGAACCTGATTATGAATCTATAGAAGCCGAAGCCAAAGACTGGGCATCGGACATCGGCACCGAAGAGGAGCAACCGGTGATTTCTCCGGATGATATGGACTTGTCCCATGCGCCGGACAAGCACATCGTCCCGACCGCTGTCTTTATTCCGCGGTCAAAAAACAATTTTGCCGATAAAAGTTTTGGACTTTTAATTTTCATGATTATCGCGGCAATCGTTGTGATCGGGTTTGTGTTCAGCCCTGGTTTATTGAATCCCGTCAGCCTGAGAGCGGCGCTGATCGAATTCTCACCGCTGTTATTGCTTTCACTGGCGATGCTGATATCTGTGCGTACGGGTAACTTTGATTTGTCAATTCCTGCAATCGCAGTCGTCACATATTTCGTGCTGATGAGCGGGTTTAACCAAATGAACTTTTACAGCATGCTGATTCTCTGCTTCGGCGGCGCAGTCTGCATCGGCCTGTTCACCGGATTATTGACCGCAATCGCCAAAATCCCGTCCGTTTTCACCGGACTTGTCATCACGGCTTTATCCTTTGTTTATCTGGATACGGTTTTCTCGGTCAGCGGCGAATTTGCTCCAACAGCTTATACCGCTTTTTCAGAGCAGTATCTGCCGATTTCACTGCTGATTTTATCCGCGGTTGCTGTCTTTGTTTTGATATACCTCACCAAGCTCGGCAAGCCGCTATATAAGCGCAAAGGCCTTACCGCTTCAAACAAGCTGCTGTATGTTTTATCGTTTGCGCTCGCATCTGCGCTTGCGGCCGCGTCCGGCACCATCGCTTCCATCATTGGTCCGGCATTCACAGCGGATATCGCGGGTGCGTCCGGCATGATGATGAATTATTCATTAGGTCTTATATTCATTATGGCCGCTGCCGGCTGCAGTACGCTTTTCGACAATCGCGTAATGCCGGTTTTAATGGTCATTATCGGCTTTCTAGTCTGGTTCGGCATTGATGTAATTATCGGCCAGACCGTTCTGGTCACACGGGGCGTGCTGGTGGCAAGCGCCGCTAAAGCCGGATTCGTTCTTTTAGCGCTGATCGGCGAGCGGGTTTATACGAAAGCGCATCTGGCGGATTTTTATCAAACCATTAATGTTAAAAAATAAACGGATATAAAGAAAAAGGGACGCGCATTCGCGCATCCCTTTTTTATTTATCGTTTACTCAATGGCTTGTTCTTTTTTCAGCTTTAAGAGGAAGAATGCCGCCATCCCGATCACAAACATGGCAATGCTGATCCATTGGGAACTGCTCAGTCCCCAGTAATACTGCTTAAAATCGCCTCTGACATAATCCAGCCCGAAACGGATCAGGCTGTAGCCGATTAAGTACATCGACATCAGGCGTCCACCGACCTTTACCTTACTGCGAAGCAGCATCAGCGTTCCAAACAATACGAGATTCAGCAGCAGCTCATAGATTGGATAGGGATGGAGCGAAATACCCGCAGGCGCAATCGGACAGCTGCTCGGATAGACAATACCCCACGGCAGATCAGTAGGCGTGCCATAACAGCATCCGGCAAACAAACAGCCGATTCTGCCGATGGCATGGCCCAGGGGAATCGCCGGCGCCGCGGAATCGACAAACGTCCAAAACGGCAGGTTTTTCTTTCTAAAAAACAACAGCGCCGCCAGGATTGCACCGATGAAACCACCGTAAAAAGCAAATCCTCTTCTGAAATCCGTCCACATTTTGGAGATATCATCAACATAAGTATGTACATTCAGTAAGATATATAACAGCTTAGAGCCAACCAGAATGCCCACCAAAATATATAAGTAACAGTCTAGAAGCTTTTCCCTGTATTTTTTTAAATTCGGATTACTGTATACAAAAACCAAACATCCGGCAACTAAGCCGAGCAGGAAAAAGATCGAATAGAAATGTATCGACAGGCCAAAAACCTGAAATGAAGGATGCATTGTGTTCTCCTTTTTTTATTTTATTATGTCGAATATTTTATCACTCTGATTTCGCTTTGACAAGCTGATCCAATTTTTGGTTGCATTTTTCATGTTTTTCGTTTATACTCGTTATTGGAAATTAGCCTTATCCAGAGCAGCTTGAGGGACGGGCCCGTTTGAAAGCTGCGGCAACCGGCGTTTATCGCAATGGTGCCAATTCCCGCAGAACACTATGTTCTGAAAGATGAGGGATATCTTTTTGATGAGCACCCCTTGTCTTTGACCGGGGGTTTTGTTTTACCTCCGAAAAAAGATATAGAAAGAAGGACAGAAAATGAAACGATTTTTTACCAGCGAATCCGTCACCGAAGGGCATCCGGACAAAATCTGCGACCAGATTTCCGACGCGGTGTTGGACGAAATACTCAAGTACGATACGAATGCACGCGTAGCATGTGAAACCGCCGTGAACACAGGGCTTGTTCTGGTGATGGGAGAAATCAGCACGGAATGTTATGTTGACATCCCGAAAATCGCGCGGGATACCATCCGTGATATCGGATTCACCCGCGCCAAGTACGGTTTTGACTATGAGACCTGCGGCGTTCTTACCAGCATTGATGAGCAGTCCGGTGATATCGCACTCGGAGTCAACCAGAGTTTTGAGTCTAAATCCGGCGACAACAAAGGCAAAGGCGCCGGCGACCAGGGCATGATGTTCGGTTATGCCTGCAAAGAAACCGATGCACTGATGCCGCTGCCCATCAGCCTGGCGCACGCAATAACACGTAAACTGGCGGATGTCAGAAAGTCTGAAACACTGGATTTCTTACGCCCGGACGGCAAGTCCCAGGTCACCGTGGAATATGACGGCAAAACACCCGTCAGGGTCGATACGATAGTGGTATCCACACAGCACAGCGATGAAGTTACCTATGAGCAGATTGTCGCAGACATCAAGCGCGAAGTGATTATTCCGGCGATTCCGGCGCAGTTATTGGACGACAAAACAAAGTATTACATCAATCCGACGGGACGGTTTGTCATCGGCGGGCCGCAGGGAGACTCCGGGTTAACCGGCAGAAAAATTATTGTGGATACTTACGGCGGCTATGCCCGCCACGGCGGCGGCGCGTTTTCCGGCAAGGATCCGACCAAGGTGGACCGGTCCGCGGCATATATGGCGCGCTATATCGCAAAGAATTTGGTTGCGGCGGGCTTGGCGGAGCAATGTGAGATTGAGGTTTCATACGCCATCGGCGTCGCCGAACCGGTGTCGATCTTTGTCGAAACATTCGGTACGGGTACGACCGGCAGTGAAACGCTGGAAGGGCTGGTACGCCGGCACTTTGATCTAAGGCCTGACGCCATCATTGAGCGGCTGAATTTGCTGCGTCCAATCTATAAGCCGATTGCGGCTTACGGGCATTTCGGCCGGTCTGATCTTGACCTGCCGTGGGAACGGCTGGACGCGGCTGAAAAACTATAAAACAAAAACCGGGGAATCCCGGTTTTTTTATTTTCTGATATCAGTGAATTCTGCCGGAATCAAGTACTTTTCTGACTGCTTGGAAAACAGCCGCGAATACGTCCGGTCGCCGTAACGTTCTTTGATGATTGCGGGTTCAAGATTAGTGGCAATCACCGTTATCCGCCCGCGTATCATGCGCTCGTTAATCAGGTTATAAAAATAGGCTTCGGTCACGTTCCGGGTCATGACCTCGGTGCCGAGATCGTCAATCGCCATCACCGGAATATCGTGATAGAGGTCAATATCCACGTCCTCGCCCAGCCGGTGCTTATGAAAGTCAGAGAACAGCCGGTTCGCCGTAATATAAGTTCCGATTTGTCCGTTCTTTAAGGCACGGTTTAATATGGCTTCGGCAAGAAAGGTTTTGCCTGTTCCGGTGTTGCCCATCATGATAAACGTGATGGCTTTACCGTCCGGTATGCTGTCGGCAAACGCTTCCGCCCGCTTTTTTAATCCGGTCATATACTGCTTCTGCGTGATACCGTCCTTGGTTTTTTGCTCCCCGAAGACATCTGCATTAAAGGCTTCAAAGGTTCCGCTGTCCGCATTTAATCCCGATTCTTTCACCCGCTCTTCCAGCAGGTACCGGTGGAAACATGTGCATTTTGTCATGGCGTCGATATATCCGGTGTCCTGACATTTAGTACAGGTATAAACCGGATCTAAATGGCTGGCGTCAAATCCGTTTTCTTTGAGCAGGGATTTGATTTTCGCTTCGGCCTCTGAGATGCGCTTCTTAACTGCATCAAGCGTCTTTCCGCTGTCATCCGTAATCAGAGCAGTTTGCACACGCTCCAGATTCAGCGCTAAAAGGGAGGCTTCAAGTTCTTCCAGTGCCGGCGCCTTTTGATACGCTTCCGCACGCTTTTGCTCAAGTATACGCTCGTTTTGCCGTATGATGCGCTCATAACGCGCGTTTACATTGTCATACGCCGCGCTCATGCGTCATCCTCCCCGTCAATTTCAATATGGTCCAGATCCGCCTGAAAGTCCTCCGGCGAATACGTGCGTTTTAAATACTCGTCTTTGCCCGCGTTTGAAGTATTGAATATCGTCTGCTGTGCGTTAAATGCGTCCAGCGTTTTCACGTTCTTTTCCACCATGATACTGAACAGCTTTACCATATACTGATACGGATTTTTAGCCGTGCCGGCATACACCGCGACCGCATCCATCATGTCCGGCTCAAACCCGTTCTCATCCGTCCATGCCAGATACTGCTTTAACTGTGCATCGCTCAGTTTCTGCGTGATACCCGCTTTTTTATAAAACGCGTATGCATTGGTAATCAGCGTGCTCTGTGAAATGAGATGAGCGGCAATCTTGGATTTAGCGGTCAGCCCCTCTTTCTTCCATCCCTTTAAAATGCTCTCCACATAATTCAGGTTGACGTTCGGTTTTTTCGCCGCCTCGGCAAAGGCCAGCATCAGTGCGTCCTGTTTAAAGCCCATCGCCTTAAAGGCTTCCAGCTTATCCAGGTTCGGCCGTGTCAGCGCGGCATCAATCATGCCGAGCAATGCCTTTGCGTCGCTTCTTACCTTAGATGCCGTTGCCTGGCTCTCGGTAATTTTTCGCGCCGTGACTGCGCCCTGGTTTTTCAGATTCTCTAAAATCGTATCGATATATTTAAAACTGGGGCTTGCTGTGTTGGTGAGGTCCGTAATAGCGGCCATAATCGCGTCCAGTGTAAATCCCCATTCTTCGGTCCATTTTTGGTAGAGTCCCATTTCGGGTTTGCTTGGCAATCTGCCCACGCCGCCGATAAAGCCGAGTACCCGGTTGGCACCGCTGCTGATACGCTCATAGCGGTCAATCTCCGCCGCCGCCTGTTCCATGCTGTCAATGCCTTTTTCCGCCCAGGTTTTTGCGATGGCGTGCATATAGCTGATGCTGACCGAACGGCCCTTTCTCTGTATGGCGTATTCGATCACCATCATGCACACTTCTTTTGGAAGCTTTAATACATCCGTCCAGTCATAGATCATTTGGTACTCGCTTGTCTTTAGGATATGCGTGCCAAACATCTGCTGGAGGGTGTCGTTATAGGATTTATCCGTATACAATCCGGATGCGTGCGTGGGTTTCACCGTTTCTTCGGGCACCGCCACCCACATCTGTTTTTCGTTTTTAATGGTGAGAAGCCCTTTTTCCTGCCAATATTCCAGCGCCGAAATAACATCCATTTCGCGCTGTCCGAGCGCCGCAGCGATTTCGCTGACCAGCGGTTTTTTGTACGCGGCAATATCAAGCACGACAATATACACTTTCAGGAATTCTCCGGGGGCAAAAGGCAGGTGGTCTTTGATGAACTGTTCCGACAGCTGTACGGTGAAATGCGTATGTGAATGAGACACCGGTCATGATGCGGCAAGACCTGCGCTTAAAAACGCATGCGCCGCAAATCCCCCTTTCTGATATTATTCCAGAGCTTGTGTATCCTCGCGCTGCCAGTTTAAGAATTTAAGCACGACTTCGTTAAACCGGTCAAACTTTTCTTCGTGAAGCATAAAGCCGGCGTTTCTGATCGGCATCAGATGTGCGTTCTCGATGCCTGTATTGAAAAACTCAATAATCTCTTCGGAGTGGTACGAATCATCCAGTCCCCAAAGAATCAACGCTTTATGCGTTAGGTTGTTTAAATGCTCAATGACCTGTGAATCGTCATAGTTAACCAGCATCTTCTGTAAAACACGTTTAGCCACCGGGTCGCGGAACTGGATAAAATAGTTCTTCACCATTCTCGGTGTTACCTTGGTTTTATCAAAAAAGGCCTCTTTTAAAAAGTGTTCCATCATCGCCGGCCTGAAGAAAAAGCGGGTAAATGATTTGCCTAAAAAAGTCGCCATTGCCTTTAAGCCGAACGGATAGCCGACATTGATTCCGCCGGGCGAAATCAGCACCAGGCGATCAATGCGTTCCGGCATACGCAGCGCCACATCCAGCGCATACGCCGCGCCCTCCGCGTGCGCCACAAACGTTACCTTATCCAGCTTCAGCTGGTTAATCAGCGCTTCCAAGAAAACGCCGTGGTCCTCTACCGAATAAAAAATATCCGGTTTATCCGAAAATCCGCACCCGATCAGGTCGGGCGTAATCGTCCGAAAGCCTTTCTGTGCGATATGAAAAATCGACTTGCGAAACGTATAGGCCGATTCATATGCGCCATGAACAAACACCACGGGCTGTCCGGTTCCGTGGTCGTGGTAATGCAGTGTATATTCAGTTTCAAACTCTTCCGTATTCCGCTCGCCCCTGTATGCTTCGCAGACGATGGGAATATCAATATATTTTCCGGTGTTTTGTGCGTTGATGAATTTAACTTCTTTTTTCGGCTCAAACATCCTTATTTCCCCTTTTGCCGGGCGTTCTTGCTTTGATTGCACATTTTCATATTATACTGTCTTTTAAATCGCACCGCAATCTCTATTTTACACCTTTAAAAGGGCGTTTTCAATCGAAAGCCCGTGAACACCCCGTGAATAATATTCCAATAAAATTTAAAATAAAAGACAGGATATCATATCCCGTTTGACTTTTATCGTAACACTATTGTATAATTTTTTGCAAATGCCATCATAATTTTTAACTGCGGTTTAACCACAAAATCGGCATTAAACCGCGGTATTTGGGAGATTTTACATGAGACACTTAACCTCTGATGAACTGAGAGCCATGTATCTTGACTTTTTCAAGTCAAAAGGACATGCCGTTATACCTTCCGCGTCACTGATACCGGAAAACGACCCGACCGTTTTGTTCACCACCGCAGGCATGCATCCGCTGGTTCCGTACCTGCTGGGGGAGACGCACCCCGAGGGCAAACGGCTGGTGGATGTGCAAAAGTGCATCCGTACCGGCGATATCGACGAAGTCGGCGACGCATCGCATTGTACGTTTTTTGAGATGCTGGGCAACTGGTCGCTCGGTGATTACTTTAAAAAGGACGCGATTGCGTACAGCTTTGAGTTTTTAACCAGCAAGGAATATTTAGGGCTTCCGGTCGAGGACCTTTATTTCACCTGTTTTGCCGGTGACGAGAACGCACCGCGCGACACGGAATCCGCCGAGCTATGGATGAGCCACGGCGTTGAAGAAAGCCATATCTTCTACTTAGATAAAAAACACAACTGGTGGGGCCCTGCCGGCATGACCGGTCCCTGCGGCCCGGACACCGAGATGTTTATCGATACGGGCAAAGAACCCTGCGGCGAATCCTGTGACCCGTCGTGTTCCTGCGGCAAGTATCTTGAGATCTGGAACGATGTGTTTATGCAGTACAACAAAACCGCCGACGGTAAATTTGAACCGCTAAAGCAGCAAAACGTGGATACCGGCATGGGCCTTGACCGGACCATCGCTACGCTTCAGGGCAAGGCATCCGTCTATGATACCGATGTATTTGAAAAACCCATTAAAAAAATTGAAGAATTAAGCGGCAAGACCTACAAGGATGCGGATGAAGAAAATTTAAGGGCGTTCCGCATTATCGCCGACCATATCCGCTGCGCCACCTTTATCCTGGGCGACACCAGCGGCGTGACCCCGTCCAATGTGGACCAGGGCTATGTGCTAAGGCGCCTGATCCGCCGCGCAATCCGCTACTGCCTGAAACTGGGCATCGCGGAAGGCAGTCTTTCATCGATTGCCAAAACCATTGTGGCGCAGTATCAGCACGCATATCCGGAACTCGGCAGTAACGAAGCCCATATTATCAACGAGCTGAATATCGAAGAAGAACGCTTCCAGCGGACCATCCGCCAGGGCTTAAAGGAATTTGACAAGCTGATCGAACGGCTTGAGGGCAAGGCGATTGACGGCAAGTCGGCTTTCCGCTTATATGATACCTTCGGATTTCCGATTGAATTTACCTTGGAGCTTGCAAAAGAAAAAGGCTATACGGTGGACGAGGCCGGCTTTAACGAAGCCTTTGAGCACCACCAGAAGATCTCTGCCGCCGGTGCGGAACAGCGCTTTAAAGGCGGTTTAGCGGACACCTCGGAGGTCACGGCAAAGCTGCATACCGCAACGCATCTGATGCACGACGCGCTCGGCAAGGTGCTGGGCCAGGAAGTCATGCAGAGAGGATCGAACATCACGCCGGAACGCCTGCGTTTTGACTTTGGATTTGAGCGCAAGGTGGAACCCGAAGAACTGGCCGAAGTGGAACGCATCGTCAACGAGGCGATTCAAAAAAGTATCCCGATCACCATTGAAGAAATGAGTGTGGAGGCGGCCAAAGCCTCCGGCGCGGTTGGCGTCTTTGACAGCAAGTATGACAATATCGTCAAGGTTTATACCATGGGCGATTATTCCAAGGAAATCTGCGGCGGCCCGCATGCCAAGAATACCGGAGACCTCGGAACGTTTAAAATTTTGAAAGAACAGAGTTCGTCCGCGGGCGTGAGAAGAATAAAGGCTGTACTAATAGATGAATAGTAAAAAAACACCTGATAAAGCGTCAGGTGTTTTTTTATTTTATATCAGTTTAATCCTTCATAGGCTTTTCAGTTCATTATCTTTTTCAGCTCAATAAATCTATTAATAACCTCATCATCCGTTTTTTTATAATTTTCAATATTAATATACAAATTATTAGCGTGAATATAGTCACATAAATTCGCATCTTTGTATCCCAGTCTTTTTAATCCAACAAGTACTGCGATTAAAATCCCTGAAAAAAATCCCAGATTTGACGGTACATTAAAAAAGTAAACAATGCAAAATACGATTATTGCAATAATTAAAATATAAATCACTAGCCTGATTGTATTTCGCAAATTAATACGCTTTTTATCTGAAATAATTCCTTGTTTATATAATTTATTTGTTATCGGGTAACTGCATGTCAGTATGCGTAGTACCTCCGTCAAAAAAACTGTGCTAACAAAGAAGCCGATAGCAGCAAACAGAAGGATTTGCCAAATCATTAAGTATTCACCTCGGTGCATGATGCAATATGCTGCAACATAATTATAGATAGCATTTAAGTCTATTTGTGCATAATTATAATATATATGGCTTTAGTTTACAACTCCTATTTTAAACAATTATTACAGTAAACGCCACGGTCATTACGCCGTAAAGCAACGCCGGGAAGGTTGCTGATACCAGCAGGTTGTTTCCCAGCCGCTGTAGCCCTTCGGTATAATACACGCACAGCCAAATCAGCAGCAGCTGTGCCGAAAGCCGGTAGATATCTCCGGATTTGCCGAGCAGCGCCACGATAAACATGGTGATAAAGGGAAGCAGGAAAACCAACCGGATTAAATACCGCTGTCCGCGCTCGGATGCGCCTTTCATATACATCACGCCGAACTCCAGCGCATAGAAGTAAAACGCCAGCCAGGCGGCAATCACAGAAAGCCCGGCATAAAACAGCCGTTCCTTGAATATATTAAATCCGATAAGTCCGCTTAACGCCCACAGCACCACACCCACACTGATTAACAGTCCTGCGGTAAACGATGCAGCGCCGCCGAAGGTTGTGTCGCCGGTATGAATCACTTTTCTGTATTTCAGTTCGTGCAGTCCGGTCAGTGCGTATAAGAAGAACACTATTAATATCCCGTCATACAGCGGTTTTATCTCATAAATCAACCGTCCGCCGAGGAAGAAGCGGAAAATAATATATCCCGCAATCACCAACAGGGACAGCAGCAGCCGGAGAATGCCGAACCCGTACGGGCTCTTTTCCTTCTTGCTGACTTTCAGCGACGGACTGAATGCCTTGGTCAAAAGGACAATCACCGCCGCCAGCATAAACATCACAAGAAAGAACATCATGCTTCTGACGTTAAAGAAATCCGAGGTTAAAGAGAATCCGTTCAGCACCGAAGCCTTAAAGATGATTTTTTTGATATAGCTGTTGGAGTTTTCCTCCATCCCGGGTATGCTGTAATCCAACCGGTTGAATTCGACGTTGCCGGCGAGATTTACATTCCGGGTTTTTTCGCTGTCCAGCCGCTCGTTGGTCAGCCCGCTATATAGTTGCGGCGCCAGATAGTCATTGTATTCTTTATCCATCTTCGGATATAAGATGTAGACATAATCCCGGCTCCCGACTGTCATCAGGTCATCATTAATCAGGTTCTCGTCTTTTTGTGCGGTAAAGGGTTTAATCAGATAAAGCTGCTTGGTCCCTTCGGTCATGGCCGCATATTTCAATATCACGCGCGCACCGAGCCCGTCGCCGAAGAAAGCGATGTCCTCTTGATCAAGCCCCGTCACCTTGACCATTTTTTCCACGGCGCTCTCAAGTGTATTCTCAAGGTAAACACCTGTATAATATTCGGTATAAAATGACCCTTCCGCGTTTCCGTGCCCAGGCAGGTCATAATACATGACGCTGTAGCCTTCTTTGTGGAACGCAGACGCCACAGCTGTTACCGCGCTTTTATCGACGCCCTCGTCATGCAGGAGAATGATGCCTTTTTCCATCTGAATATCGCCCTGAACAAAGATGCCGGAAATTTTCTTCCCGCCGCTGTTAAAGACCACGGTCTTTTTTTCTTCGTCAAATGTATTGCTTAATATATCAAACAGGCAGACAAAGATTGCGACCGCCATAACCAACAGCATGATAAACGATATGACTCTAATTCTTTTCATCGGTTAACTGTTCCTTTAATCCAAACTATATATATCCTGATCGCGGATCACCGCCACAAACACCGGCATATCCTTGACCGTCATGCGCTTCACCGATTCCGGCCCCAGGTCTTCATAAGCAATCACTTCGACGGATTGGATGCTATCCGCCAACAGTGCGCCGGCGCCGCCGGTTGCGGCAAAGTAACACCCGTTGACGCGCTTGATCGCTTGTTTCACGTTTTCGCCAACCGGCCCTTTTCCGATTACGCCTTTCATGCCAAGGTCATACAGCCTCGGCGCAAACGCGTCCATCCGGCAGGAGGTTGTCGGACCGCTGGACCCGACAATCTGCCCGGGCTTAGCGGGGGTCGGCCCTGTATAATAAATCACAGCGTCTTTCATCTCAAACGGCAGCGGTTTTTTCGCATTAATCGCTTCCGCCATCCGCTGGTGCGCTGCATCTCTTGCGGTATAAATCGTGCCGCTGATATATACTTCGTCGCCGACATTCAGTTCATTTAACATATCATCCGTCAGCGGTAAGGTCAGCCGTTTCATTCTATATCTCCGTTTCCGCATGCCGTGCCGCATGGCAGTTGATGTTGATTGCAACGGGCAGTCCGGCAATATGCGTCGGGAACAATCCGATTTTAACGCCGATGCAGTACACGTCTCCCGGGAAGCCCATCGCGCCGATCCCCAAGCTGTTGGCAAGCGATAAAATTTCGCTTTCCAGCTGCGCTGCCTGTGCGTCACTGTTCTGATCATTCAGCGGCCTTAAGAGCTGCCGTTTGGCTGTCAGCGCCGCCATTTCCATCGTACCGCCGATGCCGATGCCCAGCACCACAGGCGGGCACGGGCTGCCGCCCGCTTTTTTAATGGTCTCTGCGACCAAAGCCTTGATGCCGTCAATCCCGTCCGACGGTTTTAACATCTTCAGAACACTCATGTTTTCACTGCCGAAGCCCTTTGCCATAGCGAAAATCTTTATTTTATCCCCAGACACCGTATTTTTGTGGATAACTGCCGGAGTATTGTCCTTTGTGTTGACGCGTGTGAGCGGATGGGCGACCGAAGTCCGAAAGTATCCATCCTGATAGGCACGCTTCACACCGCGGTTGACGGCACCGTCGATATCTCCGGATAAATGCACATCCTGGCCGATATCCAAAAACACCACTGCCATGCCGGTGTCCTGGCAGTACGGGATGCTGGTTTCGTCTGATACGGTTTTATTTAAGATGAGTTGTTTTAAGACTTTTTTTGCGGCCGGATGGGTTTCGGCTTTTTCGGCCTGTTTAACCGCCGCGATCACTTCATCGTCGGGCGATTGAGCTGTCTTTAAAAAAAGCGCATAAACGGCCTGTTCAACCGCATCCGCTTGAATTGTTCTGATGGATTCTGCCATGCGCATTCCGCCCCCTTATCGACTATTTGCCTCACTCAGTATACTGGATTTTACAGCGGCTGTAAACCGATGGCAAAGCGGAATATATGCAGTTTATATATCATATTGAATCGGTTTTAACTTCTCAAATCGCGTAATCGCTTTAAACCCGATTTCTTTCAGCATCTTAACCGCATCCTCAATTCCGTCGCCGACTCTGCTGATGATATGTGCGTCTGACCCAACGGTGATGATTTCTCCGCCAAGCTCATAATAGCGCTGGAGTATGGACCTTGGCGGAAGCGTTTCCCCGGTGAAGGTGACACCCTTGGTGTTGATTTCAATGCCTTTATCGTTTTTTATGACCGTCTTTAAGATTTCATCAAAGAGTTCCGGATACTCCGCGTACTGGATGGGCCGCTTTTCTTCGCCTGTGTACCGTGCAAAATAGCCGATATGGCCGATGACCGAGTATGCATTGAATCCGGTAATACTGCTTAAAATCGCCTCCAGATACTCCCGGATACCCGCTTCAATGCTGCGGCTCTGAAAGTAGTCGCCGTAATACGGGTCCATCCCGTCCACCACATGAATCGAATTTAAAATAAAATCAAAATCGTATTGCGTTAGCATGTTTACATAATCCCGTTTGGTGCTTTCCATCAAACCAATCTCAATCCCTTCTCTGATGATCAAATCGGGATATTTATTTCGCACCTGCCGGATCGCCCGTCCTCTTTTCTCAAAGTCAAAATGCATCACTTCATCAACCGGATAATCCAAATCCAGGTGGTCACATACAGCAATCTCGGTTATGCCTTTTTTTAGCGCCGCCTGGCAAATCTGATCCAGTGTGTGTTCTGCGTCTGATGAAAATTCTGAATGTATATGATAATCAATCATCTTTGAATTCGCTTTCCTTAATAATTTTTTTGGCATGGCGGATGAGCGTTTCCCGCGTGTTCTGCTTCGGATTCTGAAGCGTGATATCGTGCAGCCTGTCCAGCAGTCTGCCGATCTTCCACCCCTCGGGTATATTCATGGCATCCATCAAGTCATCGCCGTTCACCGCAAGTCCGCGCACGGTTTCCGGGACGCCAGCATCCTTCATTTCGTTCACCACGCGTATCCAGTTATCCGATGTCGGTGATTCTGTTTCGATGCCCGATCCAATCACATCGGCACGCCGCAGATCAGCCAGTTCCATCATATGGTCAAACCCGATCTGCTTGGCTTTCTTCCTGATGGTGCTGTCTTTCGCTTTGCCCTCAAGGTCGAACATATGGTTTTTAATCAGCAGGCATGTATGTTCAATGACCGGTTTTGGGGTGCGGAGCGCAGTCAGCATTTTTCTTGCCATATCACTGCCCACCGTATCGTGCTGATACATCTTGCCCGTGGTTTTCAGCTGTTGCGGTTTGGCCGCGTCATGCAGCAGCCCCGCGAGCCGGAGCGCATATCCCGGCGTGGTGTTGGCCATTGTATTGATGTTATGTCCCAGTACATCATGGATGTGGTATTCCTTGTTTTGCATCACGCCGCTTCCCTCGTCAAGCACCGGAAAGATGTATTTAAGGGCACCGGCCGCCATGAGTATGATTAGTCCTCTTTTGGGTTTTGACACGTTAAACGCCCCGTTATAGCCTTGATACTTGATGTCTGACAGCAGTATCTTTTTTAATTCCGTCTGCTTTCTGTCGGGTGTAATGTCGGCCAAATAATGCACATACCGGCACGCCGCTTTAAATAAATCCGGCGCGATTTTAAAATTGAGTTCGCAGGCAAAGCGCGCCATCCGCATGATTCTCAACCCGTCATCCGCCAGGGTTTTCTCGGGATCTTTCTGCGCCGCCCTGATGGTCATCGTTTTTAAGTCTTCCACTCCGCCGAGCGGATCAATGACCGCCTGTTTCTCTATGTCATAATAGATGCCGTTAATCGTAAAGTCCCGCCTTAACGCATCCTGCTCAAGCGAATCGGTAAACGCCACCGCGCTTGGCCGGTGTGATCCGCCTTCATGATAAAAGTCTTTTCTGAATGTTGTATGTTCGACCGTATAGCGTTTGCCCGCGTCTTTGACCACGAGTTCGACGGTGCCAAAGTCAGGCGCCTTTGCCACCACGCTGACCGTGTCGCTGGACTCAAACATGGCGGTCAGGTCGTTCGGCGTTGCAGCGGATGCCGCGTCCAAATCCGACGGCGGCAGGGATAGAAGCGCATTGCGCACAAATCCGCCAACCAAATAAAGTGTAAAGCCGTTTCTTAAAAAAACGGCAGATAAATGTTTGATATGTTCGGGAACCGGAATAACTGTTTTATCCGGTTCCTTGCTTTTTTCTTTTACTCGATGGTTTTCCAAAGTTTACTGCCGAGATAGATGCCTTCATAGACCATCTCCGCGGGTCCGGTCATCAGCACCGTCTCGTCCTCACGATATTCAATCAGCAGATCGCCGGCCTCAAGCTTTACCGTTACTTCCCGCTCCGTCAATCCGCGTTTAAAACAAGCCACAACTGCCGCACAGCATCCCGTTCCGCAGGCCATTGTCTTGCCGGCGCCGCGTTCCCAGGTTGAGACTGCAATTGTATGCTTATCCATGACCTTTACAAAGTTCACATTTGTATGCTTGGGGAAATGCGCGTCCTTTTCGATGCGCGGCCCGTATGCCAGCACTTCATCCAAATCAATCTTATCTTTAAACACCATCGTATGCGGTACGCCCATGTTCACGGATGCAATATCGAGCTGCCGGTTATCCACTGTCAGCGTCTCATAAAGAACATTGTCGGAAGGAAATTCTGCCGGTATGCCTTTCGGCTTAAAAATCGGCCGGCCCATGTCTACTGCTACGCCCTGCACATTTCCGTCTTTTAAAATCAGCTTCGGCTTAATCACGCCCGCCAGCGTCTCAACCGTCATCTCCGTTTTTTTGACAACGCCTTTTTCGTAGACGTACTTGGCAAAACAACGAATGCCGTTGCCGCACATCTCGGCCTCGCTTCCGTCGGCATTAATAATGCGCATCCGCGCATCGCATGTATCGGATGGCAAAACCAACAGCAGTCCGTCCGCGCCCGCACTGGTGCGTCTGGCGCAGAGTTCAATTGCCATCGCATTAAAATCTTTATTTTCCCGTTTCGGCCAATACACGATAAAATCATTTCCCAAACCGTGCATTTTCGTAATCTGCATATTTTTCTCCCGCATTACGCTATTTTCTTCTCGCTATTATAGCAAATAAGTTTTATTAATTCTACCTGACTTTGTAAATTCTATATCCGGCGTTATAAAAACAATTTGTTAATCATCACAGTAACGGGCCGCTGAAACGGACATAGCCGTTTACATCAAAACAAAAACTATATATAATCCCTATATAAACAAAAGGTCAGAGGAAAAGAATATATGTCGAAACACAGCCGTGTCTATGTTGCCAATTACAAACGCTTTATCACTTTCTTAGTGGTGCTGATTGCGCTTTCTGTGTTGGTGGTTGGGCTGACGCTTTACACCATCAGCCGCAATTCACTGGAAGGGGATTTTACCGAAGCCATGATTGAAGACGGCATGGTATATACCCTTGAGAAGGATTTTTACCTCACGCTGAGCGGCGACATCTTAACACGCTATTATTATAACGGCGAAGCGGAATGGTCAAAACAGGTATATGCCGAAGGTCTAAACCTGGCATCGTCCGCACGCCTCGTGGCCATACACGATAATAAATCGCTTCAGGCTTTAACTGCTGACGGCGAGTATTTATATTCTACCGATGTTGTCGGCACGATTAACCGCGTCATCTGCGGCAGCAATGTCATCGCGGTATTCAGCGAAATCGTTGAGGAGAGCGGCGAAAAAGAAAACATGATGTATTTTTATAATACGTCCGGCAGTCTGATTGACTCTATTAATTTTAATCCGCAGTATATTCTTGATTTTGGATTTATCGGCACAGACGACAGCTTATGGGTGCTGACCACAGACCCGACCAACGTTGTGCCGGTCTCACGCATCATCACTTATAAGCCGGGCGTTTCCATGACCGGGCTTACCAGCCTTTATTCCGAATTGGTTGAGTCCGTCTTTTTCTCCGGTGATTATATGTATGTCGCTACCACCACGCATTTATTTAAATACAACTTGTTTGGTCAGCAGCTGTCCAGCATCGTCATCTATGACTGGCAGATCAAATCCCAGTGCCCAAACGCTTCGGATGTATACTTTGCCGCCGTGCCGCGCGCACAGAACAGCGATGACTTTTACTCCAACGCACGTATCTTAACCGATACGACGTCCAGCAAGGTAAATCTGCCGAAGAATGTGGAAGCGCTGCTGATGCATAACGACCTGTTGTATCTCTTCGGTCAGGATACGATTTATATCTATTCCGCCGAAGGCGAATACCAGCGTCAGTATAAAGTCAATTCCCCGGTCAGCTTTATCACCTGTGCCAGCGGCGATCAGGTGTTGGTCAAACGGGATGATCAATATTATTTCTTATTGCTGCCCTAATCGGATAGCCGGATAAACGGAGGACACCCATGAATATTCTCGACTGGATTGTTATCATCATCATCGCATACACAACACTGAACGGCATATACCGGGGTTTTATCCATTCCGGATCAAACCTGGTGTCATTCTTTCTGTCATGGTTCAGCGCGGCTATACTGACGCCTGCCGCATCGCGGATGTTTGTCAGACGGGATTTTTTATATTCGTTTGTCTATAACTATACCGAAGGTTCTGAGCGGCTCACCAACTTTGAATACTCAAAGCTGATTGTTGCGGATATGCCTAAAGACCAGATCGGCCAGATTGTGACCGACTCCAACCTGCCGATGCCGTTTGCTTCCCTGATGCGCGAAAACATCACGGACCAGGTGTTTGCCGGTGACGGATACATCACGCTGGGTGACTATTATAATCTCACCATCACCAATGTCTGTATCAACATTCTGGCGTTTTTCATCGTCTTTTTTATCGCGAAGGTCGTATTCGGTTTTATCATCAATGCCTTAAATTATACTTTGGAGTTCCCCATGCTGAGACGCTATGACGGTTTAACCGGCGGCGTCTTCGGATTCTTAACCGGCGTGTTTATTACTTACGCGGTCTTTGTTTTAACCCCGCTCGTGCTGATTGTACAGCCGCTTCAGGAGGTTTACGATATCGTTTATGACTCATTATTCGCGCATATATTCTATTCTTCTAATTTTATACTCAATGTGATACGCGGAATCATATAAATTGTTCCACGTGAAACAATCAAGCGCAATATATTGTGTTTTTCATGTGTTTTTATCGAAAAAAGCCCGAGATTTCGGGCTTTTTTGGTGCATAGGCACAAATTAAAATAAAAACAGGAGCGCTTTCACTCCTGTTTCGCTTTTTTAGTTGTTTTTCATCAGATAATCATAGATCTGCTGTAATTGTTCTTTAGAAAAATATTCGATCTGAATCTTGCCTTTGTTTTCTCCGCCAACAATTTTTACCCGGGTTTCAAGCACACTGGACAGCTTGCTTTCCGCCTCGATAATTTCAGACGGCGGCAGGCTTTTGTCTGCGGTTTTCTTTTCCGGCATTGCCTTGATCTTATCGAACTTCTTAACGAAGCGTTCGGTTTCTCTTACCGACATGCCCTCGTCCGCGGCTTTTGTCGCAATAAACACCTTGTCTTCATCGTCCTCCAGTCCGCCCAGGCACTTTGCGTGTCCGGTGGTGATGCGGCCCTCAAACAATAATTTCTTAACGGGTTCCGGCAGCTGGAGCAGCCTCAGCGTATTGGCCACCGCAGAACGCGACTTTCCGATACGTTCGGATACAGCCTCCTGATTGAGTTTATACTGCGTCATTAAAAGCCGTATCGCCGCCGCTTCTTCGAGCGGGTTTAAGTTCTCGCGCTGCAGATTTTCAATCAGCGAGATTTCCATCTGCTCGCGCGAATTGATTTCTTTAACAATGCTCGGAATACTCTTCAGCTTCGCAATGCGCGCCGCACGGTAACGCCGCTCTCCGGCAATAATCATATACCGGTCGTTATTTTTCCTGACAATAATCGGCTGTACCACGCCATGCGTGACAATCGACTGCGCGAGTTCGTTCAGTTTATCTTCGTCAAATGATTTTCTCGGCTGGGCTTCGTACGTATCAATCAGTCCAATATCGAGTTCCAGCACCTTTCCTTCGACACTGGAAAGCGCAATCGCATCCTCGTCCAGTGCATCCAGTTTCAGCGGATCGTCGCCCAATAATGCGCCGAGTCCTTTTCCCAGTCCGGTTGTTTTCGCCATATTACCCCTCCTTACTTATTCGCTTTTAATAATTCTTTTGCCAGCGACAGATAAGTTTCCGACCCCGGGCTTTTCGGATCATACTTGATAATCGGCAGTCCGAAGCTCGGCGCTTCAGATAACCGGACATTTCTTGGAATAATCGTGTCATATACTTTGTTCTTAAAGAATGCCTTAACTTCCTCGACCACCTGATTCGAAAGGTTAGTTCTGCCGTCATACATGGTCAGGACAACACCCTCGACCTCAAGGTTCGGATTTAAGTTTTTCTTAACCAGCTTTACCGTGTTGATTAACTGCGACAATCCTTCCAGTGCAAAGAATTCGCATTGAATCGGCACCAGCACCTTATCGGATGCGTTCAGTGCGTTGACGGTTAAGATGCCCAGCGACGGCGGACAATCCAGAAAAATATAATCATAATCGTTCTTGATCGGCAGCAGCGCTTCTTTTAAAAACGACTCGCGCGCCATCTTTGCCACCAGCTCAACCTGCGCGCCGACCAGATCAATATTCGCCGGAATAATATACAGGCCTTCCATCATTGTCGGTATCGCGGCATCACTTGCCGGAACATTATTGATTAAAATATCATAAACCGAATATTGAATCGTGTCTTTATCAATCCCGATTCCCGATGTCGAGTTGCCCTGCGGATCAACGTCCACCAGGCAGACTTTCTTTCCGAAATGCGCCAGCGCTGCGCTTAAATTCACCGATGTTGTTGTTTTGCCTACGCCGCCTTTTTGGTTGGCAACGGATATGATTTTCCCCACGTTTGTTTCCCTCACGTTCTTTTTCATTTACTTTGCTATTATAAATTAATCATTCGATTAAATAAAGCGTTTTAGACAAAAAGAGCGGCTGAGCCGCCCGAATCTGTCGTTAATCCATGTCCATATGTTCAATATGCTTCAACGGCTTCATATGAATGATGCCGATTGACGTCACGCGAGCAGCTGCCGGCACAAAGTGTTTGAGCGCGATTTCAACGCCTTCGCCGATTCGCACCGGGTCCGGCTGCATCGCCACAGAGGCGTGCGGCACCCATGCGCCGGGCTGGTACTGCGGCCATGCCAGCTCATTAAAAGCCGTCATATGCTGATAGAATTCTCGGTGCAGCTTCAATAGTTCATCCGTCACTGCCGCCGATAAATAAATTACTTTTTTTTCGCCGCCGAAAACGCCCACACCGTTCAGGTAAATCTCCGGTATGTTTGCTTTTGCCTTAAACGACCGGACCGCCGCACAAAACGCTTTCTCATCCTCAGCGTCCTCATAAATGCATAATGTAATATGCGGGATGCTGGTGGAATGATGCAGAAACGTACTAATGCCCGCTTCGCTCATATCTCTCCATATCGCACGTATCATCTTGTCGGTTTTCTTATCAAATTCCAATTCGATGGATAACGCCATATCGTCTCCTTTAAAGCGGACGCTTTTTAATCTGCGCGAACGCTCTCGGGTATTTACTGCTTATTGCTTTCGTCTTCTGATAGACCAGTACACAGTGCCCGCTGTCCGGATCATCGGATATATACTTAGCCAAATACTTCAGCCCCAATGTTTGGGCACAGCGCTCTGCCTGCATCCTCTCGCTGTCAGCTTTTTCACCCTTGTAAGCCAGAACCATACCGCCGATTTTAATAAATCCGGCGCAAAGCTCCAGCAGCATATCCAGCCGTGCCACCGCACGGGAGACGCAGATATCAAAATGCGCCCTTAATTCGGACTGTTGCGCCGCTTCTTCCGCACGTCCGTTGATGACGCTGATATCAAGTCCGCAGGCTGCCGCGGCTTCTGTGATAAAGCGCGTCTTCTTTTCGGTCGCGTCCAGAAGGGTGATATCCAAATCCGGCCTTGCGATTTTCAGTGGCAGCCCCGGCAATCCCGCGCCGGAGCCGACATCGATCACACGGCTTCCTTTCGGCATCAGTTCATGTCTCATCGGGAGCAGGCTGTCCGCAAAATGCGTTCGTGCTACTCCGGCTTCGTCCAGCACCGTGGTCAGGTTCATGCGCTCACTGCCTTCTTTTATTGCTCTATAGAGTGTACTGAACTGCTGTATCTGTTCAGCACTGAATGCCTTATACAAACCGCCGAGCGCCTCTTTTAAATGTGTCTGCATTAATTCCGTATTCATCCGCGGCTCTGTTCCTGTTGTTTAAAATAGATAATCAGCACCGAAATATCCGCAGGCGATACCCCTGATATCCGGCTGGCCTGCCCGATGCTTTCCGGTTTGATTGCGGCGAGTTTCTGGGCCGCTTCAATCCTCAGTCCCTTAATATTTTTATAGTCCACACCGTCAGGAATCCGCTTGCTCTCCAGCTGCTTAAACTGCTTCACCTGGTTTTCCTGCTTTTTGATGTAGCCCTCATATTTCACCTGCGTCTCGGCACAGGTCATGATTTCTTTATCAAAACGGATAAAGTCCGCGTCATACACCAGCAGGTCTTCCAGCTTTACACCCGGACGCTTGATGACAGACGCGTACTTTTCATTCGCCTTCAACGGTTCGCTCCCTTTTTCAACCAGGTACGGATTCACCAATCCCGCGTCCACCGAGCGGCGGTACATCTCATCCACAACTTTTTGAATGCCTTCGCGCTTTTCCATAAAGCGGTCATAACGCGCATTAGTCACCAGCCCGATCTTACGCCCCATTTCGGTCAGCCTCTCGTCGGCGTTATCCTGCCTTAATAACAGACGGTACTCCGCACGCGAGGTCATCATGCGGTACGGTTCGTTTGTGCCTTTGGTGATCAGGTCGTCGATCAGCACTCCGGCATAGCCGTCCGAGCGCGTCAGCACCAGCGGCGGCTCACCCTTTAAATACTGTGCGGCATTGATGCCCGCAATGATACCCTGTGCGGCCGCTTCCTCATAACCGGATGTCCCGTTGATCTGACCGGCAAAAAACAGCCCGGCAATGTCTTTAGACATCAGGCTCCGCATCAGCGTCATCGAGTCGATACAGTCATATTCAATCGCATACGCAGGACGCATAAACTGGACGTTCTCCATACCGGGTACGGTGCGGTACATTTTAACCTGCACTTCTTCCGGCAGGCTGGACGACATGCCCTGAACATACACCTCGTTGGTGGAAAGGCTCTCAGGCTCTAAGAATAATTGATGGCGTTCCTTATCCGGAAACTTCACCACCTTGTCCTCAATCGACGGGCAATAGCGCGGGCCGGTTCCTTCGATCTTTCCGGAGTAAAGCGGCGAGCGCCCCATGTTCTCGCGAATGACCTGATGGGTCTTTTCATTGGTATACGTCAGAAAGCACGGCACCTGGTCGCGCGTGACATCTTTTGAGATAAACGAAAACGGAATGATTTCGTCGTCGCCGTACTGGGGTATGGTCTTTGAATAATCAATGGTCCGGCCGTCCACACGCGCGGGCGTTCCGGTCTTAAAGCGCCGGAGATCAAAGCCAAGGTCGGTTAATGAGCGGCTCAAGTATGTCGCCGGAAACAGTCCCGACGGCCCGCCTTCAAACGACCACTCACCAATAATGATGCGCCCCTTTAAATATACCCCGGTCGCCACGATTACGGTAGGCGCATGAAAGACCGCACCGGTTGTTGTCCTGACTCCTACTGCCTTTCCGCCGCGCTCCAGTATATCCGTTACCTCAGCCTGCATCAGATGCAGGTTGTCGGTATACTCCAGCGTCGATTTCATTCGGGTGTGATAATCTTTTTTATCGGCCTGCGCGCGCAGCGAGTGCACGGCAGGGCCTTTTCGTGTATTCAGCATTTTTATCTGAATAAACGTGGCATCCGCACAGATGCCCATCTCTCCGCCGAGTGCGTCAATCTCGCGGACCAAGTGCCCCTTTGATGTTCCGCCGATCGCGGGGTTGCATGCCATCAGCGCGACGCCGTCCAAGTTGATGGTCAGGAGCAGTGTCTTTTTATTCAGTCTGGCACTCGCCAGCGCCGCCTCGCATCCCGCGTGTCCGGCACCCACAACCACCACATCATATGTCCCTGCATTATATTCCATGTCTTATTTCCCTAAACAGAAGTTTTCAAATATGCGGTCAATGACCGTTTCGGATACGTTGTCTCCTGTGATCTCACCCAGAGACCGCCATGCGTCGTTTAAGTCGATCGTGATACAGTCCAGATCCATATCCGATTCAAAGGCCTCTTGGGCTGCTTGCAATGAGTTTACATAATCCTGTATAAATTGTTTGTGCCGCTGGTTGGTGATGAGAATGCTTTCCGTCGTATCCTGATGTTTCAGCGCAGACTGGTAGATGACCGCTTCCAGTTCATCCAGCCCGCTGCCCGTCAACGCCGAGGTCTTGACCTGCTGCTCAATCTCATATTCCGGATCCGCACTGCCCATATCCGTTTTGTTCAGCACCAGCACACTTTCTTTATTTAAGATTTTTGCATACACGTCGTCGTCTTTGCCGTCCGGCGCTTTCGAACCATCCACCACAAACAGCACCAGGTCCGCTTTTTCAATAGTCTTAATCGACCGGTCCACGCCGATGCTTTCCACCACATCGTCACTAGTGCGGATCCCTGCGGTATCAAAATACCGGACAGGCACGCCGCCGATATCATATAGCTCTTCGATGACATCCCGGGTCGTCCCTTCAACCTCGGTCACAATCGCCTTTTCTTTGCCGATCAATGCATTGAGCAGGGAAGACTTGCCTACATTCGGCTTGCCGATAATACAGACGTTAAATCCTTCTTTCAGGTAACGCCCGCTGCTAAAGGAGTCGATCAGCGTCCGGCCTTCCGCGGCTAATGATTTGATCTTTGGCAGCGCCTTTGCCTTGATGTCATGCTCCAAATCCTCTTCGGGATATTCGATGCCCGCCTCAATCATGGCAAGGATGTCCGTCAGCCTGTCCTGCATCCGATGGATGGTTTCCGACAGCCTGCCTTCCAGCTGGTCAAAGGCAGTCTTTGCGGAAAGCTCTGATACCGCGCTGATAAAGTCCATCACAGCCTCCGCTTCGGATAAATCCATCTTGCCGTTTAAAAACGCGCGCTTGGTGAACTCCCCCGGCTCCGCGGCCCGAGCACCGGCATGCATCACCGCGTCCAGCACCTCCATCATCGGGATTCTTCCGCCGTGGGGATAGATTTCTGCCATCGGCTCGCCGGTATATGTCTTTTCGCCCAAAAAACCGACCGCCATGACTTCATCGATTTTCTCACCGTCTTTGACGATAAATCCGTGGCGCATCAATGCCTGCGCAAACCCCTTTGACGAGATGAATACACGGTTTAATATATCAATCGCTTGTGTACCGCTGATGCGGATGACGCCCACCGCGCCTGTGCCCGGCGGAGATGAAACCGCACATATGGTATCGTTTTGTAGATTCATCGGCCTATAACCTTATGCCTTTCTTTCGTAACCTTAATATACAGAAAAAGCGTTTTTATCGCAAGCCTGTGTTTCTGACCGTTGCCTGTTTAAGGCGGCATATGTTATGATGTTATCCGAAATATGAGAACAGGAATAGTTAAATGGATTATAAAAAAATTATCGCACAGGAAATCAGCAGACATATTGATGTCGATGAAAACACACTCGCGGATATGATTGAAATCCCGGCGGATGAAACCAACGGGGATTTTGCCCTGCCGTGTTTTAAACTCGCAAAAACGCTAAAAAAAGCTCCGCCGGCAATCGCTGACGATATCGTATCGCGTTTTGAAAAACCGCAGGCGATTTTAAAATGCGAAGCCGCAGGCGGATATTTAAACTTCTTTGTCGACCCTGTTGTGTTCATCACCGGCGTCTTATCCGAGGCAGAAAACTCCGCATACGGCAGCGGCGACGAAGGAAGCGGAAAAACGGTCGTGATCGACTATTCGTCGATTAATATCGCAAAGCCTTTTCATATCGGCCATATCTTGACCACCGTTATCGGCAACGCCCTTTACCGTATCTACCGT
Source organism: Christensenellaceae bacterium (assembly GCA_963674805.2). Taxonomy (GTDB): domain Bacteria; phylum Bacillota; class Clostridia; order Christensenellales; family CALMFG01; genus CALMFG01. The sequence goes on from CAXXNY010000016.1 coordinate 684,605, forward strand.
TTCCGGGGATATGAATCCGTGGGCATCAACCACTTGGGTGACTGGGGTACGCAGTTCGGCAAGCTGATCTATGCATATGAAAACTGGGGCAGTCAGGACGACGTGGATGCCAGAGGCATTGATGCGCTGCTCGATTTATATGTCCGGTTCCACGACGAAGCCGAGAAGGATGATAAACTGAACGACGAAGGCCGGGCATGGTTTAAAAAGATTGAACAGGGCGATGAATACGCTGTTTCGCTTTTAGACTGGTTCACCGACATCACACTTACACGCGTTAAAAAAATCTATGAAATCCTTGGCGTCACATTTGATTATTATACGGGCGAGCGGTTCTATAACGATAAAATGCAGACCGTCATTGACGAGCTGGAAGATAAAAATCTTCTGGTGGAATCCGAAGGCGCAAAGGTCGTGAATCTGGATGCGTTTAATCTGCCGCCGTGTTTAATCGTCAAGGCAGACGGCACCACACTGTATGCCACGCGTGACTTGGCCGCTGCATTTTACCGCAAAAAAACCTTTAATTTTGATAAAGCGCTCTATGTGGTCGCGTACCAGCAGAACCTGCACTTTCAGCAGTTATTCAAAGTACTGGAACTGATGGGCTATGACTGGGCCGCAGATATGGAGCATGTGAACTTTGGCATGGTGTCTCTGGAAGACGGCACGCTGTCGACCCGAAAAGGCAACGTGGTCTTTTTGGAGGATGTATTAAATAAGGCCTGCGAAAAAACACTGGCCATTATCGAATCCAAAAATCCTGATTTAGAGGATAAAGGAGCGGTATCAAAAATCGTGGGCATCGGCGCTGTGGTGTTCGGCGTGCTCAGCCAGGGACGCATCAAAGACATGACGTTCTCTTGGGACCGCGTGTTAAACTTTGAGGGTGAGACCGGACCGTATGTGCAGTACACCTATGTCAGGTGTAACAGCCTGATAAACAGGGGGCGCGATTATGTAAACGAAATGCCCGACTTTTCCGTGCTTAATAATGATGCGGCGTTCAAGACCGCAAAAGCGCTGTCCGCCTTCCCGTTTGCGGTACAGTCCGCGCTGGAGAAGAACGAGCCTTACCTGATTACACGCAATATCATCGAGATCGCCAAGGCATTTAATAAATATTATTTTGAACATAAAATCATCGACGATAATCCGGCGGCAAGCGCCGCACGGCTGCTGCTGGCCCGATGCGTCCAAAACGTCATCAAGACGGGGCTTTATTTAATCGGCATCGATACGCCGGAAAAAATGTAAAAAAATAAACCGCTTAAAAAAGCGGTTCTTTTTTTATCCAATACTGCCAAACCGCGAAAACGGCAAAAACAGCCAGACCACCTTACCGCGCACCCGCTCCAGCGGAACCGGCCCGATCCACGGTATGCGTGAATCCAGCGAGTCGTTCCGGTTGTCGCCCATAACAAAGACGCTGCCTTCGGGCACCACAATCTCCATCCCGTCCGGACTCATCGGTTCTTTGATATACGGTTCATCCAGCTTGACGCCGTTGACATAAACGTCGCTGCTCTTAATCAGCAATTCATCTCCCGGTTCGGCAATCACGCGCTTCACATAATTTTTACGTCCTTCGTCATAATGGCAGACCAATATATCGCCCTGCTCCGGTTCATGAAGCCGGTAACTGATTTTTTCCAAAAACACAATCTCACCGGAGTATAAAGTGTTTTCCATCGAACTGCCGTCCACAATCACAAAGTCAAACACATAAAAACGGAGCAGCAGCGCCAGCCCGACCGCGATGACAAACGACAATATCCAGGATAACAGTTCCTTTGCCGGATCCTGCTGTACCTGTTTTTTCTTTGATTTTGAGAGTTTCTCGGGTACAAATTTTTTATTCTGTGTCATATCTCAATTCTCCTTTTGACACCCTTGATGAATTTCTGGTACGGCAGCATCACGATACGGCCGCAGTTTAAGCACTTTAATTTATAGTCCATGCCCGTCCTTAATATCTTCCATCGGTTTTCACCGCAGGGATGCGCTTTTTTCATGATGACAATGTCATCCACCTGATATTCCAAGATTCATCCGTCCTTATTTGTTGATAATCACGCGTCTCGGATAAGGGATTTCGATGTTCTCTTTATCGAAGTTCTCCTTGATCCGCTGGCGCAGTTCGCGCTCGGTTTTAAACTGCATAATGGGCTGTACTTCCATGACCACGCGAATCACCACATCAGAACTGCCAAGCTCAATCACACCGGCATATTCCGGATCGCTGAGTACAAAGTCGTTTTCTTCTTTATACGCCTTTGCGGTTCTTAAAACCGACTCTGCGGCGGCCTGCACGTCTTCCTCATACGCCACCCCGATATCCAGCACGGCCAGATTGTTGCCCTTTGAATAATTCACAACCTTATCAATGCTCCCGTTCGGGATAATGACGACCTCCCCGGTGTAGGCTTTAACCTCGGTGTTTCGCATATTGATCGACTGGACGATTCCCTTGATGCCCGCCAGCTCGACGAAATCACCAACCTCATATTGTCCTTCTACAAATAAAAATGCGCCGCTCACAATATCTTTAATCAAATCCTGCGCACCGAATGCCAGCGCTATCCCGCCGATACCGGCTGTCGCCAGCAGGCTGCCCGCTGATATGCCGAACTGCTGCAAAACCGCTACAATCGCAAAGAACCACACCACAAACTTGATAATACTGTCGGACAGCGAGGTAATCGAGTTGATTTTCTTTTCCGGAATCCTGCCGCTGTTTTTCATGCGTTTCCCGAAGATCACTTTCTTAATCAGTTTGTGCAGAATCCAAATGATGATTTTTGCCACAACAATAATCAAAACCACCATCAGCAGTTTGATTATAATATCGTCAATGCTTTTGGCGACATTTTCCCAAATCGCCACTGCGCGCCCCGTTATTTCATTTGCCATGATACTAATCATCGTTATTTCCCTTTCTGTTTATCGCCACCATTATAGCAAAAAACGATTTTGGTTTAAACCAAAACCCATAAAAAAAGAAGCGGCGAACCGCTTCTTGATATTACTTAAACTATCTATTCTTGTGCTTCTGTCTCTTCTTCATCTTCGTTTTTCGGCACCTTAGCCAGCCCAACGACCTTTGTGTCGTCGGTAACACGCATCACGCGCACGCCCTGAGTGCTCCGTCCAAACACCGAAATATCCGAGGTGTTCATACGGATAATGATACCCGCATCGTTGATGACCAGGATATCTTCATCGCCTTCCACAACCTTAAGTCCGCACATCAATCCGGTTTTATCGGTGATGTTGATCGTCTTGACGCCAATGCCGCCCCTGACCTGCGTCCTGTATTCTTCTTCTTTCGTGCGCTTTCCGAATCCGTTTTCGGTGATGACAAAGATGTCGCAGTCCGGCACAATAATCGCGGCGTCCACGATTTCATCGCCCGGCTTTAAGCTGATAGCTTTCACGCCCATCGCTGTTCTGCCCATGGGCCGTACGTCTTCTTCACTGAAGCGGATGGACAATCCGTTTCTTGTGCCAACAATGATATCGTCCTTGCCGCTGGTCTGGAATACGCGGATGAGCTCGTCGTCATCGCGAAGTCCCACTGCGCGCAACCCCGACTGGCGGATTTTTGCATACTCGCTCATGGACGTCTTTTTGATATAGCCTTCTTTTGTGACCATCACCAGCTGTGCGTCCGCATCATAGTCGCTGACCGGGAACACGGCTGTGATTTTTTCGTCGGCATCCAATGACAGCAGATTGACAATCGCCATCCCTTTTGCCGTCCGTCCGCTTTCGGGAATTTCATAACACTTCTTGCTGTATACGTTGCCTTTTGTACTGAAGAACAATAACGGGTTATGCGTAGACGTCACAAAGACGTTTTCCGCAAAGTCTTCTTCTCTTGTGGATAACCCCGTGATGCCGCGTCCGCCGCGTTTCTGAGTACGGTAGGTATCCGCGCTCAAACGCTTGATATAGCCGAAGTGCGTCAGCGTCACCGTCATATCCTCTTCCTGAATCAGTTCATCCAAATCAATTTCTTCTTCGGCAAAGGTGATTTCGGTTCTTCTGTCGTCGCCGTATTTGTCTTTAATTTCCGTCAGTTCTTCTTTGATGATATCCACAACCATCTGCGGTGTATCCAAGATAGATTGCAGGTATGCAATCTTTTCCTGCAGCTCTTTATATTCAAGTTCAATCTTTTCACGCTCAAGTCCGGTCAGCCGGGCAAGCCGCATATCCAAAATCGCCTGCGCCTGTTTTTCGCTGAGGCCGAACCGTTCCATCAGCTGTTCTTTTGCTGTTGGGGTGTCTTTTGCCTTTTTAATCAGATTGACGACTTCGTCAATATTATCCAGCGCAATAATCAGGCCCTCTAATATATGCGCCCGCGCTTTGGCCTTCTCCAGCTCATAGGTCGTCCGGCGGATAATCACTTCTTTCTGATGGTCAATGTAATGGCCGAGCATCTCGCTCAAGGTTAATACCTTAGGCTCACCATCCACCAGCGCCAGCATGATGATGCCGAAGGTGTCCTGCATCTGGGTGTGTTTATATAAGCGGTTTAATACGATGTTGGCGTTAACGTCACGCTTCAGCTCAATCACAATCCGCATGCCCTGCTTGTCAGATTCATCCCTTAAATCGGATATGCCTTCCAGTTTCTTTTCTGAGACCAGATTGGCAATCTTTTCGATCAGCGATGCCTTATTCACCTGATATGGAATCTCAGTTACAATAATGCGTGCGCGGTTTTCTTTATACTGCTCAATCTCCGCTCTCGCCCGTACAGACACCTTGCCTCTGCCGGTCAGGTACGCGTGCCGGATACCCGAAACGCCCATGGCAATCCCGCCTGTGGGGAAGTCCGGCCCTTTGATGGTTTCCATCAGCTCGTCGGTTTCGATGTCCGGATTGTCCAGCATTGCAATCGTTCCGTCGATCACTTCTCTTAAATTGTGCGGCGGAATATTCGTCGCCATCCCGACCGCAATACCGCCGGAACCGTTCACCAAAAGATTCGGGAAGCGCGCGGGCAGCACCGTGGGCTGCATTTCGGTTTCATCAAAGTTCGGGTAATAATCGACCGTGTTTTTTTCGATATCCCGCAGCATTTCCATCGCAATCTTTGAAAGTTTTGCCTCGGTATACCGCATTGCGGCCGCCGGGTCGCCGTCCACGGAACCAAAATTGCCGTGTCCGTTGACCAGCATATGGCGGCAGGAAAAATCCTGTGCCAGGCGCACCATGGTATCATATACCGCTCTGTCGCCGTGCGGGTGGTATTTACCCAGCACATCGCCGACAATACGTGCGCATTTTCTGAAAGGCTTTTCGGGTGAAAGGCCAAGCTCGCTCATCGAATATAAAATGCGGCGGTGCACCGGCTTTAGTCCATCCCGGACATCCGGCAGCGCACGGTTGATAATAACTGCCATGGCATAAGAGATAAAGGATTTCTTCATCTCCTGTTCTATATCTACATTGATTATCTTTTTCTTTTCTGTTTCCAAATCATTCACCTGTTTTCTTTATATCCGTCGTCAGTTCTAAACATCCAGGTTCGCCACGAGTTTTGCATTTTCCTCGATAAACTCACGCCGCGGTTCTACGCTGTCGCCCATGAGTATCGTGAATATCTCGTCCGCTTCAATCGCGTTTTCAAGCGACACTTTTAATAAGGTCCGGTGCTTAGGGTCCATGGTGGTGTTCCACAGCTGGTCCGGGTTCATCTCTCCAAGACCTTTATAGCGTTGTATATTAATATTATCTTTTCCGTTCTCTTTAAAGTACGCTTCCAATGCTTCATCTGAGAAAAGATAGGTGTCCTTTTTCCCTTTAGAGACTTTATACAGCGGCGGCTGCGCAATATACACATGCCCCTTTTCAATCAGCTCGCGCATATACCGGTAAAAGAAGGTCAGCAGTAAAATACGGATATGGCTGCCGTCCACGTCTGCGTCTGTCATGCAGATGATCCGGTTATACCGCAGCTTTTCGGTATCAAACTCCTCGCCGATACCGGCGCCGAACGCGGTCGCCATAGCCTTTATTTCTTCATTGGCGAGCGCTTTATCCCGCCTGGTTTTTTCCACGTTTAATATCTTGCCTCTCAGCGGTAAAATCGCTTGGAACCGGCGGTCCCGTCCCTGCTTGGCGCTTCCGCCTGCAGAGTCGCCCTCAACCAGAAATATTTCACATTTTTCCGCGTCTTTTTCTGAACAGTCCGAAAGCTTGCCCGGCAGTGCCGACGACTCAAACGCAGATTTTCTCCGGGTCATTTCCCTGGCTTTTTTAGCCGCTTCACGCGCGCGTTTTGCCGTTAAACATTTATTGATAATAATCCGGGCGACGGATGGATTTTCTTCCAGATACGCTGTGAACTTTTCAGATACCGCTGAATCCACCAGCGGCCGGATATCCGCGTTTCCGAGTTTGGTTTTGGTTTGCCCTTCAAACTGCGGATCCACCAGCTTAACGCTGACAACTGCGGTTAATCCTTCTCGGATATCATCGCCGGAAAGGTTGTCGACCTTGTCCTTTATAAAATTAAACCGTCTGGCGTAATCGTTAATGACACGCGTCAGTCCGGATTTAAAACCAAGCAGATGCGCGCCGCCTTCATGTGTGGATATATTATTGGCAAACGAAAACAATGTCTCGTTATACCCTTCGTTATACTGCATCGCAATTTCCACAGACGACGTACCTTTCTCTGCATCAAAATAAACGATATTATCAAAAAGCGACGACCTATTTTTATTTAAATATTCAACGAACGAAACGATGCCGCCGTCATATTTGAATTCCATCTGCTTTCTGTTTTCTGTCCGCTCATCAGCCAGTACAATACAAACGCCTTTGTTTAAAAATGCCAGTTCTCTTAATCGGGATTTTAACGTATCAAAGCTGAATTTGACTTCATCAAAAATGGTTTCGTCCGGATAAAAGACTGTTTCGGTTCCGGTTATATCCGATGTGCCTGCTAAAACAATATCTGAAACCGGTATGCCCTTTTCATAGGTCTGCTGAAAAACCTTGCCGTTGCGGCTGACACTGACAATCAGTTTTTTTGACAGCGCATTTACCACGCTGACACCGACCCCGTGCAGTCCGCCGGATACCTTATACCCGTCCCCGCCGAACTTTCCGCCGGCATGCAGTTTGGTATGCACGACCTCCAGCGTCGAAATCCCGGCCGTTGGGTGCATACCCGTCGGAATCCCGCGCCCGTTGTCCACAACCTTGATGCCGTTATCCGGCAATATTGTAATTTCAATACGGTCGCATTCCCCGGCCATAGCCTCGTCAATGGAATTATCGACCACCTCATAGACCAAATGATGCAGCCCCCGCGCATCGGTTGATCCAATATACATTCCCGGCCGTTTTCTGACCGGCTCCAGACCCTCTAAGACCTGAATTTGTGATTCATCATACGTTTTACTCATACAATCATCCTTCTGCTCAAATTTATCCAAACGCCTTTTTGTCCGGCTTTAATCACGCCAAAATTGTTCGTTTGACCTTTTTAACAATGTTCCGGTGGATATGGGAGATAAATAAAGCGTTTTTTTATCCTTGGTTTGTGTATAGATCAAAGACTTAACGGGTTCATCCGCAATGATAATCGTTTCCGCCTGCTTTGATATGGTGTTGAAAAAAAACTCACTGGACTTGTTGTTTAAACATTCCTGATAATCTAATATAAAAGCGATATGCGCTTTTACAACCATATGACCGTTACCCAGATGCAATAACATATTCGTTTGCCATTCCTTTTCTTCCTTATAATATTATACCCATTTTTTTCACATTAAAAAAGCCTTTTTCAGCTTTTATTTTTAAAATAACCGTAAATTTTATGGATTTAAGCCGTTTTTAGTCCGTTTGGCTTGTCAGAAAGAAAAAAACAAAAAAAATTCTCTAATCGCCGAATTTTAAGTGATATGTTATTTGGCTGTTTTCATAGGTTTTATTATCCCGTTTTCAACGATAAACGCACGATGCGCGGTTTTGACGTTGATTGGTACCGCGGTGGTAATCAAAACCTGAGATTCTGAAAGGAACTCGCTCAGGTTTTTCTGGCGTTCAAAATCAAGTTCTGAAAACACGTCATCCAGAATCAGCACCGGAGATTCGCCGGTTCTTTTTTTGACCATGGATAAAACCGCCAGCTTATAACTGAGCATGACCGTCCGTTGCTGCCCTTGCGAAGAAAAGCTTTTAACTTCTTCGTCATCAATATAAAACATCATATCCTCTTTGTGCGGACCGAAAAAAGACTGGTGATATTCGGCTTCCCGCGGCAGCATGGATTCGGCTTTTTCTAAAAATCCCTGTACGATATCAGCGGTTTGTACGCAGGGCTTATAGATCATACGCGCCTGTTTCTCTTTTCCGGAAATAAACCGGTAGACCGCTTCAAACTCCGGCTGGAGTTCCTTGATAAATGCGGTCCGTAATCCAATAATCGTTTTGGTGTTTTTTGCGAGCTGCTCATTATAAACCGAAATCAGCCGCCGTGTATCTTCATTCAGCGGCGAACGCAGCAGCGTATTTTTTTCCGCCAACGTTTTATAATACGCTTTCAATTCAAATAAATATGCCGGTTTGATTTTTGATATTTCCACATCCATCAGCCTGCGCCGAAGAGAAGGGGTTTCTTTAACGGCTTTGATGTCTTCAGGCGTAAAGGCAATACAGGAAAAGTGGCCGAATAGATTGCCCAGTTTTTTTACCGGAAGCGCGTTAATCTTAAAACTCTTGGTCCCGTCTCTTTTAATTACGGCTTCTTCGGTATTATTGCCGGCATTGGTTTTAAAGGCGGCATTGATATAAGCATATTGGCAGTTAAACCGAATCATCTGCGTATCACGCGATGTCCTGAAAGATTTTCCCGTACTTAAATAATAGACGGCTTCCGCGATATTAGTTTTACCCTGCGCGTTTTTACCGTATAGAATATTCAGCCCCGGATCGGGCTCTAACAGAAGCTGTTCATAATTTCTAAAATCCTTAAGGGATAACCGGTTAATATGCAACGTCATTTCCTGTTTTCTTTAATACCATATTATATCAATAAAAAAAGCGGCCCACAACAAAGCATTGCGGCCGCTGTATGGTTTAATGTTTATCTGACCTGCACCGGCAGCACCAAATACAGAAAATCCCGGTTTTCGTCCGACCGGATCACGCATGGGCTGACGTTGGTGTTAAATTCCAAGGTCACCGATTCTTCGTCGATTGCCTTTAATGCATCGATTAAATATTTTGCATTAAATGCAATATCAATATGTTTGCCTTCCAGATTGATATCGACTTTTTCATATGCATTGCCGAGTTCCGACGCTGAAGTAATGGTCAGCGCGTCTTCTACAATATTGAATTTCACCAGCTTGTCTTTTTCCGTACGCGCCAGTATAGATGCACGTTCGACACTGTCATATAAATCAATTTTGTTTAAGCGTATCTTTGTTTTATATTCCGAAGGCAGAATGTTTTTATATTTAATAAATTCGCCGTCCAACAACCTTGAAAATATCTTTGTATGATCCGTCTTTATATAACAGGTATTTTCATTAAAATACAGCCTTAATTCATCTTCGCTGTCTTCGAGTATTTTATAGACTTCCCGGAGCGATGAAGACGGAATAATCGCTTTTGTATTTTCAATGCCGCCAGGTAATGCATATTTACGGAATGCCAGCCGATAGCCGTCCAATGACACCAAATTCAGCATACCGTCTTCAATCTCAAATAATATGCCTTTTAATATGGGTTTAGCATCTGAAATGGCCGCCGAAAATATTGTGGTATTGATCATATGCTTTAATATACGCTCTTCCAATATAATCGCATCAGATTCAATAATTTCGGGAAACTCAGGAAATTCATCTGCTTTCATCACTGTCAGCTGTGTTCTTGAATGATCATTTGAAATCATCAGCTGAGCATCATCTTTCATCTTAAAGTCAATCTCACCATCTGAGTATTTACTGATAATTTCATAGAAGACCCGTGCAGATACCACAACGGCACCGTTATTGATGACATCCCCTTCGATGACCGTTTCAATCGAAAGTGCGGTATTGGTTGCTTTTAAAATAATATGGTCATGGACTGCCTCAATATAAACGCCTTCTAAAATCGGCCGGATATTTCTTAATTCCACCGCTTTTTCAACGATGTTGATGCCTTTTAATATGCTGTCTTTTTGACAACGGAATGCAATTGACATGGCGGTTCTCCTTATATATTAATTATATATTATATTTAAGTAGTAGTAGTAATAGTAGGGCCTGTTGATAGTGTGGATAACCACAAAAAACAGCGGCACCATCGGGTTTTTTAAGCATTTCGTATGTGTATATCATGCGTAAAACTCACACTTTTTTTGTATATAACATACGTATATCCTGTGCATATCTATTTATTTTTTCATATATGCATCATCGGTTATACAGAGGTCTTAACAGGATATAAACAAGCTATACGCCTGTCTTTAACAGGATATAAACAAAGATATACACCAAAATTAAACGAACCCGATTCAGTTATTTTTAACTTTGTTGATTAAATCTGTCACGGTGATTTTAAAATCAATGTCTCTTTCAATATCCGTCGCAATTTTATCGCAGGCATGAATGACCGTGGTATGGTCGCGTCCGCCAAAGAGCGAGCCGATTTTTGGCAGTGAATAATCGGTGACTTCGCGCATGATATACATCGCAATCTGCCGCGGATAGGAAACTTCGCGGGCGCGGTTCCGGCCTTTAATGTCGGCTTCGGTAATATTATAATAATCACATACGATATCAATGACATCCTTCGGATAGATCATCCGGACATCAGACATGAAGAAATCTTTGAGTATTTTTTCGGCGCCGTTCATATCCACCGGTGTGTTGTTTAAACGCGAAAAGGCAAATACTTTCTGGAGTGCGCCTTCCAGCTGGCGGATATTGGTCAGCGACTTTTCAGCGATAAAGCTTAAAATATCCTCTGAAATGGTAAAATCAAAATTCTCCTTGGCCTGCAGGTTATTATATTTATTTTTTAAGATTGCCATCCGGGTCTCGTAATCCGGCGGCTGGATATCGGCCAATAAACCCCACTGGAACCGGGAGCTTAAACGCTCTTCAAGCGTCGGGATTTCCTGAGGCGGTTTATCGGACGAGATGATAATCTGTTTGTTCGATTCATATAATGCATTGAAGGTATGGAAAAATTCTTCCTGCGTGCTTTCGCGTCCGGCGATAAACTGAATATCGTCGATCAGTAAGACATCGACATTGCGGTATTTATCCCGGAACTCGACGTTGCGGTTGGTCTGGATGGATGAGATCAGTTCGTTCATAAAGGATTCACTGGTCACATACATAATGTTCGCCTGCGGATACTGAACGATAATATAATTGGCGATTGCCTGCATCAGATGTGTTTTGCCGAGGCCCACACCGCCGTATATGAAAAGCGGATTATAGGTTAATCCAGGAGCTTCAGCAACCGCGACGCTGGCCGCATGCGCGAATTTATTGCTGTTGCCCACCACAAAGTTTTCAAATGAGTAGGAGGGATTGAGCTTAATATTGACTGCGGATATTTTTTCTGGTGCAGGAGAAGTGCTGTCCAGCAGGGATTTCTCATCGCTTGTCAAAAAAATCAAATCAATATCGTCTTCCGTGATCGGAAAGCCGGTTTGTTTGGCGGTTTTGATTAGAAACTCCTTGATTGTCGGGAAATACCGGTCAACGATCATCTTTTTATGCAGGTCGCTGGCTACTTCAAAGTAAAACGTATCCTGTTCCTGCTTAATCGGCTTGATTTCCTTGATCCATGTTTCAAAGCTGATGCTCTGAATATTGTTTTTTATTACGGTCATGGTGTTTTCCCAAAGCGGTGAGAATGCAGCCATCGATTTTTCCTCCAATATGTTGTGGATAAGTTACCAACTACCTACAAATGGTATGGGTTATCCACAGATTTAGGTGTTTTTTTATAAAAAACGGGATAATTTGCGAAAAAAAATATAAGAACCGTTGTTCATCCACAAAATTATCCACAGGGTGTGATTAAACGAAACTATGTTAAAAACCGTTATCGTTGCTCTTATACTACCACAAACGCATAATGAAACACAATATCCCGCAGGGATAAAATGCAAAAAAAAGCAGGAAAATTTTTGATTGGAATGAGATCAGGCTGAGCAGCTTAAAAAGAAGGAGAAAAAGCATCAGAGGTCTTATAAAATTGAATCATTTACCGGCCTGCTATTCTTTGTTGACAGGGTTTCCGCTTTCATCTATAATATAGTAGTCTTTTCGGCAGAAAATAGAGAAAAAATAGAGAAAAAGAACAAAAGAAGAGGTTTTTCATAATGAAGATGACGTACCAGCCGAAGAACCGGCAAAGATCAAAGGTTCACGGCTTTAGACAACGCATGAAGACAAAAGCAGGCAGAAACGTGCTGCAGCGCAGACGTGCAAAAGGCAGAAAAGTCATTTCCGCATAATGGATCAGGCAATGGTAAGGCCGCTTTAACAGGTGGCCTTGTTGTTTATTATATCCTGATTGCCGGGCAGATCCGTTTTGGATGTAATGTGAGTTGAACAGAAAATATTCTTTAAAAAAAAATAAAGAATTCAACTATGTCTACCGCAAGGGAAAATCCGTCGCAAACCGATATTTGGTTTTGGTATATTTAAAACGGAAGACAGATGATCTGAAGGTTGGATTTTCCGTCAGCAAAAAGATCGGAAAAGCAGTCGTACGCAATCAGGTCAGGCGACGGCTTAAGGAAGCGTTAAGACAGGTGATGGATGAGGTCAGTCCGAACACACTGATGGTGCTTATCGCAAGACCGGGTATCACCGAGCTTGATTTTAAAGCCGTTCAGCAAAATGTAAAGCATATCCTGAAAAAGGCGGCCTTATTTAAAGAAAGAAGTTGAAGCGGTTGGTTAAAAAGCTGTTATTAGCAGCGATTGATTTTTATAAAAAAGCAATATCACCTTATTTACGCCCGTCCTGCCGATTTACCCCGACTTGCTCCGAATACGCCAAACAGGCAATCGAGAAACACGGTGCATTGAAAGGACTAGGGCTTGCTGTTTACCGGATATTAAGATGTAATCCGTTTTCTAAGGGCGGATACGATCCGGTACCGTAGAACATGAGTTTGGGAGGATAAACATTTGAACTTTTTATACGATAATTTTATATCGCATTTTTTCCTAACAGTATTTGACTGGCTTGGCGGCGTATTTCATGATTACGCAATCGCGATTATTATTTTAACGATTGCGATTCGTGTGGCGATGCTCCCGCTGGATATCCGGCAGAAGCAGAGTTCCAGAAAAATGGCGAGAATCCAGCCGGAACTCAACGCACTGAAAAAGCGCTATGAAAACAATCAGCAGATGATGCAGCAAAAACAGCAGGAACTGCAGAAAAAAGCCGGTGTGAATCCAATGGCGGGCTGCCTGCCTATGTTGATTCAAATGCCGATCTTTTTTGCGTTTTTCGGTTCGCTCCGCGTGCTGGCTAACGAACAGACCATTTCGCTGATTATTGATGCGATTAATCATGGTGTCGCAAGTGTCCATCTGCCGAGCTGGCTTTGGGTGAATAACCTGTGGCAGCCGGATTCCGGATTTGTATCCATTCTGCCTCAGGGTGAAGGATTCTTAAAATTCTTACAGCAAAACCTGCAGTACCTAACACCGCAGAAACTGGCGATGTTACAGTCAAATGGCATGCTGGATTTCAGCAGCGGACAGCTGGTGGTCACGCAGGCATACGACCAACTGACCGAAGCGATCATTGCGGCCAACGGAAAGGCGGGATTTAACAACGGATGGTTTATTCTTCCGCTGCTTGCGGGTGCGTCCTTATTTGTCCAGCAGATGATTACGCAGAAAATGAATCCGTCTATGAGCGAGCAGCAGGGCGGAAAGATGATGCTTTGGTTCTTCCCGATCTTCTCGGTTTATATTTGTATCATCTCAAACGCAGCGTTTGCGATTTACTGGGTGGTTGCGAACATTTACGCACTGGGACAGTTGATTGTTGTGAATAAAATCCTGGACGCAAAGGAGAACAAAGAAAAAGCAAACGTCATTGTCAGATAGATTTCACCATTTAAAAATGGTAAAGTTTCAATATAAATTAGGAAGGGAGCTGATTCAAGTATGGATGAATTTTTGGCAAAAGGTAAGACAGTCGACGAAGCTATCGCGAACGGACTGAATGAAATGGGTCTTTCCTTGGATGAAGTGGAAATCGAAATTCTTGATGATGGCTCTGGCTCTTTACTGGGTTTCGGAAAAACAAGAGTAATGCTCAGCAAGAAAAAAGGGATTGCGAGAAAAGCGGAAGAGTTTTTAACCGAGGTTTTTGCAAGAATGGGTGTCAGTGCAAATCTCAATGTCGAAGAAACCGAAGAAGAGATTGCAATTGATATCATCGGAAGCAATCTCGGCATTCTGATCGGCCACCGGGGAGAAACACTGGATGCGCTGCAGTATCTGACCAGCCTTGTGGTAAACAAAGACGCAGAAACGTACAAACGCACATTACTGGATACCGAAAATTACCGGCAAAAGCGGGAAAACGCGCTGGTGAAACTGGCGAATAAACTAGCAAAGAAAGTCATCGATACCAACCGCCGCGTAAAGCTGGAACCAATGAACCCGTATGAGAGAAGAGTGATTCACGCAACGTTGCAGGGGAATCCGAAGATTAGGACGTATAGTCAGGGAGAGGAACCGCACAGAAACGTTGTCATCGAAAAAATAAGATAATCGATGAAGAGCCGTTATTTAACGGCTCTTTTAAATGTAAATAAATTTTTAAGGAAAGGAAAAGGCTGGATACTTTGCTTGATAAAGACGGTACCAGCGGGTATAATTTTCCTAAACCTTGAAACGTAAAATAATTAGACTATTTTAGATAGGAAACAGCGGATGGATTATAAAAAAGAATATCAAAAATGGCTGGAATCACCGTATTTCGACGCAGATACCACCGAGGAGCTAAATGCAATCAGCAACGATGAAAAAGAGATAGAAGACCGGTTTTATCAAAATCTGGCGTTCGGGACAGCGGGTATGCGCGGCAAGATGGGCGCGGGAACCAACCGTATCAACAAGTACATGGTCAGGCGCGCAACAAAAGGCCTTTCCAATTATATTATCGAAAACGGCGACAAGAACAGGGGTGTTGTCATTGCGTATGACAGCCGGAACTGCTCGGATGCCTATGCACTGGAAACGGCGATGACCTTTGCGGCAAACGGGATTAAAGCCTATTTGTTTACATCGCTCCGTCCGGTGCCGGTGCTGTCCTATGCGGTACGTCATTTGCATACGCAGGCAGGGGTGGCGATTACGGCCAGCCATAACGCAAAAGAATATAACGGCTATAAAGTCTATTGGGAAGACGGCGCACAGGCAGTGGATGAGATTGCGGATGAAATCGTAGACGCGGTGAACGCGATTATCGATTATACAGATATAGAAACCATGGATGAAGCGCAGGCGAAGAAGGCCGGCCTGCTTGTTTATATTGATCAGGAAGTGGACGACCCGTATATGGCGGATACAAAATCCTTGTCTTCGTCACAGGATCTGCCGAAGGACTTTCGGATTATCTATACGCCGATTCACGGCACAGGCAATGTTCCGGTGCGCCGGATATTGGATGAACTCGGCTATAAAGACGTCTGCGTCGTCAAGGCACAGGTGGAACCCGACGGCAACTTCCCGACGGTGAAAGCGCCGAATCCGGAAGACCCGCGCGTGTTTGATTTGGCCAAAGCGTATGCCGAACAAAAGCAGGCGGATATCATCTTCGGAACCGACCCGGACTGTGACCGGCTGGGTATGCTGGTGCCCGATGGGAACGGAGAGTATGTCCGGTTAAACGGAAACGAAATCGGGGCATTATTCTTTGATTATTACATTAAGGCCAATAAAAACAGATTGCCTGAAAAAGGCGTGCTGATTAAATCGATTGTCACGGGCGATGTGACGAAAAAAATTGCGGATGCGCACGGAATTAAAACAGTCGAGGTTTTAACCGGATTTAAGTATATCGGCGAATGCATTAAAAACATGGAAAAGACGGATGAAGCCTTTATCTTTGGCTTTGAAGAAAGCTATGGTTATCTTGCCGGCACTTTTGTCAGGGATAAGGACGCGGTGGTCGCATCCATGCTTGCCGCGGATATGTGCGCGTATTACCGGCAGCAGGGACGGTCGATTCTTGAGAGTTTGAATGATATTTATGAAACCTACGGCTATTTCAGCGAAACCCAGGCCTCCATTGTGCTTGAAGGAAAAGCGGGTGTGGAAAAGATTGCGCGGATTATGCAAAACTTCCGCAAAAACGGATTCCCGGTGATTGACGGGCTGTCGGTTTCAGAACGGTATGATTATCTCGACCAAACCAAAACAGACATATTAACCGGGCAGGTTACCGGTACGGGACTTCGCAAGTCCAATGTGTTAAAATATGTGTATGACGGATGTTCCTGGATGACCTTGAGACCGTCCGGCACCGAGCCAAAAATAAAAATCTATGTATCGGCATGCGAAGCGACCAAACAGGAGTCACTGGACAAAATGGACCGCATGTTAAACGAGATGAAAAAAGCAATTGATAAAATTGATTAAGAATAAACAGGGTAAACAGAATGGATCAGGAAAGCAATAGCCAAGCCAAAGAAAAGCCTAAAAAGACGAACAAGGCAAAAAAACGCGAGGAACAAAGCAGCGGATTTTCGATTGGATTCAGAACCGGATCAGGCACTAAGCGCACAAACTGGGCGATTGTGACGTTCCCGGCGCTGGTTGTGTTGTTTATTATTATCCGGCTGGTCTTTGACTACCAGGCGTTTTCTTCTGAAATCGGCGTTTTATTTTCGGTAATCCGGTTTTTAATTTGGGGCTTTGCGATTTATTTTATTCTACAGCCCTTTGTCACCTTTTTTGAAAAGCAGTTTCAGAAATTAAAATTCGGCAGCAAACTGCTGTCCATGGTAATTGTTTATCTGGTTTTCTTCGGCTTCCTTGCTGCAATTTTTGTCTGGCTGGTTCCGATGGTGGTCAACAATATTCTCGAAATCACAAAAACCATCCCGCAGTATGCCGACGATTTAACCCATATTATATCAGCGATAGATGGCTGGCTGAATCACTTGAACATTGTTGGTCTGCAGGAAAAGATACAGGAATCCCTGCTTGATCTGGTAGACACCATTTCAAAGAGCCTTGGGGATATCAGCCTTTATATTCTGGGCACGTCCTACGGACTGTTGCGCGGCGTCTCTGATTTCTTAATCGGCATTGTGATCTCGGTATATATGCTGATTGAAAAGGATACGTTAAAACGCAGGATTAAAAAACTGACGTTCAGCCTGTTTAAAACCGAAACCGCCGAAAAAATGGTGGTCACATCCCAGAAAACCGGAACGATTTTCAGAAAATTCATTATCGGTAAAACAGTGGATTCATTGATCGTGGGGTTTGTCTCGTTCTTTGTCCTGCTGTTCATCGGCGCACCGGTGCCGCTGCTGCTTGCAGTGATTATGGCGGTGACCAATATGATCCCGACTATCGGACCGATTATCGGCGCAATACCCTGCCTTTTGATTACGCTGATCATCAGCCCGATATCCGCGCTCTGGGTGCTGGTCTATATCTTAATCGTACAGGCGGTGGACGGTATGGTGCTGGGGCCGAAGATTCTGGGCGATACTCTGGGATTAAGGCCGTTTTACATCGTGGTTGCGGTGTTAATCGGCGGCGGACTATTTGGTATACTCGGCGCTTTTTTGGGAACACCGACCTTAGCAGTGATTAAATCGTTGCTGCAGGAATATACAGAAAAAAGACTGAAAGAAAAAAACTTGAATATCACCTAGAATAGATTTAAAAATTCTTTCAGTCATTAATGATAAAAGACAAATGATGAAAGGATAAACATATGAAAACGAATAAATATATTATCATCACAATGATTGTTGCGCTTTTGGCACTGGCTGCGGCTTGCGCACAGCAGACAGAACCAGCAGACACAGCCGTATCGGAAGATGCGGTACAAAGCGAGACGGTATCTGACGCGGCGGAAGAACCGGCCATGCTTGAACTGACACTCGAAGAGCTGGCCCAATATAACGGAAAAAACGGAAACCCTGCTTATGTCGCAGTGGACGGCGTCATCTATGATGTCAGCGGAAGCGCAAAATGGAAAGACGGCGAGCACAACGGGAACAGTGCCGGACAGGACTTAACCGATGTGATTAAAAACCAGTCTCCGCACGGCGTCGCGATGCTGTCGCGTGTACCGGCAGTAGGCAAAATAGTAGAATAGACTTTGGGAGGGATGGTTAATTGTATAGACTGCTCGGATACATTAATATTGCATTGATTGTGATTATCACATCGCCCTGGTGGCTGAGATATTTAGGCAAGTGGTTTTTTCCGGATAAAAAGATCATGAGCTCTATGTTGGTGAAAATACTGCGTGTGGTGCACAAGATTCTTGGTGTGGTTTTTTTAGGAATTACTGTTATTCACGGCTATCTGGCTTTGGGTGCGTTGCGTCTGCATACGGGTACGGTCACGGGCACTATGCTTTTGATTACCGTGAGCCTGGGTGCACTGTTTTACTGGACCAAAAAGCGGGCACTTTTTAAGTGGCATAAAATCGCGGCACTGATTACTGCCCTTTTGGTTATCTTGCATGTTTTTGTGCCTAGCGCGCTATATTATATTTTTTAGTCTGATAGTAAACAAGAATAAATCGTGGTAATAAAAAAGCAATCTCTAAGATTGCTTTTTGTTTTATGTTTTAAGCCATATGATTAATCAATACCAAACAGCTGTTTTGCGTTTTCGATATTCAGCGCCGCCATCTCTTCCGGTGCGATACCATGCAATTCCGCCATTTTTTTAATGACGTACCGGACATACCTGGGCTCGTTGCGTTTGCCCCTCATCGGCACCGGTGCCAGATAAGGGCAGTCGGTTTCAGCCATGACGCGGTCCGGAGGTACGGCCAAAAACGCTTCCCTGACTTTTTTTGCGTTATCAAAGGTCAAGGTACCGGTGAATGAGATATAAAGGCCAAGCTTTAAAAATTCCAATGCAGATTCCTGACTGCCGGAAAAACAGTGCATGACACCGTTAATCTGGCCGAAAGGCTTTAGTGTATCCAGCATCACCTTGGTTGCTTCGCGGCTGTGGATAATCACCGGTTTATCCAGTTCCTTTGCGAGTTTCAGCTGTTCGGTGAACACACGCTGCTGCACATCCCGCGGTGAGAAATCATAATGGAAATCAAGGCCGATTTCGCCGACAGCCACCACTTTTTTTTGTTTCAGCAGGTCAGCCAACACCTCAAGATAAGCTTCGCTGGCGTCTACCGCATCATGGGGGTGAACGCCGGCCGCCGCATAGATTTTTTCGTTTTGCCGGGCCAGTGCCGCTGCCGCTTTTGAGTCTTTTTCATCCGTTGCGGCTTCAATCACGCCCAATATGTTATCCTGTTCAAAGCGGTCAATCAGATTCTGCCGGTCAGCGTCAAACCGTTCGTCCGTTAGATGGACATGCGTGTCAAACAGCATCATCTCACGATTAATCCGTCCTTCATCGCTTTTTCTGTGGTAATCAGTGACAGGTCGCTTCCGTCATCTACCGCCAGCAGCATGCCGTTGGACTCTACGCCGCGGATTTTCGCGGGCTTTAAGTTGGTCACGACAACCACGGTCTTGCCCACCATTTCTTCCGGAGAATACCATGTCTTGATACCGGAGACAATCTGGCGGGTTTCCTCACCGATTTTGACCTGTAAGCGCAGCAGCTTGTCGCTCTTCGGAACTTCCTCGCACTCCACAACGGTCGCGAGCTTTAACTCAACCTTGCTGAATTCATCATAGGTGATTTCCGGTGCTTTTTCCGGCGCTTTTTTTTCTTCGGCAGGCGGCACTGTTTCTTTACTCAAGGCCTCAAGTTCCTTTTCCACATCGATACGCGGGAAGATGGGATCCATCTTCTGCACCTGTGTCGCGGTCATGACGCCGAATTGTTTAACGCTTTCAATCGTTGTTAAGGCTTTGTCGGTAACGCCGATGTTTTCGAGTATTTTTTTCGATGTCGAAGGCAGATACGCAGAGAGCAGGACAGCCGCGATGCGAATGCTCTCCAACAGATGATATAAGACGCTCATCAGCTCTTTTTTCTTAGCTTCGTCCTTGCCGAGGATCCATGGCGTGGTGAGGTCGATATATTTGTTGGACTTGGATACCAAGGTCCAGATTTCCTCCAGCGCTTCAGGGATTCTCAGTTCATCCATATGCGCGTCTACTTTATTAAATAAATCATTTGCGATTGCTTCGATCTCCTCGTCATGCGGCGTTCCGCTGTAGTCGTTAGTGATTTTTCCGCCGCAGTATTTTTCCGCCATTGCCACGGTACGGCTGACAAGATTGCCAAGATCGTTGGCAAGATCGGAATTTATCCGGTATAAAAGCGATTCGTTGGAGAATAATCCATCCGAGCCGAAGGGCACTTCCCTTAACAGGAAGTAACGAATAGCATCGACGCCGTAGCGGTTGACCAGTTTCTCCGGGTCAACGACATTGCCTTTTGACTTGCTCATCTTTCCGCCTTCAAGAATCAGCCAGCCGTGGCCGAATACCTGTTTCGGGAGCGGCAAGCCAAGCGCCATCAGCATAATCGGCCAGATGATGGTATGGAAGCGTACGATTTCCTTGCCGACCAGATGCAGATCTGCCGGCCAGTATTTTTGGAATTTTTCATCGTTATCCGACAGATAGCCAAGCGCGGAGATATAGTTAGACAGCGCGTCTATCCAGACATATACCACATGCCCCTCATCAAAATCAACGGGAATTCCCCATTTAAAAGAGGTGCGCGATACACATAAGTCTTCCAGTCCCGGCAGTAAAAAGTTATTCAGCATCTCATTCTTGCGTGAGACAGGCTGGATAAAATCGTCGTGGTCTTCAATATACTTGATTAACCGGTCTGCATACTTGGAAAGCTTAAAGAAATAGCTTTCTTCTTTGGTCAGCTCGACCTCGCGTCCGCAGTCCGGGCATTTCCCGTCCACCAGCTGGCGCTCCAGCCAAAAGGATTCGCATGGCGTGCAGTACCAGCCCTCGTACTCGCTCTTATAGATATCGCCCTGGTCATAGAGCTTTTTAAAGATATGCTGTACGGTTTTTTTATGCCGGTCTTCCGTGGTGCGGATAAAATCGTCGTTTGAAATGTCCAGCAGCTTCCACAGTTTTTTAATCCAGTCCACGATATGATCGACATAGGCCTGCGGTGTGGTGCCGGCTTCCTGTGCGACACGCTCGATTTTCTGTCCGTGCTCGTCCGAGCCGGTTAAAAACATAACGTCATAGCCGCAAAGGCGTTTATAGCGCGCTAGTGCGTCCGCCGCAACAGTCGTGTATGAATGCCCGATGTGAAGTTTATCCGACGGGTAATAGATTGGCGTGGTAATGTAATAGGTCTTGCTCATGGTTTCATCCCTTCTGTATAAAAAATGTCGTTAAAAAACAAAAACCCTGGCTAGGGGTTATCTTAACAGTATTTTAACCACCCTAACAGGCGTTCGCCGGATAACGGGTGCGGATCCCGCCTCTGGTTCGCTACTGCTTGCCAAAGGAGCTTCGGAGCCATGTTCAACGCCGATGAAACGCATACAGCCTCTCACCAAAACGGCTGTTCTCTGGTATTGCGTTTAATATGCGCCTACTCTTTCCTGCATCGCTTTTCTTAATATTTACTACCCCAAAGCATAGTGGATAGCGAATCTTTTGTCAAGTTCGAAATCCCCACTACCTGCGTTCAACTCGTGCTGATAAACCTTTATCAAGGCGTAGACATCTTTGGGTTACTTTATTCCATATAAAATCGTTGAACCGCTGAGCATCAGCTGCTTTGCTTCTTTCGGACTCATGAACACATCTTTTGTGGTATCAATCAATTCTACTTTTTGATATCCGCGCTTTTTGAGCGCCTCTGCCAGCGCGTTTACATCACCGTAAATCTGCGGGGGCATCAGATCGTGTATGGCGAACAGCCCGCCTTTTTTTAACACCCGGAGGGTTTCAAGAACCAATTCCTGCTTATCCTTGCCGTGAATGTTGTGATAAACATAATTGCTGGTCACAGCATCAAACCGCTCATCAGGGAAATCGAGTTTAACGGCATCACCGCTTATATAACTTGTGTTTTTAACGCCTTCCGCTTCGGCGTTCTGCTCACAAAGCTGTTTATTGTAGACATATTCCTTGCCCCACCGGTCAAGTCCAATAATCTTTGAGCCGGGATTGACTTTTGCACAGGCAATGGTCAGTGCACCGCTCCCGCAGCCAACGTCCAATATTTCACTGCCGTCAGGAACCGATACATATTGCGCCAAACCGTCGATGATCTGTTTTGAGAGCTGTCGCTTTCCGCTATACGAAAACGCCCGGTAGGCCGCAACGCTCCAGAGGGACAGAAGTATGAAAAGAATGAAGAGAATTCCGAAAACAGCAGTTAAGACCCATTTAACAGCAATGATAGAAATGAGATGCGTTGCGCCGAAAACAAGGGTTCCCGCTAACGTAATCGCGGCCAGTGCAATAAGGCCGAAAACGATTTTTTTAGGTATCCAATTATCATAATTTGGTTTCATTTTGATTCATAACCCTTTCAATTAAATTTTATTTAAATAAGCAGGATGATGAAGGTTTAGTTTTTTAATGCCTGCAGCGGTGCCGGAATTTTGCCGCCGCGGTTGATAAACGCGGACGCGTCCGCCTGATTATACGGCATAATGGGTGCGGAACCCAACAGCCCGCCGAAGGCCACTGTATCGCCGACGGCTTTACCCGGCACGGGAATGATTCTCACTGCCGTTGTCTTGCTGTTGATCATACCAATTGCGGCTTCATCCGCAATAATCGCAGCGATGGTCTCCGCCGGGGTGTCGCCGGGCACGGCAATCATGTCCAGCCCGACCGAACAGACGCAGGTCATGGCTTCCAGCTTTTCGAGTGAGAGTGATCCGCTTTTAACCGCCGCAATCATACCCTCGTCTTCGCTGACCGGGATAAAGGCGCCCGAAAGTCCGCCCACATGGGAGGAGGCCATGACGCCGCCTTTTTTGACGGCATCGTTTAAGATGGCGAGAGCGGCGGTCGTACCGTGTGCGCCGCAGGTTGAAAGCCCCATTTCCTCCAGAATACGCGCAACGCTGTCCCCTACCGCCGGAGTCGGGGCTAGCGACAAATCAACGATACCGAATGACGCACCCAAGCGCTGGGAGGCTTCCTGTGCGACCAGCTGTCCGACACGCGTGATTTTAAACGCAGTTTTTTTAATGGTTTCAGCTACTTCGTTGATGGGTTTATTTTTTAAGCCTTTGATTGCCGAATGGATTACGCCCGGGCCGGAAACGCCCACATTGATAACGCACTCCCCTTCGCCGATGCCGTGGAAGGCGCCCGCCATAAAGGGATTATCCGGTACGGCATTCATGAACACCACGAGTTTGGCGCATCCGATGCCGTTATTGTCTTTGGTAAGTTCGGCGGTCTTTTTAACGATGTGCCCCATTTTGGCCACCGCATCAAAATTGATGCCGGATTTGGTTGCGCCGATATTGACGGATGAACAAACGACATCCGTAGAGGCCAGTGCTTCGGGGATGCTGTCGATCAGTTTGGTGTCACCCGGTGTAAAACCTTTTTCGACCAATGCAGAAAAGCCGCCGATAAAATCGACGCCGACTTCCTTTGCCGCTTTATCCAAGGCCTTTGCAAAACAGACATAGGAGTCCGCGTCGCTGGCTTCTGCAATCAAAGATATCGGGGTGACCGAGATGCGTTTATTGACGATCGGGATACCGTATTCAACCGCGATATCTTCGCCGGTTTTGACGAGGTTTTTGGCGGATGTCGTGATTTTTCTGATGATTTTATCGCAGGCCTTCTGGGCGCTGGTGTCGATACAGTCGCGCAGGCTGAGCCCCATGGTAATGGTACGGACGTCGAGGTTTTCCTCGGTAATCATTTGTATGGTGGATAAAACTTCCCGTTGATTGATCATAGCTCGCCGTCCTTATATCCGGTGCATCGAATTAAAAATCTCTTCGCGCTGTATGCGGATTTCCAATCCGATTTCACTGCTCAGATCGCTGAGTGCCGATTGGATTTCATCAAACGGCACATTCGCTTTTTCGATGTCCACCAGCATGACCATGGTGAAGTAGGTTTTCATAACGGTCTGGTTGATGTCTAAAATATTGATATTCAGCCGTGCCAGCGCCTGGCTGACGGCGGCGATAATACCGACCTTATCGTTTCCGATTACGGTTAAGATTGCGTTCATAACTGGGTCCTTTTAACTATATTTAATACCGATGTTCATTATATCGGGATTCGAATGGGTTATCAAGCATTCGGGTAAGATACAGGCATAAAAAAACCGATGTTGCCATCGGCTTTAATCGCTATTTACTCTGCATTTGGGTTTACATAATACTCGCCTGCGAATGCCTGATATATCGCATAATAGAGATACTCAGACTTGACAACTTTACCGTCCGCGTCTTTATACAAGCGGTAGACCTTTGCACGGATACCGTTGACCGGTTCTGAGTATTCATAGATTTCGCCCGGATCGATTTTATAGCCGCCGGGTGAGACTTCGGCATAATGATAGGTGGACGGAGACGGCAGTGTGGTTTTGACCACTTTGCTGACAAGCTCGGTGGTATACCCGTGCTGTGCCGGTTCGCCATAGATGTTGCAGGTCACGGTGTTTGCCGCTTCATCCGTCACAACGCTGATATAAATCGGCGATGTTTTATTGTTCACGATTTTAAGGTCAGGGTTGATACTGATGGTTGCGTCCAGCCCCGCCGGAATATAGTCCGAAGGCAGGGAATGGAAGGTGTGCTCGGTGATATCGAGCTCTGCCGCAAGCGCCGCAATATAAACGGTGGACGCGACCTGGCAGACACCGCCGCCGACTTCGGTGACATGCAAACCGGATTCTAAAGCCGGTGCTTCGTAGAAGCCGTTATCCACTGTCCGGACGCCGCTGGTTGCATTAAGCGACAGCGTTTCGCCGGGCTGCAGGATGGAACCGTTCTGGTTAATAACGGAACACATCTGGACGATGTTCGCGGTACGCTCCGTGATCTGGAGCTTCCTGATAATATCCGATGTATACGTGCCGATCAGCTGGGTTTTATATTTCATATCATCAATGCTGGTAAACGAGTTAACCTCTTTATACGGTGCATCCATAACGGAATAACTGTTGGTTTTAATCGCATCCAGAACCATGGGTGCGAACGCATCCACATCCACTTCTAATCCCGGAAGCGGCAGTTCGTATGAAAACCGCTGGGATTCATCCAGCGCGCTGGGTCTGAAAATAACCCCTGCATCATCCGGTGAGACGTTGATGGCTTCGGCAATCTCTTCTGTCTGGAAAAATGCCATTACCTTCTCAAGGGTTGCATTGGTTTTAAACTCAAAGTTGATACCGTCAACGGTGGTTTCATAATTAATATGTTCCGGCAGGGTGCCGTTTTCGGAGTAAAGGAAAGCCGCCTGTATGGTTGCATCCACATCCGGCTCTATACCGATTTCTTTTATGTTGTATAAAAACGGATTCTTATCGATTGTGAACATGATGTCTTTATCAATATACCAGCTGTCGATAACGCTGGAAAGCGCGGCACGGATTTGCTCCTCGTCCATACCCGACACATCCACATCTTCAATGGATATACCGTCGGCCAAAACATTGGTCTCAATGATATTCGCAAGCTGGTCTTCGGACAATGCGCGGTTATGGGTCAGCGCCAAAACGCCGCTGACGATAAATCCGATCACCAATATGATTAAAGCAACAAAAAGCACGACAATTGCTTTTTTGTTTGATTCGCTGCTCATAAGTCTACCTCTCTAAAAAGATTCAACGATATTTTATCGGAAAAAGAACGTAAAGTAAACCTTTTGACGCAATATTAACAGATCAGTCATGAAAGGATTGTTAATTTTGAATAAAAAAAGCAGGCATTTCGCCTGCTTATAATTTTCATTATGTACCGCTGCCATCACCTGTGCTGCCATCTCCGGTACTTTCGCCGTCTGTTGGAGTAGCGGCATTCGGATCATAGGTCGAACCCTCCATGCCGTATGTCTCCGGATCCTTCGGATTATAGTAATACACGCCCGCCTGAGCCGGATAGACCGAATCAATGTACTCATCCGAATCCTCAAACTGCATGCGGTATTTTTCGCCGGAATCGCCGTCGCCTTCTACATAGCCGATCCAGGAATAGGTCTCATCCTCATAGATTTCGTAATCCTTTGGATAGAAATACTTATATGTGAACCATACAGATCCGTTCTGCCGTTTAACATAAGCATACGGTTCTCCCGGGTAGACATAGGTGCCGTCCGGTGCAAGACCGTCAACGGCCACCCGTATTTCAGCCGCTGAAGACGGTTCTAATACTTTATCTTTTAAGGTCCTGATAATTATCTGATAATCATTTTCCGGCGGCGGACCATAGATTTTCGCCGTTACGGTCTTGGCCTCCTGATCGGAAATCACGACGATATAAATCGTATCCGATAATGTGTTTCGGATAACCAGGTCTTTATCGCTGATATAATCGACAGTCGCATCCACGGCGACATGGTCTTCATAATAGCGCTTCCGGTAATAATCTTCATATGCGGCCACGCGGTTGATGTAGTCCGACGGATATGTATGTGCGTGCCGTTCCACAATGCCGACGTCAGCCAGCAGGAACGCATTATAGAGCGTACTGGAAACCTGGCATACGCCGCCGCCCAGCTCATCCTCCAATGCGCCGTGCCGAATCGCATGCGCCTCTTTCCATCCGGCGTCTTCTGTCCGGGGTCCGGTGGTGTCATTAACCGACCAGTCTTCGCCCGGCTCCACAGTGGCGCCTGTCAGCTTCTCAGCCATAAATGAAATATTGAATACGCGTTCGTCGTCTTTGAATTCGCCGTAGCCGTAAAAGGACGTATATTCGGAAAGCTTCACAACGCTGTCCGCAACATCTGTCTTGGTATGCAGCGGATTGACAACGTCGACCTGCACGTCGCCAAGCGTATAATTCGACTGCGCGACACCGGCGATAACGGCGGCAATAAAGGCTGCCTCGTCAATTTCCATGCCCACGACTTCATCGGTCCAAACAATAAAATCGTCTTCATTGTCCGCATCGGGATTGAAGCTCATGGTGGGTTCCTTTGCGGCAATCGTATAATTCGGCAGGATTTTTTCTACAGATGCCGTCACGGTCTCTTCATCCGCAACGACCGATATATCATAATTGACGCCGTCTTTTTCAGCAGTCCGCTGGTTCTTTGAACGTTCAAAGACCGGACCCGCCTTTTCAAACAGCATTGCATCAATCAAAACGTCTTCAACATCAGTCACAAGCCCAATCGCCCGTGCGCTTTCCGTATAATCGGTATCATTAAAGGTAAAGTTGATGGCCGCCTCGCTCAACTCCGCTTCGACGGTGCTTGCCAGCATATCCCGCGCCTCATCAATGGTTTTACCCGAAACATCGACGTTTTCAATCGTTGTTGTCTGCGTGAAAACGCCGCTCTCAAGGTATGCCAACAGCTCATCATCCGATGGCCTCCGTTGTGTGATAATAAATATGACCATTCCGATGGCCGCAACGCCTAAAGCGCTTCCACCGATAATGATCCAAAGTTTGTTGTTAAAAAATAAGCCCCGGTTTTTTGCGCCGCCGCTCTTTGCCGTGCCGCCGCTTTTCCCCAGTTTACTCATGCGGGCGCGTTTTGCATTCTGCTTGGCACGTCTAAGGTCTTGTCTGGTTAGAGGGGCTTTTCCTCTGTAATTTGCCATGACTGATTCTCCCAAAATACCCTTAATATTTACTGTCTGCCTCACATCATGATAAACCAGCGGTCATTAAAAGTAAACATTATTAAAGGTTTTTTTACATTTTGAAGAAATAGAAAAGCCACACCGAGGGGGATCGATATGGCTGTAGGGGGATTTTAACAGTTAGCTGTTAAAAAACTTATTTCACAATCCACAAGAAATCTGTGACGACCAGATTTGCTGTTGATTGCTTTTTTTATTGCGTGCGGATGACCGCATGCCGGGTATACCGGCGGGTGCTTTCGTCATCATTAAGAACTAAATTGTGTATTGCACCACTACAATATGCCCTTTGCAAGCACATTATAGCACAATATATGGTATTTACAAGAGATTTTTTGCAAACAGGATGAATGTTTACAATTTATTCGGTTTTTTGCATAAAAATCCGTGCTTTTGTTTAAAAAACTTTGCCGAGATATGCCCAATGCCACGGCTCTAAATAGTAATTATAAAACCCATAATCATTGCCGTGCTGTACCATATAATCGAACAAAACCGTGCCGCCGAATGAATTGCGCTCATAAAAATCAATCGCCACACCGTACTGGTGGTTTGAATATCCGGGCACATAAGAGTACATCTGACGCCTTAAGTGCCAGGAACCGTTACGGCTTTTTGCGACATTGTCCGATGATTTTTCACTGTAAAACAGCCACTGGGTTTCGCATGTCCGGTAGGTCGTGCTGGTCTGGAACACCTTTCCGGTCTCCCGGTAAGCGTCGACCAGCAGGTACGCATAAGCTGCCATCGTATTGATGGTGATTTCGTTATCCGACCCGGCAATCATCACCAGCGGTTCTTTGGGCATCGAAGTGCTGAGCATCCAATCGCCGGATTCATAAGAGAAAAGCGCCTTGTTTTTTGCGGCATATCCTGCAAGCTTAGTTGCTTTTGCGTCTTCGCCTAAATCACCGTTAATAATATCCGCGTACATTTCCTTAAACTCAGACGTCGTTTGATTATAGGGATATTCGGCATACAGCGCCTTGATGGTTTCATCCTTTGCGATTTGCTCCATGATATACGTTTCAATGTCCAGACTTCCGCCGTCATCGTTTAATACCGCATATGCAGTTAACGCATACGGGGCGGGCGTAAACGTGTGTACGATATCCGCTTCAGTCACATCGGGATTCACCGACAATATCTCTTTCATACTGCTGAGCAGGGTTTCGTTCGGCTCAGCGATGATGCGTGTATAATCGGCATAAGGACCGAGCGAGTAAAGGCTGTAAGAGATACGGGTCAGGTTCGCCTGTGTTAACGGGCCGAAATAGCCATAGCTTTCGGTTTCCATGCCCATCAGGTTCAGGCAGGCCTGTGTTTCCAACAGCAGACGGTTTTCTTCATCGCGTGATTCATCCGCCAGTGCAGTATCGATCAGTGCGTTGACTTCCGCCTCAGAAAGCGTTTGTGCGGGTGTGCTGAATTCAAGGGTTTCATCCAAGCTGACGGATTCGCCGTCAGCCATCACCATTATGCCGAGTCGGTATGCGGTATCCGGCGATAAAGAGTCGACAGCAGCATAACACACATCGTCAATCATCACCGCTTCAATCTGCTGTGTGCCGAATTCGGACGCCAGCACAAAGCCTGCGGATTCAATTGGCGCTGCGCCGTTCTCTCCGGAAACCGCCGCGCTGAATACGGCGTGGGCAGACCCGGAAATCACCGGCTGGCTGATATCAGCAGTAAAGGGCGGCTTAGGCGCCGGTGTGGCGGGGGCCGGTGTTTCAGCAGGTACATCCTGCACGGTTTCGGCAGGCGCGCATCCCGAACATGCCAGCATCAGTATTATTGTCAAGACCGTAAAGACGGCCGTATATTTTTTTATAGGCATCAACTTATTCACCGCACTTCTTTATTCATCCGCAAGCGGAGTTGCAAGCGGTATGGATTCAATGGTCTCTTCCGGAATCTGCACACCGAGATAGGTCCAGTGCCAGGTTTCTAAAGAATAATTATAAAATCCGTACCTGCCGGCATTCTTTTCGAGATATTTGTAAGCTTCACTTTCGATAAAGACATACTGGGCCGGTTCAAAGTCCACCGACACCGCAAACTGGTGATTGGAATAACCCGGCACATAAGAGACAATCTGGCGGTCCAGATGCCAAAGCCCGCTCCACGCCAGTACCTGAGACTTGCCATAGCCTTTGGAGTATTTATCCCACTGCGTCTCACAGGAACGGTATGAATTATTCACCGTCATCTCAAGCCCGGTCTGCTCACGGAACTCATCATACATATAAGCAAATGCCACCATCGTAGGCGCGAGCATGGAGTCCATGGAATGCCGGCCGCTTTCGCTGTAAATATAGATGCGTTTTTCAGGCAGAACGGCAATCTCCTCCAGCCACCACGCACAGATGTCGGCGAAATAGACTTTGTTTTTTGCGGCGATTGCTTCCAGCATGACGTCTTTTGACTGGTCAAAGGTTTCCTTGCCATACTGGCTGATGAGCGACTTCATTTCATCCGAATCTTCTTCAAGATATCCGTTGATCAAATCAGCGTATTTTTCCTGAAAC
Organism: Christensenellaceae bacterium; assembly: GCA_963674805.2. Lineage (GTDB taxonomy): Bacteria > Bacillota > Clostridia > Christensenellales > CALMFG01 > CALMFG01. The sequence goes on from CAXXNY010000016.1 coordinate 715,115, forward strand.
TCCGGCGTATCCACGATATAAGGGTATTCGGTTGCAAAGTATACGCTGGCGTTCTGGTCGTCTTTCATGATATCAAAAACATAGTCTTCACTGCTGATCTGCCCGCCGAAATTATCGTATTTCACATACGGCGTCATTGAGTACGGGCTGATGGTAAAGTCCTTGATGATATCGTCCTTTTTGATATCGGGATTTACGCTTAAAATATCTTTTAAGAGGGCAACCGATTCTTTGGTCGGAGTTTCGTTAATGTTATTCCAAAAGACAAAATTGTTATATGAATTCAGGCTGTAATCCAGCATAACCTGGTTCACCTGCGTCAGTGTTTCCATACGCTCATAGACGGTTTCGTCAAAATACATGCCGAGCAGTTTCATAATGGCATGAGCATGGAACAGGGTTTTTGTCTCTTCCGTCATGGCATCCGTACTCCGCGGACAGGTGCCCTCCACGAGTTTTTCCACTTCGCTCAGCGACATGACACGCGCGGGCGTGGTGAACGTCATGGTAACATCGCCTGTAAGTTTGGTTTCGCTTTCGAGACAGTACGGGCGAACGGTATATTGCGTTTCCGGCTCAAGTCCGCCGGCTTTGGCGTATAACCCGCCGTCGAGCAGCTGGGCGTCGCCTTCAAACACCAGTTCACCGGCTTCATTATAGATTTCAAAACCAAATGTGCTGTATCCGTTTTTTTGGCTGATCAATTCGGCATAGATAATGGCTTCGCTGGTGCCATTAATTTGCGGGTCACCAAACTTGACAACACAATTGCCTTCGGCTGCCATATCGCTCACGGGCAAATCCGCAGATTGCGCTGTCACCGCTTCGGTTTCATCAGGCGTCGTCTTTCCGCCGGAAAGAATTGCCCTTATTGTAAAAACAGAGAATAGAACCAAGACGATTGATGCGGCTGCGATTCCGATGATGAATAAGATGCGCCGGTCAAAAGTCTTTGGTGCGGCTTTCATATTGCGGCGGACCGGTCGGACCGGTACCGTACGTTTTACACTGCTGGGGGGTATTCTGTTTTTAGGTACTCTCAAGTCAATGAATCCTCCAATATTTTGATATATACCTTACGGGTCCTGGGACCATCGAATTCTGCAAAGTAAACGGACTGCCATGTGCCGAGCAGCAAACGGCCGTCTTCGATAATCAGTGAAACCGAAGAACCGGTCAGAAGCGCCTTGGTATGGGCATCCGAGTTGCCTTCGTAATGCCGGAAATCCCGGTTGGGAACGGCGCGTGACAATGCCGTGGTTAAATCGGTGCGTACATCCGGATCGCCGTTTTCATTTATCGTGACGCCGGCGGTGGTATGCGGAACAAAAATCAGTACGGCTCCGCTTTTAATTTGATTGTCGTTGATGAGGGTTTGGATGTTTTGCGTTATGTCAATAAAGCACATACGCGTATGCGTGCTTAGGGTTAATTTGTGAACCACTGTACTACTCCCCATTATGACGATGAATATCCTGCATATAATATGAAAGGACGTATAAACCGTCGCTCAAATGTACATTTTCAACATAAGCCTGCTCGCCCACTTTAACATCAATCGGCGCAAAATTCCATATGCCCTTAACACCGCCGCGGACCAACTGCTCCGCAACATCCTGCGCCGCGCCTCTGGGCGTCGCGAGTATGCCGATGGCAATGTCTTCTTCAGACAGATATTTTTCAAGCTCGCTCATATTTTTAACCTTGATACCGTTTAAGGACTTGCCGATTCGGTTTGAATCGACATCAAAAATCGCTTTAATCTGATAACCTTCCAGGGCGAAGTTTTTATAGTAAGCAAGTGCCTGGCCGATATTACCCGAACCGATAATGACCACATTATAACTCTGATCGATACCGAGAATTTTCATGATTTCATGACGCAGGTTTTTAACGGAATAGCCGTATCCCTGTTGTCCAAATCCGCCGAAGCAGTTTAAGTCGCGCCTGATCTGGGAGGCGTTTAACAGCATCCCCTTGCTCATTGCGGAAGACGAGATGCGTTCGACACCGAGAGAATCAAGATCGGTAAGATAACGATAATACTTTGGCAAACGCCTGATGACAGCTTCTGAAATTTTTTCGCTCATGGGATTCAACGTGCAACGGATGTTACACTTGGCAGCACCATATAACCGGCGCCGCTATTCCTTTCTTAAATCTCAATAAAGAACTCGGTTTTTCATGGCGATGAGCCACGATCAGTGAAGTAGTCGGATATATGTTCAATACACATTATAACACTCATCACCCATTTTTTAAACTTTTTTTGTCCTGCCTCTGATTAGACCAGCGCATATAATAACACACCCAAGGCACCGCTGCACAGCACCACTATAATCGGTGAAATTTTAAATTTTAAAATAGACACCACGGACGCCGCGGCAATCAGCACAGCAAAAAGGTCAACCGGCGCAAATATGCCCGGAAGCCTGATGAAAGCCGGAGAATCAGACATCAGCGTTGCCGGAATCAACGTGATTACGGCGGAACCGATCAGTCCCAGCACAATCGGACGGATGGTCCGCATAGTGTTTTTCATAAGCGCGCTGTGCTGAAATCGGGTATAAAAATGCGCTGCGATCGAAGCCAGTATCAAAGACGGAAGCATGACGCCAAGAGTCGCGGCTACGCCGCCTAAAATTCCGATTGTTTTAACGCCGGAAAAAGTCGCCGCATTGATAGCGAATGTGCCCGGCGTGACCTGTGACACCGCGATAATATCCGTCACCTCTGTCGCGGTTAAAAGCCCCTGCCCGGTCAGTTCGCTCATAATCAGCGGGATCATGGCATATCCGCCGCCAAAGGTGAATAAGCCGATTTTAAAGAACGTCCAGATGATGTTTAAGTATGCCACCCTACGCGCACCTCCTCAAAATAAGATTTGAAAGAAGGCCGATGACGATGCCCGCTAGGATGATATAAACCGAATTGATATCGGTAAACAGCGATACAAAAAACGATGCGGCCAGCAGCACCATGGTGTATACGGACTTTTCCAGCGGAAGGAACAGCCGGATAAACGCCGAAAAAATCAGTCCGACGACGCATGCGCGTATGCCTTTCAGCGCAGCCGCGATATAGAGGTTCTCACTGAACGCCGTATAAAGATAGGCGATAATTGTCAGCGTGATAATTGAAGGCAGCGCAAGCCCGGCGACTGCGGCCAGCGAACCCAGCACACCGCGCTTTCGGTAGCCAATGATGATCGCGGCGTTTACCGCAATAGCCCCAGGGATGCTTTGGGCGAGCGCAATAATATCCGTAAGCGTGCCGCGGTCCACCCACTGCTTGCGGTTAACAAACTCATCCTCAATCAAGGGAATCATCGCATACCCGCCGCCAAAGGTGAACGCCCCGATTTTAAGCATGGTTAAAAATAACGTTAAAAAACTCTTTTTTTCTGACAATATTCCGGTCCTTATCTTTTTTGTCAAACCTGATTATAACATAACACAGCCGGCAAAAAAGTAAATTAACGTTTAAAAAAACACAGCAATCGTTTATAATGAGCGAAAGGCATTAAGGACGGAGAACAAAATGAACCTTCAACTGGTCTTATTGGCCATATTCCCTTCCATTATTCTTGCACTGATTATTCTGTTTTATGACCGGTATGATAAAGAACCGTTCGGACTCTTAATGAAAGTGTTTTTTTTCGGCATGCTGGCGACTATTCCCACAATCATTGCGGAAGTGATCGGCAACATGTTCAATTTCTTCAGCGGAATCATCGGAATCGCCGTGGAAGCGTTTATAGTGGTTGGGCTGGCAGAGGAGTTTTTTAAGCGGCGTGTTGTACTGAAGCATGCGTTTAATCATCCGGCGTTTGACGAAAAACAGGACGGCATCGTCTACTGCGGATTTGCCGCCCTTGGGTTTGCAACGCTGGAGAATATCCTGTATGTAGCGTTTTACTTTGCGGAGACCGAGGGCATCTGGCTGACACGGGCGCTGCTCAGTGTGCCGGCGCATGCCCTGCTCGGCGTGACCATGGGTTATTATCTGGCCATGGCCAAGTTCTGCATGAATCCCCAGAAAAGGCAGAGCTATATGACGCGGTCGCTGGTGGTACCGGCAGCGCTGCACGGATTGTACGATTTTATGCTGATGTCAGGGATGCAGATATTCACGCTGATTTTTATCCCCTTTGTGATTTATCTTTGGATATCCAGCATCAAAAAGCTGAACCAATACCATAGAGAATCCAAGCAAATGCATACATAAAAAAAGCCCTTCTTTAAGAAGGGCTTTTTTAGTGAAAGGGGTAATTATTCTTTTTCATATAAAGTGTCGATATCCTCAGGTGTGATGTCAATATGATAGAATAATTTATAGAAATCCACGAAATCGGAATCTGTGAAGGTGTAATAATCAGGGTATACAATGCTGCCCACCCACAGAAGGCCGATTAAGCGGTTGGAACTCTTAGGCCGGTCTATCCAAGCGAACGGCGATTTAGGGATCGTGATGATTCGGTCGTTTTTAACGGCGCTTAATGAAGCATACGCCGGGTTGGACAAAATGTCGTTCTTGGCGTCCGTTGCGGAAAAGCTCTCGGTGGGTTCGCCGTTGACAAAGATATAATCGGGATCCCATCCGATTAAATGCTCGGCTGTGATCTCAAACCGGTTCGGAGAATCGCTTTCGAGATCGCAGACATTGACGGCACCCAGCATATCAAAGGTTTCCGACGAGGTTGTGCCTCTTGCCGAGGTATTCAGTGAGTTGATACCGTTCCCGTAATAGACGGTGACTTGTTTGTCTTCCGGGATTTCAACCGAAGCGACTTTTGAAAGAATGCCTTCGGCATAGTCGGCTAAAAGCGCGGCCTGTTCTTCCTCACCGATCAAACTGCCGAGAAAGGTATAGGCTTCAGCTGTATTGACCAGCAGATCATCAATCATAATCATTGGGGTATTCAGCTGTTCCTGGAATCCGTCGATTTTTTCCGCAGTCTTTTCATCGACGCTGCCGACAGCGAGGATGATATCCGGCTTTTCGGCCAGTAACGCTTCAAAGTTTGCATTTTGAATCGTACCGAAAACGGGCAGGGCCCGGTATTCCGGCGCAATATATTCCAGTTCGTAGTCATTAAATTCATAGTTCCAGCCAATAAGCTTATCCGGCGCTAAAGTGTAAAGCATAATCGTACCCACCGGGCTTGTGCAGAAAATGCGGTCGATTTCAGTCGGGATTTCGTGGGTTCTGCCCGCCATATCCGTAACGGTTCTAAACTGTGGCTCTTCTGTCTGGGGCGCTTCGGCCGGTTCAGCCACATCAGCTGTTTCAATCGCTTCAGCCGTCGCAGCCGCAGGTGCGGCACATGCGGCCAGGCTGATGCTCATAATAATAACCAATAATATCGGCAGTAGTTTTCGTTTTAGCATCATTGTCTCCCTTTATATAAGTTGATAATTAATCACGAAAGCGTTATACTTAGACGAGTATAACGCTATGATAATAGCATTTGCTGTATGAATTGTCAACGCAGTCTGGTATGATATTGCTGATGGTAAAAGAGAAAAAGAGACCAATTAAATATAGACTAAAAGAAAGCCGATGGTTTATCCCTGCGCTTTTTATTTTAAGCGTTATTTTGGTGCTGGGATCTTTGGGCGCCGGTTATTACCGGCTGTCGCTAAAGGAGATTATTTCAGTTCTCGGCAGCGGTGATGAACTGGCAAAAAGCATCATTATCAATATCCGCCTGCCGCGTGTCCTGGCGGCATATACCGTGGGTGCGGCATTGTCCGTATCGGGTGCGGCCTATCAGGGCGTATTTAAAAACCCGCTCGTATCTCCCAGCATCCTCGGCGTTACGTACGGCGCCGGAGTCGGGGCTTCGATTGCGATTGTGATGGGGCTTTCTTATTTTTATATACAAACCTTTGCCTTTATCGCCGGGATTGCGGCCGTATTTTTGGCCTATGTGCTGAGCATTAATGTGAAGTTTGGACGTAAGGTCAGTATGATACTGGCGGGCACGCTGGTCGGTTCGCTGGCATATTCGATTATATCGGTCATCAAATATTTCGCGGACACCAATTCCGAACTCCCCGAGATTACCTACTGGCTGATGGGCAGCCTTTCCAAGGCTAACATGCGGGCGCTGTCTTTTGCCCTGCCGGCCATGGCCGTTGGATTCGTGATTTTGATGCTGATGCGAAACCGTTTGAACGTGTTAACGCTGAGCGACGAGGAAGCGCAGAGCATGGGCGTCTCACCCAGGGCCAATATGTTTTATGTGGTGTTGGCATCAACGTTGCTGTGTTCGGGCGCGGCCTGTTTAAGCGGAACCATCCGGTGGTTCGGGCTGATGGTGCCGCATATCAGCCGCGGCATTATCGGAAGCGAGTATAAACGCCTGCTGCCGGTGTCGGCAATGATCGGCGGATGCTTTTTGCTATTAATTGATGACATTGCGCGCTCTTCACTGATGATTGATATCCCGATCGGGCTTTTGATTTCCTTTATCGGCGCTCCGTTCTTCTATCTGCTGATCCGGAAGGGGGGATTGAAATGAGCCTTAAGGTCAACGGCCTTTCCGGCGGCTATGCGAAAACCCCGATTATCCAGGATATCAGCTTTTCCCTTGACAGCGGGCAGCTGCTGTTTATAATCGGCCAGAACGGAAGCGGAAAGACGACGCTGTTTAAATTGATTTTAGGCCTGCTCGAAAAAAACGCGGGCACGGTAGAAATGGACGGGACCCATATAGAGAATATGCCTGCAAAGGTTCGTGCCGAAAAAATCGCCTATATTCCCCAGCAGCACGAGCCTGTTTTTGATTATACGGTCAGGGAAATGGTGATGATGGGCCGGACCAGTCATATCGGTATGTTTTCTTCTCCGTCGCAAGCCGATGAAGAAGCGGTGGACGCCGCGATTGAACTGCTGAATCTGGAGGCTTTTGCCGGGCGTGAATACAGCCGGCTCAGCGGCGGCGAGATGCAGATGGTGCTGATTGCGCGGGCGGTAAGCCAGCGGGCCAAAACAATTATTATGGACGAACCGATGATGAATCTGGATTACCGTAACCAGGCAATGGTGGCCGCTGCCGTAGAGCGTCTTCAGGCGCAAGGGTATGCGATTTTAATTTCAACGCATAATATGATTGATATTGGTTTTCAAAACGCCTATGTGCTGTTGATCAAAGACGGCCGTCGCATTGGCTTCGGTGAAGCGGCTAAAGTGTTAAACAGTAAACAGCTGGAAGCGGTTTATGATATTAAGATGGATGTCTTGCATATGGAGGACAGCAGCGGAAAGAATCGTTTTGTCTGTATTCCGCGCTAAGAGAGATGGCTAAGATCGTATTGACCGGTGAAAAACAGGTGGGCAAGTCCACCATTATCCAGCGGGTATTGAGCGGCTTTGACGGAACGGTCGGCGGATTTTTAACCAAACGCGAACCCGCTGAGGGAAAAACGCTGATCCCAATCCGCTTATATGATATTCGCAAAATGGGCAATACGGAAGGGTGGAAGATCGGAGTCTGCAGTGCGGTCCAGATGATTGAGGCGTATCCGGAGTGTTTTGATACCCATGGCGTGGAGACGCTGGCTTTTAATGCCCCGCCCGATTTGGTCGTAATGGATGAACTCGGGATAATGGAAAAGGAGGCGCACGGCTTTCAAAAACGTGTGCTGGAGATCATGGAATCCGACCTAAATATTTTGTGTGTGATAAAAAATAAGTCAAATCCCTTTCTGGATCAGGTCAAAGAAAAAGCGGATACAATTTTTTATGTGAATCCGCAGAACCGCGAACGCATCTATACGCATGTCAAACAACGCATATGTAAATAAAAAAGACAGGATACCCTGTCTTGTTTTTTATAATCCGTAAAACTCATCATCCTCGATATCGGACTCAATGGATGAGCGCTTGATGTCAGCACCGAGCTGGATGAACTTGTCCTCAATATGGTCATAACCGCGGTCGATATAGCGGACATTGAAGATTTCGGTAATACCGTCCGCCATTAAGCCTGCAATTACGAGCGCTGCACCGGCTCTTAAGTCGGTGGCCCGGACCGGAGCCCCGGTCAGCTTTTCCACCCCTTCAACAACCGCGATGCGTCCGTTAATGGTGACCTGTGCGCCCATGCGCCGGATTTCGTTAATATGCTTAAATCGCGATTCAAACATATTTTCTTCAATCATAGAAGTACCGTCGGCCGTGGAAAGCAGAACCGTAACCGGCTGCTGTAAGTCCGTCGGGAATCCGGGATACGGCATGGTGCGGATATTCGCGTGCTTATAACGTTCGTTCTTGCGGCTGGATACCCGGATAAAGTCTTCGCCTTCTTCAATATGAATGCCCATTTCAGTCAGCTTTGCGGTTAACGCTTCCATATGGGTTGGAATGACGTTTTTAATGGTGACATCGCCGCGCGTACCGGCGGCCGCAACCATCAGCGTTCCGGTCTCAATCTGGTCCGGAATAATCGAATAATTGACGCCGTTTAAGGTTTTCACGCCGCGTATACGGATAATATCCGTTCCGGCGCCGCTGACCTTTGCGCCCATCATCCTCAGCATATTTGCAACGTCCACAACGTGCGGCTCTTTCGCCGCGTTGACGATGGTGGTGATGCCGTCGGCTTTTACCGCTGCCAGCATGATGTTGATTGTCGCACCCACGGATACACAGTCCAGATAAATATCCGCGCCTTTTAATCCGCCTTTAGGTACAGTCGCCTTCAGCATACCGTATTCAGTCGTAACCTCTGCACCCATCGCAGAAAAGCCTTTGATATGCTGGTCAATCGGCCGGACGCCGATTGCGCATCCTCCGGGGAGCATTACACTGACCTTCTGATAACGGGAAAGCAACGCGCCTAACAGATAATACGAAGCGCGCACATGCCGGACGATATCAAAATCCACATGGCTGGTGGTAATGGTGGTGGCGTCGATTTTCAACGCGTTTTTTGACGGTGTTTCAATCTTCGCCCCCATCATGCTCAGGGTCTTTTTTAAGACCATGACATCGTCGATATCGGGCAGATTGTCAATGACACATTCACCGTCGGAAAGAATGGCGGCGGGGATGATCGCGACTGCGGCATTCTTTGCACCGCCGACACTGACCTCGCCATGAAGCGGTATCCCGCCTTTTATAATCAATTTTTCTTTCATGGGTATAATCGTCCTGTTAAAATCTTTATTATCAAATAAAAACGGCAAGTCAGATTATATCAGCTTACCGTTTTTTTTATCAAGTCAGGCCAAAAACTGTGCCGTTTGAGGCGTTATGCGTTTGCCGGCGGCGGGGTAAACGTACGTGCGGAGGCTTCTTTATCCAGATGATAAATGCCTTCGCCGACCTCGCCCACCATGTTGATTTTTCCGAGCATGGTTCTGAACGAATCTTCTTCTTCCACCTGCTCGTCAATATACCATTGCAAAAACTGGGATGCCGCATAGTCCTTGGTTTCCACCGCGATATCCATTAAATAATTAATACGTGCGGTGACCGTTTTTTTCGTGCGCAAGCGCATATTCAAACACTTCTTTTAATGCGCCGTAATCGTTTTTCGGGTCTTCGTATCCAAAGATTTTAACCGCTTCACCCCGCTCATGCATATAGCGGTAAAACTTCATTGCGTGGAAGTTTTCCTCGTCACGCTGGGTCAGCAGCCAATTTTCAAAACCGTCAAGGTCATGTGCCTTTGCATAGGAAGCCATCGCCAGATACAAATGCGCCGAAAAAAATTCTAATTTAATCTGTATGTTGATTTCATCGATCAATTTTTGATCCATAATTCTGCCTCCGTTTATTTTTTACTTTTATATATCTTTGCCGCTTCTACAAATTCCCTGAACAACGGGTGCGGACGCAAGGGTCTGGACTTAAATTCGGGATGAAACTGAACCCCGACAAACCACGGGTGATCCGCGATTTCGATGATTTCCACCAGCCCTTTGTCAGGATTCGTACCTGCTACTATCATACCATTTTTAACTAAAATGTCCAAATAATCATTGTTAAATTCATAGCGGTGGCGATGCCGTTCCTGAATTGACTGTTCGCCATATGCCGCTGCGGCATGCGTACCCGGAACGAGCTTGCACTCATAAGCGCCGAGCCGCATGGTGCCGCCCATGTTGGATATATCCCGCTGTTCGGGCAGCAGATGGATAACGGGGTGCGGGGTATCGGAGACCTGCTCCGTGGAATGCGCGTCTTTGAGCCCGGCAACGTTACGCGCGAACTCAATCACCGCCATGTGCATACCGAGGCAGATGCCGAAGTAAGGAATCTGATGGGTTCTGGCATATTCCACAGCCTTGATTTTACCCTCTATGCCACGGTCGCCGAATCCGCCGGGAACAAGAATGCCGTCTACGCCTTTAAAAATCGATGCAAAGTCATCACTGTTTTCAAGTTCAATGGCTTCAATCCATTTGATGTTGACTTTCACATCATTATATATGCCGGCATGGCAAAACGATTCGGATATGGAAAGGTATGCATCTTTAAGCTCGGTGTATTTCCCTACCAGCGCGATGGTGACTGTATCGGTTAAAGCGCGCTCTTTATTGACCAGCTCAATCCAGCGGGTTAAGTCAGGCGCTTTTGTATCTAAATTCAGGCTTTCACAGATGATTTCATCCAGCTTTTGTTTTTCCAGCATTAACGGAATCGCATACAGGGAGGATGCGTCCGTATTGGAAATGACATTCTTCTGGGGAACATTACAGAAAAGCGAAATTTTGGCTTTAACGTCTTCGGACAGTTCCTGCTCGGTTCGGCAGACGATGATATCCGGCTCAATCCCGAGAGAGCGCAGCTCTTTGACGCTGTGCTGGGTGGGCTTGGTTTTTGTTTCGCCGACTTTGCCCAAATACGGCACAAGGGTTACATGGATAAACCGGCAGTTTTCCTTGCCGACCTCCCACCGAATCTGGCGGATGGCTTCCAAAAACGGCTGGGATTCAATATCCCCCACCGTGCCGCCGATTTCGGTGATGACGACATCCGGGCTGCCCTTTTTGCCTACGCTGTAGATACGGTCTTTGATTTCATTGGTGATATGCGGAATGACCTGAACGGTCGCGCCGAGATACTTGCCTTCGCGCTCTTTATTGATAACCGTCTGATAGACCTTGCCTGTGGTGACATTGGAATCCTTAAATGAAATTTCGTCGGTAAACCGCTCGTAATGCCCGATATCAAGGTCGGTTTCCGCCCCGTCATCGGTAACAAAGACCTCGCCGTGCTGATACGGACTCATGGTGCCCGGATCTACATTAATATACGGATCGCATTTTTGCAGGCTGACCTTCAGCCCGCGCGCCCGGAGCAGCGTACCCAGGGACGCCGCCGTGATGCCTTTCCCGAGCGAAGAAACCACTCCGCCGGTTACAAAGATGAATTTAGTTTGTTTTTGTTCGCTCATACCCTTCGATTTTCCCCTTAAAAATTATATGTGTTTCATGTTTTAAAAAAATATTTCAGGAGACCCCGAAATATTTTGTCGTTAAAGCCGTTAACTATATTCCATTATGATGACTCTGCTTCGTTTTTTGAGGCCGCCGGCCGATACTTCCAGCGTGTCTTTGCCGAGCATTGAGTAGTCGTAGATGCCATTGATGAGAGTGAGAAAGTTCGTGACCGGATGGATGTTGATCGCCGCATGCTCGGTCATGTAATGCATTGGGATAATGATGTTGGGCGAGATCGCATCAACGACCTCCTTTGCCTCGGCAGCGTCAATGGTGTAAACACCACCGACCGGTAAAAATAGTACATCCACCCGTCCCAGCGCCTTAACAAAAACATCACCGGGCACTTCCCCGATATCTCCGAGATGAACCAGGCTGATGCCTTCCGCTTCGATTTTAAAAACCGTATTAAGGCCACGCTCTTTTCCGCCGCTTGCATCATGGAAGGTTGCGAAACCCTGCACCTGCATATCCGGGAATGTATATGCCTGCGGCTGATTGATTAAGGTATACTCACCGGTGATATAATCCAGACAATTATGGTCGTGATGGTCGTGGGATGAAAAGACATAATCGGCTTTCACCGGATGGGTTTCATAACCGCATTTATCATCGAAAGGGTCCATAACCAGCACCTTGCCGTTTTCCAGCACGATTATAAATGAAGAATGACCCAGCCAGGTGATGTTCATAAAAAACCTCCGTGTGACGGTTATTGAACCGGCGTATCAAGCTTTTGGTAAGATAAAGACAGCTTGTTTCGCGTACAGTCTCCTTCAAGATCCAGTTCATATTCAAGATCCACCTGTCCGCTGTTTTCATCATGCACAGCGCTGACCAAGGTGGGGAACACGCTCATTTCAAGCGTGCCGAGACTGGTGGTGTAGTTGCCGATAAAGCGTTTGCCCTGCTCAAAATAAAGACTGGTTGATACCTCGCCTTCACGCATCAGCGTAATCATGGAATCTTTGATGGTGATCGTATTTTTTGTTCCGTCCATACCCGAAATCTCAGTTTCGGAATATTCTAAAATCAGGGTTTTTTCGTCTTCCTTTAAAAACCCCTCAGTAATTAATTCTATATTCTCGCTACCGTCCTGAACGCCGGTAATCGTTAATAACACTCTATGCATCATGTATCTTCCTCTTCTTACTTTCAGCATTATATCATATGAAAACCGCAAAAAAAAGCCTCAAACAAAGACTGAACTATGAATAAATTTTAAAGAATCATGGGTTTGACAGTATGAATACCGCCGGGCTGGTTGTCTTTTTACCACCCATCATGTATACTCAAATGAGAAATCCGGACAGTAGAATAAAGGGTTAAATCCTGGGTTTCGGAGGAGCAGATGAAAAAGAAGGTTTTATATATTTTAATCATCACGGTTGCTGTTTTAACGGCGCTGTTTGGGCCGGCCGTAATCGCACATGCAGAAGGCGAAATTGACGTCAGTGTCAGGGTATCGCCGACCAGCGTTTATGGCCCGCAGAATGTCAACCCGACAATCAACATTTCGGCGGGTGACCAGGCGCTTGTGGCAACACTATATAAAGGAAGCACAAAACTGGCCGAATACTCGCTGGCAGCGAATGAAACCAAGTCATATACCGATCCGATCTATGTGAGCGAAGCGGAGCTCGGAGACAATAAGCTGGTGTTCACGGTTTCATACAGCGTCGGGGGCGGCGCAACGCAGACAATCACCAAGACGGTTTCTGTGCTAAAAATGGCGCCTAAAAAATCCATGGAGAAAACCTTTAAGGTTGACAGGGATTATGTACCGGAAGGCGAGCAGATTGGATTTTTGTTTGTATTCGTTAACACGGGTTCAAAGACAATTTCTAACTTAAGGGTGCGCGATGATGCCCTGAGCCATAATGCCTGGCTGGGGCCGGTAACATTAGAAGCGGGCGAAACCAAGATTATCACCTATAACTTATCGCTCAACCATGACACCACGGTTCAGCCGCAGGTACGTTATGAAGTGGACGGAACGGAATATAATGAGAGTTTCGGTGAGAAGACGCTGCGTGTGGTGGACGATGATGTATCGGTATCATTGGAAGCCAGCACATTAAATCCCGTTGCGGGCGAGCCGGTTACCTTTACCGTCAGAATGCGGAACAACGGCAATGTCTATTTAAGAAATTTAAAACTCTATAATCATAATAACGAACTGGTCAAGCTGCCGGGCAGCATCTTAAGAGCCGGCGATTCTGTTTCGGTCACGACAGACGTGGTGTTTACCGAGTCGCGGACAGTACAGTTTGACATTACGGCAACAGACGTTTACGGCACGGTTTATTCCCATGCATCCAATGAACTGCAGGTTAATGTGCCGATTGACTATAATGATGAAGACTTAACGGTCAGTGCAGAGGCTGATTATCATAATCTGCCGGAACCGGGAGAGGCATCATTCAACGTCCTGGTCACCAACAACAGCCATTACGGGCTGGATGATATCCGGATTCTGGATGTCGGCACCGGTGAAGAAGTGGGCACATTTACGCACATGGAAAAAGGCGAGCGGCTGATTCGCGTATCAGCGGATATCGCGACATCCCGTGACGTGGTCTTTAAAGTCGAAGCGTTTGATGCGGACGACAACATGCATACGGCGGATACGTCCGCAGAACCGATTACAATCACCATTTTGTCCGAAGTAGCGGCCGCAGAAGCGGAAGCCGAGGCTACGCCGGAACCGACACCGACGCCCGAACCCGAGCCTGCGTCATTCTTTGAGCGGATATCGGTATGGATGATTGCACTGATTGCCACCGGAATTTTGACGCTCGGCGTGATTATTACGATGAGCACATTGATCGCAAAAGAAAAAGCAAAGATGAAAGGCACAAGCGCGCCTGCGCCTGTGAAAGCGCCGCAAAAGGAAGTGTTTGAAAGCGCATCCACGGTACCGAAGAAGCGGCCGAAAGCGCCGAAGAAGAAAAAGAAGCCAAAGAAAAAAGGACCGATACGGGTATCGTACCGGGATAGAAATACATTTTAAAAGAATAAAAAGACAGGCGATTCGCCTGTCTTTTTGTTTACCTTATATATTATCGTCTTCTTGAAAGCAGGATTAACCGCAGTAATTGCAGTGCAGCCGAAAGCGCGGACGCAACATACGTCAGCGCGGCGGCGTCTAATACCTTTTTAGCACCGCTGAGCTCTTCGGTGCTTAAATACCCGCCGTCGGACAGCGCTGCTAATGCTCGCCTGCTGGCATTGAACTCGACCGGCAGGGTAACCAATGAAAAGAACACCGCAATGCTGAACGCCAGAATGCCGATCTTAAGCAATGCGGGCAAAGACAGGATCAGGCCGAGAATAAAAATCGGCCAGGCGAGTGTGGAGCCAATGCGCACCGCCGGATAGATAAACGTCCGGACCATGAGCGGGCGATAACCGGTATCATGCTGTATGGCATGTCCCGCTTCGTGCGCGGCTACGCCGATTGCCGCAATTGATGCCGAACCATAGACACTCTGGGAAAGATACAGCGTCCGGTTTGTCGGATTATAATTATCGGTCAGATTACCCGGCACGGTTTGCACCTCGACGTCAAACAGGTTGTGGTCATCCAACATCTGGCGCGCCACCGCATTGGCAGTGCTGCCACGCCCTGCATAGACAGATGAGTACCGGTTAAACGCGGATGAAACCCGGGACTGTGCCCACAGTGCGAGCAGCAGTCCGGGGATTACCAGAATAATCGTCCAGTCAAAATAATACATGTTTACTCCTGAAATATAGTTGAATCTTCTTTTGTATAACGATTATATGCGATTCTGTAAAAAGGTTCAATCGTTCAAAGCCGGACAATGCGAAGGTTTTACAATGAGGAAATGATTTGTTCATAATTTAAAAAATAAGAAGATTGCTAATCGGGTGTATCGGTGTTAAAATTTACTAAAGAGCAGTGATAAGAATTTGAAGGAGATAAAACATGGGAAGCTTAGGAAAAATAACAAACATAGCGAAATGGCTTAAGATTTTAGATGAGCTTGGTATTGACGTAAAAGATTTTGATTTTAAGAAATTAAAAAAGCTGGCGGAAGACGGCACGATTGATGATATATTATCTTTGTTTAAGAACAAGGACGATGTGGACTCCGGTGCGCTGGAAGGTGCGATTGGAACATTTGGCTCCCTGGCTGATCTTTTAGGCGACAGCGAAGACGAAGACGAAGACAATAACCTGCTGGGCACGGTACTGGGCTTGCTCGGTGACAATGACGACGACGATGATAACGGCGGCGGCCTGCTCGGGAATATACTGGATAAATTAGATTAAAACATTAAAATAGTCTAAGGCAGGCCGGAAACCCCCGGTCTGCTTTTTCCGCTATATAAAAAAGGCAGTGCTTGTGTTTTAACAGGCGCTATGTTAAAATGTCATTCGAGAAAATCACATACTTAGAGAGGTGGCTGAGCGGTTGAAGGCGCACGATTGGAAATCGTGTTTACGTGATGAGCGTAACGAGGGTTCAAATCCCTTCCTCTCTGCCAAAAACGCAATATATTGGGTATGCATAAAATGAAATATCTATATATTGCGTTTTCAGTTTCTTGAAAATTTTAGAATGATGTTAAAATTGGTAAATGACTGCAATAGGGACTGCAACCTGAATGAAGAAGCTTGTGTTTTGAACATTAGATTTAAGTAATATTTGAATAAAGCAGCAATAAAGTAGATTAAAGGCCGCTTTCCTTAAAGGTCTTTTTATTTATCTGAAATAGGTAAATAATGAAAAAAATACTTGACATTTCATTTGATATTACTATAATGATAATAACAGAAAAGTATTATATGAGGATAAGTTCATGGAGACGGACAATAGAAACAAAGAACAACAATATTTAAGCGGATATAATATCGCTGATTATGAACGGCCTTCGGTGGCGGCGGATATTGCGCTGTTTACAGTGTTTAATGAAGAGACCGGTAATTATCGGAAACTGGCAGAGAAGGAGCTTAGGATTTTGCTTATTAAGCGCAAGGAGCATCCTTTTTTGAGCAGATGGGCATTGCCGGGCGGGTTTATGAAAAGAAGTGAAACCGCCGAGGAAACGGCTTCGCGAGAATTGTATGAGGAAACCGGTGTAAAAGACATTTATCTTTCCCAGCTTAAGGTCATCAGCGACAAGGACCGGGACCCTAGAGGGTGGATTATTTCGACAGCCTTTATGGCGCTGATTGACAGCACGACACTTAGAATATCAGCGGCATCAGATGCTGCGGATGCTGCTTGGTTTGGGGTGTCCCACCGGCTGGTGAAGGAAGAGAAGACTTTTTTAAGCGAGGGGTTCCGGTTGACACAGGTTTACGAGATTGGTTTATCAAACGAGAAAGATGAAATAAAGGCCAGCGTAATGACCACAAAAATCTGCGTAGGCAAACATATGTCAAAGTCGTATCAAATGATGGATACCGGTTCGCTAGCATTTGATCACGCCAAAATAATCGGTATGTCAGTGGACCGTCTGCGGGAAGAAACTGAGCTTGGAACAATTGCTTTTAACCTGATGCCCAAACGCTTTACGCTGACCGAGCTACAGCAGACGTATGAGATTATCCTGGATAAACCGCAGTTGGCAGCCAACTTTCGGCGAAAGATTGCGAAATACGTGACCGAGACCAACGACTATACCGAGAGCGCAGGGCATCGGCCTGCCAAGTTGTTTGAAAGAAATTTAGAAAATTTTGTGTAGGCATTTCTATGCCGGATAGTTTTCGTGGAGATGGACAATGCGGATGTCAAATGAAAAAGACTATCAAGATTTGTATATTGGCCCCTATGTGAAGAAACTGACCAACCAGGCGCACTTTTTGAAGCATAAGGGTTTTGTGCTAAAGGCTGTTTGCGATTATTCAATCGTTTATAAAAAGGATAACTGCGAAGTCAGTCTTTATATCGGGAGATATTCGGACCTGCCCGAAATCGCGATTGATTTTAATCTGCACAATCAAGCCCTCCGGGAAAGAGTCAGCATTGACTGGCTTCATATCGTAAAAAAGTTCAATAATTATCAGGATGAAATTCCTGATAATCCAACCGCAAATGAAAAGGCGGATGCGTTGTGCGCTATGCTAGATTATCTGAAAATGCATTTTAATACCTTTACGGACATTGAGCTTGCCATTGAAGAGAGAAGAAGAGAAGAAGAAGCCAAAGAAAAGCACTGGGCGAAAACCCCGAGTGCTTAAATAAACGATTTTTGTGATTACGGAGGCGAAGACATGAGAAAAACAGGATATTGGAATGTATTTGAAATTGGATGGCTGATTACCTTCACGGCGGTGGCGGTAGCACTTACGATTATCTGGAAGGACACGCTTTTCGGGCTTTTTGTTTTCATAACAGGTGTGCTTTGCGTGGTGCTGACGGCCAAGGGAAGCATCTGGTGTTACCTGTTTGGCGTGTTTAACACGTTGGGCTATGCCTATCTTTCATATACCAATCAACTTTTCGGAGAGCTGGGATTGAATATGCTATTTTTCCTGCCGATGAACTTTGTTGGGTTTGCAATGTGGCGCAAGCACATGGAGACCAAAACAGATGTGAAAATGGAAAAGATGGGAATCAAGGGCATTGCGCTCACGCTGGCCATCTGCATTATATCCATCACGGCGACTGGATTTGGGCTTTCGCTGATTAAGACTCAAAACACGCCCTATTTGGACGCGACCACAAATGTGCTGTCCATAATCGCAACCATACTCACTATCCGACGCTTTCGGGAACAATGGCTGCTGTATATTATCTTGAATGTTTTCACAATCATGATGTGGTCTATTCGCACAGCAAACGGCAGCCCAGACGGCCCGATGATGATTGTTATGTGGAGCGCCTATCTGGTCAATGCCTTCTATGGGTATTATAACTGGACTAAAGGCGCAAACGAAAGGCAGAAAGTGGAGGCAACGGTATGAAAAAGGTGGGATTAACACTGGGCAAATTCGCCCCACTACACAAAGGGCATCAATATATGATTGAAACCGCTATTCGAGAGATGGATGAGGTTATCATTGTCATTTATGATACGGATGTTATTGATATTCCGTTACAGATTCGGGCAGGATGGATTCGGACGTTATACCCAACCGTTACCGTGCTCGAAGCCTGGGACGGGCCGGAAGGGTATGCGATGAGCCGTGAATATGAGATTCGGGAAGAAGAGTATATCAAGTCCTTGTTGGAGGACAAAAAGGTAACGCACTTTTATTCCAGCGAACACTACGGCGAACACATGAGCAAAGCGCTGGGCGCGGAAGACCGGCGGGTGGACGGGTCAAGAAGCGCGGTGAGGATTTCGGCGACGGATATCAGGGCGGACGCATACCGGTATCGTGACTATATGGACCCAATCGTCTATCGGGATATGATTACAAAAATCGTTTTTGTTGGAGCCATGTCCACCGGCAAGTCCACATTGACCGAAGCTTTGGCAAAGCGCTACAACACCACTTTTGCCAGTGAATACGGCAGGGACTATTGGGCCAAGTTTCAGGTAGACAGGCGCATCACACTCGAAGCGTTTGACGAAATTACGATTGGTCACTTGGCACGGGAAGAAAAAGCCTTTCAGGAATCAAATCGGTATTGTTTTATAGATACCAACGCGATTACCACATATATGTATGCGCTGGATTATCATGGAAAGGCGCCCGACTTACTGGAAAAAACGGCATCTGAGAACTATATGCGCTACGATCTGTTTTTTCTCTGTGACGATGATATCCCTTATGACGACACCTGGGACCGTAGCGGAGATCAAAAACGGCATGTGTTTCAAAAGCAGATCATTGCGGATTTGTTGCAGCGTAGAATTCCGTTTATTGTGCTTCGCGGCAGTTTGGAGGAGCGGATGGCGAAGGTGGTGAAGACACTGGCGCAGTTTACCCGATACAGTAACTTTTTTGGGGCAGACCCTGTGTCCGTTCTGAGGTGCGATTCCTTAATAAAGTGATGAGCGAAGCAGCATAAACACCGAAGAACGTCTGGCCATAAGTTTATCCTTCGAGATTTTTTGCACCAGAACCCCTCGGGTGAGGTTTGGGCGGTTATCGGGAAAGACTTAAGAGATGGGAACATTTGGGAAACCGTAGAGCTTGATGCATTAATGAATAACTCAAATGTTACTAAAATAACAGTTATTGATCCCAAAACTTTAAAGGATACAGTGATATATACTGCTTGGAACGCATATTAGATTTCAGTAAGATAAGCATAAGATATCCAGGAAGGAGTGCTAACTAATGAGCAATCAGAAGCTATTTAAAACTGTAGCGGTTTATCAAGGCAAAGAATTTAAATTTCGCCGAGTGACAAAAGATATTTTCCAATTAAGGTCTAATAATGCTGAAGATAAACGACTGGGGTTTTTAAAAAAATCAGCAGAATCAAAGCATATTTTTGCTTATGAAAAAAATGTTCCAAACGAAGAGATAGAATGTGCTTTTCATGAAATAACATATGCCGATTATAAAGATTTTAAATTTCAAGTCAGGGAAATAGATGAATCAAATAGTAGGGTCTTGATTGCATCATACGTGATAACAGAGAAAAAAGCGGATAAGCTTGGTTTGCAAAGATTTTGCGAAGAGGGATATCAGAAATGGATTCCAAAGAGTGAAGCGCAAAGAATATACAAAGAAAAACACTATATTGAATATTAATTATCAGTGACTGGTCATGAACTGCCTTGGCCGTTTACTGGAAACGGATTCATTTCCTCAGAAAAACGGGTGCAATCCCTGAGTGGAAGTGTATAGATACTTCGATTAATGATGGTGCTGAGATGTACAAGATTACACCGGATGGAGACGAGGTGCTATATGCAACATTTTACAAGGACGAAGGGCAGTTTATTAAAATAATAAAATAGGAGTAGTGAGATGTATAAAGAAGGGAGTTATGCAATTTATCAAGGCAAGGAATACCGGATGATTAAAAAAAAGAGTGGTGAAATTGTCTTATTATCATATGATAAATCTGATTTAGATAAAGGGTTCGAGTATGATGGTATATCAAAGCATAAATACTCTTTTGGTTTGCCTAAATACAAAAAAAGTATTGAGAAAGACAAGCTAGAACATGTATATAATATTGTATCTTTTGCAATATATAAAGGATATAAATTCTTTATTTTAACTCGAAAAGATAATAAAATATTATTATATACACCTGATAGCATTAATGTTCCTTGGAGAGAACTAGGATTTACTAATACTGAACGATATGTTTATCAGAAGTGGATAAACAAACGCGAAGCAACCAGGATATTTGAAGAAAAAAAACCTATAAAAATCTAAAGTAATACAAAAAGCAGGGCTAAGCTTTGCCTTTATGTTTGCCGGAAACGGATTCACCTCATCTGAAACAGGGGCAATCCTTGAGTGGAAGTGTACAGCTACTCGACTTGGTTCTGGTGCAAAAAAATCTAAGAAATGTAGTGGGGATGTATCGAAAATTCGGACAAAATGTCAAGAAAATTAAATTGACTGCAGTAATGACTGCAGTAGCGATAAACTTAGAAGGATTTAGATAAACTTAGAAGGACGTGTTTAACACGATTTAGGACTTAGAAGGACTTAGATAAACCTATATGGACTCGGCTCGTGGAATTGGAAATCGTGTTTACGGTGAACGCCGTAACGAGGGTTCAAATCCCTTCCTCTCTGCCAGAATTCCGCTAGAAATCGGGCTTTTTCGGTACTTTGCCGAAGGAGCCTTTTGCGGTATTTAGGGGTTAAAAACGGGCTCCATGTCACAAATATGTCACATGAGAATTGTTAAGAATTAAGTGGGATCGTTTAAGACCAATTTAATAATAATTTTACTTTTTAATTAGCCTTTTAAGCTTCTTGCGATTTTTTTACCAATATTATTAAAAAGGCTTCTAAGGCAAATCTCAAGTTTGTGCAATTCGGTTTGTATTCCCAAAAAAGCATCATTAAATTCATGCGTATTTGCTAGCCCCGAATTTATTGCATAAATATGAAAAATATCAACAATTATTGTGCCTTCACTATCTTTTTGAAGAGGTGTTTCATTTTTAGAATAATGAAGCATATTTCTAAGTTTACGTGCAACGGATCTGTATTTTAATTTGCACAAATCAATATTGTACTCCTTTAATTTTAAGTTAATAATTGTCTTCTCTTCTTCGTCGATATATTTCAATAAATTTTGCAAACTATCAAATGCTTCATCATATTTTATTGCAATCCATTTTGTTAGAAAACATAACCAGCCTATATCTTTTGTGACTTTTGATTGATCTATATGAATTTCAATAATACACGAAGCATAGCTAATACTTGTCAATATTAGCAGTATTCTAAAAGCAGTAATCTTGCTTAATGGAAGGTCAGAAAAAATGACAGAACTTTTACAGTCAAAAAGTTCAATTTGAAATGGCCTGGTCCTGAGAATGTCCATATTTGGAAGTTCGTCGCCTTGTTCAAATTTTAATTTTATTGATTGGGATAGTTTTGTGATTATATATGATATTTCATACGCAAATTGTTTTCTTTGTTTTCCGGACCATGTTGTTCTGTTTTCTTCAAAAATATGTTTTGAAGTATAGTCAGTACCTAGAAGTATTTTTTTAGTATCAGCAATTTTATATATAATCGAAATATCTTTTTTTAGAAAATTAAGAAAATGCCATTTGTCTAGACCAAATTGAAATAGTTGTTTGTAAATAATCTGCATACCTTTTTCTTTATAGGAGCCCTTTGTGTTATAAAGATGAATATTATGACGAACAACTTTTAGCCTGTTAAAGAAATCTTCGCTGAAATCTTCATAATATTCTTTGATGGGAACATTGAAGTATTTCAGGAATTTAATAAACTCATATACAAAAACAGACATATCTTGTGAAAACAATGGTGAAATAAGGGATGAATATCCGTCATATGCTCCATATCTAGGCTTTTTATTCTCGGTTTCATTCGTGAGAAGAAATTGCGTTATAAGCGCAAAATAATATTTTGATTCAAAGAGAATTAAATTTATTGAATTAAAAAAAATGGTATCTTTGTCCATAAACAGAGTCTTCTTTGTTTTTACTGAGGTTGTGTATTCCTAAATATTTAATAGAAATATTTTTCCAATTTATTAACAGCATTCTTCTTTTGCTCTTCCAACACATGCCCGTAGATATCCGCCGTAATGGATATGCTACTATGACCTAGTATATCAGAAACAGTCTTTAAAGGCACGCCTTCAAGTATCATCAAAGATGCAGCTGTATGCCTTAAATCATGAAACCGTACAGGGTCCAGGTTATATCTTTTTTGTACTTCTCCAAAACGACGTGATAACAACTTCGGGTCAATCAGTGTCCCGTCCTTTCGTGTGATCACAAAATCAGAGCGGTAATACTTATCCCACAGCATCTCTTTGTTCTTCCGTTGCCAGTCTTTCTGCTCTTTTAAGATTTTCGCAATAGGTGCGGAGATGGGAACGATTCTCGTCTTTCCACTCTTTGGTGGTCTTAAACCGTCATAGGACATATTGTTCCGGATGATTAGATTCCCGTTTTTAATGTCACTCCATTGTAAGCCTAGGATCTCTCCGCGCCTAAGCCCAGCGAATACCGCCAGGCATACCGCCGGGTATAGATAATCGCCCTCAAAGGCTTTTAGGTATTTAGATAAGTCATCCGGATGAATGAAGGAGGACTTGCTTTCTTTGCTCTTTTTCGGCGTCTCCACCAGATTGAAGATATTCCGTGTAATCAGCTTTTGCTTCTCAGCCTGTTTGAACGCCCGGGATAAGGTTCTATGTATATATAGTAAGGAAGTACCGTTTAATGTTTGACTGAGTTCCTTATAGGCATTTTCAATATCCATCGGCATCAATCGCTGCAGCTGCTTGGATCCGATGTATCTGTTGATATGGTTGATGTTAATCCGGTAACTCTTTGCCGTGCTTGGCGAAACAGTAGAAGCATATCCGTCTATCCATTGATTTAAATATTCCTCGACCCGCATACTCGTAGGTGCGGTATAGAAGCCTTCCCGCATATCATTCTCAAGCTTCACCATAAAGTCCTTGGCTAGTGTCTGCCGGTCAAAGGTTTTGGAGACCTGTTTCTCGTTCTCATCCCACCATCTCACCCGCCACCGGTATCCGTTCTTTGTTTTGTACTTGAGTATGGTTGCCATGTTTTCGACCTCTTTTCATCGAATTCGTCTCATCTTTTGTGCTTTTTATTGTGCGTTTGGTTTAGTCGTAGTATAGTCCATATGTTCTCGTATTTCAATAGAAAGCAGAACATATATTCTCATATATTAATCAAAGGGGGTTAATTTATGGACAAAGTCCTATACATCAAAGAGGTCTGTGAAAAGATGAATGTGAAACCAGGATACCTATATAAGCTAATTAATACCGGTGAGATTAAGAGTTTTAAGATGGGTAAGAAACGCGCTTTTATGCAATCATCCATAGACAAGTATCTGATCAATAAATCAGGGATTAAAGAAGAAAAGATCATCCCGCTGACACCTAAAGATGCAATGGCGACCGGATTAGGTTCCTTTGACTGGAATAAGTTCGGCTATGACCAGCTGTGTCTGGTATGGTCCTTAATCGGCAGGCTGGAGGGGGAGCATGAGTAAGGATATTCAACTTTACTGCGGTGAATGCTTAGATATCATGGATACGCTCATTAAAGAAGAGATTAAGGTTGACTGTCTGATCACCGACCCGCCTTATGGCATGTCATATAAAAGCCCGAGTGAACGATATGGATATATCCATAATGATAATAACTTAGACTGGTTAGAACCATTCGCAAGAAAAGCCTATGATTTACTTTCTCCCAATGCTCACGGCTATGTCTTCTGCTCCCATCATCATGTAGAGGTATTTAAAACAGTATTATCAAATGTATTTGACTACAAGAACATCTTAATCTGGGAGAAGAACACGATTGGGTTAAATGACTTCATCACGAACTATGGTCCCAAGTATGAAATGATCATCTATTTTAACAAAGGGAAAAGACCATTGAACGGAAATCGAGAGCCTAATATCTTTAAATTCATTAAACCGAAGAATGAACTGCACCCGACACAAAAACCAGTGGATTTGATTGAATACCTGATATCCAAGAGTACCCATAAGGGAGAACTCATCTTAGACCCGTTTATGGGCAGCGGCACCACCGGGGTTGCAGCGAAACGGTTACATCGTCGGTTTATCGGGATTGAGATAGATCAGGCTTACTTCAGCATTGCAAAAAACCGGATCGAAGAACCAATCAACTTAGAGATTAATACGACTGAAGGAGGACAGTTAAAGTTTGGGTAATCCCAAGCTTTATCGTCCTCGTAATAGGTATTAACTAACCAACCATATATATGATTAAAACAAAGACGATAATTTCAGGGGAGATGCTGGAGTGTGAGGTGTATCCGGTATGGGAAAGAGACGCAAAGCGGGAAAAGAAACAAAAACTGACCAGTATCGCTCAGCAGAGAGTGAATCACAGGAATACAGTCAAACGGGTGATCCGGTTAATCAACACCAACTTCACCAAGAGAGATATCTGGATGACACTGACCTACAAAACAAAGCAAACTGAGGAACAGGCGAAGAGGGATATCCAAAACTTTATTCGAAGATTGAAGAGACGGGTAGATAACCTTAAGTATATCTATGTTACTGAGCTGGGGGAGAAGCGCATCCATCACCATATTATCTTAAACGTTGAAGACCGAGATATGGCTGAAGGGTTATGGACACTGGGACGAACCAATGCCAGACGCTTACAACCGGATGACTATGGGTTAGAAGGGTTAGCAAGATACATTACCAAAGAAAAGAGCACAGCAGATAAAAGATATACCTGCAGTCGGAACTTAGACAAGCCCATTGTCTGTGAAGACAAGAGTATGTTCAACAGACGAGATACGGATAAAATTGTCCGAAACGAAAACAGGGCAAGAGAGCTATTTGAAAGGATGTACCCGGGATATGTGTTTAGGGATTTAACCATCTCAGAGTCTGTATTCATATCCGGATGGTATATCTATGTACGGTTACAAAAGTTATAAAGGGGAGATAAGAAAAATGGTTAAAGAATTTTTAGACAGTGTGGCAACAGTCATGAAAACCTGCAATGCTCTGCCGGAAAAGCGAGCGGCATATGAAGCCAAGAAGGTGAAGCCAAAAGAAGAACCGGATTACAAGCATTGGTTAAAGTGTAGGCGCTCCGCATGTAGACTCTGTAAGCTGACTGAAGAATATCGCATCGCAGCTAAAGCGATTGCAGAAGCAACGGATAGATTCCTTGAGATTATTGAAGGGTTAAACCCAATAGAAGCCTTCGTTTTAATTGAGCGTTACGGCATGTTGAAGACCTGGGATGAGATCGCTGATGAAATCAATTACTCCAGAGCACAGGTATTTCGGATCCATAATCGGGCGGTCCAATGGATAGAGGAGCGAAACACAAATGAGGAATTGAAACCGGTGAAGATAGAAGCGTTTATAAATAACGACGTGGCGGCGTGTCCGATTGGCTTACATGAAACAGACCAACTAACCGATAAAATGAGATAAAGGCGCAGAACCGCTATACCCCCCTTACCTCGGGTATAGCGTGTAGCGCCCGAAACCGTTTGTGCCCCTCCGTGTGATACATGCCTCGCGCACGTGACCCCCCCTCCCCTACCAGGGGGTATGAAAAAGTTTTAGGGAAGATAAACGGAAACCGGTTGCGCTCTCGCCCGTGAAAAAATTCCCTTTATCAAGATAAAATCTTAATAAGCAGATATACCCATATAAATATTCATATACAGACAATATGATTCATAACAACATCGCACGTGTCGCGCGACATGGCGGCGTGCGTGCGCAAATTTCAAGATAAAATATAGTCAGCAATAGTATCATTATTGTCAGAATTATTAGGCATACCATAGACGTATGGAGTTGTTCTATATCGTTTGAACTGTAAAGACTGAATTTAATAAGTTTTGAACAATGTGAATGTTAATAAATAAAAGTTGAAATTTATTAGAATTTTCTAATATTGGTCTTATGGATTTCTCATTTATCAATCTGATAATAGAGCTGATTTTAAAAAAATATTGTGTGTATTACTCGGCATAGCGAAATAGAAATAATTTAAAATGTAAAGGGAAAAAATGAACACAAAAAGATTAATCATCCTTATACTTTCAATGATAATCACAGCTGTTTTTGTTTGCACAGGGGTTGTGGCATGGAGATTAAAAGAAGCTGCAAAGAATCCAGTATCCGTTTTTTTTGGCGATGAAATAATTGTACCGGATGCGACTAAAAGCAGTGATCAGCCCAGAATACCCGACGTTGACCTTGTATTAAAAGAAAGATCATATAAAAAGAAAGATAACATCTTATCAATCGCCATTTTAGGCAGAGATGCAACGCCTCCTGAAGAACAAAGAGTAGATGGCGGAAACACGGATATCATGATTGTCGTTGCGATTGATCTGATTACCGGCGATGTTAAGGCGATATCAATACCACGCGATACGATAGCTCATATTTATCACTCTAAACACGCATCGCCTGAAATCGACTTAGAATATTTCCACAAACTGAATGGAGCCTACGGGGCAGGTGGACCAATGAATACGGATGAGGTACAACTCTCAAATTCAGTACGGTGCATCGAGGAACATTTAAATACTTTTGGGACATTTGATGTATCCATCGATAAATATATTGAAATTTCATTAGTCGGATTAAGGGAATTAACAGATATTGTCGGAGGCGTAGAGATAACACTGGACAACGGAATTCCTGGAGTGGGATCCAGCGGGCAAACGGTTAAGCTCAACGGAAAAACCGCGATGACTTTTGTAAGAGACCGGTATAACTTCGGAGGTGACCTAGGCAGGGTATCAAATGCCCAGAAATATATAAGATCTCTGGCGAAAAAAATTCAGACAATGGGGATAACTGAGATTGGGACACAGATTGCAACAACATTTATAAAGGAAAATTTAATGCGGACAAATTTATCCCCTGAAGAGATTGCGGCGTTGGCAGGGCTCTTATCAAACATAAAAATCGATGGCGTTCCAATTACAACGATTCCGGTCAAAGAAGAAAATGATATTGCTGGATTCAAGGATTACTTAAAAACATACGATTTTGACTATCAGGCGTTTTATGGTGCGGCAAAGTGGGAAACGCTTGATATATTGCCTGATAACAGATACTCATTTGGTTTTTTTACAGACTATGATGCATTGGAAACTATCATGCTGGATACATATTATGATGAAATAGTGCAATAATATCTGATAATAGTTCAGTTTCAAAGATTATTGCTTATACTTTAAAAGATATTTAAAAGTAGAATTTTATAGGTTTCAAAGCAGAAGACGTAGATTGATGACATGATTGATGAAGTATTGGTGGCGGTACAGTCAGGAAGTCTGGGTATTTTTGATAATGCGAATATGCCGTAAGAAAACTGTAAAAAATATTTTATATAATAAAGGCTATAGTTCTTGCAGCGAAATTTTCTATGCTATTATGCAGGGCACTCGGAAGGCTTGGATAAATCTGGTACTAGCTTTTTTATTTCAGCGGCGATTAAAACTTTATATGATATACTTATAATTATGGAAGAGAGATAGAAATATCAACTAGATAAAGTATTGTGTTTAAATGAGGTCAAAAAATGAGTATAAAAAATATTCTAATTGTCGAAGATGATACCGCACTTGTGCGCATCCTGGAATTAGAGTTTAAGCATGAAGGATATACGTTTGATACTGCTAAAGACGGTCGAATAGGGCTCGACTTATTTGAAGAAAATGATTATGAGATTATTATACTTGACTTAATGCTGCCGGTTATTTCTGGCATTGAGTTGTGCAGAAAGATACGTCGCAATTCAAACACCCCAATTATTATGTTAACCGCAAAGAGAGATGTTTCAGACCGCGTGATTGGACTAGACATGGGTGCGGATGACTATCTCACAAAGCCATTTGAGATGGTGGAGCTGTTGGCTAGAATACGGTCTGCGCTTCGGAGAACCAGGCGGGATCAAACAGAATTACCCAAAATCACGATTGGGGACTTAAGCATCAATCCACTGACCAGAGAAGTAACAAAGCAGGAAGTGAATATTGAGCTGACTAAGAAAGAATATGAACTGCTTGAGTATCTGGCAAAGAATAATGGAATTGTGTTAACTAGAGACCAGATTATCAGTGAGGTTTGGGGATATGATTTTGTCGGAGATACCAATGTCTTAGATGTATACATCAAATATTTACGAGATAAGGTGGATTATCCTTTTGAAACAAAAATGATTCAAACTGTCAGAGGCGTAGGCTATACGCTGAAGGAGCAAGACCATGAAAAGGGCTAAACTGAATACGCAAAAAATATCGTTCAGACTGACCTTTAAATATTCGGTTTTCTTTTTCAGCACCCTTATTGTTATGAGTGCAGCTGTTTTATTTGGCATCCGGTACTATTTATTTGATCAGGCCAAGAGCCAGATAGAGAGCGTAAAGCAATCAATTTTGCAGGAAATTGAATCTGGGGAGCCCTTTAACCGGCTTGATTTTGGCGAAGTGGCAGAGATGTATGAAAACGTTGAATTATATGTACTTCTGAATGATGATCGCATCTTTGACAATAGGGAGCAGTATGATATTGATATTCCCGAAGAAGCAGTGGGTACAGCTATAAAATTAAGCGGGGGCGGGAAAAGCATACTTTATGCGACAATTCATTTGGTTAATGATAAAGAAGATAAGCTTAATGTCCAACTCATCAAAAATTTAGATAACGAAAGAGATTTTATCAAGGTTCTATTAATTATCCTTACAGGTGTTGATACCGTCTTTATATTTGTTTCGGTATTTTTCGGGTTTTTTATGAGTAAGCGGGCATTGAGACCGATAGAAAAAATAACCAAGCATGCGCAGGAAATCAGAGTGGGAGATTTAAGTAAGCGCCTTACAATCAGCGGGCCAGATGACGAATTGAAACGGCTTGCCGAGACATTTAACGCAATGATCAGCAGCATTGAGGTCGGTTATGAAAAACAAAATCGCTTTACTCTGGATGCGGCACACGAACTCGCAACGCCCCTTGCCGTTATTAACGGGTATGTGGATATTATCCGACGGTGGGGTAAAGATAATCCGGATGTTTTCACGGAAGCGATTACCGCAATAAAAAAAGAAATTACTAACATGAATAAACTTTTGAGTACATTGCTGCAATTAGCTAAAGGCGATAATGAACAGATTAAGTTAGAGAAGGTGCAGTTTTGGCTAAATGACCTGATGGATGAAGTGGTTAAGGATAGCCGGATTATTTATGAAAATGTTGAGATTGGTTGTGAACCCAATGAAAAGATCGAGGTTCTTGCCGACCAACGCTTAATTAAACAAATGCTGCGCGCGATTATCAGCAACAGTATAAAATATGCGAAAGATACCTGCAATATAGAAATTTCAAGCTGCCAGAAGAATAATAAAGCGATAATTAAAATTAAAGATAACGGAATAGGCATTGGACAAGATGCACTGCCGCATATTTTTGACCGGTTTTATCGCGTGGATAAAGCACGAACACGGGATACCGGCGGAGCAGGGCTCGGACTTTCTGTGGTAAAAATGATTGTGGAACGGCATGGGGGTGAAATCAATGTCGAAAGTACGATTGGTGAATACACAACCTTTATCATTCAAATACCGATTCTTGATTCATAGCATAAATAAGAAAACTCTCAGATTCATCTCAGTAAAATTTCATATTTGCCCTTTAAAGTATTAGCTGTTGGAGAATGACTCTGACATGCGATAAACAGAAGGGAGAACAAGTATGAAAAAAATCACGTTTACGAAAAAAACAGTATTGCTAGCGGCACTTATATTGCTGGCGTCAATAGGCGTTGCGATAGGAATTTCGGTCATTGGCGAGAATCCGGTTGTGTATGCCGCAGAAAAAGAAGACCGCAATGATGAAGAACCGATAACGGTTAAGGTTAAACTTTCTGAAGATGAAGCGGTTGCAATCGCGGCTGAATCAGTTGATGCTAACGCTAAAGTTATTTATGTGGAACTGGAAGATGAAAACGGCACAATTGTTTACAGCGTTGAGATGACACAGAACGGTAAGAAGTTTGAGGTCAATGTTGACGCAAATTCTGGAAAGATTATTAAGTCAGGTGAAGATGTTGAATATGAAGGCGCTGACGAAGAAGACAATGAAGACGGTGACGAACCGGTAAACGTCAGTGTCAAATTGACACAAAGCGAAGCGGTTGCGATTGCGGCTGCCTCGGTCGATTCTGGTGCCAAGATTCTTAATGTAGAGTTAGAAGATGAGAATGGCGTTATCGTTTATGGGGTTGAAATGACGCTAAACGGAAAAGAACTTGACATTAAAGTTGATGCAAATTCCGGTCAAATTGTTGCCTCTGATGATAATGCCGAATATGAAGATGAGGTTGATGAAGACGACTAAATGAAGTAAGACACGCGATAAGATGTATTAACAAAATGCATTGATCGAGCTGGTTAATTTGATTAACCGGCTCTTTTTATTTTCATTTATAGATTGGGACAGATACAAATTGTGAACTTTTTAATTGGGCATTGAATATTAGAATTATCTAATACAGATATCATGAAGTTCTCATTTTACTATGTGATAGTTAGTGTGCAAAATTATTATACGCGAATGGAGAACTTAAAATGAAAAGAAATGTATTAATTATAGTGTTTATGATAAGTACCGTGTTAACCGGCTGTCATGCTGAAGAATCAAATAATAAAAATTTAATAGAGAAAGCAATTCAGAAAGCCTATATAGCTTCATATACTGAAAAAGCAGAGGCCGAAATGCAGATTAATGCACAGAAAGAAGATTTGGCAGAAGAAGAACCGGTTGAACTACTGACGGTCTTTGACGACTGGTCCTATTCAAGTAAAAACATGCAGATAACGATTGAGGAAAGAGAATCCAATGGAACGCACTTTTTTATTGCGGATATCGTGTTGCTGAACGATCCGAATATTAAATCAGCCGCTGCGGATGAAATTTATCATGGCGATTTACGGGAAAAAACTTCTGACCTGGCCAAAGAAATGGGGGCGGTATTCGCGGTAAACGCAGACTACTATGTTGCCAGAAACGAGGGAGTTATTGTCAGAAATGGCGAGGCGATGCGAGATAAACCTGATATGGATGATACAGCCATGTGTATTAATACCGACGGAGCGATGACAATCGTGAATGAATGCGATACTAACCCTCAGGAATTAATCGATTATGGGATTATCGACTCTTTTTCGTTTGGGCCTTCATTACTTGAAAACGGCCAGGCAAAGAGCAGCTTTCCAAATTCAAAAGTCGAACGGGCGAATCCAAGAACCGGAGTCGGACAGATTGAACCAGGACACTTGGTCTTTATCGTTGCGGACGGCCGCCAGCCGGAATACAGCAAGGGATTTACCCTAGCGGAATTTGCGCAGTTATTTGAGAAATTGGGATGTCAGATCGCATACAACCTGGACGGTGGCGGATCCTCCACGATGTACTTTAATGGACGCATCGTTAATAAACCGGCAAATGGCGAGGAACGACCGGTATATGATGCGATTTGCATTGTTGACGACGCCTATAAACCGGAAGCATCATAAATTCTCATTATAAAATGAGAAAACCGGCAAATAGCGGATAGATGAGATATCCAAAATTCTAATGAAATTCTAATCTTTAACTTATGATGCATTAATAAATTGCAAGCATAATAAGATGTATAACGAGGTGAATGAAATGCTGGAGCTAAAAAATATAACAAAAAACTATGGCGAATTCAGGGCGGTTGACCATTTAAATTTAAAAATTAAGGATGGATCAATATTCGGCTTTTTGGGGCATAACGGCGCCGGAAAGACGACGACACTATCCATGCTCTCAACACTTATACTGCCGACGGAAGGAAGCGCTGAAATAGATGGTCTTGATATTGTCCGTGACAATCTGGAAGTCAGAAAGCTGATCGGCTATTTGCCTGAAAACGTCATGCTATATGGTGATTTGTCTGCAACGGAGAATTTGCGGTTCTTTGGGAAACTGTCAGGAGTTTCAAAAGTGGATATACGCATCATCGAAATCCTGGATATGCTGGGGCTTTTAGAATGGAAGGATGTGAAGGTCGGGACATTCTCAAAAGGTATGCGACAAAGGATTGGTATTGCACAGGCGTTACTGCATCAACCAAAAGTATTATTGCTTGATGAGCCGTCATCCGGACTTGACCCCAAAGGGACAAGAGATATGCGGGATATTCTGAAACTGATTAATAAAGAGATGGGTACGACTATTTTTATGAATACGCATCTGCTATCTGAAGTTACAAAAATCTGTACAGATATTGGAATTATCAGCAAGGGAAAAATCTTGTTTTCAGGTTCTCTTGAAAAGCTGGAAAGAGACTACGGACGCGCAAAGTCTTTAGAAGAAATTTATTTTGATATTGAAGGGGGCTATAGTGATGAAACAAGTCTTAACTTTATCCAGGCATAATATAAAAACAGCATTTAAAGACAAGGTTTTTATTGCGGTAACCGGCTTGTTTCTTATTATGTCCGTGCTGTCGGTATTAATTGGGTCAAGCACAAAAGATGCTGAGATGAAAGCATATAAGGAAATCGTTTCGTTATTAAATGCGCAAGGAGCGACTACTTTACCGAATTCTCCTGATATTGCGCCGCTGGCGATTCTTAAGAATATCATAGAATATATAAGCATAATCGGCGCAGTAGTAGCGGTTTTTCTCGGCTTTGACGCGTTCAATGGTGAACGTGAAAATGGAACACTGCCGCTAATATTGACCCGCCCCTTGTATCGAGATCAATTACTCACTGGAAAAATCGCCGGTGGTGCCGGCGTTATCGGACTTTTACTGGGTATTATGTTCATTTTTAATATTTTGCTTTATGTAGTTGTAACAGGATTATCATTCAGGCTGAACGAGTTAGCCAGGCTGGGTGTATTCATTGTGCTGGCATTTTTATACCTGATGAGTTTTTATATTGCCTCATTATATGTGTCGATAAAAATGAGGAACAAAACATTCGCGTTTATTACGATGATGATTGTCTGGCTGTTTGTTTGTTTTGTTGTTCCGCAGCTTGCGGATACACAACGGAATTTTATATATGCTGTTAATTCTACAGCTCAAACCATCACCCAAACTGCATCTGATACACCGGGGTCTGCGGCGATTGAAGTGCTGTCACCGGCGGTTCAGTTTCAAAATATCGGTGGTGATTTACTTCAGGTTTCGAGTGAAACCATATCAATGGGGTCCTTTCAGATATTGGGTGTTCGCATGTTAAATCTGTTTAACATGCTGATTCCGGGGATTGTGCTGTTGCTTATTTCTTATAGAGCCGTTCAGAAGGAGTCAGTACTATGAAGATACGCAGGGTTTTATTAGGGGTGATTGTATTGATTATGAGTTGTCTTCCCTTAACGGCATTAGCCGCGGAAGCACCAATGATAACAGTAGATATGCTTTTATCTCCTGGTGAAGAGGGAATGTTAAGATTTACAATCGATAACCCGGATTCGTCAGAACATAATTATACTTTTTTCATTAAGGGTTTAACAGATGGGTTCAGCGCATATTTTATGGTTGAAGGCGTAGCCGTAAATAATATGGATGTAGCAGCGTCAAACAGTGCGGTTGCACAAGTCAATATAGAAGCGCCTGCGAATCCAGTCCAAAATGTATACGATTTTATCATTATTAGCACACGAGACGATGAAGAAACAACTTCTTTTCCGGTGCACGTTTCGATGAACCTTGATTATTCTGTTAGTTTAGTCAGCGAAGTTGACCGCATGGAATCCATGATTGGGAAACCGTTTGATTTACAGGTTGTTGTATCAAATACAGGAAATAAAACACTTGAAAATGTCAGTATTACAGCGGATCTTCCTTACAAATGGTTTGTTGAAAGTGCTGTTCCCGAGACGCTGACGTTGACGCCTGGTGAAAGCGGTCTGTTTCAATTGAAGGTCATGATTCCGGCGGCGCAGAATTCCGGGAATACACAAATTAGTATCTTTGCAGGAAATGAGAAAACACAAAGCCAGACCATCACAATTCCGATAAAGGTGACAGGAAAAGCAAATTTTGCCCTGGTTCTTATCGGAGCAGTCGTCATAACCGGCATAGCGACATATATCTATTTTCGCAAAAATGGAAGGAGGTAAAAATGGCCGCACTATTGACTATAGCAAAAAAAGAAATCACAGATGTGTTTAAGAATAAATTTTATATGATAATACTTGCCATGCTGATAGGGCTTACCGTCGTGTCAATTATTCTTGGGGCGTATCAGGTTAGGGTTTCTGTTGAAGAATATAATCAGTCAATCGCATTTTTAAAATCATTAGGGAAAACAGAGCTTCCGGCTATGCCTAATTTAAATCCGATTGCATCATCAAAAAGCTTTGTTAATTATATTGGCATGTTGGGCGCTTTGATTGCCATGATACTTGGGAACCAGGCGATTACCTCTGAGCGTAAAAACGGAACTTTAAGACTAATTCTTTCTAAAGAGGTTTTCAGGGACGGATTCTTAAGCGGAAAACTTCTGGGCAATTTGATCGTGCTTTTTGGAATCACTGTGATTTGCGCAGCAATTACGTTTCTCGCAATCGGGCTTATCGGCAGTGTAACGCTGTCATCCGCGGAAATTATTCGCATGCTGCTTTTCTTTCTGATGTCGTTTTTGTTTATGGGATTTTTTTTAGCGCTCGGTATGATATTTGCCGTGATGTTTAGAAATGAAAAGAAGGCGCTGCTTATAACAATTATGATATGGCTTGTGCTTGCCTTCGTGTTTCCTCAAATTGGCGATACGATGGATATGGATAACCAGCTTCCGGGAGGCTTTTTTGCCCAGATGGGCATGACTAAACAGCAAGAGGAACAGGTGACATCCAAATTTCAGTTTTATGAATCGTTCCGGGAAGGGATTGAGCAGCTTTCGCCCACCAAGCATTATGAGCGTGTAAGTTTTGCACTGCTTAATGTTAAACCCGGGTTTGAAAGCAATACGCCGATACAGGTGCTGGGACTGAAGTGGGTAGATATTGTTGGACTAACCGTACCAACTGTCTTGCTCCTGCTGATTACATACATGGTTTTTTTAAAACGAGAAGATATTTATTAAACGAAATGGAGAATAATAATGAGCAAGAAAAAAATAACTTTATTAACACTGGTAATACTAGTGGCGTTTGGTGCAGTGTTGATGTCAGGCTGTTCAGCAAAAAGCGAGGTCACTGCCGATATGAATCAAGAGATAAAAAGTGCTGTCTCGGCAGATGAAGAGTCTGGCGAAACAGAAAATCAAGTACCGGTTGCTGATGCTCACGCAGAAGAAAAGAGCACAGAACAGAATGAATCAAATCCCGCATTAAGCGGACCTGATGCTGATGGCGACGGTCTGCCGGACGATGTTGAAAAGACATATGGAACAAATCCCTACACACCTGACTCAGATGGGGACGGGCAGAATGATTTGCAGGATCAGCAGCCAACGACAACTGATGTCACAATAAGTGAAACCAGTACGGCTGCGCTTCCTGTCAGCTTTGTCGACTTACGAGTAGAAAATAATGCGACCGCAGATCATCTTGAAATGACGCTAAAAAATACGGGTAACGCTGCATTGGATGAGTTTGATATTTACTATTTAATCACGGATAAATTGAACGGGGTGACCGAATCTTATTATGTAAAACTTGACGGACTGACCATATTGCCGGGAGAGAAAAAGACAATCCATTTTGATAATGAGATAGACAAAGAGGGACATTATTATGGGAACCCATACGGGCTGTATGGGACATCGGCGAACGGCTTGATTTTTAACATTAAATTGCATAATTCGGGATATCAGTCTATTGAAAAGAGAGTCGATAAAGACCCGGGGGTTGAAGTACCGGACTAGTTCGATTTGGTCGGGCATAATCATAATATTGGAATGTACAAATTTGATAACAAATCTAATAAATAATAGTGAATGGACGCTCAGATGCGTCCTTTTACTATTTAAGGAACTCAGATTTGTATTCAATTCATATTGCTGCTTTTCACAATTTAATTTGTGAGCAGAACGGATGAATGAGCGCATTGATAGTTGCAGCGCATTTATATATAATTTATAACAGATAGTAAAACAGCGATTATAGAAGGAGCCATACAATGAATAATAAAATTTCCCTAATCAGCGCTATTGGCATTGGAATTGGCGGGATGGTGGGCGGGGGTATTTTTGCGGTTTTAGGACTTTCAATATCGCTTGCCAAGGGTGCTGCGCCGCTGGCGTTTGCATTCGCAGGGCTGATTGCCATTGTTACTGCTTATAGCTATGGCAAGCTCTCGCTGGCTTATCCCAGTAGCGGCGGCACGGTCACCTTTATGAATAAAGGCTTTGGAAGAGGTATCTTTAGCGGAGGTATCAATAATCTGCTTTGGATTAGCTATATTGTTATGCTATCGCTATATGCAAGTGCATTTGGCACCTATGCCAATACGCTTGTGCCATTCACTAAAAACTCAGCAATGGGTTATCACCTCTATGCTTCAATGATTATTGTTATCGCCACCATTATTAACTATGACAGTGTCAAAATCGTTAGCAAAATCGAGACATGGGCAGTCAGCATCAAAATGGTCATTCTTTTCGTATTTGTTATATCGGGAATCTACGGCATGTTTGGTTCCGGCTATATCACGCAGCTTGCACCGCAAAACTGGCCATCTTTTTGGAACTTAGCAATCGGCGGAATGGTTATTTTTGTTGCATATGAAGGGATGGAATTAATCGCAAATGTTTCGCCAAACATTGAAAATCCAAAACGAAATATGATGCGTGCGTATCTGATTTCCACATCCGTTGTAGTCGCGCTTTATATTATAATCGCAGTCGTAACAGTGGGCAGTTTGGCATTTAAAGATATTTTAAATGCCCAAGATTATGTGATGGCTGAAGCCGCAAAACCGATACTTGGCCAAATAGGCTTTAAGATAATCGCTGTTGCAGCGCTAATTTCCACGTTTTCTGCGATTAATGCGACCGTATACGGCGGGTCTAGGGTCAATTATGAAATAGCGAAAGATGAGGAACTGCCGCATGAATTTACAAAGATGTTTTGGAATGAGCCGATTGGCTTAATTGTTACCTCGGTATTAACTTTGATTATCGTTAACATGCTGGACCTTTCCAGTATTTCAACATCGGGGAGCGCGGGATTTTTGTTAATTTTCATGTTCATTAATTTGGCCGCGCTGATTCGGCAAAAAGAAACCCAAGCGAGTTATTTTATATCGCTTTTAGGCGTCGTGCTTTGTGGGGCAGCATTTGTTGGTTTGCTTTTTCAACAGTGGGCGTCGAACAAGGTTGGCGTTAGATTTGCTCTGGGAATTATTTTAGCAAGTTTTATCATAGAAACCGTGTTCAAACTAAAAGAAAGACAACAAAACAAGGTTCCTAAGTGAGAAGAAAATTGTTTAAGTAATTGATATATTGGCTTACTCCGAAACACAATGAATAAAGCATTTCATTAGCATAGTAAAAAGTTAAGCGGTCCAGTGCTATGTCACATACTATACATTTATAAATGACGACGTGGCGGCGTGTGCGATTAAGTCACACCATATAAACCAATTAACAAAGGAGAAAAGAAAAATGCGCAGAACCGCTATACCCCCCTCACCTGGTGTATAGCGAAAAACGCCCGAATCCGTTTGTGCCCCTCCGTGTGATGCGTGCCTCGCGCACGTGCCCCCCTCCCCTAAGGGGGTATGAAAAAGTTTTAGGGAAGATAAACGGAAACCGTTTGTGCTCTCGCCCGTGAAAAAAAATCCCTTTATCGAGATAAAATCCCAATAAGCAGATATATCCATCCAAATATTCAAATCAAAAACGCCTATTCTACATATCATCGCACGTGTCGCATGACGTGGCGGTGTGTTGCATCAAATAAAATAGATAATACAACAAAACCATATACAGAACAAAGCGCACACGATGGCAGGTGTGCGACGACAATATTCTTTCAATTAATTCAGATGTTTTCGGTTAAAAATTCAAATTTGCTTTTTGCGCTAGAAATGTCAGCATTTGCGATATCATTTCATGCATTTTTTTACTTTTTTTGAGCGCTTTTGGAGCATACATTTCATTGTATTCAGCAGGGTTGACTGATTGGCGCACAAGAAAAGATTAGTTTTGTGTCGCACTAATTATTCGTAAAACGATAATTTCACGAATAACTTTGCGCTATTTTCATGCATTTTTCAAACGCCTTTTTATGACAAAATTAATCCGCCGTTGACACCCAGAAGAACGGTTGAGACACTAAAAGCAGCAGGGCTTGAAGATGCTGTTTTTATGTTGGAAATATTTTTAGAGAGCATTTTGATACTGAATTCAATAGTATACATGACTTAAAAGCATCTGTGGACTATTGGAGGCCTTATATGGACTGTTGATATCAGCCTTAGAGGGGTTTTAAACACCGAATATGAAAAAGATAATAGTATTACCAAAACGTTTTTTACTAAAAGTTTAGGGAGATTATAACAGTTAATCGATTATATGAGTTTAAAAAATTAATTATTTTTTAACAGAGAATTCTGCAAATAAAGAGCTATTTTCAGATTATTTATACTTTTTAAGCGCAAATTAAGCTAATTTCGCGCTAAACCCCTTGACAACAATGACTTGCGGCGGTATAATTCATTAAATCGATTAACTAGCATACATCAAGCTGATATACAAACACCAAATATTTGTAAATTAGCTTTAAATTTTATCAAAATATTTAATCGATTAACTATTTACTGGAGGGATACATCATGTCATCAAAATCCATCGTTCTAAAAGCATTAGAGGAGGGCAAAGGTGTAGTAAGACTTGCGCCTAACTGGGTACCGCGTTCTTTTTGCCGTCCGGGCAGAAGAATTAAATTGCATCCGGATGACTATTTTAGTCTCGGATTAGAGCGAGGCGGGATTGATGAAAGATGGTTTGCATCAACTACCCATGCTGAGAATGGTCCTTTGACACCGGATGATGAGGGGCTGAGCTATATTGTTGCTTCTGAAAATGGCGAAGAAAAAGCGTTGTTGCTTGAAGCTGTTGAAGAATTTAAAAGCGAAATCATCGGAGATGCGCTTTATAAGAAATATAAACGATGGCCGATGTTCTCTAAGTTCTTTGATAATAAAGGACCGCTACCGCACCATATACATCATCGTGATGAGCATGCGAAATTGGTTGGCGAAGCAGGTAAACCGGAAATGTACTTTTTCCCGGCACAGCTCAATAACTACGGAGCAGAGTTTCCTTTCACTTTCTTCGGATTTAATCCGGACGTTACCAAGCAGCAGGTAAGAGATGCGCTGGTTGCGTTTTCAAAGGGTGATAATAAAATTACTTCACTATCAAGAGCCTATACGCTGGATGTGGATACGGGCTGGGATGTACCAGCAGGCGTTCTGCATGCACCGGGCAGCTTATGTACTTATGAACCGCAATTTGCCTCAGATGTTTATGCGATGTATCAATCTGTTTTATACTTTGACCATACCGTACCTGAGGAATTATTATGGAAGAATTGTCCTGAAGATAAAATTGGTGATTTTGACTATCTTGTCGATGTCATCGATTGGGACTTGAATATTGATCCCGATTTTGCTAAAAATCGCTCAATGAAACCCAAAGCAGTCAAGGATATGTCAGAAATGCAGGCCGAAGGTTATATTGATGAATGGATTTGCTATAAGTGTAAAGAGGTATCTGCGAAACGCCTGACCGTTTTACCGGGTAAAACTGTAACCATTAAAGATAGCGCAGCGTACGGCATGCATTTAATCCAAGGCTTTGGATCGTTCGGTGTTCATGAAGTCTCAACACCAGCCATGATTCGATATGGACAAATGACAAACGATGAGTACTTTGTAACAGAAAAGGTTGCTAAAGAAGGAATCGTCATTACAAACAAATCAAATAGTGAACCTTTGGTTATGCTAAAACACTTTGCTGAAAATCCTGATTTAGAAATTTAACGGGAAAGAATTCAATTAGCTAAAGCCAAAAACTACCGTTAATCGATTTACTACAATATGATTCTATGGTATAATACTTCAAAAAAAATTGGTTAGATGGACGAAATTATATACCTGTTTAATCGATTTACAGAAAAGGAGTGTTATGCTCATGAGAATGAAAGATGTAGCGAAAATCGCTGGAGTATCAGTTGCAACCGTATCTAATGTTCTCTCAGGAAAAAAGAAGGTTAGTGAAGAACTGAAAAAGAGAGTTATGGGTGTAATTGAAGAGGTTGACTACAAAGTTGACCTTGTAGCCAGAGGTTTAAAATCCAGACAATCCTTCAATATTGGTATAGTAATGCCGGAAATTACAAAACTGTTTTTTCCGGACTTACTCACCGGTATAGAAGACGCAGCAAAAGAACATGGATACACTTTAACGTACTACAGCTCACGATATGACTTTGAAACAGAAAAACAATACGTTAATCAATTAAGATCCGGATGGTCGGATGGTCTTCTTATTGACTCGTGCTGCCCGAATGACCAGCAACAGGCGTGGGCAAGAGAGTTAAGCGAGATGGCAAACGGAAAGATGCGGATGCCGGTTGTGTGTGTTGATCGTAGCTTGGGGGAGAAGTATCTATCAAGCGTATGTGTTGACAATGAAAAAATCGCACACGATGCAACAGCGCGGCTGACTAAAATGGGAAGAAAGCGTATTATCCATGTAGCCGCACCGCTTAATTTGTCGTTAGGTGCACTCAGATTTAAAGGTTATAAAAGGGCACTCAAGGAAGCGGGCATTCCGTACAACGAGAAGTATCTATTAAAGGGTGATTATAACTCCGGGATGTCATATTCGCTCATGAAAGAAGCCTTGGCAAACAACTTATCTTTTGATGCGCTGTTTGCGGCAAACGACCAGTCAGCGATTGGGGCACTGAAAGCTCTGAACGAAGCAGGGATAAAGGTGCCGGATCAGGTTGCGATTATTGGCTTTGATAACTGCTTCCCGGGAACTTTGGTTGAACCGTCCATCAGCACATACAACGTACCGAAATATAAGATGGGATATAAAGCTTTTGAGCTGTTGCTCGCAAGGATGAAAGACTTTGAAGCGCCAATAAAGAATATTGTGCTTGAAGCGAATTTCATTGAGCGTAAATCCACAAACATTAGATCAGCCGGAGGTTGGGACTTGACCAGATGGTAGAAATATAAGTGAATTGAAACAATAGAGGTGAAACGGTATATGAGTGAAAAATATTTATTAGAAATGAATGATATAGATGTTTCTTTTCCAGGAGTGCAGGCGCTTAAAGGCGCAAAGATAGCTGTTAAATACGGTGAAGTGCACGCGCTAATGGGCGAAAACGGCGCAGGGAAATCAACATTGATGAAAGCGTTAATAGGGGTCAATGCGCTGGATCATGGTGAAATTATCTTTGACGGCAGACACATTGAGGGAATGAATACCCGCGAAGTTTTAAACATTGGTATTAGTATGATCCATCAAGAGCTAAGCCCTGTATATGAGATGACGGTTGCTGATAATATCTTTCTTGGCAGAGAACCGGTTTATAAGGGCACGCGTCTTGTGAATGTCAAAGAGGCAAATAAGAGAACTTTAGCGCTTTTAAAAGAATACGAAATGGACAAATACATCAAGCCTGAAATGAAGATGAATCAGCTGAGTGTTGCCCATATACAAATGATAGAGATAATTAAAGCGGTTTCGTATGACTCAAAGTTAATTATTATGGATGAGCCAACATCGGCGCTTTCGGGTGAAGAAGTTAAAATTCTCTTCAGAACCGTTAACCTGCTCAAGAAAAAGGGTGTAAGCGTAATCTATATTACACACAGGATGGAAGAAGTTCTTGAAATTTGTGACCTTGCGACGGTGCTGCGTGATGGTGCTTATATCGGAACACGTGTTATGGAAGAAATCACCATTAATGAGCTGATTAAAATGATGGTCGGGCGTGAATTGTCAGATATCTTCCCGAAATACGAGGTTGAGCAAGGTGAAGAAGTATTTGAAATTAAGGGACTGAGCAGCAATGGTTTATTTGATGATATCAGCTTCAGTGTAAAACGAGGTGAAATACTCGGGATTGCCGGCCTTGTGGGAGCAGGGCGCAGTGAGATAGTCAGGGCGATTTTTGGGTTCGACTCGCTGGATTCCGGCGAAATCATATTGGAAGGCAAAAAACTCAATATTGACCATCCTGCGGATGCGATTAAAGCCGGGATTGCACTTGTCTCCGAAGATAGAAAAGATTTGGGCCTTGTGCTATGCCGACCAATCAAAGAAAACATCTCACTTCCCAATTTAAAAAAGGTTGTGAAAAACGGATTAATTAACCGTCAAAAAGAAACCAAAATGGGCACAGAGATTGCTGAACAGCTTAAACTTAAAATGAGTGGTTTAGATCAACTGACGAACAATCTCTCCGGCGGGAACCAGCAGAAAGTCGTTTTGGCTAAGTGGCTGCTTAAAAATCCCAAAGTCTTGATTTTAGATGAGCCAACGCGCGGGATTGATGTCGGGGCA
Organism: Christensenellaceae bacterium; assembly: GCA_963674805.2. Taxonomy (GTDB): domain Bacteria; phylum Bacillota; class Clostridia; order Christensenellales; family CALMFG01; genus CALMFG01. The sequence continues at coordinate 758,273 of CAXXNY010000016.1, forward strand.
AAAGCCGAAATCCATAAAATGATTTGTGACCTTGCAAATACAGGTATGGCAATCATCATGATTTCCTCCGAAATGCCGGAAGTTATGGGGATGAGTGACCGGATTATCGTCATTGGCGATGGAAAAGTGAATGGTGAATTCTTGATTAAGGATACCGATCAAGAACAAATTTTGAAGTGTGCATTAGGAGGGAATTAGAATATGTTTAATATAGTTAAGTCGGATGGATCGGGCAGAAAAAAGGTTTCGGAAATATTAAAGAAATTCGGACTGTTGTTTGTTGTTTTGCTAATCATGGCAATCATGTCGATTGTTTCACCGGTATTCTTAACCAGTACAAATTTATTGAATGTTTTAAGGCAAGTTTCAATATACGGTATTATGGCAACAGGGATGACGTTTGTCATTATGCTGGGCGGGATTGACCTTTCTGTAGGCTCAATTATCGCAGTATCCGGGGTTATCAGCGGAAGCATTATTGTTGCTGACCCGAATGCAGTTTTCTTTGCAATCATAGCTGCTGTGGCAGTCTCGGCAGCGTTTGGTCTTTTCAACGGGTTCTTTGTTGCACAATTTAGAATGCCCGCATTCGTTGCGACACTTGCAACGATGACGATTGCGCGTGGATTCTCGCTGGTATATGCAAATGGCAGACCCTATATCCTGACCTCGGAGCCGTTTAAGGTCATTGGACAAGGATATGTTTTAGGAATTCCGATTCCGGTTATCATCTTGCTTGTCATTGTTATCTTGATGTATGTTCTTCTTCATAAAACAACATTTGGGAGATATACCTATGCGATAGGCGGAAACGAAAACGCAGCAGTGATGTCCGGGGTTAAAGTCAAACGCGTTAAATTGATTGTCCATACCCTTAACAGCGCGCTAGCAGGGGTTGCGGGTGTCATACTTGCATCCCGAATTAACTCGGGTCAGCCTGCGGTTGGCGTCTCATATGAAATGGACGTTATAGCCGGGGTTGTTATCGGCGGAACCAGCTTGGCTGGTGGATCAGGCACAATGCTGGGGACAGTGCTGGGTATTGTAATCATAGGATTATTAAAGAATTCTCTGACATTGTTGAATGTTTCCTCTTATTGGCAGCAGATTGTACAAGGCGTGATTATTCTGTCGGCTGTGCTGCTTGATATTCTGACAAAAAAAAGTAAGAAATGAGTTTGCCCTTAACAAGGCAATAAATATAAGATGGAGGAAAAAAAATGAAAAAAATTCTTGTTGTTGCGGTGTGCATGGTCTTAGTTGTGACTATGTTTGCAGCATGCGGTGCGGCAAAAGAGACAGAAGTTCCGGCGGCCGCTGAAGAACAAAGTGACATGGAAGTTGCAGAAGAACCGGCAGCAGAAGTTTACACAATCGGCGTTTTGATGAAAGACACATCAGACCAGTTTGTGAAAAACATTGCGGATGCGATTCAGGCAAGAGCTGACGAGCTTCCGGAAGTTGAACTCCTAATGCAGGATGCTGGCGGGGATATCAGCAAGCAGTTGGCACAATGTGAAACCATGGTTACACAGGGTGTTGATGCGATTATCCTGAATGCACAGGATTCAGAAGGTTTAGGCGCAGCGGTAGATCTCTGTAACGAAGCAGGCATTCCAATTATTGAATGTAATACATTGACAACAAACACTAACTATGACACATATGTTGGCTCCAATGACGTTGATGCTGGTGAAATACAGGGAACCTATATCAATGATTTATTAGGCGGCGAAGGCAGTATTTGTATTATGTATGGACCTATCGGCCAGTCACCGCAGATTTATCGTAAAGAAGGCTATGACAACACGATTCTTAAATCCGCTGGCATCACAGTGCTTGCAGACCAGACAGCAAACTGGAAGAGAGACGAAGCGTTGGCATTAGCTGAAAGTTGGATTCTGAACTACCCTGAATTAGACGCTATTCTGTGTCAGAATGACGATATGGCTATGGGCGCACTGCAGGCAGTAGAAGCAGCAGGCAAATTGGATCAGATCAGTGTTTCAGGTATCGATGCGATTCCGGATGCGTTGCAGGCAGTTAAAGACGGTAAGTTATCTTGCACAGTCTTCCAGGATTCCAAAGGCCAAGGCGCACAGTCTGTTGACGTTGCGTTGGCATGGGCAAAGGGTGAAGCACAACCTAAAGAAGTTATGATTCCTTTCCAACTGGTTACATCAGACAAAGTTGATGAATTCATGGGATTAAACGATCAATAATTTCTTTCACACTTCAAAGTGGATGCTGCCGTTCTATTTTAGGGCGGCAGTATCTTTATACAAACATTTTATGGAGGCACTTATGAATCAGGACATCAGAAGGTTCGGACGGGTTTTAAAGTTAAAGCCAGAGTATGAAAAAGAATATTGTGATTATCACGCAAAAGTATGGCCGGACGTATTAAAAGCGATGGACGTGTGCGGCATTACGAATTACAGTATTTTTTTGCATAACGGATTCTTGTTTGCATATATGGAGATGAGAAAAGATAAGTCGCTTGATACGCTCAGCAAGGAATGGTTCACATTTGACGCATGCGTTGAGTGGGAAGAAGTGATGAATAAGATGCAGGAGAAAGCTCCCGGTGCAAGAGAAGATGAATGGTGGGCGGAAATGGATGAGATTTTCCATTTCGAAATATAAAGCGAGGTAAGGGATATGAACAAAGAAGAGAAGAGCAAATTATTTCAGTATGTTGGAGATGTCAGCCAGGTTTTTTATGCCAAAAGCTACCGGTTTGAGGGAGGAAAAGCAGATGGTATGCATGCTGTGGATGTCAGCAACGGTACAGGCCTGTTGTTTACCGTTTATTTAGATCGTGCGATGGATATCGGGCATCTTTCGTTTAAAGGCTATAACGCCAGCTTTATCAGCAAGTGCGGGGTAACAAGCGCCAAGAACTTTGATGATAAAGGACTTGGGTGGCTAAAAACATTCACAGCAGGGTTTTTAACCACTTGCGGATTAACTCAGGTGGGGTCGCCGTGTAAAAGCGATGGAGAAGAGTTAGGGCTGCATGGTGTGATTACATCGATCCCTGCAGAAGACGTTTGTATCGATATAGACCTTGAAAGAAGTACGCCTGAAATCACAATAAAAGGCAGAATGCGTCAGGGTATTATTTTTGGTGAAAACCTTTGGTTAAACCGTGAGATAAAAGTCAAATATGGGGTAAATCAGATTTATATTAATGATTTTGTCGAGAACAGAGGCGCTTTAGAACGCCCCTATATGATGCTTTATCATTTTAACATAGGCTATCCACTGCTTGATGAGAATGTCAAACTGATGACCAGCGCCGGGTACGTGAGACCGCGAGATGAAGAAGCTAAGTCTGGTGAAGCAATGCGGGAAAACAGTGAAAAGCCGATACCGGGATATCAGGAACAAGTCTTCTATTATAAAAGCAAGGCTGTTGATGACAAAGGTTCGTTTGCCGGACTTTATAACGAGAAGCTGGGCTTTGGCATAAAAATATGGAGCAGGCCGGAGCAGCTGCCCAATCTTATCCAATGGAAGAACATGGGCTATGGCGACTACGTCATGGGGCTGGAACCAGGGAACTGCTTCCCTGAAGGCAGAGAGGAACAAAAGGAATATGGGCTGGAAACGTTGAAGCCAATGGAGAGCGCGACCCAGAACCTTGTTATTGAAATATTTGAATAGGCAGGCGGAGAAAGATAACTGATGCTGGGCAGACATATATTAGGTCTTTATGAAAAAGCATTACCCAAGCGTATGCCGTGGGATATGCGGCTGAAGACGGCAAAGGATATTGGATACGATTTTATAGAAATCTCAATTGATGAAGATGATGATCGTCTGGCGCGGCTGGACTGGTCAGCCGATCAAAAAAAACAGCTGCTGAACGCAATCGTTAATTCGGGAATGCCAATTCGGTCAATGTGCCTTTCGGGGCACAGAAGATTCCCTTTTGGCAGTCAAGATAAGAACACCAGAGAAAAAGCATATGAAATCATGCAAAAGGCAATTGAGTTTGCTGATTTCATGGGAATACGTATTATTCAGCTTGCAGGATATGATGTGTATTACGAGCCATCAACCGAGCAAAGCCGTCAGGTATTTTTAGACGGATTAAAGTGGTCCTGTGAAGCAGCGGCAAAATACGGTGTAATGCTCGGAATGGAAATTATGGATACACCCTTTTTAAATTCCATCACAAAAAACCTTTGGTATAAACAGCAGCTAAAAAGCCCCTGGTATGCAACGTACCCCGATATAGGGAATCTGACTGCGTGGGGCAATGACGTAGCGGATGAGCTGGCAAAGGGAATTGAAAGCATTGTCGCCGTCCACCTGAAAGAAACCAAAAAAGTTACGGATGAATTTGACGGCCGGTTTAAAGGGGTGCCGTTTGGAGAAGGTTGTGTCGATTTTTGCGGCGCATTCAAGATTTTAGAAAGTCTCAATTTTACCGGACCCTATTTGATGGAAATGTGGACAAGCCCGAATCAGGATGACGTCAGAGCCATCAAAAACGCAAAAGCTTTTATTGAGAAAGAATATAATAAAGCAATGGATTCAATAAAAAAGTGAGGCAAAGCATGAAATACTATTTAGGATTGGATAATGGGGGAACAGTAACAAAGGCCGCGCTCTATACATCAAATGGAGAAGAAGTTGCGGTTGCGTCGAAAGAGACAAAAATGATCAGTGTTGCACAAGGGTTTACTGAGCGTGATATGCTTGAGATGAAGCAGGCTAATTTTGACGTCATCAAAAAACTCTTAGATAAAACAAAGGTAAAACCGGGAGAGATTCACGGCGTTGCTTGCTGCGGTCATGGTAAAGGCCTATATTTGTGGGGAAAAGATAATCAACCAGTGCGCCCCGGCATCATTTCTACAGATAACCGGGCATGGGAATATCCACTAAAATGGCTAGCAGACGGCACGGCGAATAAGGCATATAAAAAAACCTACCAGGCGATTTTGGCATGCCAGCCGGTGTCATTGCTGGCATGGATGAAAGACCATGAGCCGGAAACCATCGAACAAATCCAATGGGTATTTGAGTGCAAAGATTATGTGAGATTTTGCCTGACAGGTGAGGCGTATGCTGAAATCACCGACTATTCAGGAGCAAATCTGATAAATCTTGAAACGCGTGATTATGATGAATCGCTGTTAGCGTTGTTTGGGCTCAGTGAACTATATGCCTGCTTACCGCCGATTAGAACTTCGTTGGATATTTGCGGAAAAATCACTGATGAGGTTGCAGGCTTAACTGGATTAAAAGCCGGCACACCGGTATTTGGCGGTATGTTTGATATTAACGCATGTGCGCTTGCGGTGGATGCCGTTTATGAAGATAAGATTTGTATGATTGCAGGAACTTGGAGCATTAATGAATATATCAGAAAAACACCTGTCTTGGACGGCAGTGTGATGATGAACTCAATCTTTTGCCTGCCGGAATACTATTTAATAGAAGAATCAAGTCCGACATCTGCCGGCAATAACGAATGGTTCATTAAAACGCTTCTTCCGGAGTTAAAAGAAAAAGCCGAGGCCGAAGGCAAGTCCATTTATGAGATTACTAATGCATGGGTGAAAGAGATTCCGATTGAAGCAGTTTGCCCGATATTTATGCCTTTCTTGATGGCGAGCAATGTTCATCCGAGTGCCAAGGCATGCTTTATTGGTATGAGCAATTATCATACCCGCGGACATCTCGTTAAAAGCATCTATGAAGGTATTGCGTTTTCACACCGCTATCATTTAGAAAAGCTGCTAAAAGCAAAAGAGACACCGGTGACCAGTATACGGCTGGCCGGCGGTGTGGCACGCTCTGCTGAATGGGTACAGATTTTTGCGGACGTCATGGGGTACCCTATTGAGGTCGCGGATATAAACGAAACTGGAACGTTGGGATGCGCGATGAATGTTGCGGTTGGTCTTGGAGACTACACAGACTTTCAACAGGCAGCCGCGCAGATGATTTCGATGCGCAAGGCAGTTTTACCCAAAGCACGCAACCAAGCCATATATCAGGAAAGATATAAAATGTATTGCCGCATGATTGAAGCATTAGATCCTGTCTGGGGAGATTTACAGGTGATGATATCCGATTAAAGTTAGAATGATATATGAAGTATAAACAGTTTTAGATTATTTTGAGCAGATAAAGGAGATTGATGATGCATCCGACATTTGATTTATCAGGAAAGATAGCCGTTGTAACCGGAGCAAATAAAGGGATTGGCTACGGCCTTTGTAAGTGCCTAGCTTCTGCCGGAGCAACAGTGATTGGCACAGCGCGCGACAATTCATCGGAGCATGCTTTTAAGCAGGAGATCGAGAAGGAAGGGCAAAAGGCAGATTTGGTCAAGCTGGATGTTTCAAACCTGGACAGCATCAACCAGGCATTTGATAAAATCAAAGCAAAATACGGACGGATTGATATTCTTGTTAATAATGCCGGTATCGGACCAAATCATCCGGCGCAAATCGTTACTGAACAGGACTGGGACTCGGTTATGAATGTGAACGCAAAGGGCTTGTTCTTTTGTTCCCAGATCGCAGGTAAAATGATGATAGAACAAAAATACGGACGGATTATTAATATCAGTTCTCAAGCCAGTGTCGTTGCTATACGGGATCATGCGGTGTATTGCGCATCTAAAGGTGCGGTTAACCAGTTGACCAAGGTGCTTGCGCTGGAGTGGGCGGATAAAGGCGTCACAGTGAACGCAGTAGCACCGACATTTACATATACACCGGGAACCGCTGAACGCCTTGATAACCCACAGTATCTCAAAACCGTTTTGGACCGCATTCCGGTCGGCCGCGTTGCGACGATTGATGATGTAGGCGGTGCGGTGATTTATCTCGCGTCAGATGCCGGCAGCATGGTAACGGGCAGCGTACTCACAGTGGACGGCGGATGGACAATCCAATAGTAACATATTAAGAAGAATCGGAATTTAGCAGCTGTATTTTGGGTCGCCGAAATGGGCATAGAAAGGCAGGGAATGAATAATTCATATGTCGCCATCGATTTAGGGGCAACAAGCGGGCGCGTTGTAAGCAGTGCATTTGATGGTAAACGGGTTATTCTAAAAGAAGAAAATCGCTTTTTGAACGAACCAGTAACGGTGCATAACACCGTTTATTGGGATGTTTTGAATATGTATCAAAACATTCTGATTGGCATACACAAAGCAAGCAAGAATGGCAGCATTGCATCATTGGGTATTGATACTTGGGGTTCAGATTTCGGGCTGTTTGATAAAAAGGGTCATATGCTTGAAAACCCGATTCATTATCGTGATGATATGTCAAAAGGCATGCCGGAAGCAGTCTATGAAATGCTACCGGCAGAACAATTATATAATCTGACAGGCATCCAACATATGCGTTTAAATGGGATTTACCGCTTGTTTTATATGGCGCAAAATGCTTATGTGCCTTATACATCCGCAAAGAACCTCTTACTGATGCCGGATATCTTTGCTTATTTTTTAACCGGCGAGATGCTCAGCGAATATACCGAAGCCACGACGACGCAGATGGTGGATGCCGGTACAAATAACTGGGCTTATGAAGCGCTGGGTCAACTCGGCATCAACACGACGCTACTTAGAAAACCTGTTTTGCCGGGCAGCATTCAGGTTGATACATTAAAAAGCGAATTGCCTTTTAACTGTAAGCTCTCGATCGTCGGTACACACGATACGGCCTCTGCGGTTGCGGCGGTGCCCGCCTCAGAAGCGGATTTCATTTACATATCCAGCGGGACATGGTCACTGGTGGGAACCGAAATTAAACAGCCGATGATTAATGAGATGTCCAGAGCCAATAACTTCACCAACGAAGGCGGTGTTTTTGGGACAATCCGATTATTAAAGAATGTAATGGGTATGTGGATACTGGAAGAGCTGCGCAGGTTTTGGGCATCAACCGGAAATGTGCTCAGCTATGATGAGATAATAGCAAAAACCGAGAAAGCCCAGCCTTTTGCGCGATTAATTAATCCCGATGAACCGGAGTTTTTTGAGAGTGAAAAGATGGAAGAGAAAATCAACGCTTTTTTGCACAAAACGAAACAGCCGATGGCGGTCTGCCCTGGCGAGTTTTCTCGGTGCTTGTTTGATTCGCTGGCGCTGAAGTATCGATATGTGATTGATACAATAAAAACTATGACGGCTAAGACCTATCGATCCGTTCATGTGGTTGGCGGCGGCGCAAAGAATAAAATGTTAAACCAGATGGTTGCAAACGTAACTGGGATGACTGTTCTGGCGGGCCCTGAAGAAGCGACAGCGTTGGGAAATATATTGATGCAGGCAGCAGCCTGCGGCGATATCAGTGGTCTTGGGCAGCTTAGAGAAGTTGTGAGAAATTCTTGCGATATAAAAGTTTTTCTGCCTGAACAGATAGGAATTGAAGAAGAGGCATATCAGCGGTTCTGCGCAATGATAACAGATTAGTATTAAAAAGTATTGAGAGTAACAGAAGGTGGATAAGATGTACGAACAAGAAAAAAAGAATATGCAAATGATATCTAACTATGCGGGCATTCGCGTTGATTATGTACAGGGCGGAGGGGGAAACACCTCCTATAAATTTGACGATAAAATAATGGCGATTAAAGCGTCAGGTTATTCCTTGGCAGAAGTTAAAACTGAAACGGGTTATGTGACCGTTGACTATATGATGATAAAGCAGCGATATGAAGCGTTGAGAGATAAAGCAGCCGCGGATGTTGAGAAAGAAACCTTGGATATCAACATGGCGAGTATTACACTTTTGGACGGCATGGAAAACAAACGTCCGTCGGTAGAAGTCGGTTTTCATGCCCATCTTAAACGCGCTGTTATACACACGCACTCGGTTTACGCTAATATCCTCTGCTGCAGTGAGGAAGGCAAAGAGATTGCAAAAGAGATTTTTGGAACATCAGAGTACGGTTATATTTTTATACCGTTTATCAATCCCGGCTTTGCGCTTTCAATGCATATAAAGGATGAGGTGAATAAGTATCAGTCGCTATACGGGAAACAGCCGGAAGTAATTTTTATTGAGAGCCACGGCATCATCGTGCATGATGATGATTACTTAGTTGCCATAGATATTCATGAAAAGGTTAATCATATGATCGCGGAATACTTTTGTGTTCAGCCTTTTCCCGAAGTCAGCATTAAATCAGATCAGGATTGGTATATAAGTAATACCAGATATATTGCAGACTTTATTAACGCGTTTAGCGCTGATGAAACGTATTTTAAAGAGGTAGTATTATATCCGGATCAAATGGTCTATTTGGGCAACAATCTTGGAGAAAACATATTAGTGGATTCAGATAAAGGCAGAATTATTTATAAAACAAACGAGAAGCGGGCACGAGTAATCGAAGAAATTATTTTAGGTGTTGCCTATATTGTTACCGAAATTAAACGTAAGAATTTAAATTTAAAACTGCTTTGTGATGAAGGCGTTGACTTTATACGCAATTGGGAGAGCGAAAAGTATCGTGCGTCAATAAACTAAAAGGACAATTTGTTTGTTTCCTATCATATTCTCGCAGGTGGGGCAAAAGAGGAAGTATTATACGGAGCCAACTGCAGAACCTCAGTTATGTGACGATATTAAGAGATTGGTGGTTGATTGGGAAGCATATACAGAATTGATGCAGTTTTTTTACGCGGAGGGATAGGGTTTAAGACAAAAATATATATTTGATAATGGAGAAAGATGATGAGAAACGCAATTGTTACAGGAGCTTCAAATGGCATCGGGAAAGCGATAGCAATACGCCTTGCAAAACTTGGTGTTAATTTAGTTGTTAACTATTATAGTGATGATGATGCAGCCAAGGCCGTTGCTGAAGAAGCTGAAAGCTTTGGCATAACCACCTGCCTGGTTAAATCAGATGTAGGCACAGATGGAGGCAGAAAACTGGTATTGGAGAAGGCCTTAAAGTGTTTTAATCATATTGATATTCTGATTAATAATGCTGGTGTTTTCTTCCAAAACGATATTTTTTCGATTACTGAAAAGGATTTTAGCAGAACACTGGATGTTATTATCAAAGGATCATTCTTCCTGACTCAGGATGTCGTTAAGCATATGGTTGAGAAAAAAGTCAAGGGGAGAATTATCAATATTTCCTCATCAGCTGTTGAGAGTTTTGAGGGGATACCGACTGACTATAGCATAGCAAAAGCAGGCATCAATATGATGACAAGAACGGCGGCCAAGGACATCGGCAAATACGGGATCACCTGTAATGCCATTATGCCGGGTGCAATTCCGACCAAGCTTAACAAATGGCAGTTTGATGTCCCGGAGATTAAAGAAAGATTAAGAAACGGTTCTGTACTGCGGGAGTTTGGAGATGCAAACTTTATTGCTAAAGCCGTTGAATATTTTGTCTCAGATGAAGCGGCATGGACAACGGGCGCGATCTTAAAAGTTGACGGCGGATATACTTTATAGCCGCTGGCATAAAATGGCATTGAGCTTGTTAAACGTGCGGATAACTATGTTCTATAAAGCGCTGCCATTTCCCGGTTAAAGGGCTAAGTGCGTTGAAAAAAATAAGGCGCAAGTAAACGCACGATATTTAATGTGATAGCGGTGTCAACGGCGGATTAATTTTGTCATAAAAAGGCGTTTGAAAAATGCATGTTAATGGCGAAAAAAAATATTCATTTTCAAACAGCGTATTAACCTTCTTCATAGCTTTCATATGTTCTTTACGTTCTTTTAGGCGATAGCTTTCACCCCGGATATTAATGACGTTGCAATGATGTAATACCCGATCCAGGATTGCCGCGGCAATCGTCATATCCGAGAACACTTCGTTCCATTGCGAGAACGGTTTGTTGGAAGTGAAGATCGTCGTATTTTTTTCATAGCGCTTGGTAATCAGCTGAAAGAACAGATTGGCACCCTGAACATCCATCGGCAGATAGCTTTTCCGACCGCTGGCGGTATTACGCCGATACGGCATCAATGCGTGATGCTGTTAGCAGGCTGATCGAAACCTATGACAAGACAAAGCCGCCGGTGACATTGTTATCACAGTATATGCCGGAACAGTATATCAGGGTCAGGAACGGGGAACTTGAAAACAAGGCCGAGGCGTTGATTATGGATAAGGTCCGCTGTATTATTGAGAAGTATGAAAAGGCGATAGCCAAGTAAAAACCAAACTAAACAAGTCCAGTTCATGTCACAAATATGTCACGTGAAATCCAAAATCATATAAAAACAAACGAACACAGATGAAAACAAAGCGACGTGACTTTGTGATTTTCCCGCGACAAATGGGCATATATGAAGACAACGAAGCACCTGTGAATGCAAAGCGGCTCAGTTGGAAATCGTGTTTACGTGATGAGCGTAACGAGGGTTCAAATCCCTTCCTCTCTGCCAGAATTCCGCTAGAAATCGGGCTTTTTCGGCACTTTGCCGAAGGAGCCTTTTGCGGTTTTTAGGGGGTAAAAATGGGCCTCATGTCACAAATATGTCACAGAAGAAATACTTTTTATAACACAGAAATATATAGCAATAGAAAAAATATAAATTGGAGTAGTAAAAAATGTCAATCGTTGTGTATAATTGAGGGTGATGCAAATAATCTTTTTAATAATCGGGTATTACTGCAAACAAGCAAGGAGGGCAAAATGAGTTGGGATAATGGATTAGATATTGATACGGCTGCTTACAAATTTGCTGCTGCAACTGATCACGTTATAAGAGTTGTTGCTGGTCCTGGGACTGGAAAATCTTTTAGCTTACAGCGGCGTGTTGCGCGACTCCTGGAAGAAGGTGTTGATCCTAAGAAAATTTTAGCTGTTACGTTCACTCGAACAGCTGCAAGTGACCTAAAAAAGGCAATTTCAGATATTGGAATTGAAGGATCTGATAATGTTGTAGCTAGGACACTACATAGTCTCTGTTTCGGTTTTCTTAATCGGAATCATATTATTCAGAGTACTGGACGTCATCCACGACCAGTTTTGGAATTTGAAATTAACCCTATGATGTATGATGTTGGAACAAATTTTGGAGACTTAAGAACCAAAAAGAAAAGATTATCTGCATTCGAGGCTGCGTGGGCAAGGCTTCAATCAGAAGAACCGGGATTTCCGACTGAGGAGATTGACATTCAATTTGAAGCACAAATTAAGAGATGGCTACACATTCATAAAGCAATGCTTTTTGGTGAAATGATTGTTGAGGCATACCGTTTTCTTCGGAATAATCCTATGTGTAAAGAAATACAAGAATTTGATTATATACTAGTAGATGAGTATCAAGATCTAAATAAAGCAGAGCAAGCTGTTATCGAATTATTGGCTGACGGTAGTCAGTTTGCAATAATAGGCGATGACGACCAATCAATATACTCCTTCAAGCATGCACATCCAAGTGGAATCAGAGAGTTTTCTGATAAACATGATGGATGTGTCAAAATAGACTTTGATATTTGTAGAAGATGTCCTACCAAAGTTGTTTCTATGGCTTCAAAACTAATTTCAAATAACCCCGAAAGAACACTTGGTGACTTATCTCCTCTTTTATCGAATCAAGAAGGTAAAGTTGATTTAATTCAATGGAAAAGCTCAGAATGTGAGATTATTGGTTTGACTCAAATAATTGAGGAAGAGATAAAACAGGAGGGAATTTATCCCCAAGATATATTAGTTTTAACTCCATCCAAGAAACTTGGTATAAAAATAAGAGATAAGCTTTTAGAAAACAACATTTCAGCAAAATGTTACTATCGTGATTCAGCGCTAAGGAATATGGAGTTAGAATACAAATTTGAGTTATTTACTTTAGTTGCGAACCCAGAAGATATGGTAGCTTTAAGATATTTATTAGGGTATGGGGATGCAACATTTAGAAATAAGGGTTATTCGAGAATTTGCACTTATGCGGCTGAAACGGATTTATCAACTTTTGAGGTTTTTAGAAAATTGATGACAAACGAAATCAAAATACCTTATTCACAACCTTTGCTTAATACTTTTTCACGTATAACGGAAGAAGTCACCTCGCTTCGTGAAAAAATTGCAAATGATAGAGACAACCTACCTCAATTCTTGCTTGAAAATGTGGAAGAAAGTGAAGATATGCGTCTTGTGCTTGAGGCGGCTGTAAAGGAAATTGATTATGAATCAGAGGATCAATGGCTAAAAGAAGTTTATCAATATTGTGTTGAAAGCATAGGATTTCCTGATTTAGTATCTGATGAGAGTCATGTAAAAATTATGACATTGCATTCTTCAAAAGGATTAAGCTCAAAATTTGTAGTTGTTATGAGCGCGGTTGATCAGCTTATACCAAGGGTAAATCATGATAGCGACATCAGTGAAGAGAAGCAGATTGAAGAACAAAGAAGATTATTCTATGTTGCAATCACTAGATGCAAAGGTAGTGAAAATGGATATCCTGGGAAGTTGGTTATCAGTTCATTCGTTGGATTACCCGGCGATGAAGCTTTAAGACTCAATATTCAAGCGATAGCATGGGTATGGAGAAGTACGTTTGCAACCAGATTCATTAATGAATTTGAAAACACCGCGCCACAAACAATTGTTGGAGAAAACTTAATAAAGCAAACAACATACTAATTAAATCAAATTCTCTACTTTTCGAAAAATTTAATTAGAGAATTTACTGCTAACTTCTTCTGCTCTTCGAGTACATGCCCATAAATATCCGCGGTAATGGATATACTGCTATGTCCCAGTATATCAGACACCGTCTTCAATGGCACGCCCTCTAAGATCATTAAGCTTGCCGCTGTATGTCTCAAATCATGGAACCGGACTGAATCCAGCTGGTTCCTTTTTTGTACTTCGCCAAACCGCCGCGATAACAGCTTCGGGTCAATCAATGTTCCGTCTTTTCGGGTAATCACAAAATCAGAGCGGTAGTACTTGCTCCACATCTTCTCCTTGTTTTCCCGCTGCCAGTCCTTCTGCTCTTTTAAGATTCTAGCAATAGGCGCGGATATCGGCACGATTCTTGTCTTGCCATTCTTTGGGGGCCGCATCCCGTCATAGGACATGTTGTTTCTAATGATGAGGTTGCCGTTCTTGATATCGCCCCATTGCAGGCCCAGTATTTCCCCACGCCTTAAGCCAGCGAATACCGCCAGGCATACCGCCGGGTATAGGTAATCCTTTTCAAACGCTTTTAAGTATTTATGTAAGTCGTCCGGATGAATGAAGGATGACTTACTCTCCTTGCTCTTTTTCGGCGTTTCCACCAGCGTAAACACATTTCGCGTAATCAGCTTCTGCTTCTCCGCCTGCTTAAACGCCCGGGATAATGTCCGATGGATATACAGAATAGAGGTGCCGTTTAGCGTTTGACTGAGTTCCTTATACGCATTCTCAATATCCATCGGCATCAGCCGCTGTATTTGCTTATTCCCGATATACTTGCAGATATGATTGATGTTAACCTGATACCCTCTGGCAGTACTAGGAGAGATAGAAGAAGCATAGCTTTCAATCCATTGATTTAAGTATTCCTCGACCCGCATACTCGTAGGTGCGGTATAAAAGCCTTCCCGCATATCATTCTCAAGCTTCACCATGAAGTCCTTGGCCAGCGCCTGCCGGTCAAAGGTCTTGGATACCTGCTTCTCATCCTCATCCCACCATCTCACCCGCCATCGGTATCCGTTCTTTGTCCTGTATTTGAGTATGGTTGCCATGTTTTCGACCTCTTTTCATCGAATTCGTCTCATCTTTTGTGCTTTTTATCGTGCGTTTGGTTTAGTCGTAGTATAGTTCATATGTTCTCGTATTTCAATAGAAAGCAGAACATATATTCTCATATATTATATAAAAAGAGGGTAATAATGCAATATATTAAAAACAAGAAGTATTGCTTAGTTTTCAATAGCAGCGTGTTTTATCGTCCTCGTAATAGGTATTAACTAACCAACCATATATATGATTAAGACAAAGACGATTATCTCAGGTGAGATGCTGGAGTGTGAGGTATACCCGGTATGGGAGAGAGACTCGAAGAGGGAAAAGAAACAAAAACTGACCAGCGCCGCCCAACAGAAAGTGAATCATAGGAATACCGTAAAACGAGTCATCCGGCTAATCAATACCAACTTCAAAAAGAAAGATATCTGGATGACACTGACCTACAAAACAAAGCCAACTGAGGAACAGGCGAAGAGAGATATCCAAAACTTTGTTCGAAGATTAAAATGGCGGAAAGGGAACCTTAAGTATATCTATGTGACAGAGATGGGGGAGAAGCGTATCCATCACCATATTATCGTAAATGTTAAAGACCGGGATATGGCTGAAGGGCTATGGTATTTAGGACGAACGAATGCCAGACGGTTACAGCCGGATGACTATGGATTAGAAGGGCTAGCCCGATATATAACCAAAGGAAAGAGCACAGCAGATAAAAGATATACCTGCAGCAGGAACTTAGATAAACCCATTGTCTATGAAGACAAGAGTATGTTCATTAGAAGAGATACGGATAAGATAGTCCGTAACGAGAACAGGGCACGAGAGTTGTTTGAAAGGATGTATCCGGGATATGTGTTCCGAGGCATGCAGATCACAGACTCAATATTCATATCCGGGTGGTATATCTATGTGAGACTGCAAAAGCTCTGAAGGGGAGAGAAAGAATGATTAGGGAAGAGTTAAAAGAATACGCTGAGATTAAGAAAGCACATGACGAAATATGGGAAAAAATCAAAAGCTATATGGAAAAAGGATACTTTGGAAACGCGGATATCAGCAAGGGCAAAACAAAAGAGAGAATGCGAAATTTCAATCGTATAGTATCAGTATGCAGAGAAAACTTGCGCTTATCGACAAAACAAGACGAACTAAAAGAACGCTTTCCTGAAGAGACAAAGGAGTTAATGAAGATAGAATATACAATCCTAAAACTCAGGTATTTTAAAACAAAGCCTTGGGAGGAGATGGCGGATATGCTGCATTACTCAAGAGCGCAGGTGTTTCGTATACACGACAGGGCAATTCAAAAGCTTGAAGAAAAGCATACCTAAGATAGAGATTAAAAGGCAATTCGGCATACAATTTAATTTCCAGAACAAAAAAACACCAGAAGAACTTTTGCGCTCAACTGATGTTCATAGTGTTTAATTAGTTACTGCTAGACTATGCAATATTAACGTTTATTGCTCTGAGTTTTCGACTGTCTTTTGGATCTGCTTCAGTTTCATATGTGACTTTCTGACCGTCATCTAAAGACTTAAATCCATCACTTTGGATAGAAGAAAAATGTACAAATACATCTTCTCCGCTATTGTCATCAGTGATAAAGCCGAAACCTTTTCCAGCATTAAACCATTTTACTGTACCGTTATTCATCGGGTACCTCCATAAAAATTGTTTTGCACCCAGAAAAACAAAAACTCACATGATTATGCAAATCAATCAAAGGCATTAATTCGCAACACGTGAGAATAAAGTAATTATCTTGAATACCCGGCAACTATAGCATTGTATATGATAAAAGTCAATAAAACATTTTATTAATTAACGGGACGGTGATAGTTCAAATGTTACGCATGCATAACCATGCGATTAAGCCACTAAAGGAAGCGCACCCCAAAGACTAAGACCAAATAGCGTTCTTCATATACCATAGTTTCGTTTATAAATAACGTCGTGGCAGCGTGTGCAATTGATTCACATGATACAAACCAATTAACCAATGAAACGGGATAAAGGCACAGAATCGCTATACCCCCCTTACCTCGGGTATAGCGTGTAGTGCCCGAAACCGTTTGTGCCCCTCCGTGTGATGCGTGCCTCGCGCACGTGACCCCCCCCCTCCCCCTAGAATAGGATAGAAATCGGCAAGTCAAACCATAATGCTGCAAGTCCGGCTATCTCAGTGTATCTTTATTTCGCCACGTCTGGCGCGACGTGCCCATGTGTGCGCTCAAATGAAAAGGGTGGGGCACTTGGATGACTGGGCATTAAAACAAATATGTGCGGTAGCTGTGGAGGGTAACACGTTGAACAGATACGTTTTTCAATGCGAAGATGTTATGAACTGACCCCGGGGGGCGTGAAAAAGTTTTATATTAGACATGCGAAAACCGTTTGTGCTCTCGCCCGTGAAAAAAATTCCCTTTATCAAGATGAAATCCTAATAAGCAGATATATTAATCTAAATTAAAACTATAGAGTTTTTATACCCGAATTTGCAATAATTTGTTCTAGATCATTCTCCAAGCCGGTTAACAACTGATTCAAAGGTATTCTATCTTTCATATAATTTGTCACGATATGCGCAAGTGCTTTTTCGATCTCAATCTGAGATATTTCCGGATGCGTCTGTGTAACTGTGGAATTACGTCTTCTTAAATAGTTGAAATCACTTAATGCGGTTTTAAACCAGGGATACAACTTGTTGAGTTCCGGGTTGGTATAAATACTTGATTTCATGGATGTTCCCGCGAGTATGGCGTAAGGCATAGAAATCTGAGCGCTGAAAAACCAGTCAAAAAAATTCAGCGAGGTTTTAATATGGTTGCTATATCGATTGATTCCCAGACACCATCCCGCCAGAATGGGAGACTTTCCTGGGATGCTGGCAAACCCGACTTTTCCGATGACCTTGGAGAACGTCCTGTCTGTGATGATGGAAGCGTGATTATGATAAAGCATTACAATGGCACTGTTACCGGATGCGAAGTGCTTTGCGTTATCAAAACAGGTCTTCTCGGCTACGTCTGGGGGTGAGCATTCGATGCACTTAATCAGGTTAGTATATGCGGCTTTTGCATTATCGGAATTTATGCTGACGTGCCCGTCTATATCAAAAACATCGCCGTCATAAGCCCATAAGCGTGGAAAAAACTCCCCGGTTAAGACTTCTTCGTGGTTACTCGATATAGTTGTGCCATATTGAAGTGGCGAATCGGGATTGAATTTTTTAGTGAAAAAGCGCGCAATCAATTCATAATCAAACCATGTTTTTGGGGCCTCCAACTTTTTTTTATATTTTTTAAAAAAAGCGCTAGCATAATATGGGTCCTCAAATAAGTCTTTCCTGTAGAAAAGAATCTGTGTGCCGTGTAGATATGGGATACCATAAATACTGTGATCATAAGTTGAGTACTGTTCTAATGAATTCTTGATAAGAATATTTTTATAATAGCTTAGATTTAAGTGTTTATTTAGAGGCACCAAACTGCTTTTTGATGCAAGATATGGAAGCCACGGTGCATCAAATGACAAAATATCAAATTGGTCATTCTGATTTGAAATGATGTCCTTAAACTGATCATAGATTTGGCGGTGGTGCAGCTGAACCAGTTCGATATTAATCTCATGATTTTCTTGAAAAGCTTTAAGCAGGTATTTTACTACATTTGTGCTGTTGTCTTCTTCCACCATTAGAATCCGGAGGTTCTTTTTGGCCTCGCTTTTTTTTGTGACTGAACTTTTTTTGCGGTTATAGGTGATGTCTTTTAGTTTGTAATAAGGGAAATTGTCATCTAAATGAATGACCTTACTTTCGGAATATCCTTTAGAACGAATTGTAGACAACAGCAGCGAAGCAGTCTGAATTCCAAGAAACTGGGCACGCCTTTCGGTATAAATAATCTTTTGGCTGTCAATTAGATTAAACACACTCTCTTCTCCCAGAGAGAGGATATGCACATCTTCGTTGACTTTGATATTCTGATAATTTGATGCTGCAATTAACGCTTGAGCAAACACCATAGAAGAAGTAATAAAGAATGCTGGAGGATTTTGGTCAAGTATTGCAATAAGGTTTTGCAGTGCTGAGAAAATTGATACCGGAATCATACTGTACATATCAGAAGAAAAGGGGACATTATGCTTACGGCATGTATTTTGTAGTGCAATAAGGCACTCTTTTTCGCTGGAATATGCATGAGGTCCTGTAATCATATGGATGTCAAAGATTTTTGATTGAAATAGAAAATCAAGAACTTTTGACATAGACTTATAATTATTAAAACCGACGAAATTATATGATGATAATTTAAGCGGTTTTCTCTCAATGAATACCAATGGTGCGTGATTGGATAACTTAATGAAACCCCCCGAATTTGAGGGATCACAAGTACATAGTATTATGCCAGCAATAGGATTTGAAAGACATTGGGAGAGAATCTGCGTTTCTTCATAAGGGATATCGTCAGTTAGATATAGATCAATCAAATAGCTATTTTCTTGAAGCTTATGATAAATTCCTGTGTAAATTTCGCTGTAAAGCTGTTCCTGAATGTTGGGCAGAATCAGAGCGACTCTCTTTGATATTCGGTTTTTTAGGCTTTGGGCATTTCGATTAGGAACATACTTCAGTTTAACAATCGCGGCTTCGATAGCTGCTTTGCTTTTTGGCCCAACATATTTATTATTGATATAATTAGAAACAGTGCTTGGTGAAACACTGGCTTCCTTTGCGACATCATATATAGTGGCCATATTATTTCTCCTAACAAAACGATAAAACCATTATAACAAAAAGAACAAATGAATAAAACAATAATAAAGAAAATTAAACCGGTTTATAGAAATTGATAAACAAAAAGTTTTTTTATAGATTATTCTTTCCGAAAAGTATATAAAAGTAATATTAAGACATAGAATGGAGTGCAAAATGGAAAGGGAAAGTGTTTTCTTTAGTGATGGGGTTCCAATGATCGGGATTTTTGGCTATCCTGATAATTATGAATCTAATAAAAATCCAGTAGCGATTTTGTGCCACGGTCATTCAAGACAAAAAGACGATGGTTTGGATGAACTGTCACAGCTTCTTGTTAAAAATGGTTATGTTACTTTTCGGTTTGATTTCAGAGGTTGTGGAGATACAACTATTAATAAAAACAGACTGATGTGTAAAAAAGAATGGCCGGAGGATTTGGAAAACGCGATAACGTTTGTATCGACTTTTGATTATATTGATCCATCTCGAATTGCTGTAGCAGGGATAAGCATGGGGGCTAGTGTTTGTGTCTATCAGACCAGCCGGGACAATAGAGTTGCATGCACAGTAAGCATGGCGGGCATTAGCAACTGTCGACGGCATCTACACCGGGTTTGGAAAAAGAATCTGGGTGCGGATGGATTTGAAGAGATGTTACAGATGCTTGCAGCAGATAAGCCCAAAAGAGTCGTGACGGGCAGATCCGGGTTTATTACACCGGCAAGGCTTGGAGGCGACAGCGGTGAAGTTGAAAAGAACTACATGCTACAAAACGTCGAGTCTTCGCTAATGGGGGAATATAATAGCTTTTTAATATCTTTAGAAAGTGTTGAAGACTTTTTAAATTTTATGCCAGGAGAATACTGTGAACGCATAAAAACTCCAATACTTTTTTTACATGGTGAAAAAGATGATTTGGTTGATATAAAAGAATCGGAAGAAATGTTTGAACGGGTTTCATCAGAGGTAAAAAAACTGATTATTGTTGAAAATGTTGATCACAACATGCCTGCACACTTAGAGAATGATGTAGTATTCCAGCATATTTTGGAATGGTTTAACAGCTATTTATTAAAATAGATTTGCATTAAGCAAAAGGAGGAAGAAAGAATGAAAAGACTTATTGTATTAACTTTGATTCTTGCTATGGTGATTCTCAGCTTTACGGCATGTGGTACACTGGATCAACAGGCAACCGTATCGGAAGAATCAGAAGCCGTAGAAGCGCCTGCGGATACATCTGCAGATGCTGAATCGGACGAAACTTTAACGGTTGGGGTTCTTTACTGTATTTTAAGTGCTCCTGCGGTAAAGGTTTTCTCAGAAGGTATTCAGGAACAGGCTGCAGAGATGAACGTAGAGTTGATTGAACTTGATGGAGAATGGAATGCTCAGAAACAAACGGATCAAATTAACTCTTTAATCTCACAGGGTGTAGACGCAATTTTGCTAAACCCGGTTGATAATAAATCAATTATTCCGGCCGTGAAAAAAGCCTATGAAGCAGGTATTCCTGTAGTTATGGGTGCAATGAATATCGATGAATCAGGTAAAGACTATGTGGTTTCATATGTTGGCGCTGATGAAAAGGATGTTGGACTTGCCGCAGGACAGATGATGATTGATGCTCTTGGTGAAGAAGGCGGTAAAGTACTGATTGTTGAAGGCGTTGCGGGGACAGATCCTCAGAGATTCAGAACTGAGGGATTCGAAGAAGCAATTGCAGGAACCAACATTGTTGTTGCCGAAAAACTTGCTGGTGATTTTGATAAGGCAAAAGCGTTGACAGTGACCGAAGACGCATTGACTAGAATGGATGATGTTGCTGGTATCTGGGTACATGATGATACAATGTGTATTGGTGTTGTGCAGGCAATTAAAGCAATGGGCTATGAAAGCGGAGAGATAAAAGTCGTCAGCTATAATGGCAGTGCAGCCGGTGCAGAAATGGTTAAGAATGGGGAAATTTATGGCACAGCTGTTCAGCCATTAAACGATGAAGGAAAGCGCTCTTTACTTGCTTGTGTTATGGCTGCAAATGGTGAAAAGGTAGAGGAATGGTATAAAGATATCATCGAACCAATTACTGCAGAAAACGTTGATTCATATGACCCGGCACTTCTATGGTAAAATGTCTAGATACAGGATGGGATAAACGTTGATTGTTGGTGGAGATTATTCTCCGCCAACAATTATAAAAAGATAGGATATTCTAATGGGAAACGACACTAAAACAATTCTAGAGCTAAACAAAATCAATAAATCCTTTCCGGGAGTAAAGGCTTTGTCTGATGTTTCATTATCTTTTCATAAAGGAGAAGTGCACGGTATAGTCGGCGAAAACGGTGCAGGGAAATCCACGATGATGAAGATTCTGACCGGATTGTTTAAAGAGGATAGCGGCACAATCACGCTGAATGAAGAGCCGGTAAAAATCAACTCGCCGCTAAACGCACAAAATCTTGGATTAAGTATTATTTTTCAAGAACTGAACCTAGTTGAATCGCTCAATATTGCAGAAAACATCTTTGTCGGCCGCCTGCACAAGAGCAAGTGCGGAGGAGTGGACTGGAAAAGCGTCAATTGTGAGGCAGGAATGCTGATTAAAAAAGTTGGGTTGAATATTGATCCAAAAACTAAAGTGGGCAAATTAAGCGTGGCACAAAAGCAGATGGTTGAGATTGCCAAAGCGCTTTCGTATCATGCACAAATTATTATTATGGACGAACCTTCGGCCACACTGACGAATGTGGAGCTGGAGAATTTATTTAATATTATTTTTGATTTGAAGAAAAACGGCACAACTGTTATCTATATATCGCATCGCCTGGATGAAATATTTAAGCTGTGCGACCGTGTTTCTGTATTAAGAGATGGACAAGTCATCAGCACGAATCTGATTGGGGCGATGACAAAAGAGAAGATCATTGAAGAAATGGTCGGCAGGAATCTTGAAAATGAGTTCCCGAAACGCAAAGGAAAGCCACAAGACGAGATCGTATTAAAGGTAGATGGTTTAACCGCGAAAAAAGCATTCCATAATATTTCGTTTGAGCTACATAGAGGCGAAATATTAGGAATCGCTGGACTTGTAGGTTCAGGGAGAACCGAGATAGTGCGTGCAATTTTCGGCGCAGACAGTTTTGAAAAAGGCAATGTAACGGTTTGTGATGTAACCTATAAAAAACTTACGCCGAAAAAATCCATCAATAACAAGATTGCGTTTGTCACAGAAGACAGAAAACTGCAGGGCTTAATCCTGCTTGAAAACATAACAAAAAATGTTGCGCTAGCAAATATCAAGAAATACAGCCGTTTCGGGTTTATGCTGAATAAAAAAGAAGCGAATAACGCGAATGATTATATTGATAAGCTGAATATCAAAACGCCGACTGCCAGACAAAAAGTGCTTCAGCTGAGCGGCGGTAATCAGCAGAAAGTGATTATTGCAAAATGGCTGAATACTGATGCAGATATTATAATATTGGACGAACCTACACGTGGTATTGATGTCGGCGCGAAATATGAGATATATCTTCTGATTAATAAGCTTGTTGATGAAGGCAAGTCGGTTATTATGATTTCGTCTGAGATGGAAGAAGTGGTTAACATGAGTGATCGCATCTTAGTCATCAGTGATGGGGAACTAAAGGGAGAATTATCAGAAGAGCTCCAGACAGCAGAGAATGTTTTACGGTTTGCGATTTTGCAGGAGAAGACGACATGAAAATAAAGAGATTATTGTTAAGACATTTTAATCTGGCTGTTCTGCTGCTTTTCATTATTGTTGCAGCGGTTGCGGCAGAAAGCTTCTTTTCGGTCCGGAATCTGATGAACATTGTTCGGCAGATGTCGGTCCTCGGACTTCTGGCGCTCGGTATGTCGTTTGTTGTCTTATCCGGTCATATGGATTTATCTGTCGGAGCGGTCATGACCTTTTCGGGATTAATCGTTATCTCGTTTCAGGAATATATGCCGGCGGCTTATGCGATTATTTTTGCCTTATTGACGGGCTTAGTCATCGGCTTGCTCAATGGTATTCTGGTCTGCGTGTTTAAAGCAAACTCGGGGGAGTCGTTGATGATTACCTTCGGAACGCAGCTGGTACTCACGGGCGTGAGTCTGATTTATACCAAGGGCTATCAGCTAGGCGGCAGTGATTCAGCTTTTTTTAACGCAATCGGCTCCGGGTATTTAGGTGCAATTCCAATCCCGGTTATGATATTAGGCTTATTTGCAGCGATTCTCGGAATTGTAGAATCGAAAACGGTGTTCGGCAGAGAACTGCATATGTCCGGTTACAATGCGGAAGCCAGCCGGCTGGCGGGCATCGGCACGAATCGGATTAAAATGCTGTCCTACGGTGTTTCCGGGTTGCTGGCCGCCAGTGCCGCAATCGTATTGTCGTCCCGCACCTTGGGGGCAACGCCGACCGCAGGACAGGGATATGAGCTCGATGCGATTGTCGCGCTTGTTTTAGGCGGAATGAGCCTGAACGGAGGATACGGGAGCATATGGGGTACGCTGATTGGGATATTAACATTTGGCGTTATCGGAAACACCATGAATTTATTAGGGTTTGCCATACACGATCAAATGATCGTAAAGGGAGTCATCTTAATACTGGCGATACTAATGGATGTTTGGAACCAAAAGCAACTGAGGAAAGGGTAGACCCATGCTGAAAAAACAAGTATTTATCGAAAAAGTAAAAGAATATAAAATTGCAATTGTTCTGTTTGCAATTATTGTTTTTATGTCCATTGCCTCCCCTTTTTTCTTGACCAGAGACAATCTGATTAATGTACTACTTCAGGCGTCAACATATGGGATTATGGCATGCGGGATGTCGTTTGCCATTATTTCTGGAGAGTTCGATTTATCAATAGGCTCAACGATGGCGCTTGGCGGACTGGTCAGCATTTTGCTGGCGCCGGTAATCGGACAGTTAGGGGCTATTTTAGCAGCGATTGTTGCGGGATGTGCAGTTGGCCTCATAAATGGTTTGTTGATTGCCAAGATAAAAATAAGCTCATTTATCGTGACTATCGCGACAATGGGTATTTTTAAGGGTTTGGCTTTGAAAATATCAGGCGGTGCGCCTGTGTTGAGTGAAAATGACTGGTTTTATCTGATTGGGAATGGCACTATTTTGGGGATACCGAACCTGATACTTGTATTGATACTCTTTATCGCGATAGCGCAGTACGTGCTTGCGAAAACTCGTTTCGGCAGAAATGTTTATACAATCGGGGGCAATAAAGAGGTCGCACAAAACAGCGGGATTGACGTTGAGACCGATAAGATGATTGTGTTTGTAATTAGTGCGTTCACCGCGGCTGTTGCGGGCATACTGCTTGCATCAAGATTGAACACGGGCTCTGCACTGCATGGTGATAGTGTGGCGTTGTTCGTTATTTCGGGCATTGTCATCGGCGGCACCAGCCTTGCGGGTGGCATCGGCAGCGCCATTAAGAGCATTATTGGTATTCTCATCTTTACGCTCATTTCAAATTCACTCGATTTACTCAGGGTATTCTCGTACTATCAAACGACGATTAGAGGCATACTGATGATTATCATTATTGGTTTCGACGCCTATACCAGAGCCAGATCTGAAATGAAATGAACGCTCTGTAAGGACAGAGAGGAATATCAAATATTAGTTGGACACTTTAAACGGAGGATCACTATGACAGCGAGAGAACGCGTGATTGCGTCGATAGAACATCGATCACCAGATGCACTGCCATTAGACCTAGGATCAACGCCTAGCTCGGGAATATCGGCAATTGCGTATCATAACTTAAAAAAGCATCTCAGCATGGAGGACGGCCATAACCGTGTGTTTGACGTTGTGCAGCAAGTATCGATTGTTGAGTCGGAAATCCTAGATCGCTATGGAGTTGATGTGATTGATACGGGGATTGTTTTCAACGAAAAAGACGAAGACTGGCAGGATGTAACACTGAATACTGGCCAGAAAGTTCAGTTTCCTAAATGGTTCAAATTTCGGGAAACGAAGAAATCGTGGGATGTGTATGACGCTGACGACGATAGGATTGCAACAATGCCGGATGGAGCAACATTTTTTGATCAGACTTATTTCCCTTATGTTGACGGTTACCCGGAAAACTTTGATGAATTAGATAAAGCAAAAAGTAAAGTATTATGGCAGGCATTGGCACACAGCCCGTGGGATCATGCCGCGGAACCTGACTTTTGGGAGCAGTTACGTGAGCGTCTTTTAAAATTAAAAGAGAAAACAGACCGCGCACTGATGTTCACTTGCGGCTGTAACTTATTTGAATGGGGAACTTTCTTAAGACGTATTGATAATTTTATGATGGATGTTTATGCGGATCAAACGAGTGTGGAAAGACTGCTTGAGCAATTAATGGTGGGCCATATGGCTACTCTTGAAAAGGTCTGCAGATATATAGGCGATGTAGTAGATATTATCCGTTTCGGGGATGATTTGGGGATGGATTCAGGAGGTTTTATGGGACCGGATGTATATGCAAAAATCTTCAAACCGTGGCATACAATGCTCAATGATTATGTTAAAAAAAATAGCAACATGAAAACGTTTCTTCATTCATGTGGTTCAATTTATGAAGTATTGCCACATTTGATTGAAGCAGGTTTTAATATTATTAATCCTGTACAGACTACAGCGAGAGATATGGAACCACAGAAATTAAAGCGCGAGTTTGGGCGAGACGTTACTTTTTGGGGTGGTGGGTGCAATACGCGTTCGGTGTTGAACCACGGGACTGCGGAGGAAGTTTATAATTACTCAAGACAGATGATAGATATCTTCTATAAAGACGGCGGCTTTGTTTTTAATCAAGAGCATAATATTATGCCTGATGTTCCGCCACAAAATATTGAGGCAATGATGAAGGCAGTACACGCATACAAGTGATGAGATAACGTCTGATTACCTATAAACTGAGTATTATATTATTAATAAGCGGGGATAAAGATGAGAAAATATGGCCAGATTATCAAAGTAAAGCCGGAAAAACTGGCGTATTATAAAAAATTGCATAAGAATCCGTGGCCGGAAGTATTAAAAATGATTCATCAATGCAATATTCGAAATTACGTCATTTTCCATCATGGATCGTACTTATTTGCGTATTTTGAATATGTTGGCGAAAATTTTGAAGCGGATATGAAAAAGATGGCGGCAGATCAGATCACCCAAAAATGGTGGAAAGAAACGGACCCTTGCCAGGAATCGGTTGAAGGCACTGAAGCCGGAGAATGGTGGTGCAACATGGAAGAAGTGTTCCGGTTGGACTAAAGGATTATATATGGCTTTGAACGATTCACAAACAGATGCAAGCAGGCAAGTTAGAGTACCTGTAAAAACGTCACTAAGAATTTTGCGGGGATAATAACAGGAGTCACATCAGGGAAAGTTATGAGTAAGTATAGGCACTACATTGCGGTTGACCTCGGATCGAGCAACGGCCGTCTGATATTAGGTAAATTCGATGGTACCGTGATTAAATTGGAAGTGCTTCACCGATTTGAGAACAATTATATCCGTTTTAAAGATGCTTGTTACTGGGACGTGTTATATCTTTATTCTAATATCATTAAAGGCCTTAGTATTTACAGCAAACAATATAATAAACCTCCTGATGGAATCGGTGTAGACACCTGGGGTGTTGATTTTGGGCTGATTGACAAACGTGGTAGATTAATCGGCTATCCGCAGGCGTACCGCGATCCAAGAGGGCTGGAAGGGATGCACAAATTTCATAAGAAATTTGGCAAAAAAGCTGCGTTTAATATCACCGGCAATGCGAATTATGAATATAACACGTTGTATCAATTGTACTCAATGGTAGAATATCAGGATGCCCAGCTGGAAATCGCTGATAAACTGCTTTTAATGCCGGATTTATTGGCGTATATGCTGTGCGGCAAAGCGTCATGTGAATATACACATGCCTCGACCACGCAAATGCTAAGCGGCAACGACTGGAGCGATGAGATTTTAGGGATGTTGGGCATCAGACGCAGTCTGTTGCCTGATATACAGTTCAGTGGAGAAAAAAAGGGAAATCTGCTGCCGCATGTGCTGGAAAGCTCCGGGCTCTTCGGAACCATACCGGTCTATTGTGTAGGGTCACATGATACTGCTTCTGCGGCGGCTTCGGTTCCAGCGGCTAAGAACAACTATGTTTTTTTATCATCGGAGACAAGGTCGATGATTGGAATGGAAAGTAACAGACTGATTATTAACGGAGTTGTGTTTGACCATGCGCTGACAAATGAAGGCACAGTAACGGGTGGCTACCGGTTGCAAAGTAATATTATGGGTCTTTGGATTATTCAGGAATGTAAGCGCGAGTGGGACCGAGAAATGACCATTAGCTGGAATGAGATTGTTGATCAAGCGAATGCTGCACCGATATTTATGTCATTTATTGACGTTAATGACCGAATCTTTTTTGACAGTGGTAATATGGTAAAAAAAATTAGACAATATTGTGCATCAACCGGACAGGAGATACCGACAACGATTGGGGAGGTTGCACGAACCGTGTATGAAAGCTTAGCAATGAGTTATCGGGAGGCGTTTATCAGGCTGGAGATGCTGAGGGGGACCTGTATAGATGTTCTGCATATTGTTGGTGGCGGATCAAACAATAAGCTGTTAAATCAGATGACGGCAAATGCGATAAACAGAGATGTTGTGGCAGGGCCTGTGGAAGCAACTGCGGTTGGAAACTTAATGGTTCAGGTGCAGGCATCTGGAGGGGTAAAAGATCTGGCCGGCATACGTGCGATTATTAGGAATTCGTTCGAGATTGAAGTCTTTCATCCAAATGAGGCTGAGAACTGGACGCGAAGTTTTAACAGATATCAAACTATGACTAATATGAAAACGCCGACAAGAGCTGTTTAAGCAATATACAGTCAATCGGTACCTAGTGTTAATTTGGCGATAAGTAACAACATTTTATTAAAAAGCCTGTTATGTGCAGCAACAGGCTTTTTGAGTTAGTCACGATTAATCGAGCATATACTTGTTTAAGGAAAGAAAAAGCATTTATTATGTTAATAAGGAGCCTAGTGAGCGTGTCCTTAAGGAAACTCAGTTTTTAATTTTAAATGATTGGGTTGTACTCGCCCCCTTACCTTAGGAATATCAAAAAGAGATCTAAACCGCTTGTGCCCCTCCGTGTGATGCGTGCCTCGCGCACGTGACCCCCCCCTCCCCTACCAGGGGGTATGAAAAAGTTTTAGGGAAGATAAACGGAAACCGTTTGTGCTCTCGCCCGTGAAAAAAATTCCCTAAATAGAGATGAAATTCTAATAAGCAGATATATCCATCTAAATATCCATTTATAGTTATTTCGTTATTTATATTATCGCACGTGTCGCGCGACGTGGCGGCGTGTGCCATAAAATTCTAGTATCAATATCATCAAACCATACACCAAATAAAATGCACATAAGGGCACGTGTGCAACAATATTTTTATTTATAAGATTCAGACTCTTTTCAGGAGAAAGAGTAAGTTTGCATTTTCCCTAGAAATAGCAGCATTTGTGATACAGTTTTATGCTGTTTAGACCCCTCTTTTGAGCACTTTTGAAGTGGGGATGTCACAATTCAGCAAGTAGTGATTGACTAATTAAAAATGAGGGGCAATGGCTACTCACTTTCAATTTATTCAATTCTGTGGGAGATGGTCAACAAATATGTTATAGGCTAACGGTCCCCTATGCAACCATGATTAAATTTATAAAATTAATACGCATTTATCATTTCAACGGCAATTTCTTACTTCAAAATTTTGATGGACCCAGTCAGAAAAAAATGGCTTCACACAGAACAGCGGGGGCGTTGAGTATAAAATTATGGATACATTTTTTATGATACTGTTTTGCTATTTCAACCTGTTATGTTATAGTCTAATATACACAAGGGTGGTTGTACATTAATTCATATTAAATGAGCCAGTGGTATACAACGATGTTGAAGTTTAAAAAAAAGATTAAAAGAATCGAATCAATTATATTTTCAAGAGTATCGATATCGAACATTTTGATCTTTCTTCTTGCGCTACTAATAATAAGTGCCACATTTGTTAGCAATATTATTTCAACAGTTGGTGAGAATAGAGTTGATTTATTAAAACAGATTGCTGAAAATGGTGCAAGAATAAATAAGGCAGCTCAATTTGCTATGGATAATATCTATAGAAATGTGGTTTATAATTTACTTACTAATGATGAAGCACAAAATGATGAACTAAACACACTGATTAAAACAGAATTTGATCAACAAAAACGATCATTCGAATCACTGGATATTCAGCTTTCACTAATTATACTTATGAAAAATGATTTTGAGTATTTATCAAGCTATGTTACTCAGAAAGATATAAATGCAATAAAAAGTTCGTTTTGGTATATTGATAACTTTTCTAATGAAAAGAATCAATTCTGGATGACGAATTTTGGCTGGCATGATGATCGGGCGGCTATGGAAATTTCATATGTTAAGATACTTCGTGACTCAAATTGGGAATATCAAGGTATTATGATTATCGGCTCCAGAGAGAAGGCGGTGTATGATGTGTATGCGGATATTTTGGAAGAGAATAATAATGTATTTATAGTTGATGAAACAGGAACGATTATTAGTCATTCGAATAAACATATGATTGGCACCCAAATGTACTATATGAAGTCTTTTTTTGAAGAGAATGTTAAAAACAGCTATTCAATAAAAAAGATAGCGGGCAAAAATGTTTTATTTACAAATTATTATGACAGAAATACCGGATGGACGATTGTTGAGGAGTATAGTATATACAATATTATAAAAAATAATTGCAATATTTTGGTTATTGCTTTTGTAATGTTTATCAGTCTAATCTTAATAAGCTTAATAAATTCAAGGATTATTGCAAGAAAAATATCTAAACCAATTGAAAGATTCACAGCTGATTTAAGTGTTCTATCAGATACTACTATGCAAATATCAGAGGTGCAGAAGGGATATAAAGAAATATATTCAATGACAATAGCTTTTAACAGACAAGTTAAAAAAATGCATGAACTGATAGAGAGAATTAAATTTGAAGAAATGCTGAAACGTAAAACTGAACTAAAATTTTTACAGGCACAAATAAATCCGCATCTATTGCATAATACCTTATTTACAATCAAGTGTATGATTGATCTTAAAAAAAGCGAACAAGCGAGTGAAATGTTGGATTTGTTTATAAAACTGTTAAAGGCCCCGATAAATATAGATGATCAAATGATTAAACTAAAAGAGGAAATTGATTATTTAAAAAATTATATTCAATTAATGGAGTATCGATATGGTGGAAAAATTAAGCTTATTGTAGATATATCTAAGAAAAATGAGGATATACAGGTCCCTAGAATGATACTGCAACCGATTGTCGAAAATGCTATTTTTCACGGCTTTGGCGATAGAGATGAAGGCGGAGAAATCAAGATAAGCGTAGAAAGCATTGATGATCGTGTGAAAATTAAGATAAAAGATAATGGTGTTGGAATGACCTCGCGACAGCTTTCAGCAATATGGGAAAATAAATCAAAAAATAAACGGCGATTCAGTAGTATTGGTTTAAAAAATGTAAATGAACGTATTAAAATTATTTATGGGCTTTTGAGTGGTATTGAGATTTCCAGTAGCGTGGAACATGGAACTGAAGTAACAATTCGATTAATTATGGATGGTGGCCGGAATGACGAAAATAGCGATAATAGATGATGAGATATTAATCAGAGAATGGCTCCAAATGAGTATTGAGAAAGTCGGAGCAGAATTCGAAATTACGGGACTTTATAAAAACGGAGAAGAAGCGTTAAACGCTTTCCAGATAGAAACGCCGCAAATTGTTATTACGGATATTGTTATGCCAAAAATTGACGGGCTTGAATTAACATCAGAGCTTCGGAAACGTTATAAGGGTATGAAGATAATCATTTTAACCAGTCATGATGATTTTGAGTATGCACGAGGCGCGATTAAGAGCGGAGCAGATGACTATTTTTTAAAAAGCGAACTCAATAGCGAAAAAATAGGAATAATTTTAAATGAAATAGCCCAAAGGATTGCCCTAGAACATGGTGATGAATGTAATATTGATATAACGCCGCAACATTCAAAAAGTATTGAGCAAGCTATAGATTATATAACTAATAATTTTTCTCGACATATTAGCTTGAAAGAAATTGCAGGATTAGTTGGTTTTAACGAAGAGTATTTTTCTCGTCTATTTAAAAAGGAATGCGGCATTAATTACAGCGATTTTGTTATTAATATCCGAATGGAAGAAGCGAAGCTGCTGCTGCTATCAACGTCATTAAATATAGGAGAAATTGCCGAGAAGATAGGAATAGCCAGTTCTGCTTATTTTTCTCAGTTATTTAGGAAATATAGTGGACTTTCACCGTCTCAATTCAGAGAGAACAGAACAAATGAATAAACCTGAAAGAATAAAAGTAACGCACAGTTTTTAGGTTTGAAATGTCAAAAATTTTGTGCTATATATCAATATTTTTATAATGTAATCCAAACAAGTCAAATTTAAAATCAACAACCTCAAATTACTGTATAGCAATACACGAGTAGTCTTTTTATAATGCAGTTATTAATAAAAAAAGGAGACAAAACATGAAGAAGCTAGTTGTTGTTGTTTTTGTGGTTGCCTTGTGCTTTGTTGGCGCACTTGGATGTTCGTCTCAAACCAAAGCTGACGAGAAAGCAGCTTCTGAAAGTACATCCGACTCAGCAGATGTCACAGAGCCGCTGACGGGTGAAGTTCTACGAGTGGGAACGATGGCAAACGATATTGGTGCGCCGATATACTATGCTTGGGAAAACGGTTTGTACGAAGAAGCTGGACTGAATGTAGAAGTTGTTTTATTCCCTACGGGAGCACCTATCAATGAAGCGTTAAGTGCAGAACAAATTGATGTTGCAGGAAGTGGTCTGGCATCAGTGTTTGCACTTGCCGCTGGTGATTGTACATGGTTAGGCGATATTGACGTAACCTTAGCCGGGATGGGGATTTATGTGAGGCCGGATAGTCCTATTCTTGCAAATAAAGGATTGGTTGATGGAAGGCCTGAGATGTATGGCAGTGCAGACACAATTGAAGGTATAACAGTTTTAGGCCCATTAGGAACAGCATCTCATTATAACGCGATTACATGGGCACAGAGCTTTGGGCTGTCAAGTGATGATTTTGAAATGCTGCACATGGAATTTGGACCAGCGCTTCAGGCCTTTAAATCCGGAGAGGGAGATGCGGTAGCCCTTAATCCACCGTTTGTTTATGAAGCGGAAGACTTGGGATATGTAAACGCTGCCTCTCTTCTGGATGCATCAGGCGGTATGCAGATTATGAACGGTATTCTTGCCAGAAATGAAATCATCGAATCAAGAAGAGAAGACGTAAAAAGATTTCTTGAAGTTACATATAGTGTTGTAGATATGTTCTATGATGATGACCAGCTTGTATATGATTATTGTATCGATTTTTATAACGATAACGGCAAGAGCTATACTGAGGATATGATGTGGCAAGAAATATCCGACAGAGATTTTTATGGGAAAATTGAGTTCTCAAAGCCAGAATATCGTTTTGGCGCAACAATGCTTGGAATGGGTGAATACTATGTAAGCGACGGAAAGATAGAAGCCGACTTAGCAGATAATATCCCAATAAGCATGGATCCGACATTCTTAGAAGAGATTTATGGTATTGATATAAAAATCTTCGGAGAATAGCAAAAAGATCAAGGAGAAAGAGACATGAAGACAAAACGCTTAAAATTTACGCTACTATCTATTTGCTCAGTATCTGCTGCCTTAGCGATCTGGTATGTATGCACAGCAGTACTGGAACTGGTTCCATCAAAAACGCTTCCAGATCCTATAAAAGTGTTATCTACTTTTATTGACAAACTTACAAACAAGAATCCTGATGGCGGCACTTTGCTAGAACACTTGTTTTCCAGCTTGAAAATTGCACTGGCTGGATACGGACTTGGAGTAGTTATTGGAATCCCATTAGGGATTATAATGGCTTGGTATAAAAAAATAGATCAGTTGGTGCGTCCGATATTTGATTTATTAAAGCCGATTCCAGGGGTAGCATGGGTTCCTCTTATGATAGTTCTTTTAGGCGTTGGGTTTATGTCAAAAGCAACTGTAATATTTATTGCTGCGATAGTCCCGTGTGTGCTTAATGCATACGCGGGAGTAAAGCAGACGAAAGATGTTCATTTGTGGGTAGCGCGCTCATTTGGCGCAACGAATTTTCAAATGCTGATGCGTATTGCAGTACCGTCCGCGTTACCATTTGTCATGACTGGGATCAGAGTAGCTTTAGGACAATCGTGGTTAACAATAGTTGCAGCTGAGCTGCTCGCATCAACAAAAGGACTTGGTTTTATGATACAGCAAAGCAGGGGGATTTTTAGAACGGATATCATTATTGTCGGTATGCTGACAATTGGAATGGCAGGGGCGTTTTTATCTATCGTTTTAACGCTAATTGAAAAAATCGTTGTGAAAGGAAGAAGTGCATGATTAAGAGAATATTAAAAAGCGAACAGATGAGCAGTGCATTTTATGCGGCGATTTCAATTTTTGCATTTTTATGTTTATGGGAATTAAGTGTTGTTTATACTCGAGTCGGAAATTTAATGCCATCACCGATAGAAGTACTTGTGCATTTTTTTAAGTCATTTATAGAGCCAATTGGTAAACTCACAATGCCGTGGCATATTTTGTGGAGTTTATGGCGTGTTGTTCCATTTTATATTATAGGGTCAATAGTAGGTATTGCACTTGGTATCTCGATGGGATGGTACAAAAGCATGGAAGCGATATTTAGACCCTTATTTGAAGTATTAAGACCCATACCGGCAATTGCATGGATACCCATATCTATTATTTGGTTTGGGATCGGAGAAGGATCAAAGTGGTTTCTGATATTCATATCATCTTTTGTTGCAACAACAATTAATGCCTATGCAGGCGCAAAAAATGTTGATCAAACCTTAGTCGGATGCTCAAAAATGTTAGGTGCAAATGAGTGGCAGGTATTTAGTACAGTCGTTCTACCCTCATCAATACCATATATTTTTGCTGGCCTCCAGATTGGGCTTGCAAGCGCTTGGGCAACTGTTGTAGCAGCTGAGATGATTAGATCGACTGAAGGAGTAGGTTGGATTATCATCAGCAGCCAAGAAACAAATAACACGGTTCAGACCCTAGTTGGTATTGTTGCAATAGGTATTGTTGGATTCATTTTAGCAATTATTATGAGGGGAATTGAGGATAAATTATGCAGATGGAACAAAAGGGAAATATAACAATTCACTGCAGTGGGGTTTCTAAAGTATTTTTTTCGAATAATGGGGAAGCAAAAATAATTGAGCAACTTGATGTTGAGGTTCAGCAGAATGAATTTCTTGTACTTTTTGGACCTGGACAATGTGGAAAAACAACTGCGGTGAATATTCTATCAGGCTTAGAAAAGGCGACGACTGGTGAAATATATATTAATAACAGAAAAGTTTTTGAGCCAGGACCCGATAGAGGCGTTGTTTATCAATCTATCGCTCTTTTCCCATGGCTTACAGTGATGGGAAACGTGGAATATGGACCAAAGGTAAGAGGTGTCTCAAAAAACGAAAGACAGGAAAAAGCGCAATATTTTATCAATTTGGTGGGCCTAGAAGGATTTGAGAATGCATACCCTAATCAATTGTCTGGTGGAATGAAACAGCGTGTTGGTATTGCACGGGCATATTGTAATGAGCCCGATGTACTCTTTATGGATGAGCCTTTTGGTGCGCTGGATGCACAAACACGATATTTAATGCAGGAAGAAATTGAAAGAATTTGGGAGAAAGAAAAACGAACAATTGTCTTTGTAACAAATAATATTGAAGAAGCTCTTTATTTAGCTGATAGGATTATTTTATTAACGAATTGTCCGACAAGTGTGCGAAAAGAATATGTGATTGATTTTGAGAGACCAAGAGATTATACAGATCATAATTTTTTGCGCATGCGTAATGAAATAACCGACTTTATGGATAAAACGCTCTGAGGAGGACATGGTGAGCAATACAACAAATAATATAAAAGTTAGAGTATGCAACTTGACAAAGAAATTTGGAGATTTGCTTGTACTTGATGACATATCATTTAATGTTAAAAAAGGGGAGTTTTTATGTATTGTTGGCCCTACGGGCTGTGGTAAAACGACTTTTCTGAATAGCCTTACTAAACTTTATATTCCGACTTCTGGCGAAATATTGGTTAATGATGAACCTGTAGATATGACAAAACACAATATCTCTTATATCTTTCAGGAACAATCAACTATGGAATGGCTGACTGTTGAGCAGAATATTCGATTTGGATTAGATATTAAACATAAGTCAAAGCAGGAAAAAAGTATAGCTGTAGAAGAAGTGCTGGACATTGTCGGCTTATCAAAATACAGACACCACTACCCACGGGAGCTATCTTCCAGTATGCTCCAGCGTGTTGTTATAGCAAGAGCCTTTGCTACAAAACCGGAACTGTTGTTAATGGATGAGCCTTATGGACAATTAGACATTGAATTGCGCTTCAAACTCGAAGATGAATTAATAAATCTGTGGCAAAGAACAGGTACGACGATACTGTTTATTACGCACAATATTGAGGAAGCAGTTTATATGAGCGAAAAAATATTAGTGCTTTCTAATAAACCTGCAAAAGTGAAGAAAATAGTTGATAACAATCTAAGCAGACCTAGAAATGTTATTGATGAAGACTTTGTTGAGCTCAGAAATGAAGTAACTGAGCTTATAAAATGGTGGTAAGGATATTTTTTGCATGAAAAACTGTGTTGTGATTGATATACTATCCGTTTTAGGAGGTGAATAGTATGAAGGCAATTATGGTTATGTTTGACTCATTAAATAAACATTTACTTTCTCCATATGGGTGTGATTGGGTGATTACACCGAATTTCTGTAGATTAGCAGAAAAAGCGGTGACTTTTAATAATTGCTATGTGGGAAGCATGCCGTGTATGCCTGCAAGGCGTGAACTACATACTGGCCGATACAATTTTCTACATAGAAGTTGGGGACCTATAGAGCCTTTTGATGACTCAATGCCTGAAATATTAAAGGAGAATGGCATCTATTCTCATTTAATCAGCGATCATCAGCATTATTGGGAAGACGGAGGATGTGATTACCATACGCGGTATTCTTCCTGGGAAATCTCGAGAGGACAGGAAGGAGATCCGTGGAAAGGAGTGGTGGGGGAAATCAATATTCCGGATAATTTAGCTGCGCAAAAGACGTTGCTATATAGACAAGATCTTGTAAATAGAAAATATATGAACAGAGAAGAAGATCAGCCGCAGGCGAAAACATTTCAAACCGGAATAGAATTCATTCAAGAAAACTATAATGCGGATAATTGGTTTTTGCAAATTGAAACTTTTGATCCACATGAACCATTTTTTACTCAAAAAAAATATAAAGAACTATACCCACATGAATACAGTGGCAGATTATTTGATTGGCCGGACTATAAACAGGTAGATGAATCCGATAACGAAGTAAAGCATTGTATTTATGAATATGCAGCTTTGATTAGCATGTGTGATCATCATTTGGGTAGAATATTGGATCTAATGGATCAACACAATTTATGGGAAGACACAATGCTTATTGTCAACACCGATCATGGCTTTTTATTAAGCGAGCACGACTGGTGGGGGAAATGTGTAATGCCCTGGTATAATGAACTGGCCAGTATACCGCTGTTTATTTGGGATCCTAGGAGCGGCAAAGCGAATGAAAAAAGAGATGCACTTGTACAAACCATTGATCTACCGGCTACACTGTTGGATTTTTTTGGGCTGGTTCCGCCTCCCGATATGCAAGGAATTGCATTGAAAGAAACGATAGAAACAGATTGCAGGATACGTGAGGCTGCTTTATTTGGAATATTTGGTGGTCAGGTTAATTGTACGGACGGCAGATATGTTTATATGAGGGGGGCACAAAACCAAGATAATAAACCACTATATCAATATACTCTAATGCCAACCCATATGAGACGACTATTTACGATACAAGAACTTAAAACGACTGAGCTAGTAAAAGGATTTGACTTTACAAAAGGCTGCAGTCTCTTGAGAATTGACGCCGGCGTATGGGATGAGAGGGATGGATATTCAATGTCTGGTTATTGTGGATTAAAAGAGAAAAACCGATCATATCTTTTTGATTTAGTAAAGGATCCAAATCAACGAAGTGAGATAATAGATAAAGATATAGAAACAAAAATGATAAAGCATATAAAGCGTTTAATGAAAGAAAACGATGCACCAATAGAGCAATACGAGCGTTTAGGATTAGACACAGCAAAGTAAATGGAGGAGAGATAGTATGACATCTAGAGAAAGAGTTATTGATGCGCTAAACTTTAAAAAAACAGACCGAGTACCTGTGGATTTTGGCGCGTCACTGGTTTCAGGAATTAATGCTTCTTTAGTTTATAAATTACGTGAGCACTATAAATTACCATGCAAAGATATTGAAACAACTGATTTTCTCCAAATGCTTGGCAAAGTGGATGATGACCTTCTTCAAATATTGCACGGTGATGTAATTGGTCTAAACAATCCTGTCAACTCTATTGGGAATTCAATTATTGATCAAAACCAGAGATTTATTATGCCTGACGGGACACCAACATTAATCCCAAATGATGCACAATATGATATCTGTTCTGATGAATCAATTGTGTTTTATCCTCAAGGAGATAGAACATGCAATCCATCTGTTAAAATGCCGAAAAATGGACTTTTTTTTGATAGTATTGATCGATCAAAACCAATTGATGAGAGTAATTTAACGCCTATTGAGGATTTTAAAGAAAGCTTTGGGATTTTAACGGATGAAACTGCCAAATATTTTGAAAAAGAATCAAAGAAGCTTTTTGAGTCGACGGATTATGCTGTTATTGGAAATTTCGGTGGCGGTGCATTGGGCTCACCGGCTTTATTACCAGGACCAAATCTAAAGAATCCTAAAGGGATTAGGAAAA
This sequence comes from Christensenellaceae bacterium, assembly GCA_963674805.2. GTDB lineage: Bacteria > Bacillota > Clostridia > Christensenellales > CALMFG01 > CALMFG01. Next base: position 796,897 of record CAXXNY010000016.1, read on the forward strand.
TTGATGAATGGCTTATGGCGCACCTGCTATTTCCGGATTATGTAAAAAGTGTGCTCGAATATCAAACAGAAAATTATTTAAAGAATATTGAAATCTATAAACAAGCAGTAGGGGAAAGAATTCAATTGTTATTTATTAGTGGAACGGATTTTGGAACTCAAAAATCCCTGTTCATCAGTAAAAACATTTTTCAAAACATATATAAGCCCCTATATAAACGGATGAATGATTGGATCCATCAGAACACAAACTGGAAGACTTTTTTTCATAGTTGTGGGGCGATTAGCGAAATATTGGATGATTTTGTTGAAATGGGCGTTGATATTGTTAATCCGGTCCAAACCTCAGCAGAGAATATGGACGCGAAAACACTTAAAGCAAAATATCATGGACGGCTCGTTTTCTGGGGTGGCGGAATTGATACACAAAAAATATTGCCATATGGAAACCCACAAGAAGTATATGAAAATGTCATGGAAAATCTTGCGATCTTTTCAGAAGGTGGCGGATATGTTTTTAATACAATTCATAATATGGTTGGGAATATTCCGATGAAGAATATTGAAGCGATGTTAAGCGCGATAAAAGATTTCAATGAGAATTTTTGAGAGTCCAATCTGAACGAGTGAATTAAACTTTAAATGACGAATCATATAAAAAAGACACTAACCCTCTTAATTAAACCAGCATCAGGGCAATGCAACCTAAGGTGCAAATATTGTTTTTATCATGATGTAGTTGAAAATCGAGATGTAAAGAACTATGGGATGATGGGCGAGGATACACTAGATCAGTTAATTAAGAAAGCATACGAATATGCAAATGGAATGGTCAGTATATGCTTTCAAGGCGGTGAACCAATGCTGCGAGGATTTGACTTTTATCATCGTGTGATTGAATGTGTTGAAAAGCACAACACAAAACACATTCCTACAAGCTATTCAATCCAAACTAATGGCACACTTATTGATATTGACTGGGCAAAATTCTTTAAAGCGAATCGTTTTCTTGTGGGTATTTCGCTTGACGGATACAAAGATACTCATGATTTAAACCGTATCACAGTAGCTGGAAAAGGCACATTTAATCAGATACAACAAGCGATTCAGATGTTGAATAAATTCGACGTTGACTTTAATATCCTATGTGTTGTAACGAGCCATATTGCGCAGCATCCCGCAAAAGTCTATCGGTTTTTCAAGAAACAAAACATAGAATACATGCAGTTCATTCCATGCATGGATAGACTAGGACAACCGATGGGCCGGGAGAATTATTCATTATCACCGGAGCTATATGGAAGATTCCTAGTCACATTGTTTAATGAGTGGTTTGAAGATCTAATGAATGGGGAATACATTAGTATTCGCATGTTTGACAACATTGTTAATATGCTGAACGGAAAACAACCGGAGGCATGCGATATGCAGGGAGTTTGCTCGCGCGGTACAGTAATTGAAGCTGACGGCTCGGTGTACCCCTGTGACTTTTATGTCATGGACGAATGGAAAGCGGGCAATGTGCATTCGGATGACTTTGAATCGATGATTCAAAGCGAAACAATGGACAGGTTTGTGGACATATCAATGCAGATTGATCCGGCATGTCGAGAATGCAGCTATTTCCCGATTTGCCGCAGCGGATGCAGGCGATATAAAGAGCCAATAGAAGACGGGAAACCATTAGTCAATTATTTCTGTGAATCATATAAGATGTTTTATTTGGCATGTTTAGACCGGCTTTATCAAGCAGCACGCGTGGTTCGTCGATAAGTACAGATACGTAAATTAAATGATTATATATTTTCTAACAACTTTTTTTGCAACGCTAATTGGTGCGGTTGCAGGGATGGGCGGCGGCGTCATCATCAAACCGTTGCTGGACATGATCGGCGATTATGATATTGTGACCATCTCGGTTTTTTCTTCGCTTACCGTCTTCAGCATGGCACTTGTCTCGACAATCAAGCAGATAAAAAGCGGCATGGTTATTACGCGACCGATGATGGCCGTAACCGCTGGAGCAGTTATCGGAGGCACCATCGGCGGAATCGTCTTCTCGCTTGTAAAGACACAGTTTGAGCCGAATATCGTCACAGTAATCCAGTCAGTAATTTTAATTTTCCTAATGGTTTTTTGCCTGTTCTATCGAAAGCTTCCGGCAATGCACGTGCATTCAGCTATCGGCCAGGGGTTCATCGGACTGAGCCTGGGGATGCTGGGCACGTTCCTCGGAATCGGCGGCGGGCCGATTAATGTTGCGGTGCTTGTTTTGATACTTGCTATCGGGATACGTGAAGCAGCGAAAATATCGGTGTTTGTGATTTTGTTTGCGCAAGCTTTTGGCCTCATTATAAAGGCCTTTAATGGACAATATGCGATTGTACAGGATTATTCCATGCTGCTGGTGATGATACCGGCGGCGATTATCGGCGGATTGATTGGATCAATATTAAACATTAAACTCAAAGAAAAATACATTCATATGTTTTTTACCAGCACGGTTATGATAGTTATCCTCATTTGTATCTATAACGGCTATTCTAATGTTGTTATTTAATATGTCACAAATATGTCACGTGAAATCCAAAACCTTATGACATATAACATGCAAAGCACCATAGCACTCATAAGGACGTAAAAACCCTTGATTTGAGTAAAAAAGAAGCACATTCGAACTGAATGTGCTTTTATCGTACTATATATCAGACGTTTTATCAAATTCTGATATGAGTTATTCAAACTCGTTTTGAAACTTAAATTTTATCCGAATTGATTTATCCTGATAAATTGAAATTTCTTCAATCAAGTGGATTATAAGACTCCTAGTCAGTTGATTAACCTCACCATCTTGAAGAAATGCAGATATAAAATCCGATATATTTTTAAGCTTGTGCCTTTGTTCTGTCTGCTCACGCTGTATAGATTTAAGTTGTGAATCAAGAGATTTCTTTTGCTCGTTTAATCGTTTTAGAATGTATTGGAATTCTTGTTTATCTATTACGCCAGATAAGAAGTCATTTTCAGATTCTATCTGAAGATGATCTGTACTTTTTAGCCTGCCTGTAAGTGCCGCTATTTTATTCTCTAAATTCTCTTTATTTCCTTTATCTACAACAATGGATTCTACTTTTTGCTTGAGTGCTGATATGTCTCCATAGGCTTTGATCTGTAATCGAATCGCATCTAACACAACTGCTTTAATGACATCTTCGCTTATAAAATGACTCGTGCAGTTTGCTCTCCCATTCTTTTTATAGTTAGAGCATAAATAGTTAGAATATGATGTTCCATTTTTTATAGATATATTTCGAACCATTTGACTGCCACAATCCGCGCAGGTTAAGATTCCTGAGAAAAGCGACGGAGATGCAGGACTACTAACCGGCTTAGTTCCTTTTTGCAATAGTTCCTGAGCAAGATTAAAAGTGCTATGCGTGATGATTGGGTTATGGGTATTCTTCGCAATGATCCAGTTTTCTTTTGGTACGGGTATGCGCTTTTTCACCTTGTGGCTGTAAGACGTTGTTGTCCCTTGGACTAAGTCACCTGTATATATCGGATTTTTCAATATGCTGTGCACTTTACTACCGGTCCATCGCATATAGGTATCCTTATTCATTGAGGCAGTAAGCTTACGAACACCAATCTCTATAAAATGTCCTAATGGGCTTAAAACGCCTTGACTGTTTAAGTGCTCAGCAATATCCTGCATGCCGACCATTAATATGCATATCAAATATATTCTCAACATGCTTAGAAACGGAGTTATCCACAACCAAAATATTCTTATCATCAGGATGCCTTAAATATCCATAAGGGATATGCGTCCCAACATACTTTCCAGCAAGTTGCTTTGCCTGTAAACTAGCTCTTGTCTTGTTCGATATGTCAATCGCATATTGCTCATTGATTAAGCTCAAGAAAGGCACTTCTAATCCTGCCATCCGCTTTGGCTGCAGGTACGTATCGATGCTTTGCATAATAGCGATAAACCGGATACCCAGTGAAGGAAAGATTTGTTCCAGGTAATTTCCAACCGATAAGTATTCACGTCCAAAACGAGACAAGTCCTTAACAATGACACAAGTGACTTTGCCCGCATGAATATCTGCCATCATCCGTTTAAATCCAGGCCTGTTGAAGTTTGTACCGGTATACCCATCATCAATGAAGACATCATGAGGAATAAGCTCATCATGCTTCGCTATGTATTGTTTGATAGTCTTTTCCTGATTGATGACACTGTTGCTTATATTATCTGTATCCTTGTCGTCCTGAGATAACCGGATGTAAATGGCTGCATTCCAGCATTTATTATTGTTCAATGTAGTTTACCTTTTGATTGTTATTATCAGTGAGTGCCATTAATTCTTTAAACTCATCCTGATACTTGAATTTAATCTTGACTGTCTTGTCCCTGCCAACATAGATCACATCAACGAGTGCCAGCAGCATCTGGCGGGTTAAACAAGTCGGATTAAAATGCATGGCATAAGCCTTCAGCCATTGCATATCCTTTGGCTGAATATCCTTTAGATGCAATAGTTTCTTTTCTAATGTAGCTATTTCAGATTCAAGAGAAGTAATCCCATCATCATATTTAGTCTTCATAAAGAAGTATTCTTGTTCTGTGATATTGCCTGTTTTCCAGTCTTCA
>CAXXNY010000017.1:0-65920 GCA_963674805.2 Christensenellaceae bacterium
GATGGACACCGTGACCGCACTGGCGACGCTGGGCGAAACCATGGACAAGAAAGAGCTCAAGCACCTTGAGTCCGAAGCGTGGGAAGACTTCCTTGACATGACCTGTGGTCAGGCCAACCTGTGGTGTGCGCAGGACTGTGAGCCGGAGAAGAAAAACTCCGAGGTTATGCCCACCGAGCCTTACCTGCTGGGTTCCCACTCCGGTTGTTGTGGTCTGTGGACTTCCGGCCCGGATCTGGATTGGGTGCCGGACAACTACAAGATCAAAGCCACCAACGGCAAGGTCTACAACCGTATGACCACCGTCAATGGCCTGTTCACCTCCGGTGACGGTGTGGGTGGCTCCGGTCACAAGTTTTCTTCCGGGTCCCATGCCGAAGGTCGTATCGCCGCCAAACAGATGGTGCGCTACGCCTCAGACTTCGCCGATTTCACCCCGACCCTGGCACAGTCCAACGAAGAACTGGTCGACATGGTCTACAAACCGGTACGGACCTTCCTGGACAATTGCGATTACACCACCGCGATTGACATCAACCCCAACTACGTCAAGCCGAACGGCATGATGTATCGCCTGATGAAGGCCACCCATGAGTATGGTGCAGGTACCGCGACTTACTACATGACCACCTCCAAGTCCCTGGAAGTCGTCATGGATCTGCTGGCCACCATGCGCGAAGACTGCGCCAAGATGGCTGCCGGTGACCTGCATGAACTGATGAGATGCTGGGAAATCGAGCATCGTATCTGGACGGTTGAGGCTCACCTGCGTCACATCCAGTACCGCAAAGAGACCCGCTATCCTGGCTTCTACTATCAGGCGGACTACCCGGGACAGGATGACGAGAACTGGTTCTGTTTCGTCAACTCCAAGTTCGATCCCGCAAAGAAGGAATGGGATGTCTTCAAGAAAGACTATATCAAGATTATCCCGGATTAATGAAATGTCGACGGCTTTTCTAGTCGAATAGCATCACGCCTCCAGGTGTCTTTACGGCACCTGGAGGTTTTTATTACCGAAATGGTGTGGTTCTTTGTTGTTTTCGGGTATTACCCATCTGGAAAACGCCTTGCCCAGCGGATTGCCGTGTAGCAGGGCCGGTTCCTTTTCTTGGAGCGTGAAACCGGCACCTGGAGGACCGGGTTCGTCGGAACCAGGGATTCCAGCTCCCCGTTTCCAGTTTCAATAAACGGGTATTACCCGAAACCAATGGCAGTGTTTACTTAACAATTCGTTTTTATGACCTTTTTGAAACGTTGATGCACGGAGGGATAGCATGACAAACGACAAAGCAGCCCCTGCGAGTGGAAGCATTATGGTAGTCGGCGGCGGAATCGCCGGTCTGACCACGGCCCTGGAGGCCGCTGAAGTGGGGTATGAAGTCTTTCTGGTCGAAAAAAATCCTTACCTGGGCGGAAGAGTTGCACAGCTGAATCAGTATTTTCCCAAGCTATGCCCTCCCACCTGCGGACTGGAGATCAACTTCAGACGGATCAGGACAACCCGAGAATCAAGGTGTTCACCCTGGCGGAAGTGGAAAAGGTAAACGGCACGCCCGGCAATTACACGGTCAGCGTGAAGATGAATCCCCGCTACGTGAACGAAAACTGCACCTGCTGCGGCGCCTGCGCCGATGCCTGCCAGACCGAGGTATCCGATGAGTATAATTTGGGCATGTGCAAAACCAAGGGTGCCTATCTGCCCTTCGAAATGGCATTCCCGGCAAAATTCGTCATTTCGCCACAGATCATCGGCACCGACGATGCTAACCGGGTCAAAGAGTCCTGCAAATACGATGCGGTGGACCTGGAGATGCAGGCCAAGACCGTCGATCTGCCCGTGGGCGCCATCGTCTGGGCTACCGGCTGGGAACCCTACGATGCCAACCGGATCGACAATCTGGGTTTCGGCCAGTACGACAACATCATTACCAACATGATGCTGGAACGTCAGGCTTCCAAATCCGGACCCACACAGGGCAAAATCGTCCGTCCGTCGGACAATAAGGCGCCGGAAAGCGTGGCCTTTGTCCAGTGCGCCGGATCCCGTGACGAAAATCATCTGCCCTACTGCTCTTACATCTGCTGCATGGCCTCACTGAAGCACGCCACTTACATCCGCGAACAGTATCCGGACACCAAGGTGTATATTTTTTACATCGATATACGCTCACCCGGCGACCGTTACGAAAAATTTTACAATAAAATCAAAGAAGACGAGAACGTCATCCTGATCAAGGGAAAAGTCGCCGAGGTCAGTGAAGATCCGGCCACCAAGAACATCACCGTGGTTGCCGAAAATGCGGTCACCGGGGAAAAAATTCACCAGACGGTGGAGATGGCCGTATTGGCTACGGGCATGCAACCCACCGCTGCCAACGCCAAGCTGCCTGCCGACCTCAACGTCGATGATGAAGGATTCATCATCAATGACTTTGAAAAGGGTGGCATGTTTGCCGCCGGCTGCGCCAACAAGCCGGCCGACGTGGTCTCAACCAACCAGAATGCGACCGGCATGGCCCTGAAAGCCATTCAAACCCTGGTGAAAAGGTAGGAGGTAACCCATGGATAAAAAGTATGGTGTATATATCTGCGAAGGTTGTGGCATCGGGGAGTCCCTCGATGTGAAGGCCCTGTGCGGGGTTCCGGAAGAAGAGGGTGTGCCTGTCAAAACCCATCCGTTCCTGTGTGGAAAGGACGGGGTCGACCTGCTTAAAAAAGACATCGCCGACGGCACCAACACCCTGGTTCTTGCGGCTTGTTCCCGCCGGGTGAACTTTGACGTCTTCCGATTCGACGGATGTATCGTGGACCGGGTCAACCTGCGTGAAGGCGTGGTATGGTCACACCCGCGCAGCGAGTTCCCGGCGTTGACCGAGGAAGAGAAGGAAGATGAGGATAATTTCGACCGCGTTCAGATGATGGCCGAAGATTACATCAAGATGGGTATGATCCGCGTGGAGAAAATTAAGCTGCCCGAGCCCTACGAGGTGGAGAACCTTTCCAGAAAAATTCTGGTCCTCGGCGGCGGTATCACTGGTATGTCCGCGGCCATCGACGCGGCCAAGACCGGATACGACGTCACCATCGTCGAAAAAAGCCCTGCCTTGGGTGGCTACGCGGCCAAGGTGAGAAAACAGACTCCGGTTGCCGCACCTTACGATACCCTGATTCCCCCCGTGGTGGAAGCCAAGATCGCTGAGGTGGAGGCCACCCCCAATATCACTGTCAAAACCGAGACCGAGGTGGCCCGTATCGCCGGTCAGCCGGGTGAATTTACGGTTACCCTGAAAAAACCGGGTGAGAAAATCCCCTTCGATGTGCCCTTTCCATTGCCTGAAGAAATGAAGGTGGATGAAAACGGAAAGGAACTGGATGTTGAAAAGCAGCACGAGGCCTACCTGGCCTACAATGAAGGCAAAGAAGACATCCTGCAACTGGACCCGAACGGCGAACTGTTCGGTGCCGTGATACTGGCTGCCGGATGGCGCCCGGATGACCTTAAGAAGGGCGACTACGCACATTTGGGCTATGGTGAGCTACCCGATGTGGTCACCAACGATCAGTTCGAAGCGATTGCCAAAGCGGGAAAGATCGTGCGTCCCTCCGACGGCAAGCCCGCCAAGTCGGTGGTTTTTGTTCAGAGTCCGGGTAAGGATGAATCCGACGGCGATTTTGCCTATGCCGGTTCGGTCACCAGCATGGTCTCGCTGAAACAGGCCAAATACGTGCGTGAAGACTACGAGGACGGCAAGGCCTTCATTTTCTACCAGCACATGCGCACCACGGGTTTGTCGGAGCTTTTCTACAAGGGGCTTCAGCAGGACCCGGGCATCTTTATGACCAAGGGTGCCGTGATGGGCGTGGCCAAAAACGGCAACGGCATGATCGTTGACGCCGAAAACACATTGCTGGGCGAAAAGCTTCAGGTCAAGGCGGATATGGTGGTGCTGGGCGCCGGCATGGTTCCGGTGACCAAGGACGACCCGGTGGTCAACCTGGCCTACCGACAGGGTCCAGGCTTCCGCGATATCGGCCTGTTCAACGGTTACGTCGATTCCAACTTCATCTGCTTTCCCTACGAAACCCAGCGCACCGGTATCTATGCCGCCGGCGCCATTCGTCGATCGATGAGTATGGCAGAAGCCATCGAAGATGCCTCCGGCGCCGCCCTCAAGGCCATCCAGTGTCTGGAGTCCGTGAACCGCGGCGTCAGTGTTCATCCGCGCTCCGGCGACATGACCTTCCCGGATTTTTTCTTCCAGCGCTGCACCCAGTGCAAACGCTGCACGGAAGAGTGTCCTTTCGGCGCCCTGGACGATGATGAAAAGGGAACACCGAAGCCCAACCCCACGCGCTGCCGCCGATGCGGTACCTGCATGGGGGCCTGTCCCGAGCGCATCATCGGTTTTGCCGATTACAATATCGACAGCGTGGGATCCATGGTCAAGGCCGTGGGTGTGCCGTCCGAAGACGACTATACCGAACCGCCCTATCGCATTCTGGGACTGGTCTGCGAAAACGATGCCTACCCGGCACTGGACATGGCCGCCCTCAATCGCCTGTCCTACTCGGCGGACGTCCGCCTGATTCCGATCCGTTGCCTGGGATCCATGAACGTGATCTGGATCAAGGATGCCCTCTCCCAGGGTATGGACGGCGTCTTCCTGCTGGGCTGCAAGCACGGTGACGATTATCAGTGTCACTTTGTTAAAGGCTCTGAACTGGCTGATATCCGAATGAAAAAGATCGGTGATGCCCTGGCCAGCCTGGCGCTTGAAAACGAACGCGTTGCCCAGTTTGAAGTGGCCATCGACGACTACGATAAGGTTCCGCAAATCATCAATGATTTTGTTGAATCCATTGAGGCGCTCGGACCGAACCCGTTCAAGGGCTTCTAATTTTTTTAACGATGCGATGGAGAGGCGGCAACCGCCGCTTCTCCCACTCTTTTTTGCCAAGTGAGGAGGTTTCCAATGGCAGATTCATATCTGGTCGATCCCGATGTGGGGTTTATCAACGAAGTGAGCCGACTGGGCGGGGCTGACGTCAAAAAGTGCTATCAATGCGCCACCTGTTCTGTGGCCTGCCCCATCTCCCCGGATACCAAACCATTTCCCAGAAAGGAAATGATTGCCACATCCTGGGGCTTGAAGGACCGGTTGGTCGGCAACGGTGACGTCTGGCTGTGCCATAATTGCGGTGATTGTTCTACGCTTTGCCCCCGCGGCGCCCAGCCCGGTGATGTGCTGGCAGCAGTGCGTGCGGCTACAGTGATTGAGTATGCCACACCCAAGGTCCTGGCCAAAATGGTCAGCGACCCCAAAAAACTGCCGATTCTGCTGGCTATTCCGGCGATGATTTTCCTGGCGGTGGGACTGCTGCTGAAGATGGTTGGCATCGACTGGCTTAACTTTGCCCCCACCGGCGACCATCTGTGGCAGGCGGATTACATCGGCAATTACCTGGTGGACATCATCATGATCCCCACCTTTTTTGGTGCCGTTGGCGTCTTTGCCCTGGGCCTGAAACGGTTCCTGGGCGACATGCACGCCAATGCCGTTGCCGAAGGCAAGACCGACAAAGAAAAAATCGATCCGGCCGGTTTCATTCAAGCCCTGATCAAAATTGTGCCGACGATTTTACAGCATCGGAAGTTCACTGAATGCACTGAAAACCGTGAACGGTCAACGGCTCACATGATGGTGCTGTTCAGCTTTATTGGCCTGTTCATCGTCACCAACTGCTTTTTTGCGGCTGAATGGATTTTCCATATCGAAGGCCCCTACCGCCAGATTAACCCGGTCAAATGGCTGGGTAACATCAGCGGCATCGCCCTTGTTATCGGTGGTATTTTACTGATGAAAAACCGGTTGGCCAAGAAAGACCAGATTTTCAAGCTACTGGGATTGGTACCTGGTGGGATTGGTGCTGGCCCTGGGCGTGACGGGTATGCTGACCCAGATGCTGCGGTTGGGTGGGATGTATAACATTTCAGCCTTCATCTATTTTCTGCACCTGATCTTTATCTGGAGCCTGTTTGCCTATACGCCGTTTTCCAAGTTGGCCCATATCGTTTATCGTACGACGGCCATGGCTTACCAGGAATACAGCGGACGTAAGTAAATTTTTTGTGAAGTATGTGGGGTGTTGAAAAAAGGGGGGGCGTTTCGCCCCCCTTTTTTTGTTTCACCCTCAAGTGTTCTTTTTTGGTGCTCAAAGGCGTAATTTCGCTTTTAGAACTGCCGTCACACGCGGGCCTAATCGTCTGTATTGCGCCGTCGCCATTCATAAAGCGCAATGGCGGTGGCCACGGCGGCATTCAGGGATTCCACACCGGGCGCCATGGGAATGGCCACGGCATTGGTCCGCCAATGCGGCGGCAACCCGGGGCCTTCCATGCCGGTTAGCAGGCCAAAGGATGGGGGGAACTGGGCTTGGGACAGTGGTTGGCCCGTCGCGGCCAGAGACACCACGGGCAGATCCGGTGGTAGATCGGAAAATGACGGGCCGTGGAACAGACGGGCCGAAAAGACTGTGCCGGAGGACGCCCGCACCGCTTTGGGGTGGAACGGGTTGGCACTTTCGGCGAGCAGAATAATTCGATTTACATCGAATGCCGCAGCGGTGCGTATGATGGCACCTACGTTTTCCGGGTCCTGAAAGGGAACCAGCAGGCTGCATCCGTCGGGCAGACCCTCTTGCGGATTCCAGGTTTCGGGTTGGGGCACATCGACCAGAACGATGGGGCTTTTGGTACCGAATACGTCCAGGGTATGGAACAGATCCGGAGACAGCTGAAGCCATTCCAGTCTTTCAGGCGCGTTCGCCGGGGGTGGTTGTCGGTCACCGTTGCTGATCCAGGAGAGACAGCCAGACGGCATTCGATCTATCGCCTCGGTCGTCAGCCGCGCTCCGCAAATCAACGTGCGGCCCTGTTTTTTGACGCCGCGGCCGCCCAATAGCTTTTTGAGATTCTTGAAAATGGGGTTGCTTGCGCTTTCAATCACCTTGACGCGATGCCTGCTGTTCATATTGCCAGATGCCCCGCAGGACTGAATCGGATCGGTCTTTCGTCGAAAAAGCACGAGCCGGCGGCGGTGTGGGGTGTGAGGGATCTGGTAGGGGATGTCCTCGGCCAGTTCATAATCCGAAGCGAACATTTTGGATGCTTTTTTAATCTCTTCGTCGCAGCGGGGGCCTTTCATGAAAATAACCATGCCGTCCTGGACAGTGCAGCCCGCCACTCGCGCCAGGGTTGCGGATATGGGTTCGACGGCCCGGGTGATTACACCGGCCACCGGCCGGTGGTAATCCGGCGCAATGCCCCGTTCCACCACCTCGAGACCTTGAAGATTCAGCGTGGAAACGGCCGTTTTTAAGAAATCGGTACGGTGTTGCCGGCTTTCGGCCAGCAGAATATGAAGGTCCGGCCGAAAGATTTTAAGGGGGATCCCCGGCATGCCGGGGCCGGTTCCGAGGTCCAACAGCGGGGATGGCAGCGGTGCATGCAGGGCCGGCAGGATGGAATCCGCGTAGAGCTTGACCACCATGTTTTCAAAATTGCGAATCCGGGTGAGGTTTAGTTCGGTATCATGTTGCCGCAGCAACTGGTGATAGGCCCACAGCTGCCTGAGTTGTGAGGGCGCCAGATTGATGCCGCAAGATTGGAGAAGGGCGTCCATCCCATCCGGTCCGGGGGATTCGTTCTCCCCTGGCGGTGCTGCCGGTCGGAAGACCTTGAACCGCTATGCGTCACGTGCTACTCCTTTTCAGACTCCAAAACAATCGGATGTCCGGGTTAGGCTTGATCCCTCGTCACAGCAGGTCACCCTGGGTACGCCTCACTCCCCGGGCGTCGCAAGCCTGGATCTCGAGCTTTTTACAACCCGTCGCTTGAATTTCAATCCCATGGTTAACGTGATCTTAATTTTCTTATTACAGCGCACCGGAAAAACGAATGGCCCCCACAGTTCGCAACAATGAAACACTCTATTTTTTTGATCGTCGCTGGCCGGTTTTTTACGAGGATAACCATTTGCTGGCGATTTATAAACCATCGGGACTGTTGGTGCAAGGGGATCGTACCGGCGACGCGTGCCTGCTGGACCTGGGTAAACGATGGCTCAAGGAACGCTACCATAAACCGGGCAAGGTGTTTCTGGCCATGATTCATCGGCTGGACCGTCCGGTGGCCGGGGTGATCCTGTTTGCCCGTACCTCCAAAGCAGCCGGCCGGTTGTCCCGACAAATTCGTGAACGATCGGTGGAAAAGCAATACCTGGCCGTTGTCAACGGCGTGGTTTCAGGCCGTGACGGCCGGCTAATCCATCACATCGAACGCCGCAATCGGGTCAGCCGCGTGGTCGCGGCACCCACGGAAGGCAGCCAGGAGGCCCGGCTTCGATATAAGGTCCTTGGTACGGATCATGAGAAAAGCCTGCTTCGGGTGTTTCTGGAGACCGGCCGGCGTCACCAGATCCGGATTCAATTGTCCCATATTGGGCATCCGATCGTCGGTGATCTTCGCTACGGTGCCGGGATACCGCTCCCCGGCCGGGAAATTGCCCTGCTTGCCCATGAACTGGAGGTGGATCACCCCACCCGGGATGTGCGTTTACGGCTTTCCTGCCCGATTCCGCAACAGTGGCCCTGGCCGGAAGTCGAAATATCCGACCACCCGGGCCTGCCCTGGGATTGGCGCGCGTTTGATTCGATTCCTGATTAAATCAACGTATCTCAGTACAGGGGGAGAAGCCCATGGTTCAACCCATCTACCTGGATTACAATGGCACCACACCCCACGATCCGGAAGTGATCGCGGCCATGCGGCCCTTCCTGGAATCTGACTTCGGCAACCCGTCCAGTTCACACTGGTACGGCATCCGGCCCAAAAGGGCGGTGGAAACAGCACGGCAACAGGTGGCCGGCCTGCTGGGCTGCCAGGCGAAGGAGGTCTTTTTCACCTCCGGCGGCACCGAGTCGAACAACCATGCCATCCTGGGCATGGCCCGTGCCCTCAGGGATAAAGGACGCCATATGATTACCAGCACCGTAGAACATCCGGCGGTGCTGGAGGTGTGCCGGTACCTGGAAAAAGAAGGCGTTGAAACCACCTTTGTGGATGTGGACGATGCCGGTATGGTCGGCGTGGATGATGTGGCTGCCGCCATCCGGCCGGACACGATCCTGATATCGATCATGCATGCCAACAACGAGGTGGGAACGATCCAGCCCCTGGCCGACATCGCCGCTCTGGCCAAAGAGAAAGGTATCTGCATCCACACCGATGCAGCCCAGAGTGTGGGTAAAATTGCCACCGATGTCCACACGCTGAACGTGGATCTGCTCTCCGTTGCCGGACACAAGGTATACGCCCCCAAGGGCATCGGTGCACTTTATGTGAGAAACGGTCTGCTGCCAGAGAAGTTTTTCCATGGCGCGGGCCAGGAGCAGGGATGGCGGGCGGGCACCGAAAATGTGCCGGCGATCGTGGGACTGGGCAAGGCCTGCGAGATGGCCGACCGCAACCTGGATTTTGCCGGCCGCCACCTGCAGGCCATGCGTGATCGATTGCACAGCGGACTGGCGGACGGTCTGACCGATATGCACATCAACGGTCATCCAAACCACCGCCTGCCCAATACCCTGAGCCTTTCTTTCAGGGGGCTGGAAGCCAATCGCATTCTGGAAGAGATCGGTCTGGAGGTCGCCGCATCGGCCGGTGCCGCCTGTCATTCGGATAGGGTGACCCTGTCCCACGTCCTGGAGGCCATGCGGGTGCCGGTGGCGTGGGCCAAGGGAACGGTGCGCTTTTCCACGGGAAGGATGACCACCCCCGAACAGATCGATCATGCCGTCAAAGCGGTGGCCGATGCGGTCAATCGGTTGTGCAGAATGGATACCCGTTGAGCGATGTCCCTCTGAATAACCGGCGCCTGGGCTTGGGACAAGATCCAGCACTTCTATTCCACGATTTTTCTTAAACAGGAATTGCAGGCCATGGGTAAAGAAGTAGATGGCACCAGTTCCGGGAAAGGTATTTTTCGTGCTTGCCAACACCATGCAAAAGCGTAATGGGGAGTGCTTTGTTCCTCGGGAAAGACCTTCCGGCTTTTTCCCTACGGGCAAAAGTACGATCGGCCCATCTCCCCCTGCATGGTGATTATTTCTCGATGCATGCTTTGGATCGTCCTCAATCAAGGCCCTTTCGTGAGCCTTTATCCCCCCGATCTAAAGCGCTGTGAAAACGCATTTTTCTCACCCGTTGGATAATTCTCTTAACATCACACCCACTATAGCCGATAGTGTCATTACCGTCTTCTTGCGTGATTGATGAGGAGAAACGTCGGATGGTCGCCGGATTATTTTTTCACGACGGTTGACCTTTAGAAGAAGAGGTAATACATCGTTGCAGCTAATGCCCTGCATTTTTACGGTTTTGAGAAGCTGCTGGGGCCGTGGTGGAAGTCGCATTTGCCGAGGGACATCTTGAGAAAGGAGACGATAGGTTGAACTGGAAAAAGACGCTGACTGGAATCGGAATGATGGGATGCATTGTAATGTGTTGCGGTTGTGTGAAAACGGTTACGGGCCAATATTATAATGTCAGGGCCGACCAGTTGTACGGCAACGATCAGAAACGGCAGGCTTTTGAGATGTATTATCAGTCGGCTCAGCAGGGTGTCGCCGATTCCCAGTACATGGTTTCCCAGATGCTTATATTTGGAGATGGCATTCAACCCAATTCGATTGAAGGCATGATATGGCTGGAAAAAGCAGCCCAACAGGATCATTCTGAAGCGGCGAGGGATATGGGTGCGTACCTTCTCAGTGGAGAGTTTAACCAGTCGAGGGACCCGCAGAGGGGGATCTGGTTTTTGGAACGCGCCGCTGCCGGAAAAGACTCCTTTTCCATGCTGACCCTGGGCTATCTTTATCTGACTGGGTATGGCGTCAACCGCAATACGGAAACGGCGGCATACTGGTACGGCCAGGCGGCGCAACATGGCGAGTCCATTCCATCACAATGGCAAGATGCCGGTTATCTGGCCGGATTCCAGGCACCCCTGCCATTAAATGCCAAAACGGAACTGCGGTCGCGGGTCAAGCGGGCACAGACCGGATTGAAGTTGCTTGGATATTACAAGAGCTCGATCGACGGCATCGCCGGTCCCGGAACCGCACGTGCTGTCAAACAGTTCCAGAAGGCGCAACAGGTCGAGGTCAACGGTCGAATCGATGTGGCCCTGATGCGCCAACTCTATCGCCGTATCGTTTTTGATCCCTTGTACCGACAGATGTAGGAGGTTGCCGTGATGATGAGAATTTTTTTCTATGCCCTGATTGTTGCATTCGCATCCAGTCTTGTCCCCTGTCCCCAGATGGTGCAGGCGAGTAAAATCGGTGAGCATATGGACCAGCTGGAAGTGGATAAGGCCAAAAAAGAAAAAGAGCTGAAAAACCTGGAAAAACTGGAAGAGATCGTCGCCAATCAAATCGGGGCGGCCAAGGCCGAGATGGCTCAGAACATGACCAATACGGTTCAGCAGGTCGGCCACTCAAAGGCCGACCCCAACGGACTGGTGACAACCAGCGGCGGGATTGTCCACGGTCCCAGTAAGCACTGGAAACTGAACACCAAGAAACTGCGCAAGGAGTATGAAAACGCCGGCATCTATACACCGGATGAAATTGATGTCATTGTCGAGTTTCACCAATCGTATGTCGCCAACCAGGGCTTTACCGCCGGCATTGCCGAGCAGCTGGCCAAAGTTGCCGAGGCCAAAGCTCAGCAAAGAACCATCCAGAAATACATTGCCCGCAAAAAACAGGAAATCCACGATCTGGAAAATGCTATTCAGGGAACGTCGTCGGGTGATGGCGACGACGGTAGTGGCGGTGGCGGCGGTGGCGGCGGTGGCGGATATTGAGTCTCAAGCCGATCCGGCGGGTGATGTACCGAATCGATTTCCATTGGACATGGGGAGATGCCATGGCGCGGCATTCAGGATATAAGCTCATTTTGGCGCTGTCAGTGCTGATGGTTTCAGTTTTGAGCGTTCTTTCCTGTACGGGAATCAATTCCGTGGGAAGCCGTGAAACCGCTCAACGCATGCTCTCAGGTGTTGATCTGCAAGCACCGATGGAAATGCTGACCGTCTTGGAACCGCAATCCGGCGCGGTTTATCCCATCGATCTGGCGGCACCCCTGTTTGAATGGGCGGGTCCTGCAGTTGGACGCTGGCTGGTGCGGGTAGCGGCTGCGGAACAGAACCGGTCGGTGCTTCTATCTGGTTTTTCCAATCCCTGGGTGCCTTCCCAAGCAGACTGGGAAGCGATAAAGGCCCTCTCTCCGGGATTCCCCCTGAGGCTGACGGTTTTTCAGCTCGTCGATCGGCGGGCAGTCGCCCGGGGATCTGTTCATTTCACCGTGTCGCCGGTACCCATGGCATGTCGGGTGGTATACCAGGAACTGCCCGTTCCCTTTCGCTATGCCGAAAAGCATGTCGATCTGTTCCGGTGGCGAGCCATGTCTCCGGATTCCTACGCAACGCCGGACACGGTGTTGACCCAGGTGCCCTATTGCGCCAACTGCCACACCTTTTCCCGGGATGGGTCCGTCTTCGGTCTGGACATGGACTACCGGGGGACAGAGGCGGCTACCTGCTGGCCGATGTCTCCGAAAAGATGGATCTGAAAAGGGGCCATGTTTTTTCCTGGAATGGGTATTTGCGGGGTGAAGGCGGAATCAGCCGCGGGTTGTTTGCCAAGATATCGCCTACCGGCGACTACGTCGTGGCCACGGTCAAAGAGAGGCCCTTTCTTGTTAGCATTGATGATCCGGCATATTCACAGCTTTTTTTTCCCTTAACCGGCCATCTGGTCTACTATTCCCGAAAAACGGGTGAAATCCATGCCCTGCCGGGCGCCGACGATCCGGACGTGGTGCAGACCAGCCCGGCATGGAGCCCGGATGGCCGGACCATCACCTTTGCGCGGGCCAGGGCGTCGCATTCCTTATGGGTTGCCCTGGGCCCGAACAAGCTATTGGATGCGGAGCCCGGAGAGGATATTCACACGCTGAATAAAAAATATCGGATGCACTTCGATCTCTGGCAGGTGCCGTTCAACGATGGCCTGGGGGGGAGGGCCCGGCCGCTGACCGGCGGGGGCATGAACGGGAAGAGTAATTACTTCCCACGTTACACGCCGGACGGGCGCTGGATTGTTTTTTGCCAGAGCGATACCGGTCTGGTTTCTCAGCCCGGAAGCCGGCTGATGATCGTTCCGGCCCAAGGCGGGACCCCCCGGCCCATGGTCTGCAACCGGACCGAACTGAACTCGTGGCACAGTTTTTCCCCCAACGGCCGCTGGATGGTCTTCTCGTCCAAGCCCTACGGTTCTCCCCACACGCGGGTCTATTTGACGCATGTGGACGATTCCGGCCTGGATACACCGGCCATTTTTCTGCACCGCATCGGTACACCGGCATTTGCCGCTATTTTGCCGGAGGCGGTAGGACTTCCGGCCCGGGGGTTCAAACAGGTGCGCCTGGTAGAACCATAAGCGCCCGTCCTTTTCCGCCTGCTCTTGTCCCCACCGGCGGGTTTGCATGACCCCTTTTAAAAAAACAGATACTGCTCGCCGGGCGAAGGGGCTGCTTTCTCCTCAATGGTGTCGGCTTTGATCACCGGCACATCCGTCCCGTTGAAATTAACGATCCGGACGGTGCCGTCCACCCGGATCCAGACCTCATCATCAAAGGCCGCCACACCGCTATTTTCCACAAACACCCACACCGGCAGCGCGTCCGCCGCACAGCAGAAGATAGCGAAGCGGAATAGCGTGAGGAAATTTTCCGGCATGATGGCCGGCCGGTAGACCCGTCCTTCGGTGACCACCCGCCTGCCGTCCATCTGCTTCATTCGCCGTGCGATGTCCAGAAGGGACAGATCGCGCTTGTGCGCCCCTTCGTCAGATCTGTTTTTTCCGCGTTCCAACAGGCGGGAAAGGGCTTGCTGCTCCATCCCCGTGTATTTCTTGGTCAGCGCATGGGCGCCCATTCCCTGGCCGGCAACCGTGACCAGAAAAAGCAGCGGCGTCATGAGCAGAAGCACCTGGGCGGCTGTCGCAGCCAGCGGCCAGCCGGTGTGTTGCCGATTGGGACCGAAGAGGCGGGCCATCAAAAAAGCCGCCAGCAAGATGCCGCCACCCACCAGAAAGGGCTGGAACCGCGGGTGAAGAAAGGCTTTGTCGGTGCCGGTGTGCAGCAGCCAGCAAATCATGCCTAGCCAGAGGCCAAAAGGAAGCACATCAAGATAGTGGCCGATCAAAACGGCCACCGGTTTTTCCCTCCGGCTCATCTGACCACCCACGTTCCGGCCATCATGCATAGAAAAACGATGATGAAGGTCGAGATGGACATGACCAGGATCAGGCGTTTTTTGAAGACCCTGAAATACATGGCCACCAGTTTCAGGTCGAGCATGGGGCCCAGCACCATAAAGGCCATCTGGGCCGAAATGGGCAGGGTGGTGCGAAAAGATGCCGCCACGAAGGCATCGGCTTCGCTGCAAAGGCTCAGGAGAAGCGCCAGGGCCATCATGGCCAGAACGGACAGGGGCAGCGAACCGAACAGGCCGGCCAGGCCGCCCCGTGCCACCAGGGTCTGCAGCATACCGGCCACGAAAGCCCCGAATACCAGGAACCGGCCGATGTCGATAAAGTCTGATGCCCCGTGCCTCAGTGCCTGCAACAATCGAACTCGGATGCTGGGAGATCGTTGCGGATCGATACAGCCGCCATCCGTTTCCGCGTTGCATTGCCCGGGACCATCTACCAGCGCCGTTTTCCGTGAAAAGAGCCGATCAATCAAAAGTCCCATGACCACGGCAATCAGATAGCCGGATGCCAGCCGATACCCGGCGATGACCGGATCGTTACCGTAGGCCACCGCCGTGGAAAGGGCCACCAGGGGGTTGACGATGGGCCCGCCCAGCAGAAACGCAATGCCGGCACCCAGGGGCAGCCCTTTGCTGAAAAGCCGGCGCACCACCGGTACGATGGCGCACTCACACACCGGGAAAACCAGGCCCAGACCGGCTGCCAGGAGAATGGCCGGCAGGGGCCGGGCCGGAACGATTCGGGTGATGACAATTTTGGAAACAAAGACCTCGATGAACCCGCCGATCAATGCGCCCAGCAGCATGAAGGGCAGGGCTTCGAGAAAAATGGAAACGAAAGTGATGCTCAACGTGGCGAATTCAGGGGTGTGGCGGAAAAAAACAATCAGGCTGAGCAGGGCAGCAATAAATCCAAATTGAACCAAGACGAACAGCCGGGCCGTCGGTGTCGAAGGGGGGGCATGGTGACCATGGCCAAGCCCGCTTGGATTCGCAGAGACGAGAGGATTCATTTATTTCATGCAGTTTTTGCAGATACCGTCCACGCGGACTTCCACCTTGTCAATGCGGCCGGGAAAGGTTTTTTGCAGCAGTTTGCTATCCACATTCAGGCTGTCCGGTGTCAAACAGTCCATCTGACCACAGCGGGTACAGTAAAAGTGAGGATGGGGGCGATGGTTTTCATTGGGCGCCATGCCATAGTAAAATGCCCGGCCGCCGGTGCTGATGCGGTCCACCAGATGGTTCGATACCAGCAGCTCCAGGATGCGATAGACCGTCACCCGGTTGATGCTGCAGGTTCGCTCCAGTGTCTGGTAAATATCAGCCGCGGACAGGGGGTAGCTGTTGTTGCCGACCACTTCGAGCACGCGCAGCCGATTGTCGGTGGGATCCAGATTCGCCGCGTTCAGCAGTCGTTCGTAGTCGCATCGCGTGCACATGTCAGCTCCTCTGCGGATCCACGGCAATGTTTTTGTTCCGGCCCCGGGAAGCGGCCCATTTCCTGCGGCCGGCGATGGCCTGCTCGACCATCAGGTTCAAAAAGAAAAAGAGGCCGGCCACCATGATGATGGATGCCCCCGAGGTAAGGTCGAATGCGTAGGAGATCCACAGCCCGGCAACCGTAAACACGACACCCAGCACACTGGATCCGATCATCATCTGCAGCAGGGAGCGGGCATGCTTTTCCATGATAAAAGGCGGAATGGTCAACAGGGCGATGACCAGGATCAGGCCGACCACCTGAATCACCATCACGACGGTGACCGCCAGCATGCCGATGAGCAGGAAGTACAGGGCGGTCACGGGGACCCCGCGAATGCGGGCGAATTCCTCGTCGTAGGAAAGGGCCAGCAGATCTTTGTAATAGACGGCCACCAGGCCCACGATGAAAAGTCCCATAACGACCATGATCCACAGGTCGGTATCCGGGACGGTCAGGATACTGCCGAACAGATAGCTCATGAGGTCCACGTTGTAACCGGGGCTCAAGTCGATCAGGATGATGCCGCAGGCCATGCCCAGGGCCCAGATGACCCCGATAATGGTATCCGCCCGGTGTCGGGCTTTCAGGGTGACGGCGGCCATGAGCATGGCCGCACCCAGTGAAAATCCCAGGGTGCCTGCCAGGTAGGGCCAACCAAAGTAAAATGCCAGGCCGATGCCCCCATAGGCCGCATGGGCGATTCCACCCGAGAGAAAAACGATGCGGTTCACCACCACCAGGGTGCCCATGATGCCGCAGATAACGCTGGCCAGCAATCCGGCGGCCAGGGCATTGCGCATGAATTCGAACTGAAGCACATCCATCATCGGTCACTCCTCGTGGTGCTGCTGAAGCACCCGGTGGGGCAGGTGGCCATGGGTCACCAGTTCCACCGGACAGACTTCTTCCACGGTGCACGGGTACATGGTTTCCAGCATATCGCCGGTGATTTCGGCCTGCCGGTGGTAATGCAGCCGGCGATTGACGCAGGCCACGGACTTCACATAGGTGGAGATCACCAGCAGGTCATGGCTGACGACGACGATGGTGACATCCCGGTTCAGCCGTTTGAGCAATTGGTAAAACTCCGTCTGTCCTCTGGAATCGATGCTGGCGGTGGGCTCGTCCAACAGGAGCAGCCGGGGCCGGGTGACCAGGGCCCGGGCGATGAACACCCGCTGGCGCTGGCCGCCGGACAGTTCACCGATTCGGCGGTGGGCAAAATCGGCCATATCGATCCGGTCCAGGGCCTCAAGGGCATCCCGTCGGTCCTGCGCGTTGTTTTTCGACCATCTTTTCCCGGGTGCCAGTTTTCCCATGAGCGCGACATCCAGGGCCGTGATGGGAAAACGCTGGTTGATATGAACATCCTGGGGAACATAACCGATGTGATGGGAGACGCGCATGGCCGGCTCTCCCATGATACGGATCCGGCCACGTTGCGGTTTGAGAAGGCCCAGCATCAATTTGAGCAGGGTGGTCTTGCCGCCGCCGTTGGGGCCGATCATGGCGACGAAGTCGCCCTCTCCGACCGCCAGGGTGACATCCTCGAGCACCGGTTGCCCGTTGTAGGTAAAATCGAGATCGGTGATCTGGATGATGGGGTGCTCCGGGGCGTGGTCATTTGAAAGCATGCTTAAATTCCTCGGCGACGTGGCGTAAATTGATGGCCCAGTTCAGGGCCAGTGGATCGACGGCAACGACCCGGCCGCCGATCGCATTGGAGATCTGCCGGGCGTTTTTGGACGAGAACTGGGGTTGCACGAAAACGACTTTGATCCGCTTGGACCGCGCCTGTTCAATCAGTGCCTTGAGCTGTGCCGGTTTGGGATTTTTGCCTTCGACTTCGATGGGTACCTGATTCAATCCGTAGGTATGGGCGAAAGTTCCCCAGGAGGGATGAAACACCATGAAAGACGACCCCTTGAGACCGTTAAAAGACGACCTCAGGTAAGCGTCCAGATCCACGAGTTCAAGGATAAAGGACCGGTAATTGGCTTCATATACCGAACCGTGGGCCGGGTCAACGGCCTGGAGTGCCGTGAGGATCGATCGGGCCTGCAGCATGACCAGGGGCGGGGAAAGCCAGATGTGCGGATCGAGGCCGCCCGGGTGGCGGTGGGCTTCCCCGGGGTCACCGTGCGCATGGGAACCGCCATGGGTTGCCATGGGAATCTTCATGATGCCGTGATCGGTGTGAACCACCTGCATGTGCGGGTTTATCGCCGTTAACTTTTCCAGCCGGGCGGTTTCAAACTCGATGCCGACGGCAAAATAGAGCACCGCCCGGGACAGGGCCACCATCTGCCGCGGCTTG
Organism: Christensenellaceae bacterium; assembly: GCA_963674805.2. GTDB lineage: Bacteria > Bacillota > Clostridia > Christensenellales > CALMFG01 > CALMFG01. The sequence continues at coordinate 18,209 of CAXXNY010000017.1, forward strand.
GGTTCGTAGGTGTGGGGATCGGCACCGGGTTCCACCAGCACCTGCACATCGACCCGGTCCATGCCAATTTGTTGCACGAAGTAAGCCTGGGGGGGAATACTGACGAAAACCGGAAGGCGCTCCGCCGCCCACCCGCAGGACAGGAACCCATAAAAAATTGTAAACAAGCAAAATATTGATGCTTTAGAATAAGCCATGGCCTGTCTCCGGCTCCATTAGGCGTTTTTTCTTCCAGAACAAAAAAGTCCAATGCAAATTTATTGCATTGGATGGGGTTTGGCAAGGCGTGGCTGGAAAAAATTAAAGGGTCGGGGCACGGCGCGCCATGCCCTTGCGATGGATCAGATAATCCCTGCTTCGGATTTTTTCACCCAGCCGAGCTTGTCCTCGGTGTAACGGACCAGCAGGTGGGTGTCGGATTCGCGCTCGACGCGGACGCGGGTGCCGGCATGCAGAACGAACAGCTGGGTGGCGGTGTCGCTGAAGCCGGATCGGACGGCGGCCTGTTCGGGCAGGATCACGGCATGGCGGATGCGGGTGGTTTCGACATAGTTGAAGGCGGCCGTGGCGCTGAAGATCACGGCCGCAGCGGTGATCAGGATAACACTGGGTCGCAGGAGTCGCTTTTTGCGGCAGGCCAGAACGGACAGGACGGTCCACAGGACCGCATTGAGGAGGATGGCCGTCCAGCGAACGGTGGCATGGCTCATCTGGTATTTCCAGAAAAAGAGGATGCGCAGCAGGGGTGATTCCTTTTCTCCCCGTTCATCCTTGGTGAGGGTCAGGGCATAGTCGTGGTTGAAGCGCAGGTCCGGGTCGTCCGGAATGCGTTTCAGGGCGCGTTCGTACCACAGCAGGGCATGGCCCAGGTCATCGTTTTTCAGGTAGGCGTTGCCCAGATTGTAAAAGAGTCTGCCATTTTTCACCCCGCCATCGGCGATGCTTTCGAAGGCGTCGATGGCCGCCGGCCAGTCTCCGTTGCGGTAGGCTTCGGTCCCGTCCATGAAGGTGCGGGCCGTTTCCGACGCCGGGCCGATGGCGAAAAAGGCCATGACCAATGCCATGGCCAGGGGGATGGGCACCCATCGTCTCATCGGGTCAGCCTCCTTACCGCCTGCCGGGTGCGGTCCAGCAGGTCCGCCCGTTTTTCCCTGTCCAGGCTTCCCCCGGAGTAGTTGAAGGATTCGATCGTTTCCAGCAACCGGGCGGTGCCGGCGGCATCATCGGGATTCCACCCGATGTCCACAAGCCGGTCGCTGGCCTCCGACCAGGTGAGGGCCGCGCCCATGACGCCCTGCCTGCCGAGGATGGCCGACACCAGCGCCCGGTAGAGCGCCGAGAGAAAGTCGGCATCCGAACTGCCGGCGAGGGCAGCAGTTTTCAAGGCCTCTTTGGCCCGATCGGCCATGACCCGGCCGGGAGAATCGTCCCTGCGGGTGATCTGCACCACGGCTCTGGCCGCCACAAATCCCAGTACCGGTATGGCTAAAAAGAGACCGAACCACAGGGGCGGCATGGATCGCGTGGTCTTTATGGCGTCCAGTTCCGTTTTCAGCGGAAGGATATCCCGGTCGGTAAACTCCACACGCTGTTTCAAAGACGGGGATTGCCCGGGCGTGGCCCGGAACACATCGATGTCGGTCGCTGCCGTGTCGGAAGGGGCGGCGGTCAGGTCGAACGCCGCGGTGGAGAGGGTCCGATATCCGCCGGTACCGGTGTCAAAATAGGACCAAACGATGGGGTCGATGTGGTATTGGCCCGGCTTTACGGGAACCAGGGCCGTGCGGAATGTTTTACTTCCCGTGTAGCCGTCCGTTCCCAGTTGGACCTGCACCTCGGGGTTGTCGGCGTAGACCTTAAATTCGTTCGGCGCAGGAATGGCCGGTGCCGGTGCATCCATGATGTTGCCGCTGCCGCTGATCGTTACGGCCAGTGTGCTGGAATCACCCACGCGGACGTCGGTTTTGTCCAGGCTGGCGGTAATTTCAAACCGGCCCACCAGACCGGAAAACGCGGTTCCCGGCGGTGTGGCCGGCAGGGCCCGGACCTGAACCGCTATGGGGTCGGTTTCAAGAACGCGGGTGGTCAACTCGCTTCGCCCGAAAAAAGCGTCCATGCCGGCGAAGGGCCGCGGGCGGCGGTTGCGCTGCAAAAAGCCCGCCTGAAGGACGGCCGGTTCGATATCCAGGGCACCGGTTCTCACGGGAACGAGGATGAAGGTCACCTCCGTCACGATGAACTCCCGACCGTTGATCACCGTGCGATAGGAGTTGCGGTCTTCCAATTCCTCGGCATTGAATCCATCGAACGCCGGGGCCTGGAATTTGGCGTCGGCCACCTGGATGGCATTGAACAGGCGGAACGTGTAGGCGATCTGCTGGCCGATCCACGGAGAGGGCTCCGAGACGGCGGCCGTCACGTACACATCACGTTTTCCGCTGTCTACCGGCGGTTCCCTGGATACCACGATGCGTATGGGGGTCGTATAGTGGGTTTTGCCGTCTACCGTTACCGGAATCGCCGGGATGGTCAGGTTGCCGGCCTTTACGGGGATCAGGACATAGTTATGGATCAGCTGCCGGGAGGTCTGGCCATTGATCATTTTAAAACTGCTGCTGGTTCCCCTCGAGACGGTCTTGAAATCGGTAAGCCGGGAAAGGTCGATGGTGCCCTTGCCGTCTTCGATGATCACCTGCATGGCGATGGACTCGCCCACGGTGGCCTGGCTGCGGTCCACCACGGCACGCACGCTGGCGGCCTCGGCATTCACGGCCGCCAACAGACACACTGCCATCGCCATGACCAGTTGTCTGATCATTACCAGTCCTTCTCCACCGTCCGTTTTCCGGTGGCGGGCATGAGGGCGCGGCCCGGTTGATCCTGCAGGCGGTTGAGCATCCGTTCGGCCTGCCCGGGGTCGCCAGTCGGCTCGCCCGAAGGACCCGCCTGGGGTGTTTCGGCCGGTTGTTCTTCGTTTTGGGCGGGGTCGGCCGGGTTTGCCTGCCGGGCCTGCTGTTCGTCCATTTGATCCCCAAATTCGGTGCGTTGCTGCTCCCCGCGGTCCTCCGATGGGTCGTCCCGGGAACCCTCCTGCTGCTGCTCATCGGCCGATTGCGGATCCTGGGCGCCATCGGATTTGGATTGTTCCTCCTGGCCCTGGTCTTTTTGGTCCCCATTTTTCTGGCCGTCGCCCGACTGCTGCTGCTGTTTTTGTTGTTCCAGTACTTTTTTTACAAATTCCAGGTTCTCTTTGGCCAGTTTGTCGTCGGGATCAATGGACAGGGCCGCTTCGTAGTGACCGACGGCTTCTTTTGCATTGCCCTGCCGGAATTCGGTGTTGCCCAGATTGTAAAGCGCTTTATGTTTCAACCCTGTGTCTTCGGTCTCCAATACCTGCCGGTAGTGCTCGGCGGCAGCCTCGAAGTTGCCGGTTTTATAATAGGCATCGGCCACATTGTAAAGCATTTGGGGCTGGTCCGGGGATTTAAGCTGGGCGTCGGTGAAGTGCTTGAGGGCCTGTTCGAACGCTTCCTTTTCATAGGCGGCAATGCCCTCGCGGGTGTCGTTGGCATCGACCGGTGACAGCGGCATCAGCACCAGCGCAGCCAGCAGCGAAACCACCAAGCCTTTGCGGGCCACAGGCAGCAGCAGCTCGGCCGCCAGGCAGATCAGCGCCAGTGCCAGGGGCCATTGAAAGCGGTCCTCCCAGACCTGCCTGCGGCCCGAAGCGAGGGTTTCCGCCTGCATCTTACCTCGGATTTCATCGGTGTAGATGGCATCCAGGTCCATGTCTCCGGCCACCGAGCGAACGTAGGTACCACCCGTCACGACGGCCATTTTCTTGAGGGTGTTTTCATCCAGCCGGGAGAGGACGATCTGGCCGGAGCGGTCTTTTTTAAAGCCGCCGGCCGGTTCGGGTATGGGCACCCCCTCACTGTCGCCCACGCCGATGCAAAACAGCTTGATTTCTTTTTCTTTTAACGCCTGGGCGGCTTTGACGGGATCGCCTTCACCGGTATTTTCACCGTCGGTGATCAGGATCACGGCCTTGTCCGAGGCGCTTTTGGGGTCGAAGCTGGTCAACGCCGTTTCCAGGGCGCCGTTGATATCGGTGCCGCCCACGGGAAGATATTCGGGCGCGAGGGCGTCCAGAAACAGGTTGAAGGCGTCATAGTCGAGGGTCAAGGGGCATTGCAGAAATGCGGTGCCAGCAAAGGCCACCAGTCCCACCCGGTCACCTTTGAGCATGGCCAGCAGGTCGAAAACCTCCCGCTTGGCACGTTCCAGGCGGTCAGGCCGGATGTCGGCGGCGGTCATGGACCGGGAGCAGTCCAGTGCGATGATGATGTCCACGCCCTGCTGACGAATCTCCTGCCAGCGGTAGCCGTATCGGGGACCGGCCAGGGCCACGGCGATAAAGAGCACCGTGCCCATGAGCAGCACCCCCTTGACCCACCGTCGGCCGCCGACCGTTTCCGGAGCGATAGCGGCAAGGCCGTGGGCGGAAGCAAAGCGGTGTAAAATCTCACGTCGCCGTCGTGTGCCGTAGAAGATCACCAGCAACAACAGCGGCACGGCCCAGATAAAAAACAGCATTTCGGTTCTGAAAAACGTCATGGGATGACCAGGTACCTCGTGTTGCGCAAGATGACATAAAAGGGCAGCAGCACCAGTGCCGGGATCAGGAGCCAGGGGTAGATCTCCTTATATTCGGCAAAGATGTCCACCTTTACCTCGGTGGTCTCCATGGCATCGATGGTATCATAGATCTGCTGCAGCCCCTCCAGGTTTTCGGCCCGGAAATAGAGCCCGCCGGTCTTGTCGGCAATGGCCTGCAGGGTCGTTTCGTCGATATTCACCTGCTGGTAGACATAGCGTTCGCCGAACAGGGGATCCTTGATCAAAAAGGGCGCTTTGCCCCGGCTGCCCACCCCGATGGTGTAGATCTTGACCTTTTTCTGCACGGCGATTTCACCGGCCGTGTCCGGCGAAAGTTCACCGGCATTGCTCTGGCCGTCGGTGATCAGGATGATGATGTTGGATGTGCTCTCGATGTCGGTCAGTCGTTTCAAGGCGATGCCGATGGCATCACCGATGGCCGTGCTTTTGCCGGCGGCACCGATCTCCAGGCGGTCCAGAATGCTGACCATCGTGTTGTAATCGCGGGTCAGGGGAAGCTGCGTGTAGGCATGGGTCCCGAAAACCACCATGCCGATACGGTCGCCACTGCGTCCGGCCACGAAATCCTGAACCACACCCTTGACCGCCTCCAGCCGGTTGACAACCCGTCCTTTCTTCTTGAAATCGAGGGCGGCCATGCTTTCGGACAGGTCCAGGGCCAGCACGATGTTGACGCCTTCGGTGAGCACTTCCGTGCGCTCGGTGCCCCACTGGGGCCGGGCCAGTGCCACCACCATCAGGCAAAATGCCGCGTATTTTATGGCGGGTACGAGCTGGCGCAGCCGCAGCGCCGGGGAGGCCGGAATGCCTGCGGCGGGAAACAGGGCACTGCTGGCCATGGCCGGCGCCCGGTGCCGCCGGAAGCGATACCAGAGCATGGCCGGCAGCAGCAGCAGGAGCAGGAGAAAATAGGGAGATGCGAAACGAAACATAGGCTTATTAAATCACAATAATCAATATTCAAACCTCAAATTCCAGACAAGAGCATGCGATGATCCTGTTTTCTTTTGGATATTGGGAGTTGGAATTTATTTGACATTTGGGATTTGTTTTTCGGAATTTCCATCGTCTGGGGGGATCACAATATGTTGTTCTCCCTTATTTTCCTCTTCGCCCGCCAAAGTGGTCTTTCGCACAAATTCCCGGGCAAAAAAAAGATCGGTTTCCATCTGTTTTTCCAATACGGTTTCACCGCCGAACTTCACCGGATCCATGCTCCGGCAAAGACTCCTGAGGCGCTGGGCCAGGTCGTTGTCCATCTCCAATCCCTCGATGCAGGGCAGGAACTCCTCGGTGGTCATCTCCGGTGCGCCCACGGCAAACCGGCCGAACACGTATTGCCGCAAGATGGCCGACAGGCGAAAATAAAAGGTTTTGCCGTCCAGCCGCCGGACATCTGAAATTCCATCCAGGGCGCGCATGGCTGTCATCTCAGGGGGGAGTTCGGGAACGATGGTTTCTATGGTGCGTTCTTTTTTGTATTTTTTCCACAACCACCAGGCCAGAGCCAAAAGAGCCATCACTCCCAGGGCGATCAGAACCGGGATCAGCCAGGGAGCATTGATCCCCACAGGAATCGGCGGCAGGATGTCGTGGATGTCGGTCATGGGCGCCGGCACATCGGGAGGGGCCGATTCAGCTGCCGTTGGTGGTCCGGCAGGGGCCGCTGTCTCCTCGCTCATCACCCCCGCCACTTGAATGAAAGTCACCAATAAGAAAACCATCCCTATAAAATAGAATTTACGACCATGGTTTTGGCAAAGCCAGGGTGAGGAAGCGGTATTAAAAATACCGCGACGACCGGTAACGCAGTCTAAAATCATTGTCGTGAATTCAATCTTCATCGCCGCCGTCGCTCCCGGTATCTGAAATAACCGACCAGGGCCTCGGCCGCATCGCCGTCCGTGGGCATCTCGATGCAGTCCATGTCCATGGCTTTGTGGGTTTGCAGAACCCGCTCGTGAACCGCCAGCCGACTGGCCCGATAGCGTTCACGGGTGGCCCGATCCGACGCGTCCAGGTAACGCAGGTCCCCGTTTTCCAGGTCTTGAAAAGCAACGATGCCACCATCGGGCAGTCGAAATTCTCCGGGATCGGAGACCAGTACGCTGATCAGTTCATGTTTTCTGGCGGCCGACCGGATGCGCAGGGTGGTGGCCCGGCCGAAATCTTCGGTGAGAAAATCGGAAACCAGAAAGGCCACCGTGCGCTTGCGGCACACCCGGGCCAGAAAATCCACGGCTTCGACGATATCGGTTCCCGTATGCTCAGGCTGGAAAGTAAAGATTTCGCGGATGAGCCGCCACACGTGGGCCGATCCTTTTTTAGGCGGAATGTAGCGCTCCACCTGATCGGTGAACAAAATAGCACCGGCCTTGTCATTGTTGCGGATGGCATTGAAGGCCAGGATGGCGGCGATTTCCGCAGTGGTTTCCCGCTTGATGCTTTCCGTCGTGCCAAAGCGACCGGAAGCGCTCATGTCCACCAGGAGCATGACCACCTGCTCCCGTTCCTCCCGGTAGCGTTTGATGAACGGTTTGCCCATGCGGGCCGACACCTTCCAGTCGATGCTCTTCACGTCGTCACCGGCGGCGTATTCACGCACCTCTTCGAACTCGATGCCCGACCCCCGGAAGACCGATCGATACTGCCCGGCCATCAGCGTATTGACCATACGGCCGGTTTTGATGTGCACTTTCTTTATTTTTTTGATGATGTCTGGGGAGAGCATAATTGTCGCTGGCGCTGGAAAATTCCAAATGTCGAAATTCAAATGCCAATTGAAGGGTTATAATCGTTTGTATTTAAAACTATACCGGTTACCTTTTCTGAACTCTGAACCCTGCTTTATGGCACCTCCACCGAATCGAAGATGCGGGCGATAATCTGGTCGGTGCCGATATCCTCGGCTTCGGCTTCGTAGGTCAGCAGGATCCGGTGGCGCATTACCGCCGGGGCAATCGTCTTCACGTCCTGGGGTGTCACATAGGCCCGGCCCTGTAAAAACGCGTGAGCCCGGGCAGCCAGGCTCAAAAAGATGGTGGCCCGGGGTGAGGCCCCGAACTGGATGTAGTTGGCCACATCGATGTTGTAGGCCGCCGGACTGCGCGTGGCAAAGACCAGGTCCACGATGTAATCTTTGAGCTTTTCATCCATGTAGACGCCGTTGATCAAACCGCCGATGGCGCTGATTTCCGCCGGGTCGAGAACCGGCTGAACGGCTTCCGGGGCGTCGAAGCCCACCCGTTTCATGATCTCCTTCTCTTCGGCTTTGTCCGGATAGTCGATCAGAATCTTGAGCATGAACCGATCCACCTGGGCCTCGGGCAGCGGGTAGGTGCCTTCCTGTTCGATGGGATTCTGGGTGGCCATGACCAAAAAGGGGTCGGCCAGCGGAAACGTATGGTCGCCGATGGTAACCTGGCGTTCCTGCATGGCCTCCAACAGTGCCGACTGGACCTTGGAGGGCGCCCGGTTGATTTCATCCGCCAGGATGATGTTGTTGAACAGGGGGCCCTTTTTTATGCTGAAGTCACCGGTCTTGGGACGATAGATCTCCGTTCCGATGAGGTCGGCGGGCAGCAGGTCGGGGGTGAACTGGATTCGCTTGAAATCGGCGTGAACCGTGTCTGCAAGGGCCTTGACCGCACTGGTTTTGGCCAGGCCCGGCACGCCCTCGATGAGGATGTGGCCCCGGGTGAAAATGCCCATGAGCAGCCCGTCGACCAGTTCCCGCTGCCCGACCAGGACCTTGCCGATTTCTTCCCGGATGCGGTTGACCACGAGATGTTTTTCTTCAATTTGCGCTTTCAGTGCTTCCAGTGGCACGGCGGTCTCCTTTTGTCCTCTTTTTTGCTTCTTGCCTTGCTTGCGGATGCGGAATCCTGGTAGCGGCGTACCGGCATGCAGGACCCCGGAAAAACAGATACTTCCAGGATTGGACCAAAAGCCAATCGACGGCTGATTTTATGATTCAATGCCTTTTAAACAACGGCAAAATAAATAAGGAATCGGTGGTTGTCAAGGCGATTGAACGCTGGGGCAGCATAATGGCGGGTCAGTTGTAATTATTTGAATGCAAAGAAAAAAATATGACAACCACCGGCCCCGGCCAGGAAACGGGCCGGGGCCGGCATACGGACGTGTCAGGCCTTCTTTTTGCCGAACCCCCCCCCACCGGGGGTCAGGATGCGGAATCGATCCCCGGGACGGGCAAGGATTTCGTTTTTGGCCCCCAGGTTCAGCTGCCGGCCGTCGCGGTGGATAAAAAGGTTCTCCCCCCGTTTGCCCGGCTCGCCGCCTTCGAGGCCATAGGGCGCGAACACCCGGCGTTCGGAAAGGATGGCCATGTTCAGCGGTTCGAGGAATTCCACTTCACGAACCAGCCCGTCCCCGCCACGATGCCTGCCCTCGCCGCCGGAGCCGGCGCGGATGGAAAATTCCCTGAGCAGCAGCGGGTAACGCCGCTCCAATATTTCCGGGTCGGTGATGCGCGTGTTGGTCATGTGGGTGTGAACACCGGTCTGGCCGTGCCAGGTCGGGCCGGCCCCGGCCCCGCCGCCGATGGTTTCATAGTAGCCGAAGCGCGCGTTGCCGAAGGTGAAGTTGTTCATGCACCCCTGGGATGCCGCCGCCACGCCGAAGGCTTTCAGGATGACGTCCACCACCCGCTGGGAGGTGAGCACGTTGCCCCCCACCACGGCTGCGTCGGCGGATGGTGCCAGCAGGCTGCCCGGGGGGATGTGAATGGTGATGGGGATCAGGCAGCCGTCATTGAGGGGCAGGTCTTTTTCGATCAGGCACCGCAGGCTATAGAGAATGGCGGATCGGGCGACTGCTGACGGGGCGTTGCAATTGCCCCAGATCTCGGGACCCGTACCCGCAAAGTCAAAGGCGGCGCTGCCGTCGGTGCGGTCGATGGTCAAGGCCAGGGCGATGGGGCTGCCGTCGTCCAGGTAATCCACGGCTCTTACCGTGTCTTTTTCCTGCATGCCCTTGGACAGGGACAATTCTTTCAGTCTGTTTCGCACCGCCGTTTCGGCGGCGTCCTGGACATGGCCCATATAGGCCTGCACGACATCAAGGCCATAGTGATCGACCATTTCCAGCACCAGCTCGATGCCTTTCTGGTTGGCCGCCACCTGGGCCTTGAGATCGGAAATGTTGTCCGCCAGCAGACGGGTGCCGGAGATGGCCGGGCGTCCCGGCTGGGGGGTGAGCCGGCCCGGGGCCAGCAACAGGTCGGCGATGCCGGCTTCCTGGAAAATGCCGTCGGCCACCAGTTTGAATGACGAGATGCAGGCGCCCTCTTCTTCGATGCGCCGGCTGTTGGGCGGCATGGAACCGGGAGAAATGCCGCCGATGTCTGCGTGGTGCCCGCGGCTGGCCACCCAGAAGATGATCGCTCCCTGGCGGAACACCGGGGTGATGACGGTAATATCCGGGAGATGGCTGCCGCCCGCGGCCGGGTGATTGGATACCAGTACGTCACCCGGCTTCAGGGTGTTGCCCCGGCGGCGGATCTGTTCCTTGACAGCCGCACTCATGGCGCCCAGATGAACGGGCAGGTGCGGTGCATTGGCCACCAGGTCGCCGTCGGGTCCGAACATGGCGCAGGAAAAGTCCAGGCGTTCCTTGATGTTGGTCGAGATGGCGGTTTTCTGCAGCATGCGGCCCATCTGCTCGGCGATGGACATGAACAGGTTGCTGAAAATCGAAAGCTGGACGGGGTCCAGCCGGGTACTCATCCGGCCGGTGTCGACGTCGCCCACCTGGATTTCAATGTCCCCATAGCGGTTGATGGTCGCCTGGCAGTCGGGTTCCACGACGATGGTGGCCGTGTCCTGGATAATGATGGCCGGGCCGTCAATGGCATGCCCGGCTTTCAGGTCGGCCATTTGATAAACGGCGGTTTCCCGCCAGCCGCCTTCGAAATAACAGGGTTTGCGATCCACCCGAACCGGCGGTCCATCCGCCGCTTCGATGGCAGCTTTTCGCAGGCCGGACGCTTTCCCTTGGGCGCGCACCCGCAGGTCGTCCACGAGAATGTCGCGATCTTTGAGATCAAAACCGAATTCACGGCGATAGGTGGCCTTGAATGCCGCCATGAAATCGCCGTTTTCGGGTTCGGGGATCATCAGGGCCGTATCCGTACCCTGGTAGCGCATGTTCAGATAACGCGTGGCGCGGATCTGCTCGGCAGGAAAACCCTGGGCCGCCAGCTCCTTTTCGGCTTCGGCCTGGATGGCTTGCAACTGCCCGAGAAGTTTTGGAAGGCTTCGGTTTCTGTAGACTTGTGCGGCCGGCTGTTGGCGTTCAGCAACCACATCGGCCAGGCCGATGCCATAGGCCGACAGGATTCCGGAAAAGCGGTGAATAAAAATTTTGGAGATGCCCAATGCCCGTGCGATGGCGCAGGCATGCTGGGCACCGGCCCCGCCGAAGGTGGCCAGCGTGTGTTCCTTGATGTCGAACCCGCGCATGACCGAAATCTCCCGGATTGGCCGCACCATGGTTTCGTTGGCCACCCGGATGAAGCCCATGGCCACCTGCTCGACGGTCATGGCCGTGCGGCCGTCTAATCGGGTGCTGTCGTTGATCGTCCGTGTCAGGTCCTCCATGGCGGTCCGGGCGGCCAGAAGGTCCAGGGGCTGGTCTTCGGTGGGACCGAAAATATGGGGAAAATAGCCGGGCTGAAGGCGACCAAGAACCAGGTTGGCATCGGTGACGGCCAGGTGACCGGTTTTGCGGTAGCACACCGGACCGGGGTGGGCGCCGGCGGACTCGGGTCCGACCATGAACATGCCGTTGTCGAAAAACAGGCGGCTGCCGCCGCCGGCAGCCACGGTCTTGATCTGCAACTGGGGTGCCTGGATGCGAACCCCGGCGGTTTCCGTTTCGAACACCAGTTCGTATTCGCCGCCGAAGCGGGACACGTCGGTGGAGGTGCCCCCCATGTCAAAGCCGATTACCGGCTGCCGGTCTTTGTTGTTGAACGTCGTCATGGCGTAGCCCACCACGCCGCCGGCCGGTCCGGAGAGAATGGCGCGGCTGCCGGTGAAGTCGTCGGCCCGGGCCAGGCCGCCGTCCGACTGCATGAACAGCAGACCCGTATCATCAAGCCCTCCTGAAAATCCCTGGCGGAAGCTCTTCAGGTAGGTCTGAATGTGGGGGTTGAGGTAGGCGTCGGTCATGGTGGTGTCGCCCCGGGCCACCAGTTTGACCATGGGCATCACCTGGGAAGAGAGGGAGATCTGGGAAAAGCCCATCTCCCCGGCCAGCCGGCCCACGGCCAGTTCGTGTTCCGGCCAGGCATAGGCATGCATGAACACCACCGCCAGGCTGCGGATGCCCCGGTCCAGAATTGCCTGCAGGCGGGGGCGCAGGGTATCGACCTCCAGGGCCTCCATTACCACCAGGCGTTCGCCGGTGACCCCTTGGACAACCGGCTCGGCCGGTGCCGTTTCATCCTCCCTGAGCATGCGCACCCGCTCGTCCACTTCCACCACCGTTTCGTAGAGCAGGTCCGGCTTTTTGATTTCCAGGTCGAAGATGGCCGGGCGATCCTGATTGCCGATCTGCAGGATGTCCCGGAATCCACGGGTCACCAGCAGGGCGCAGCGGGCGCCTTTGCGCTCCAGCAGGGCGTTGGTGGCCACCGTGGTGCCCATGCGGATCCACTCGATGGCTTCCGACGGCACGCTGTCTTTGGGCATCTCCATGCCGGTGACCTCGGCCAGGATACGCCGGATGCCCTCCCGGGGGGCGTCGTCGTAATTCTGGGGATCTTCGGAGAGCAGCTTGACCACCCGGAAACCGGGTTCGCCGGGCACTTCGGCGTAAATGTCGGTAAAGGTGCCGCCGCGGTCAATGGAAAATCGATATTTTTTGAAATCGGTCATGGTGGGTCACTTTGTTTGGTTAGTTCTTTAAATGGGATAAATTGACAAAGAGAATCCAGAAGAAGGATTCGCCGGCGGCTTTGCCGCTATTGGACAAGAACGATCGATATAACAACCGCTTTTCTAATGGATTCGGGCTCCTGAATTCTGGGATATTGGGTTGAAAAGGGCTCCAAACGCTCAGTGAAAATCTTATTCACGGGCAAACAAAGCCTACTCTCCTTTTAACATCTCCAGCACCTGGACCAGACGGCCAACCAGATGATCATGGTAGACCTTTCCTTTTTGCGGTGTGGCCTGGCTGGGGCAGCCGGTTATGGTGTCGCCGGTGCGCTCGAAAGTCTGCTGCAGGCCTTCCCGTGTGGCCGGCACGTAGCACAGGGTGTCCCGGGGATCCTGCGGGTCCAGGTGGTATAATGGTGTTTCCTCATGGGGATTGTCTTCGGCTTCGTCCAGACGGACCAGATCCGGGTGGCAGTGGCACATGTGCGAGATTTCAATCTCTTCTCCATGGCCGATGGGTCCGAATCCCAGTTTGGCGGCCACCTCCTTGGACATGTAGGCCGGGTCAAACAACACCACCTTGACGCCCAGGGTGCGCTGCAGCCGCTCAGCAGCGATCTGCATCCAGGGGATGTTGACGATGCGGTGGCCGTTGACGACCACGAAGTTTTTAAAGCCATGCCCGGCCAGTGATCCGATGGCATCGCAGAGCACTTCGGTGAGGATTTCCGCCCGGATGGAAATGGTTCCGGGTTTGACCAGGTGGTGGGGGCTCCAACCGAACCACAGGGGCGGTGCCACCAGGACACCGGCGGCCTGCGCCGCCCCTTCGGCAACGGCTCTGGCCACATAGGTGTCGGTGCCCAGGGGCGCGAAGGCACCGTGCTGCTCGGTGCTGCCCACGGGCAGGATGATGCGGTTGTCCGATGCGAGGTAGGTCTCCACATCTTTCCATGATACTTGCTCAAGCCTGATGCTTTTCATGGGTCACTCCTCATTCAGTGCTTGCCGGAAACCATCTTTTCGTCCGGCATCATTGCTTTCCCAAAGATACTATTTGGCCGTCATCAACCGGGGGAGATAGAGGGCGATCTCCGGAAACAGGGTGATGATGGCCGTGGTCAATAGCATGAGAAAAAAGAACGGCAGGGCATGGCGGGCGATGCGCATGATGGGGTCGCCGGTGAGGCCCTGGATGACGAAAAGGTTGAATCCAACAGGTGGTGTGATCTGGCTGACCTCCACCATCAGGATCAGGTAGATACCGAACCAGATGGGATCGAAGCCGGCGGCGACCACCATGGGCAGGGCGATGGGCAGGGTCATCACCACGATGGAAAACCCGTCCAGCAGGCATCCCAGCACCACGTAGACCAGCCCCAGCAGTACCATGAGCACATAGGGGGACAGGTCCATGCCGGTGATGGCCTGGGTGATGGCCGCAGGAATGCCCAGAAAGCCCATCACCCGTGAAAGAAAGCCCGCGCCAACCACGATCAACATGATCATGGCGTTGGTTTTCACGGCACCCACCAGGCAGTCGAACAGGATCTTGAGGTTCATCTGGCGGTTGAGAAAGGCGAAGACGGTGGCGCCCAAAACACCCAGTGCGGCCGCTTCGGTCGGTGTGGCGATGCCCGCGTAGATGCTGCCCAGCACCATTAAAATGAGGATAAGCGTGGGGGCCAGGTCCTTTAAGGCCCGGATGCGCTCCATCCACGAATAGGTGTCCTGCATCCGCGGGGCGATCTCCGGGTTACGGATGCCCCGGTAGATGATGTATGAGGCGTAGATTCCCGAGAGCAGGATGCCCGGCAGGATGCCGGCCATGAACATCTTGCCGATGGAGACCTCCGCCAGAATGGCGTAGACGATCATGATCAGCGACGGCGGGATCAGAAACCCCAGGGTGCCGGCACCGGCCAGGGATCCCTGGGCGATGGACCGGTCGTATCCCAGTTTTTCCAGTTCGGCCAGGGTGATACGGCCCACGGTGGCGGTGGTGGCGGCACTGGAGCCGGAAACGGCGGCAAATAGCGTGCAGGAGATGATGTTCATCAGCAACAGGCCGCCGGGCAGCCGGTAGAGCCAGGGCACCAGGGCCCGGAACAGCCGTTCGGAGATGCCCGAACGGTAGAGGATCTCGCCCATGAGAATGAACATGGGCAGGGCCACATACTCCCATTTTTCGATCGTGGCCCACACCGAAGAGGCCATGTTGTTTCCCGCGGGCAGGCTGGAAAACAGGGCCATGCCCACGAAACCGACGATAAACAGGGAAAACCCCACCCAGATGCCGGTACTCAGGGCGAGAAAGAGGACGCCGAAAACGACGAAGGACATACTGGCCATGCTGGCATCCATCAGACCACCTCCTCTTCGGTCCCGATGGCCGCAAACGTTTTGACGGTGGTGCCGGCCAGCTGGATCAAGAAGCAGGCCGCACCGACCAGCATGAGGGTCTGGGGAATCCACAACGGCGTCTGGGTGAGGGTGCCGGAGGTGGAGTCGTAGCGGATGGTGGACCGGACCATCTTGAACAGGTACCACCACAGGTAGCCCATGAATGCGGTGGTCACGGCTGTGGCACCGGCGGTGACCACGGCCGCCAGGCGTTTGGGCATGAAGCTCAGGATCAGGGTGATGCGGATGTGGCCCTTCTCTTTCAGGCAGTAGCCCGCCCCCATGAAAATGATGGCGGCCAGTCCGTAGGCGCTGTATTCATCGGCAATCAAGGTGGTTTTGCTCAAGGTATTCCACAGCAGGATCTCCACGAGGATCAAGATGGTCATCAGGGCCAGCATGACGGCCGAGATGCCGGCCATCCAGTCACTGAGCGTTTCGGTAAGGCGTACGATTCGGTTCATTGCGTTTTCAACCCGGGACATATTGCACAAGCTATAATGCTGACCGGTGATTTTCCAGAAATGGTAGATTGTGGTTCAGGCCAAGGCTGCAGGGTTGGCGCAACCTCAGGCGTAGCAGCGCTACGTCGAGGATTGCGCCAACGTGAGAACGCCGGCCTGGGCCGCCAGATGCTATTTCTGGAGGATCACTTCATTTGCCGGTGATCTGGGCATATTGATCCAATATCGCCTGGGCGTCTGCCCCGGCTTTTTTGGACCACTCGCCGCGCAGCTGGTTGCCGATGGCGTCCAACTCCTTGCGAAATGCCTGGCTGACCGGTGCGACGGTCATGCCGTTTTCCACCAGGGTCGCCCGGCTCTTACGATCCATATCGCCGGCAAGATTCCACATCTCATCTTCCATGTCGGCGGCAATTTCCAGCACTTTGGCCTGCAGATCTGCAGGCAGTTTGTCCCACGCGGCCTGGTTGACGTTGACCATGTTCACCGGGCCAACAATGTTGATGGGGGTGAAGTACTTGAGGACCTCCCAGGATTTGGCATCCACACCGGAGACGGACGAGGTGTACATGGAGTCCAGCAGGCCCGCCTTCATGGCCGGGTAAACTTCGGAGAAAGGCATTTTGCGGGCGGCGATGCCGGTGGCCTTGCCGAATGCCAGCCCGGTACCGTCATACACACGCATTTTCAACCCTTTGAGGTCGGCGGCGGAACTGATGGGACGCTGCGTATAGATGCCGGAAAACGGCCATACCGAGGTGTAGAGGGTGAACTGGTTGAATTTTTTCAACACCTTGGCATAGGTGGGCTTGGACAGCTGGTAGAGCAGACGTTGCTCGAAGGCATTGGTGGAGATGAATGGCTGGGCGGTCAGCGCCAGTACCGGGGCATCGCCTTCGACCATGCCGGTGGGGACCTCGGCCACGGAAAGCTGGCCTTCGGCCACGGCGCGCAGCAGTTCGGGGCCTTTGAATCCCAGGGCTGCACCGGGGTGCAGCACGATGGTGAGTTCGCCGCTGGTGGCCTCTGCCACCCGGTCGGCAAATCGTTGGGCACCCTGGGAGTGAAAGTTGCCGGCCGGGTAGTTCAGGTGCATATCCCATTTGGTTTTGGCAAAACCATCGGAGACGACCAAAACGGCAAGGACAACGCAGAACAGAATTAACAGAGCTTTTTTCATTTTCCTTCCTCCTTGATAACGCTGACGGGTTATTCGAACACGGTGATGGTCCAGCCCAATGGCTGGTACCTATGGACGCATGCACTGGCACCAAACTTTTTTGGCTCAGTCGGTCAGGTACTTGATCATCCGGTTTTTAAAGATCCGGATGTGCGCCAGGATGACGTCCCTTAGACCGCTTTCATCTCTGGCCCGGATCAGTTCGATGATCTGCTGGTGCTGCTCGACCACTGAGGTATAGTGCTCTTTCAGCGACCGCTGCAGTTCGATTTCGTTGCCATAGGACAGGTAGGCCAGGCGATTGGTTTCGCACCTGACTTTCTTGAGCGCCTGCATGAGGTACAGGTTTCGGGAACAGGCGGCATAGTGGCCGTGAAAAATCCCGTTGGCTTCCACCAACTCCAGGACGTCCATACCTTTCATGGCCGTCTCTACGGCTTTATTGGCCGATTCCATCATCTTGAGAATCCGGGATGTTTCCTGCCGGACCGCCAGGTGGGCCACGCCCAGTTCCATGATCAACAGGGCATCGAATGCGGCCTTGGTATCCTGAATCGTGATGGGGCGCACCGTGTAGCCCTTGCCGGGGGAGGACTCCACCAGCAGATCGGCAGCCAGTCGTAAAAGGGCTTCCCGGATGGGCGTGCGGCCGATACCCAGCTGTTCCACCAGCTGGTTCTCTTCCAGACGCTGGCCCGGTTCGAAGACCAGGCTGATGATATTGCGGTAGATCGTGTTGTAAGCGCTGGCGGCCAGGGACTGCCGACCGCTTCCCGTGTAATTTTTAGGGTCTGTCGACCTGTCGCTGCCAGGCAGGGGCATGATGCACCGGTTCGATGATGGTAAGCGTATGGATGCCCTATTTCTGTGTGTATTTCAAATATATGTCAAGTATATATTTCAAAAATTGAATTTGATAATCCATAATGATTTGAAAATATATTGTATTCGTGTAATAGAAAATTCGTCCATACAGCCATGCAACGCGGTTCGTGCCCCCAGCTATCCGGCAGGCGCCAATCAACGATCTCCTGAATCGCTATCTGCACAAGGCCGTCGGAACCGACGCGCCGTCGCTTTAGAACTGACATTGAAAGGACCTTCCGACACCTCCATGACCATTGCACTGATTGCCAACCCAAGCGCCGGAGGCCGAAAGGCAGCTCGAATCATCCCCCAGGTGGAGCAGCGGCTGCGCCGAAACGCTATCGGCTACCGCATTTTCATCACCCAGCACCATGCCCATGCCATGGATATTGCCAGGCGGCTGACACCTGCGAATTACGATGGCATCGTGTCGGTAGGCGGCGACGGAACCAATTTCCATCTGCTCAACGGCCTGTTGCAATACCACGACCCGGAGCAGTTGCCGCCCCTGGGCATCATCCCCGTGGGCAGCGGCAACTCCTTTGCCCGCGATCTGAACATCCGCACCACGAAAGACGGCCTCCTGGCACTGATCCGGGGCCGGACACGGCCGGTGGATGTCTGCAGCTTTACCCGGGGCGCACAGCCCTGGTATTTTGTCAACCTCGCCGGATTCGGCTTTGTGACCGATGTGGCCCAGACGGCCCACCATTTGAAACGGGTCGGCGACTTCAGTTATGTGCTGGGGGTGTTCCACCGTATGCTGAATTTACGGTTTCACCATATGGCGCTGGAGATCGATGGCCGGCGAATCGACGGGGAAAATTGTTTCGTGGAATTCTGCAATTCGCGCTACACCGGAGGTAAAATGCTGATGGCCCCGCATGCGAAGATCGACGATGGATGGTTCGATGTGGTGGTCGTGGGGCCGATGAGCAGGCGGTCACTGATGGCAACCTTCCCCAAAATCTTCAACGGCACCCACGGGCAGAATCCGGCGGTGCGGTTTTACCGTGCCAGAACGGCCTCGGTGCGAACAGACCCGCCCAAGACCCTGCTGCCGGATGGTGAGCTCTTCGGGTCGACACCGACGCAGGTGGCCATCCATCCCCAATTGGTCAGGTACTTCTCATGATCATGTTACGCTCGACAATGCTCTGGGCGGCAGGCACGGCCTTTTTTGCATTTACCTTCGTGATTCTATCCGTCGGCCTGTTCATTCTTTCCCGGAAACGGGTTTTTGCCCTGGCCCGGTTTCTTTTTTCCCTTCAAACGCGAATCATGGGCATCCGGCTCAAGGTGACCGGATTATCGCACCTGGATCGGGCGCGCACTTACCTGATCATGGGCAACCACCAGAGCCTTTTCGATCTGTTCGTGATTCCCGCGGCCATCCCGTTGACCTATGTGGCCGTTGAAGCGGCCTATCATTTCTCGATTCCCCTGTGGGGCAGCCTGATTACCCGCTGGGGCTGCATTCCCATTCATCGCAGGAACCTGGAAAAGGCCAAGGAGAGCCTGGCGATCGCCAGGCAGCGGCTGCGCGAGGGCGCGTCCATCATTATCCTGCCCGAAGGCCATCGCACCCGCACCGGTCGGATGGGAGAATTTAAAAAAGGCCCTTTCCACCTGGCCTGCCAGGCCGGCGCCGATATCCTGCCCTTTGCCATCAGCGGCCTGTTCGACTACAACCGCAAAGGGTCGTTTCACCTGAATCCCAAAGCCGTGCGGGTGTCCGTCGGCCCGGCGATCCCGTTTTCGGTCTGCGCCCGGATGACGCCTGAACAGTTGCGGGATCATGTGCGCCAAATTATTGCCGACTTGGCCTGAACCTCCGGTCTTCCTGTATCAGGGCAAGGATTCGATTTTGTCGAGCAATCGGCGGGCATTGTCGATGTTTGCCCGGGCTTTTTCGTGATCCGGGTTGCAGGCCAGGGCCATCTCCCATTCGGCGATGGCCGATTTCAGATCTTCGTTGATGAAGTCCTTGACCCCGTTGCGATAATGAACCTGGGCCCGTTCCGCGAGCCGGGCCCGGACCGTTTCCTTCAGGGCCATGCTGGCGTCGTGGGACGCACCGGCCGTTGCCAGCACCTCCCGGGCCTTGAGAAAACGCTGGTGATCGAAGTGGTCCAGGGCCATTCGGTAGCGTGCTTCGGCGGCAAGATCGCGGGCATCGCCGTTGTCCGGGGTGACCTCGAGGACGGCGTTGATCTGGTCGAGGCTCTGCTGATAACGCCCGTGATCAAAATGAACGCGGGCAGTGGCGAGGTCAAGGGCGGCCTGCTGCCCTTTCAGGGCGGCTTGCAGTTTTTCCATGGCGGCGTCCTTGCCCGCAAACCCGTCGGGAACCGTGGCAAGTGATTGCCTCGCCTCTTCCAGCAGTCCTGATTCGATCAGGGCCGAGGCCTTTTTCAGATGGATGGTGTGAATCAGGGCCTGGACGCCGGGATCGGACGGGTTCGCCTGTTCGGCCAGGGCCAGCGCGCCATCCAGATCATTTTCAGCCAGCCGTGCGCCGGCTTCGGCCAGTCGATTGGGCGGCTTTTTCTTGCGGACCTTCTTTACCGGTACTTTATCCAGTTTGGGCAGGATCAGCAGGGTGCCCGGTGTGAGCGTCCCGTCTTCCGGCAGATCGTTGAACCAGGCCACGAGAAACGCTTTTTCGCTATCGCCGAAGACTTTTTTGGCCACGGTGGCGGGGCGGTCGCCGGATGCCGACAGATAGACGGCGATGGGAAAGGGTGAATAGCGGGCCTTGATCTGTCTCAGGGCCGGCTGAAAACCGGGATTCAGGCGAAGGGCCGCCAGAAAGTGGTTGCGGGCCGCCGTCATCTTCTTTTTTTTCAGGCGTGCCAATCCCTTTTGATAATGGGATCGAACCGCTTCATTGATTTTGCCCTCCAGGCGTTCGATTTCGCTGCCGGCTTCCGCCCGATGCATCGGAATTCGCTGAATTATCCGCCAATGATCCACTGCCATGGCGAGTTCGCCCTGTGCTTCCAGGCTGCGTGCCCGTTCGCGGATATCGCCGGCTTGTGCCGCCGACCACCAGGGACCGGCACGCAAATAATCCGACACCGAATTCATTGTGCCGGCGCAGCCGCAGAGGATGGCCGCGGCCGCTAAGGCGATGGATGCCAGCCATCTTCGCATCAGTTGAGATCTGCCTTGATCAAGGTGGTGAGCTTTTCGCCGAACTGCGCCGGGCTTGTCCGGCTGTCGATGACCGTTCGATGGATGCCAAACCGATCGGCGAAAAAGGGATTGTCGCCCGGTTGCCGGCTGAAGGCCGCTGAAAACCCGATTTTGGCGACCATGGCGGAGACCAGGCGGTTGGTTTTGCCGTGGGGGTAGGCCAGAAACCGGCAAGGTGCGCCCAGGTGCGTTTCAATCGCTTCGCGAGCCAGGCGCAGTTCAGATTCCACCCATTTAAAATAGGCCTTGAACGCCTGCCCGCTGGTCCTGCGGGTCAACCGCCGACCGTGTTGACCCCGGCATGCGATGGTGAAGCCCGCGACCTGTAACTGCCTGATCTGCTCCCAGCTCATGGCGCCCCTGCTGCCCACATCGTTTGTGGCCAGGAAAACCGTTGCCGTGAAACCGTGCTCTTTCAGGATGGGAATGCCGATGTCATAGAGGTGTTGAGATGTCGTGTCGAAAGTGATCAACACTGACCGGCGGGGCAGCTGGGCGGTTAAATCCATAAAATTGACCAGCTGCACCGGGGTGATGGCGGTGAATCCTTCGGTTTTCAACCACTGCATCTGCTGGTTGAAGGCCGACCGGGACACCTGCTGCCTGTCGCCCGGGGTGTCGCCAAGGTCCGCATAGGCCAGCACGGGAATCGTCTGGTAGCCATAAGGGTTCAGGCCGCCGGGTCGAAACGGGGCCATGGGGACCAGGATCGCCTCGCCCCCGGAAAGCGTTCCCACCTCGTTGTATTCCTCGATCATCCACCCTTTGGACGCATCGTCCAGATAGCGCCGGGCCATGCTGGCCGGGGTGTCTCCCTGGCGGGCGCTCACCAGGAGGGTCTGGGCCGGGGCGTCTTTGGTCGCTTCGGCATAAAGGGATGGCGGCAGCAGGTTGGTTCCAACCAGGGAAACCATGAAGACGACCACCTGCAAAATGGTGAACGTTAGCGCACCCCTTGCCCGCTGTCGCGGTTCACCGGCATGATTACTCGGTTGATTTGACATGGGCCCTCTGCTGGATGGACATTACGCGAAAGGTCTCGACGGGCGCAGCCTTGCCCTTGATGGCGCGGGAGCCGGCCGGTTCCACCCGGATCAGTTCGCGCACACGTTCAGCCACCGCATCGGTCACCAGCACTTCACCTGGCCCGGCCAGCCCGCTGAGTCGGGAAGCCAGGTTCACCGTGTCGCCGATGACCGTGTATTCCATTTTTGCCTGGGATCCGATGTTGCCGGAAACGATGGGTCCGGTGTGGATACCGATACCCACGGATGACAGCAGAGAATTACCACGGATGCTTTGCCGGTGCAACCGATCCATCAGGTCCATGGCGGCCCGAACCGTTCGCTCAACATGGTCTTTTCTGAAAACCGGCACCCCGAATACCCCCAGCACACAGTCCCCGATAAACTTATCCACGTAGCCGCCGTAATCGAGGATGGCCCTGGTGGCGATCTCAAAATAGGTGTTGAGCATGTCAACCACCGCCTCCGGTTCCCGCGTCTCAGCATAGGCGGTAAATCCCCGGATATCGGCAAAGAGAATCGTGGCATCGTTCTTGTGTCCCTTGAGCCATGTTTTCTCCGGGTCGGCCAGAATCATTTCCAGTACTTCCTCGCCCACATATTTGCCGAAGGACTGGCGGGTCAGCGTGTGCCGGAAAAGTTCTTCGCCCATCTGATTGAAGGCGGTGGCCAGGTTGCCCAGCTCGTCCTGGCGATTGAGTTCCACCCGATGCCGGTAGTCGCCCTTTCCGATGGCCTCGGTGGCGGCAACCAGCTGTGAAATGGGCCTGGAAAAACGAATTCCAAGAAAGACGGCAATGGCCAGGCCGACGATCATCATGACCAGGGTCATGATCAGGATGGATCCTTTTTCCCTGTCTACCAGCTGCTCGATAAAATCCAAGGAGACGCCCACATGGACAGTTCCCACGATTTTGTCCTGAAAAAGCACGTTTCGCGTCAGCTCCAGGATCTGCTCCCCCGAGCCGGCAAGGTAAGAAAAATAAGAGATGTTGCCACGGGATACCGGCGCCTCAGCGGGGGTGGGTGACGCCAATGCCGTGCCGATTCGATCCACATCGGTATGGGCCCGGATCAGGCCCCGGGTATCGGTTACCACGGCGTAGCGCAGCCCTTCGGTGTCGGTGGCTTCCTTGATCAGGGTGTTCAGACTCAAAATGTCATCGTCAATAAGCGGAATGCGGGCGTTGTTGACAAAATAATTGAGGCTCACCGTCCCCACGGTAACGGTCTGGTCGAACAGCTGGGTCTTCTGCTTGCTGATGATAAAATAACTGAAAGAGACGATGGTGACGGTGACGATGAGCAGTGCGCCGATGCACAGCTTCAGCCAGATGGGAATGGCCGGGGCGGGCAGACGTTCGGCCAGGGGACCCCGCTGGCGAAGAATGAGTTCCCGGATGTTGTCCGACAGGGAGGAAACCGAGATCCTGAAGTTCTCGTTGATGGCCTCCACAACGACATCTTCGGCGGCCAGTCCCAGTTCGGTAATCATGTGCCCCAGGCGTACGGCCTGTCCGGTTTCGATCAATCGCTGACGCTGGGCGGCCAGGGCGGTCTTCAGCTCATTTTCGGTAAGTATGCCCCGACCCACCAACACCTGGCCCAGTTGCACATCGCCCGGGGATCGCCGCCGGAAAAGCTGCTGGATGCCGGAAAACAGGTTTTTGGGGGGTCGCTGCATGGCTGCATCGCTCATGTGGAGGGTCGGGGTGCCGTAGGAATGCCGGCCGGCACCGAACTGTGCAGGACTATAATGGGGAGGGTCGGCCGGTGTCAACACACAGCTTGGGAATCGTTGACAGACAGGGACCGGAAGGCTATCTTATTCTAAGTGATCGTAACCGCACGCAGCCGGATTTCTGCCCATCGTTAAATACCCTTCAGGCAGCGGGTAAGTACCGGCTGCAGCGGTCGCAAGCAACCCCTTCGAAAAAGGCGGTGAAAGATGAAGACGGCCAATGACATGCTCACGGAAAAGGGAAGCGATATTCTCTGTGTTCCGGAAGGAACCGCTGTTCTGGATGCGCTGAAGCAAATGAATGCGCGCAAGGTGGGGGCCATTCTGGTTACCCGTGACGGCAAGCCGTCGGGCATCTGGACGGAGCGGGACCTGATGCGAAACATCCTCGATGCGGCGTTCGACCCTGAGACCACCCGGATCGAGGATGTGATGACCAGAGATCTGATCTCAGCTTCACACACCGATACCGTATACAACCTCATGGACAAGTTTCTGGGGCTGCGGGTGCGTCACCTGCTTGTGGAAAAGGCCGGCGAGACCATCGGCATGATTTCCAGCGGGGATGTCATGAAGGCATCCATCCAGGAAAAGGACGAAGAACTCAAACAACTCAACTCCATGGTCGGTTGGGATTATTACGAGAACTGGCGCTGGCGTCCCGAATCCAAATAAAAAGGCGTCATAAAAAACCCGGTATCTGCGTTACGCTTCATCCCTCGTCACAGCGAAGTAACGTAGAATCCTTCTCAAAGATGTTGCTGTTGCCGGTTATCAGATTTTTTTGGGCGGCCGGGGAGGGCTCACCAAGGCTTCGCCATCCAATACCGTGGTTCCGTCCTGGTTGACGCAGGTGGTTTTGAGGCGGACCCGTTTTTTATCTTCCATTTTTTCGACCACCTCCACCGTGGCGGTGACCGTATCCCCGATACGTACCGGTGCTAGAAAATCAAGCGTCTGTCTCATGTATACCGTCCCCGGACCCGGCAGACGCATACCGATCACTGCGGAGACAAACCCCGCCGACAGCATGCCGTGGGCGATGCGTGTCTTGAAAAAAGTGCCTTTCGCGTAAGTCTCATCAATATGTGCCGGGTTCAGGTCGCCGGTGACACCGGCAAACAGGTAGACGTCCGCGTCGGTTATCGTTTTCGAAAACCGATCCGAATCGCCGACCTTAAGCTGGTCGAACGTTTTCCCGATCATGGTGCCTCCCCCTTGCTGGTTAGGTTATGGGTGGTTCCGGCATGTGGCGCGATTATAAAAAATCCTGCACCTTCTTAAAGGCTTCATCCACGGTCTTCTTGTATTCTTCTCGACCCTTTTTAAAGGTTTCCACCCATTCCTGAACGGCTTTTTTCCCCTCTTCGGGCATCCAGGTGGCCTGGTTCAGCATGGTGGTGGCCAGGGTTTCATTCTGGTCCTGAACCATGACCATGGCGTTAAATGCATTGTTGAAGGCGCCTTTGTTGAATTCCACCATCTGCCTGAAAATCTGTTTCTGATCCATGGTTATTCTCCTTGGTCTGGGGTTGGGTTGCAATAAGCTCACTTGGCATCAATATAGATCGCCGGTGGCCGATGTCAATGCAAAAATGGTGCAGTGCACAAAAAATATTAAAAGCGGATTGTAAATCAGCAGGGACTGCCTATATTGATATCTATGCTGACATGGCGCAATGACAAACAACCTTAATGTGAGCTTATGCTGCAGTGCGACAAGCTGTGACGCGAAGGATGGTTCCATGCCTGGTCCCCTGATGTTGAAAAAATACAATAACCGGCGGCTTTATGATACCCGCAACAGCCGCTATGTGACCCTCGAGGATGTGGCCGCGATGATTCGTTCCGGCGAACAGGTGCAGATTCAGGATGCCTCCACCGGCGAGGATGTGACCGCTTTCATCCTCACCCAGATTGTCCTTGAATCGGCCAAGCGAAAAAACAGCCTGCTGCCGGTGCCGGTACTGCACCTGGTCATCCGGTATGGCGACAATGTCCTGGGCGATTTTTTCGAAACGTACTTTCAGAAAACCATCCAGAATTATGTCGAGACCAAGCAGGCCTTTGATCAACAGTTCGGCCAGTGGCTGGACATGGGCCGGGATATGTCCAAACGCATGCCGGAGATCACGCCCGTCGCATCTTCCATGGAAGCCATCATGGAGATGTTCGGTTTCCCGCCATCCACCACCTCGAAAGAGGGGGACCCGAAACGTCCGGACCCATCCGACAACAATGACAATGATCCGAAAACCAGCGCGTGAACCGCTCAGCCGGCCACTGGCCGGCAACCCCTTTGTTGCAATGCACAAATAGAGCTGAAGCGATTCCGACAACCGGAGGTACCCATGCCCACGACGACCCATTCCACTCCTGCCGATTCCCCCTTGTCCTGGCTGAAAAATGCCACTGAATATGCCGGTGATTTTTTTCAACGAACGGTCCTGTATACGGATACGATGAGACGCCGTGGAAACCAGTACCTCGATCACCTTCGACAGGGCCAGCCCCCGGTGCTGACCTTCTCCTATGACGTCCTGCTGGACGGGCGGGAGATGGATCCGCCCACCAATTTTTATCTGGCCAGGATTCGGGACCGCCGGACGCCATCCGAATCCCGGACACCCGATGCCAGGGAAAAACGGCGGCCCCTGATGGCCAAGACCACCGGCAAGGCGCCGAGGCGTCCGGTGATTATCATCGATCCCCGGGCGGGCCACGGCCCCGGTATCGGTGGTACCAAACAGGATTCGGAAATCGGAATGGCCCTGGACCAGGGATACCCGGTGTATGTGATTCTCTTTCGCACCTGGCCGGTTGCCGGGCAAACCCTGGACCACGTGCAACAGGCCCTGGCCCGATTTGTGGAAGCGGTCCGAGCGGGTCATCCCCAATCCGGCCCCCCGGCCATCATCGGCAACTGCCAGGCCGGGTGGGCGGCCGCGCTGCTTGGTGCCGTCAGGCCCGACATAACCGGGCCCATCGTGATGAACGGTGCACCGCTTTCCTACTGGGCCGGCGTGAAGGGGCGGCATCCGATGCGCTATAAAGGAGGCCTGACGGGCGGCGTGTGGCAGGCCTCCTTATGGGGTGACCTGGGCAACGGCATGTTCGACGGCGCCCATCTGGTGGCCGGTTTCGAAGACCTCAACCCGGCGAACACCTTATGGGACAAGCAGTATCACCTGTGGGCCAACGTGGATACGGAAGACGGACGCTACCTGGACTTCGAGCGCTGGTGGAACGGTTATTACCTGCTTACCACCGAGGAGATCCACTTTATTGTGGATCAGCTGTTCGTGGGCAACCATGCCGAACGGGGGCAACTGCAAATGACCGCCCAGCCGGTGGACCTCAAGGCGCTGGCCGGGCCCATCGTGGTTTTCGCTTCCCGGGGGGACAACATAACCCCGCCCCAGCAAGCCCTTAACTGGATTCCGGCCGTATGGGGCAGTGTGGACGAAATCCGACGGCGGAACCAGACCATCGTCTATATGGTCCACGATACCGTCGGACACCTGGGTATTTTTGTTTCTGCGAGTGTCTCCAGGAAAGAGCACCGGGAGATCCTGGCCAGCATCGACTTGATGGACTACCTCTCCCCCGGATTATACGAAATGGTCATCGACGATGATACCGGGGACCGCCTTCGGCATGTCCGGTTCGAAGCAAGGGAGATGGCGGATATCCTGGCTTTGGATGATGGCGACGATGACGATGCGTTTTCGTCGGCAGCGGCACTTTCCCGTTTCAACGATCGGCTGTATCGACAGTGGGTGCGGCCCTGGGTGAAGGCGGTGGTGAACGATGCCACAGCCGAAGCCCTGCGCCAGCTGCATCCGCTGAGGGTCTCCAGCTATGGCATTTCAGACCTCAACCCGTGGGTCAAGCCGGTCGCCCGGCTTGCCGGAGAAGTGAAGCGGAAACGACGGCCCGTATCGTCGGACAACCCCTTTTTAGCCATGGAAAAGATGTTCTCCGACACGATTTCCAACAGCCTGAATCTTTATCGTGATTTTCGTGACCAGGCACTCGAATCATGGTTTTATGCCATTTTCGATAATCCGTGGATGCGGGCCATGACCACGGATAACGCCGCCGATGAATCCACCGAAACCGCCGAAAGCCTGTCCGGCTGGCGGGCGAAGATCGACGCTGGCGGTTTTGCCGCAGGCGGTCGTGAGAATCATGGTCGCCCTGGCCCATGCCGGCGGCGGCGCCCGGCGCCGGAGTCTGGCGGGCTATGATCGCCTGGCCGGCGAAGATCCCCGTCTGGCTGAGCTTCATGGGTCGTTGTTAAGTGAAATGATTAAAGTGCAATCCGGTTTCATGAAGTCCGCACCGGAGGCGGCCCTTTCGGCACTGACCCGGATGCTGCCCACCCACGCAGACCGGCAGCACGCCCTGGCCATCGTCTCATCGTTGATCATCATCGATGAAGCCGATGCCGACGACCCGGTGGTACGCATGCGTGACGCCATTGCGGCGGTAATGGCGGTGCAGCCGGATGGGTGTGAACGCTCAAGTGTCAATCGGCAGCGGGGAATGATGGTACACGATCATTGGTCCGTCCGCATAAAAAGAACATGCTGCAAGCGACAGGCTACAACAACGCATTGGTCAGATAGCAGACCCCGCTCTCCGGGAGGTCCAGCCGACGGGTGACATAACAGCCCGGGGCGTCGTCCAGCGAGATGCCGTGCGGATGGCCCACGGGCCGCGCCGGAACCCTTTTCTCCTGCATATTCCCGGTTCCACCGGGCCCAGTCCAGCCACCATGATTCCTGGCGGAATTCGGCCTCCGCCAGCCATTGATCCGGTGCTGCCGGCAGGCGATCATTGGTCCAGCGGCCGTATTTGTTTTTCGGTGGCGGATTGACGATACCGGCCACGTGGCCCGACGCCCCCAGCACGAACCGGACCTTCCCGGCGTGCAGCCGGGCACCGGCGTAGGTGGCCTTCCAACCGGCGATGTGGTCTTCTCTGGTGGAGATGAAATAGGCCGGAGACGTGACCGTTGTCAGGTCGATAGGCACCCCGTCCAGGGTGATGCCGCCCGGTTGCCTGAGTCGATTGTGCAGGTACATGTTTCGCAGGTAGAAGCTGTGCATGCGGGCCGGCATATTGGTTGAATCCGAATTCCAGAACAGGATGTCGAAGGGAATCGGCGGCGCGCCTTTCAGGTAGTTGTTGATCACGTAAGCCCAGACCAACTCGTTGGCCCGCAGCATGCTGAAACTGTTGGACATGGCACATCCATCCAGGTATCCTTGGGTCTCCATCTGTTCTTCGAATGCGGCAACCTGTTCCTCGTCGATAAAGACGGCGATGTCGCCGGGCTCGGAGAAGTCCATCAACGATGCCATGTACGTGGCCGAGGCAATGCGTTGCCCTTCACCCCTGGCGGTCAGCCACGCGTTCGCGCAGGCCAGCAACGTGCCGCCCATGCAGTATCCGATCGTGTTGACCGGCTGCTGCCCCGTGACGTTTTCGATCTGCTTCAGGGCGGCCACCGGCCCCAGCCGCATATAGTCGGAGAAGTCTTTTTCCTTTAGATTCTCATCCGGGTTGGCCCAGCTGATCATGAAGACCGTATACCCCTGGTCCACCATCCATTTGACCAGAGAGTTATCCGGCCGCAGGTCCAGAATGTAGTACTTGTTGATCCATGGGGGGACGAACAGCAGTGGCCGCCGGTAGACCTGATCCGTGCTGGGGCTGTATTGAATCAACTCTATCAGGTCGTTGCTGTAGACCACCTTGCCCTCGGTTACAGCCAGGTCTTTCCCCACCTCAAAGGCATCCATGTCGGTCGTCCGGATCTGAAGCTGGCAGGGTCCCCGGTCCAGGTCTTCCAGCAGGTTTCGCATGCCGCTGAGCAAGTTCTCTCCACGGGTTTCCAGTGTCAGTTTGAGCAATTCCGGATTGGTGGCCAGAAAGTTGGTTGGGGCGATGGCGTCCAGATACTGATCCGTGTAGAAGGCAATTTTCCGGCGGGTTTGATCGTCCAGGCCCTGCACATTCTGGACGGTTTCGCGGATGGCCCGGGACGTCAGCAGATAGTTTTGTTTGATGAAGCTGAACATGGGATTTTGATCCCACTCGGCATTTTTAAAACGGCGATCCCCTTTTTCAGGTTCGATCACCGGTCCGGCCGGCTGCCCCCAGAACTGCATGGCATTTTGCTGCACCAGTCCCCAATATTCCTGCCAGTAGGACATCTGATCGTTGAACAGTCGCGTGGGATCGGCCATGAGGCCTTCGGCCAGCTGCTGAAAACTTTTGCCGACCGATACGGCTTCAGCCTGATCGATGGCCCCGCTCTTTTTCTGCTTCTCAACGAACCGCGCGACCAGGTGCCTGCTTTTTTCATTGACGTCGGCGAGAATGTCGGCAAGCGCGCGGGTATTTTCAAAATACGTGCCCAATGCGGTTTTGTCGGTATCGGTCATGCCATGATCCTTTCCTGGCTGGGGTGGTCGGGTTAAATGGGCGATCGACGATGGACAGATTATACGATCCCTTTACTTTCAAATCAACCGCGCTTAAGGCGACAGCGAACTTCTCGACGACCTGTATTCTTTTTCCGTTGGGCGTCTGGAAGTTTGACATGTTTTCACCCGTCGGGTATCTGTTGTTGAGTGTAAAGAAAACGCCAATTGTTTCCTTGAAAGGCCTGCGATTCATGATCTGCCCTGAATGCCACGGCGTGGTGGAAGAAAAAGCGGTGGCGTGCAGCCATTGCGGCGCTGCACTGGCGATCTCCATTCTGTGCAGCCAATGTCAAAACCCGAACCGGCCGGGCAGTAAATTCTGCGACCAGTGCGGTAACCTCCTTGAGCACGTGTCGGACCCGCGGGCCGGCAAATTAAAAAGTGAACGCAAGCATGTAACGGTCCTGTTCTCGGACATCAGCCGGTACCGGGAAATCATCAACCGGGTGGATCCGGAAGAGATCAGGGACGTGACGAGACATCTTTTCGAAGAGACGGTCAAGATCATCGCCCGCTACGAAGGGCATGTGGACCGCATTCTCTGGGATGGGGTGCTGGCGGTATTCGGCATGCCGGAGACCCATGAGGACGATGCCATCCGGGCCATCCGGGCGGCCATGGAAATCCACCGAATGGTTTCGCAGATGGCGCAGCGTTACTTCGATCGCATCGGCGTCGTGCTTGCGATGCGATCCGGCGTCGCCACCGGCCTGGTGGTTACCGGATCCACGCAAGAGAAAATCGGGCGGCATGGCATCACCGGTGATACCGTGAACCTGGCCGCCCGGCTCAGGGACATGGCGCTGCCGGGAGAGGTGCTGGTGAACAGCCGCGTCTTTTCAGCAGCGGCCGGTTTTTTCAGTTTTCTGCCCCTGGCACCGGTCACGGTTAAAGGTCGGTTGCAGCCCGCGAATGTATACCGGGTTAACGCCGCGGCATCCCGGCCGGACAAAGTCCGCCGCCTCCACGGGTTGAAGGCCAGGCTTATCGGTCGGGACCGGGAGTTGGAGCAGATGGAAGACGCCGCTCTTCGGCTGCAGCGCCAAGAAGGCACGGTCCTGACCGTTTCAGGGGATGCCGGTACCGGTAAAAGCCGCCTGATCACGGAATTCAAAAACGCCTATGCGGCGGATGCCATCCGCTGGCTGGACGGCCATGCCTATGCCTATAACAGCGGCATCCCCTACTACCCTTTCATCGACATGCTCAACCGGCTCTTCGACATCCGCGAAGAGGATGCCGAAGCGGTCATCGAAGCCAAACTCCGGTCCGGCATCGAGCCACTGGTGGAGGATCCGGGTGCGGTCGTCCCTTTCCTGGCGGGGCTGTATGCGGCCTCTCCATCCGAAACCCTGGCGGCAGGCCCTGAAATTTACAAATCCCGCCTGCAGTCTGCCTTCATTTCCCTGCTGTCGGCACTGGCCCGCCAGGGGCCCACGATTGTCTGCGTCGAGGACCTGCATTGGGCGGATCCATCCTCGCTGGCACTGATCCGGTTCATCTTCAAAGAATCCGGCCTTCCCATTCTGTTTTTGATCAGCTACCGGCCGGTGTTGGATTTCCCGGACGGTGAGCGCGGCGGACGCTTTTCCTATGCACGTGAAAGCATCCATCTTAAAGATCTGGATGCACCCTCGTCCAGGGAAATGGTACGGTCATTGCTGGATACCCCGCTTATTCCAGAGGCGCTTGATCGCTATATTCTCAAACATGTGGAAGGCAATCCCTTTTATCTGGAAGAGGTCGTCAACTCCCTGCTCGACACGCGACGCCTCAAACGCGTCGACGGCCAGTGGCATCTTGATGACGCCTTCGATATCTCTGATTTTTCATCCACCATCAACGGAATCATTCACGGACGTCTGGATCGCCTGGGACGCGCCGCCAAAAGCATTCTCCAGGAAGCATCGGTCATCGGACGGGTGTTTCGTCTGGATCTGTTGGCACGGGTCACGGCGGACCCGGATGCCTTGGCCGCCTGTCTCGATAAGATTGAACGGGTGGATCTGATCCGGCGGATCCCGGATCAGAATGAAACGGCATACAGCTTCAAGCATGCCATCGTGCAGGAAGTGGTCTATGCAGGACTGCTGAAAAAGGATCGGCGTGCCATTCATGAGAAAATCGCCCTCACCCTGGAAGATCAGTCTGTCGGTCGCCTGGACAGTGTCCTGGAGACCCTGGCGCTGCATTACGCCAACAGCGCCTGTGTCCACAAAGCCGCCGAGTATTTGATCCGTTCCGGTGAAAAGAGCCTCGAGAAATATGCGGTGGAGGAATCCCATCGATACTACGAAAGAGCCTACCGGTTGCTCAAAGAGATTGCCGTTCCCACCACCGAAGAACAGGCCATGATTATCGACCTGATCATCAAGTGGTACTTTGCCTTGAATAAACGGGGGCTGTTTCGCGAAATGCTGGATCTTCTGAGAAGTCATGAGGCTGACGTGAATGCCTTTGGTGACCCTCTGAGAACGGGCATGTACAACGTCTGCATGGGATGGGCCCTGCAGCGCAGGGAACTGGTGTCGGAATCCTACACCTACCTGATTCGTGCCTTGAAAACCGGTGATGAGACGGGTGACGACAACCTGATCGGATACAGCTGTGCCGGCCTTTGCTGGACCTGCACAGACCTGGGGCGCATGGATGAAGCGCTGGCTTATGGCCGGCAGGCGGCCAAGGTGGCTGAGCGGATCAAAACCGATCATGAATTGTTCCGATTTAACTTGACGGGGATGGGACTGCTCCATTTTTTCAGCGGAGATATCAATGCCTGCTGGAAAAGCGGGGAGCAGTTGATCCGGTTTGGTGAAACGGAGGGAGATGTCCGCACTTTTTCGGAAGGGTACCTGCTGATGGGTGCATCCCGTATGGCGGCGGGGGATTTCGTTGAGGCCGAGTCGCTGCTGGTCAAGGCCATCGAGGTGTCGGTGGATCCCATTTACACCCTGAATGCCCGTTTTTTTCTCAGTTATGCCTATTTTTCGCAGGGAAAAGTCCTGCTTGCTGCCAGAACCCTCGAATTCGTCATCGCCACCACCGAACAGTACGGCTACGAATATGTCGGCACATCCGCCAATGCCTTTTATGGTATTGTCTCTGCGTCCATGGGCAACCTGAGAAAAGGCGTATCCCTCATTCAAGAACAGATCCAGTGCCACCGACGGCATGGCAAACGCAACCACGATCTGATCTTCACGCATATGCTGGGCCGGTTCTATCTCTCCCTGGTCCGACGGCAGCAGACATCGGGATTCATGGCCTTTATCAAAAATGCCGGATTCCTGCTGCGCACCCTGCCGGTTGCCTCCCGCCTTGCCGAACGATACCTCCGTGAGGCCATTGCAATGGGCACCCAGATTCACGCACGACTGAGACTGGCCCAGGCAACCCAGGATCTTGGATTGCTCTACGCCCATAAAAAACAATTCAACGAGGCCCGCCGCTATCTTACCCGAAGCATCGATCTTCTGGATCAGTGCGGTGCCGATGTCCTGCTCTCCGGGGCCCGGGCGGCACTGGATGACCTGCCCCGATGAACACCCCCGCCAAGCAGATGAAAACGGTTATTGCCGCCGGCACACTGCGAATTCCGGTAATGGCTTGCGGTCCGGGTTGGCTGGTGGTGGAAAAACCCTGCGGCATGAGCATTCACAACGACCCGGGCGGCGACCTGTGCTCGGTGGCCCTGGCTGCGCTGCGCGCGGGACGTCTGCCGCGTGTGGGCCAGTATGTGTCCGCCATTCATGCGGTCCATCGTATCGACCGGGACACCAGCGGCATTGTGCTGCTGGCCGGTGACGCGAAAACACTGGCCTGCTTCGCCAGGCAATTTGCCGCCCAGGCCGTCCATAAGCGATACCTGGCCCTGGTCCATGGCCGGTGCCGAGGGCCGGCCGAACGTCCGGACTGGGCCGTCTGGGACTGGCCCCTGACCGCCGCCGCAGCCGGCCGGAACGACCCCGCGGGAAAAGGCAAACGCGTGTCCTGTGCCACCCGGTGGCGCCCACTGGCACACAGCCCTTCGTTATTCCCTGATCGAATGCGAACCGCTGACCGGCAGGAAACATCAGATCCGGCGGCATGCCAAACTGGCGGGGCACCCGGTGGTGGGAGACCGGCGCTACGGATCGGGCCGTTCCCGGGAATACCTTCGCCGGCACCACGATTTCAATCGGTTGGGGCTGCACGCCCATACCCTGACCATTCGCACCCCCGGTGAATCGAAAGCCACCACGTTTCAGTCCGGCGGGCTGCCCGAAGCGATGCGCCGGCTGCTGGAGGCGGATCGATGATCGGCGGTGTCCGCAGGCCCCTTCGGCATGGGCGATTAAATGGAAAATGTCCGATGGGCAATCGGTAGAAAAGGAAAAATCATGCAAGATGGCGCCCGCACGTTTCAGGATAAAATGGTCGATATCCTCAATTCCGGTGCCTTGAACCTGGCCATGGGGCTGGGTTACCGGGCCGGCCTTTTCGATGTCATGGATGCGTTCAAGCGGCCGTGCACCGTGGATGAGATCTGCACGGATGCCGGTCTGGACCGTCGCTATGTGCAGGAGTGGCTGGGTGTGATGGTCTGCGGCGGCATTGTGGCGCTGGTTCGTGAGGGTGACGGCGAACCCCGGTTTTTATTGCCCGCCGCCCATGGGGATGTGCTCGCCCGCCGTTCCGGCAGCGGCAACCTGGGGGTGTATGCCCAGGAGATTCCCCTGCTGACGGCCTGTGCCATGACGTCCGTTTTCCAGGGCTTTCAGACCGGTGAAGGGATCCCCTACACCCAGTATCCGGATTTTCATGATTTCATGGCGCAACTGGGCGATGCCAAGCACCGCCAGACCCTGGTGGACGTCTTTTTGCCGTCGGTGGACGATGGGCGGTTGGTCATGGCCCTTGGCCGGGGCATCGATGTCTGCGACCTCGGATGCGCCCAGGGAGTCGCCACCATCCTGATGGCCCAGGCGTTCCCCGCCAGCCGGTTCACCGGTATCGACATCAGCGCCGAGGCCCTGGAAACGGCCCGGGTCGAGGCCCGGGAAAAGGGCTTGGCCAATATCTTTTTCGAACAGCGGGATGCAGCCGGGCTGCGCCATCCCGGCGACCTGTCCGGACGGTTTGACTACATCACGGCCTTTGATGCCATCCATGATCAGACCCGGCCGCTGGAAGCACTTCGGGGGGTTCATGAAATACTAAGGGACGATGGCTCTTTTTCAATGATCGACATCGCGGCGGAAAGCGACATCGACGGCAACCGGAACCATCCCATGGGACCGTTTCTGTATACGGTCAGCCTGATGCACTGCATGCCGGTAGGCCTGGTGGATGGCGGTGCCGGGCTGGGGATGATGTGGGGGACGGCAACTGGCCGAACGGATGCTGGGCGAGGCCGGGTTCGGGCAGGTGACGGTGATGGAGATTCCCGCGGATGCATTCAATCTGCATTTTTTTTGCCGGAAGTAGCGGTGGACGCGGACTTGATTACCGCAACCGGTTCGGTGAATAGGTCAGCAGGGGGCCGGTTGCGGGCAGTTTTTTCTGCAGGCGGTTGAGGGCCCGCGCGGTTGTTTCGGATGGGTCCGGCGGCAGCTTGGCACGTTCCCGGGCTTCCCTGGAAATGGTGACCTGGTCGACAACACCGAAAGGCTGCGCCTCCCGCCCGCTTCGGTCATCCGATGCCGCGTCCCAGTGGGGCAAGCGTTCGATGGGGGAGATCCTCTGGTTGTCTATGGTGATATAGGGTTCATCGATTTTCATCGGCGTGACCTCTTCCTGCCGTTCCCGCAATAGCATCCCGATCCTGCGATGACGCATTACCCGCCGCTCTATTTTAAACAACCTATTGTTATCATAATTTATTTGTTTCCACAAGAGCCGGAGCATGCGCTTGCTGTTGGTTTGGATGCCATGATGGTTCCTCCTGCCGATCCGTTGCCCCACGACCGCAGAAGCCGTTGGCAGGCAACCGTCCCCGGAAGGTGTTCAAGACGGTTGCCGTTTAATCGTTCGGCAGATGGATCATGTATGTAATCCTTACTTGGCCCATGGAAAGGAAGGTCAGAGCAACGTGCCCAACGTTATTTGCGTTTATAGGCGGGGCATCTTATTTGCTGGAAAAAGCATACCGGGATCGACCGTGCACGTGAATCATCGTGGGCCTGTATAGAAAGCGCTCGGCATCAAAGGAAGAAAATCGATCATATACGTTCACATGAAGAGAACACTCCGGGCCATCATCTATCCGCAGCTTTACATATTTTTAACCGCCGCTGTCACCCAATCGTATTCTTGACAATCCCCACCAGTTTTTCCGGATCGAAGGGCTTTTTCACGAAGGCGATGGCATCCTTGATGGCGTGGTCGCCGTCGATGCCGCTGACCACGATGATCGGGGTGTCGCGCAGTTCCTTGTCCTTGCGCAATTTGCGATAGAAGCGGGGGCCCCACTCACCGGGCATCTGAAGGTCAAGGGTGATCAGGTCGGGCTTCTCCTGCTTGACCACGTCAAGGCCTTCCATGGTGCTGGAGGCGGTGCAGGTTTCGTAGCCGTTGTCGCTGAATACGGCTTCCAGGTACCTGACCACAATGGGGTCATCATCGATGATGAGGATTTTTTTTGGCATGAGAAAAGCCTCCACGTTAAATGGATTCCCGCCGCCGCGGGAATGACAAAGATGGAAATATAATATGCGTTAACGATTTAATCAGTTCTACAAGGCGATCTTATCCCGCGATTAAATCTTCTCTCCAATGGACGATGATGCAACCCTTCCTGTTTAACGTTGATCCAGAAAGGGTCGGTTTTGTTTCAGCCCAAGGCCGCAGCGATGTTGAAACCGGAGGCGTAGCAGCGCTACATCGAGGATTTCATCATCGTGAGCACACCCGGTCTGGAGCATTAAGATGCCCTTTCTGGGTTAACATTACTTGATGTGGCATTCCCCGCACAGTATCGGCCCCTTCTCCTGCTCTTGGTGGCAGCCTTTGCAATTGGTGTGAAAGGCTTTGATCAGAGACGGCTGGTCATCGGATCCTTTCAGGTCATGGCATTCCGAGCAGCTCTGGTCCTCAGAGGATTCATCTTCCACCAGCTGGCCGTCCTCGTAGACGTGGTGGCACACGTTGCATTCGTCGATGCCGGCAGTTTCATTGTGCTCATCGTGGACGAATACCGACGGCGTGCGCTGGGGGTTGCCGAATGCGGCATTGTCCACGACGGTCATGTCGTCCTGGGACCATGCCGGAGAGCTGGCCAGAGCGATCCCGATGGATAGTGACAGCGCGATCCGTGTGACGGTTTTCATATTTCCTCCTGGCTTGGGCCTCACGCGGGCTTTTCCATGACTTCGTAGATAATATCCCCGAAGAATTTGATATCCAGACCGATTTCGTAGTGGTGAACGATGTCGTGCAGGCCGCTGTGGCAGTTGTGACAGGGGGCCACAAGGACCTCCGCGCCCTTGGTCTTGGCGCCAAAGAGCTGTTCGGCCTTGACCCGGTTGCCCTCGATGCGCGTCATTTTAAATGGCGGGCCGGTGTTGATCACACCGCCGCCGGCGCAGCAGCAGTAGTTGTGCTCCCGGTTTGGGTGCATCTCAATCACATTTTCGCACAGGGCGTGGGCCACGTAACGGGCCTTCTCGTGCAGTCCGCCGCCACGCACCACGTTGCACGGATCGTGGAGGGTGATGGGGGGCTGGTACTTTTTGGCGATCTTGATGCGCCCTTCCTTGATGAGGTCGTGGTAGAACTCGATGGCATGCACGATGGTAAACGGCGGCATGGACCACCCCAACCAGCGGTTGCCCACGTCGTAGACCGATCGGAAGGCGTGCCCGCATTCACCCATGACGATCTTTTTCACCTTGAGGCGCTCCGCGGTCTCGAAATGGGCGCGTTTGATGCGCCCCATGATCTCGTTGTCCCCGGTGAACATGGCCATGTCGCTGTTGTCCCACCCCACGGAGGCGGGCATGGTCCAATCCACCCCGGCGACATGCATGATATAGGCGGCCTGGTAGATCAGCTGGGCCTGGAATTTCGGCTCCGGGGCGATGACGCTGTACATGATGTCCGCCCCTTCCTTTTCCAGGGGAATGCGCAGGTCGGGGATCTCGGCCTGGGCTTCCTCCTCCTGCCACTGGAGGGTGTCCGGCCATTCGTCGCCCTTGACCCACATCTGGTTCATGGTCACCGAGTGGCTGTGGGCCGTGTCCTGAATGTAGAGCGGCGTAACCCCCAGCCGGTGGATGATGCGTCGCACCACGCTCATCAGGTAGGCGATGTCGATGCCGAAGGGGCAATACTGGGCGCAGCGCTTGCACAGGTTGCATTCAGTGTGGGCGATGATGGCGGCCTTGCGGATAAATTCGGGGCTCACCCGCCCTTTTTTCTTGAGCATCTCCCAGATGGTCTGCTTGACCTTGCCCACCGGTGAGTAATGCGGGTCCTTGTCGTGTGACAGGTAATAGTGGCAGGCTTCCGAACACAGGCCGCAATGAATGCAGGTTTCCACGTACGTCTTCAGCCGGGCGCCGGTCTCATTGTCAATAACGCTGTTGATTACCGACTGTATTTTTTCATCCGTAAGCCGGGAGATGCCGACATCGATACCCTCGTCCACGACCTTGGGTTTTTCTTTTTTTGACGGTTCCGCCATGTTGAGAACTCCTTTTTCAGCTTATGCCGGATTTCAACACACACCGGCCGCGGGTTGATCGAATCCGCTGTCTGCTACCAGTCCCGGGCGTGCCGCACATTGCCGAATTCCGAACCCATGTATGCCCGGGTGAACGGCGAGAAGAGCATGTGGCTCAGGCGCGTAAAGGGAATTGCCGCCAGCATGATATCTCCGGCCAGCACGTGCAGGCCCATGACCAGCGGATAGGACAGCCACTGGTGGTAGGCCAGAAACCCGGTGACAAAGGGTGCTGCCACGATGGCCAGAATCACGAAGTCCGAGGCGGAAGTGACGAACCTGACTTCCGGCTGGGTAAGTCGTCGAACCAGAAAGTAGACCGCACCCAGGATGACGATGACGGTCATGACATCGGACACGGCGTCGGGAAGTGTCCACCAGTTCAGGGAAAATGCTTCGTCCCAGAGTACGACATGAGAGAGCAGAAACAGGGGCGTGACCACCAGGCAGATGTGAAAGGCGAACGTGACCACGGTGAGTACGGGCTGGCGTCGCCAGTTCACGGTGGCAAAGGGGATAATCCAGTGCAAAATGGATCGCAGGCTGTAGCGCCAACTCATGTAGGTGAATATGAATTTCTCTTTTTCGGCAACCAGCATCAGCATGCTGACGATGCGGTAGACGCTGCCCCCGAAAAAGAGAATAAAGGCGATCCATGCCAGCGGCCCACTGACAAAGTTATAGAAGGTATGCATGTGTTATTTCTCCTAACCGGTGATGGTAGAAACAGGCACGATGCGCCGGACATAGTTGCCCGCCTCGATGGTGCGCAGCATCAGATGCGTTCCGTCGGGGCTGAAGACCGGGGGCCAGGCGGCATCACAGGATGTGGACCAGGTCCGGTTGTTCACCGTGTAGGTGTACTGGCCCGTCTTCTCCACCTTGGCGGCCACGGTCTTTTCCATCCGGGCTGAAGACCGGCTTCCAGGCCATGTCCCAGCTATCGGACCAGGGTTTTCCGTCGACCACGACGCGGTAGGTCTCATCATCCTTGGCCAGGGCGGCGATACACTGCCCATCCGGACTGAACGTTGCGTCGGTGACCAGCCTGGTGAAGGTGGCCGACCAGGGAACGCCGTCCACGGCCACGGTCCATCGGCCGTAGCTGGGGGCCACGATGGCGGCCAGCCGGCTGCCGTCGGGGCTGAACATCTGATGCCAGAGCTGCACAAAACGGCGATCCCAGATGATTTTGTCGTTCTCTGCCAGCGCCCACAATCCCTTTTCCCGAACCGGTGCCACCACCGTGCCGGTGGCCGGGTTGAACCTTGGTTCCCAGACGGTGGCGTAGCGCGATTCCCAGGGAACGCCGTCCACGGCAATGGTGTAATCGTAAAGGTTGAGCCGCACTTCGGCGGCCAGGTGTTCTCCGTCCGGGCTGATGGCCAGGTTCCAGACGTTGACGAAGCGTTCATCCCATGGTTTTCCGTCCAGGGCGGCGGAAAAGGAGCCCTCCTGGAATTTGTGAATCTCTCCGGAGTCCACATCTTCCACCTGAACGGCACCGGCGGTGTGCCGTCCATCCGGGCTCAGGGCAAAATAGGTCATGTTGGCGTAAGTCTGCTCCCAGGGTTTCCCGTTGAGGACCATGGCGTATCGCATGTCCTGCTGCACGGCGGCGGCAATACTGGCACCGTCGGCGCTGAATCGGGGTTCCCAGATGTAGCCGAATTTGTTCTCCCAGGCTTCGCCATCCACGGCCATGGTCCATTCGCCCATTTCGGACACCAGGGCGGTGAGACGCCCGTCCGGTGAGAAACGCAGGTGCCAGATTTTATCGAACACCGTTTCCCCCCAGGCCCGGCCGTTGACGCACACGGTGAATTCGCCTTCGTCAACGTTGACGATGGCGGCGACTTTTTCACCGTCTGGGCTGACATGGGATTCCTCAACCCATTGGTAGTTATCTTTCCAGGTGGCCAGGGAAATCTTCTTTTCACTGGTCTCCCAGTCCCAGCTTCGGGAATCAACCATAACCCCTCCTCGTTAAAATAATCGCGATTCTATACTGAGTCGGATGCGAAACCGCAAGTTTGTTTTTGGTCCCATGCACAAAAAAGATGGTTATACGGTCTCGATTTTGTTGATGAGCGATATGGCCGCTTCCACCGTATCAACGCACGGTGCAACCCGCGTAATGCCCACCATGTCGAAAATGGTGTTGAAATTTTCCGACAGGCCCGCAATACAAACCCGCGTTCCTCGCGTTTTGGCCTCGGTGAGCAGTCGGGTGAGCAAGGCGATGCCGGCCCCGTTTACGGCCGAATAGTCATCGAAATTCAGGATGATGCCTTTGGCGCCTGAATCCAGTGCACGCTGCAGCGATGCCATCAGCAGTTTTTTGTGCTGACCGGTCAGGGTGCTGCGAATGGAAACGATCGCCATCCCGCGCGAGATGTTCACTTCGATGGGGATGCTCTCCGGCCGGTCGGTTTCCAGGCGCGCTTCCGCCCGCTTGAGTGCGGCATCAAGGGCGCTTCGACCAATGGGCTTGTTGATAAAGTCGGTGGCATCAAGGTTCAGGGCGCGGACCACCTGATCCATATCCCCATGACCGGTAATCACGATTACCTCAGTGGCCGGTGCGGTTTTCTTGATCTGCTTGAGGACCTCAAAACCGTCCATGCCGGGCATTTTCAAGTCGGTGAAAACGATGCCGGGGTGATGCTCCCGGACGAGTTGAAGGCCGGTTTCACCATTTTCAGCCGTCATCACCGAATAGCCGTAAGCATTCAGAAACAGACGGAACATGGTCAAGGTAGCGGTTTCATCGTCGATGACCAGAACCGTTTTCATGGCTTCCATATCAATGGGTTTCCCTCGGGATCGGGTTGGATCAAATCGGTGTTGCCGGTGCACTGCTGTCCGGGCGGACATGCTCATGATACCTAAAACCTGAATATTTGCAATAATTTCCTTGGCGCCGGGTGCCGCCGGTTTCCTTCTATTGCATGCACCAGGTAATTCACGCTACCGGCTGACGGCCCATTTGCACCGGAACGGGAATCTATTGTACATTATCGAGGGTAAGCCCGGATTCGGTCTTCACCATTTGTGAAATCCGGCCACGAGTGGAAACCGGTATACATCCACCCAAAGTGAGCGATTGTCGAGCTTGCCGCAGATTCAAGGCAGATGGCGTCGCGCTATAGTGGACGATGCGCGGCGATATATAACGCCGGTGATGTGGTGAGATCGGCAACCCAATGGGTTTCACCTTTTGAATACAACAAGCGATGGTACCCAACCCTGATCGTTACCCCTCGACCTTCTTCGAGAAAGGTGAATCGCTCAGTTTGGGATCCATTATGATACCCTAAATTTAACTGTCTTTTTTCATATTGTTTATGCAACAGTGGGGTTAATCCGTCCCGCAGCCGAATAGCTGAATCGAAACGCCATGGTTGACCAGCGAATCATTCCCAAAATTACCCTGCCGGATCTGACCCGGGCGATTCCCCGTCCGCGACTGATCCAGCGTGCCACCGATGCGGGGGCCACCCGCGTGATCCTGATCACCGGTCAGGCGGCCCAGGGAAAATCGACACTGGCGGCAGAATTTGTCCGACAGCCCGGCCCGACCGGCGCATGGATGCATCTTGATCCCACGGACAGCGATCCGGTGAATTTTTTTCGCCTGCTGGTCCATGCCCTGAAAGCTTCGCGGCCCGGCCAGAAAGTCTCCTCCTTTTTGAAAAATCCGGCCATTGCCCTGGGAACCAAAGCCGGTTCGGGGCGCATTGCCGAATTGGCCGGCGTGTTCCTGGATGAGATTATCGCCCGGGAACCGGTTCGGATGGTGATCGACGGGCTCGACCGGCTTTCCGGCAGCGCAGAAAGCCTGGCATTGATCCAGACGCTTATCGATGCCGTTACCCCGCCGAGTTGCCTGGTGCTCGTGTCCCGGGAGACACCGCTGCTTCAGCTTGAATCGTTGCGCATCCGCCAGGAACTGGTTGTGCTGGACAACGAGGACCTGGCGTTTTCAATCGATGAAATTTCCCGTTTTTATGCGGTGCTGTATGATCTTCGCCTGGCACCCCACCAACTGGCCATGATTCGGAAAATCACCGACGGGTGGGCGGGTGGCCTGGTTCTGGTGTGGGAGGCCTTGAATCATGTCCCGGAGGATCAGCGGCGTGCATTTATCGACAGCGGCCTGCCTGCCGCCATGCAGGGCGAGCGCCTGGCCTATTTCTCCGAAGCGGTCTTTTCCGGTCTGGATGAGGCCACCCGGGACTTTCTGATTCGGTCGTCGATCTTTGAAACCATCGATCCGAAAATGGCTGCCCGCTACATGGAAAACCAAACGGCGGGGGGTGTCGCAACCATTATTGACACCATGGTGCGGCGAAATTTGTTCATCCATCCGCTTTATGACCTCAAAACCGGCTGGGGATATCGCTACAACCAGTTGTTCCGCGATTTCCTGATCGATAAATTCCATCGTGTCCTCGACGAACCAGCGCAGCAGGCGTTTTTTGCCAAGGCTGCCGACCTGGCCTGGGATGCCGGGCATTTCGAGGAGGGCCATCCGTTTTTTCCTCAAGGCGGAAGCCTTTGACAAAGCGGCGGCGGGAATTAAAAAAATTGCCATGGGGCTGTCCGCCCAGGGACGGTTTGCCGACCTGGCAGGTTGGATCGACATCCTGCCGGACGCCTTGGTCGATCAAGATGCCTGGTTGTTTTTTTACCGTGCTGTGGGGCGACGCATTATCGGCGGACGCCGGAATATCCATGCTTTTTCAAGAGCCCTGGATCGGTTTAAGGTGGAAGGCGACCAGCGGGGCCAGCTCCTGGCACTGGCCTATCTCATCGAAGCCGCCGTTTTCCTCGGCCATCCGGCCCCGGCGTTGAACCCATGGCTCGAATCGGCCTGGACCCTGCTCGAAAGGGTGAGCGGCAACCGTTATTATGCGTTTGCCAAGGCGGTGTTGTGGATGCAGGTGGCCTTCGGTTACATCTCCGGTACCGGTGATCTTCAAAAAGGCCTGTCTGCCTGCCGCAATGCGATGTTGCTGGCCAACACCATCGGGGACGAAACGCTGACGGTGAACGCCACCATCATCCATGTATTCGGATTCACCATGGCCGGAGAGTTTGAGGCCGCGGAAAAAGCACTTGCGACCATTCAGAAACTGGTGGCAGCCGCTTATCCCGAATATCGCGCTTTGCGCAATCTTGTGCGCATCAAACTGGCATTGTCCAAGGGCGACCTGGAACGTGCCCAGCAGATGCTGGATGCCAATCAGGAAGATATCGACAAGTTTGGCCTGCTGTTTCTTTACCCCATCCACGTTGATTTTTCCGGCCTCCTTCAGATCCATCAACGGCGCTTTGATGCCGTGGGGCGAACCGCCCATCACCTCAAGGACGTGGCCATGCTGGCAGCCAATCCCCTTTACAATGGATTGGCCCTGCGCCTGCGGGCATTGAAAGCATATCATCAGGGGCACTTTGAGCGGGCGCGCATGTGGGCAGAACAGGGGGTCGAGGTGATTGCCCACAGTCAGGGAGAGAGCATTCACCTGTTTCGCAGCCGTTTGATCCTGGGCATGGTCGCCTATCATCTGGATGATCTTTCCGGTGCCCGCAAGACGCTGGAATCGGCCCACGATTTTTTCAGCCGGGTGTTCAGCCACCTGTCGCTGGTCGAGGCCCGCCTGGGTCTTTCATTGGTGGCAAGGGCCATGGGTGAGGCCGGGGAGGCCGAGGGGCATTTGGAATCCGCTTTAGCCCTGGCGGCGTCAAAGGGATACGAAGCCTTCCCCATTTTATCTGCCGGTGATGTTGCGGCGGCTTGCTCAGCGGCCATCCCGCACCCTCGAGCAGAGATTGCCGGTCTTGCCCGTTGCCTTATGGCCCGCCTGCCTCTGCAAACGCCTGCTCCGGCAGCGGGCAACCAGGGGGATGCTGGCTTGCCGGACCAGCGCCCAACGGTAAGGGGTG
This sequence comes from Christensenellaceae bacterium, assembly GCA_963674805.2. GTDB lineage: Bacteria > Bacillota > Clostridia > Christensenellales > CALMFG01 > CALMFG01. The sequence goes on from CAXXNY010000017.1 coordinate 62,818, forward strand.
AAACCGATGGCACCCGCTTTCATTTTGAAATCCGGACCCTGGGCGGGTTTGAAGTCCGCCTCAACGGCGGTGATGTCATTGCCGATGCCCAGTGGACCGGCCATCGCCAGAAGCTGTTGCTTAAAGCCATTCTCGTTAATGGGTGCCGGGAGATTCCCAAAGACATCCTTATGGATGCCCTCTGGCCGGACAGCAGTCACGAGGCGGCCCTGAAGCGTTTTAAAGTCACCCTGCACCGGCTGCGCAGAATCCTGGAGCCGGACGTTGATTATCGCTCCGTTTCATCCTGCATTTCCCTGAAGGACAACCTGGTCAGCCTCGACATGGGACGCTGCCGGGTGGACGTCAATGATTTTTTGGCGGCCTGTGATCAAATCCGGCAGCTAAAGCGCGATGACGATGACCGGCGGCTCCTGAGGGCCTGCCAGCGGGCGGCTGACATATACCGGGGAGATTTTTTACCGGAAGAGCCCTATCTGGGTTGGGCTGAAATGAAGCGCGCCCGCTTTAAAAGATCAATATCTTGCCGTGCTCTTTGAGATGGCGGGGCTTTTTCGAACGAAAAGGAGACCTGGAACAGGCGACGCGGCACTGCACTGCCGTGATCCAGGCCGATCCGCTGGCCGAGCACGCCCACTTGCGACTCATGCGCCTGCTTCAGCGCCAGGGACGGCGAAGCGCCGCCCTTAAAGTATATCGGGATCTGGCGGAAACCCTCGCCACGGAACTGGACACCGCCCCCGACCCCGCCACCACGCAAATATACGAGCAAATAATGAAAGCCGGTTAACCGGCTCCCACGATTCCTCAATTCGCCATACACCCATTCCTCTGTAACTCGCCTTGTATCCTTTTTGTAACCATGGCCTGTGGTAATGATCATAAAAATAAGGGGCGCCTGCTGTCGGGTTGTCCCTGAAGATCCTCTTTATCGTGGATCCGGGTCTTCACCTGCTGAGTCGGCACCTCCGGGTGAAGGTCCGGATCTTCTCGCCGGAGGGCTGGTTTCAGGCATTTCCATGTCTGATCTCCATCGGAAAAAAGCTGTTCAGGAATGGATAACCGGTTAAAGAAAAGGAGAACTGTTATGGATGTCAACCGCAGGCAATTTATCCAGATCACCGGCGCCACCGCTGCCGGGGCTGGCCGCAGGCGGGCTGGGTTTTGACCTGAAAGCCGGTCAGGGCCCATGCCGGGATGCTGAAGACCAAGTATGCCAAAGAAACCACCACCATCTGCTGTTATTGTGCGGTGGGCTGCGGCGCCATCGTCCACACCAGCAAACGGGGTGACGGCAGGGTCCTCAACATCGAAGGGGATCCCGATCACGTGATCAACCGCGGCGCGCTCTGCTCCAAGGGGGCTTCCCTGAAGCAGCTGGCGGAAAAATGAAAACCGGCTGACCCAACCCATGTACCGGGCTCCATATGCGGACAAATGGCAATCGGTCTCCTGGGACTGGGGCCCTGGAAAAAATCGCCCACCGGGTGAAGGAGACCCGCGACGCTTCTTTCACCGCTAAAAATGGACAAGGGACAGACCGTCAACCGCACCACGGCCATTGCCTCGGTGGGCAGTGCTGCCATGGACAACGAGGAGTGCTGGGCCTACCAGGCTCTCATGCGTTCCCTGGGGCTGGTGTATATCGAACACCAGGCGCGCATCTGACACAGGCGCTACGGTTGCGGCTCTGGCAGAGTCGTTCGGACGCGGTGCGATGACCAATCACTGGATCGATATCAAAAACAGCGACTGCATCCTGATCATGGGGAGCAACGCCGCTGAAAATCACCCCATCTCATTCAAGTATGTCACCGAGGCCATGGAAAAGGGCGCCACGCTGATCAGCGTGGATCCCCGTTTTACCCGGACCTCATCCAAGGCGGACATTTACACGGCCTTGCGTTCAGGGACGGACATCGCTTTTCTCGGCGGCATGATCAAGTACATCCTGGAGAACAAGCGCTACAGCGAGGAGTATGTGTCGCTATACACCAATGCGCCGTTTATCGTCGGCAAAAAATACGGATTCAAAAACGGCCTTTTTTCCGGCTACGAGAAGAATCCCAAGGGCCCCTCCATGGGTAAATACGATAAAAGCCAGTGGGCTTTCGAAATGGAGAAAAACGGCATACCCAAAATGGACCGGTCGCTGAAGCACGACCGCTGGTGTGTTTCAACTGTTGAAAAAACAATTCAGCCGGTATGATCTAAAGACCGTATCCACCATCACGGGAACCTCCGAGGCAGATCTGAAGCGGGTCTACGATGCATACAGCGCCACCGGGAAACGAGGCATGGCGGGTACGATCATGTATGCCATGGGCTGGACCCAGCACACCACCGGCACCCAGAACATCCGTACCATGGCCATTATCCAGCTGCTTTTGGGCAACATGGGTGTGGCCGGTGGCGGCGTCAACGCCCTGCGCGGCGAATCCAATGTCCAGGGGTCTACGGACCACTGCCTGCTGTGGCACATCTGGCCCGGCTACCTGAAAACGGCACGGGCATCCAACAACACCCTGGCGGCCTACAACGAAAGCTGGACACCAACCCAGCAAGGATCCCCTGTCCGCCAACTGGTGGCAGAATTATCCCAAATACAGCGTCTCCATGCTCAAATCCTTTTTCGGTGAGAACGCCGACACCGCCAACGATTTCGGCTATCAATGGCTGCCCAAGGTCGATGACGGCGCCGCATACTCCTGGTTCGACCTCTTCGATGCCATGTACAAGGAGACGATCAAAGGCTTTTTCGCCTGGGGCCAGAATCCAGCCTGCAGCGGCGCCAACGCCAACAAGACGCGTGAGGCCCATGGGCAAAACTGGACTGGATGGATCAACGTGAACCTGTTCGACAACGAAACCGGGTCGTTCTGGAATGGCCCGGGGATGGATCCGGCGTCCATCAAGACCGAAGTCTTCATGCTGCCGGCCTGTGTGTCGTGGAAAAGGAAGGCAGCATCACCAACAGCGGCCGATGGATGCAGTGGCGCTACCAGGGCCCAAACCGCTGGGAAACAGCCTGCCGGACGGCGACATCATTCTGCACTGGGAGAGAAGATCAAAGAGGTCTACAAGGATGGGGGCGTGTTCCCCG
>CAXXNY010000018.1:0-48811 GCA_963674805.2 Christensenellaceae bacterium
ACAGCCATTTTTATATTCAAAAAATCTCTTTAATACAACCGGCATCTCTAACCGATTTGCCCCATGTGAAATTTTTACATAGGAGAATTAAGCACAACTTTAACTTTTTGCCCCATCCAACACCTCCCGAATCTTGATTGCCAGATCCTGCTTGGAGAACGGTTTCTGTATGAAGTTCACGCCTTCATCCAAAACGCCGTGGTGGGCGATGACATTGGCGGTGTAGCCGGACATGAAAAGGCGTTTGAGATTGGGGTATAAGGACAGGATGTTTTTTGCCAGATCCCGCCCGTTCATCTCGGGCATGACCACATCAGTCATGAGTAGGTGGATCTTGCCAGTGTGTTCACGGGCAATCGAGATCGCTTCTCCCGGCGTGCTGGCCGCAAGGATTTTGTAACCGTTTCGCTCCAGCATCATGCGTGTCATTCTTAGGATGGAAGGTTCATCCTCCACCAACAAAATGGTTTCATTTCCGTCCACGCTTATTTTTTCTGCTATTTTTTTCTTCGGACTTTCAGTTTCAGCCCGATACTGGGGCAGATAGATCCGGAAGGTGGTACCCTGGTCCGGCTCGCTGTAAACGTTTATGAAACCTTCATTTTGTTTAACGATGCCGTACACAGTAGCCAGCCCCAGACCGGTGCCCTTACCTATGTCCTTGGTAGAAAAGAATGGCTCGAACATCTTAGATATTGTCTCCTGATCCATACCGCAGCCGTCATCGCTGACCGCCAGCAGGACAAAGTCACCAGCAACAAAGCCCGGATGTGTTGCACAATAGGCGGAATCAAACGTCGTGTTGCCAGTTTCTATGGTGATCTTTCCTACGTCTGCAATGGCATCGCGGGCGTTGACGCACAGATTGGCCAGAATCTGATCGATTTGTGACGGGTCCATCCTGACCTGCCGGATATTTGCACCAGGTAGCCACGCCAGGTCGATATCCTCGCCGATCAGCCGCCGAAGCATCCTGAGCATGCTCTTGATGGTATCGTTGAGATTAAGGACCTTGGGTGCTATGGTCTGTTTTCTTGAAAAAGCCAGCAGTTGTCTGGTGATGTCGGCAGAGCGCTTGGCCGCAGATAAAATTTCTCCAAGGTTTCCGTGGACCGGGTCATCCGGGGCTATGTCCTCAATTGCTATTTCCGTATTGCCGAGGATTATGTTGAGCATATTGTTAAAGTCGTGGGCGACACCTCCGGCCAGACGGCCCACGGACTCCATCTTCTGTGCCTGTAAGAGTTGGGCCTGGAGTTTTTCTTTTTCCGTTTCAGTCTTTTTCTGTTCGGTTAGATCTCGGAACTCGACAGTTCTTACTTTTTTCCCCTTATAAGGTACATTCCGGGCCTCTAAGTGCATTGGAAATTCCTCACCATTTTTCCGCAAACCGAATGCTTCATAAGGTTTTTCATAACCAGTACGAATATTATTTTTTACTTTTTCACGGGATTGGTCGGCTATCAACAAAAGTCCGTCCATTCCAACTTGCATTCCGCATGTCTCTTTAACTGTTTGATTTTTTTAATTAAAATTTTAATATCCTTTTACTGTGAAAAAACAAATTTCATTAAAATTCAAACACTTGTCTTTTTCACATGCGGAATGTAGGTTCCAATAAGCTCTGAATATTCATAACCCATCATTTCCGAAAGACCTTGGTTACATTCCAGAATTACACCCTGGTCATGAATGACTATTCCCCCGAAAGATGCATTATGAAGTGCTTTAAAACGAGTTTCGCTTTCTAAAAGAGCTAATTCCGAGCACTTGCGCTCGGTGATGTCACGAATAAAGACCACGCATTGCGGTTCATCCAACGGTCGTTTCTGAACGCTTATTTCCACATCGAAGACTGTCCCGTCCTTGCGACGGTGGCGACTTTCAAATCGGTCCTGTCCCTCGGCCAGAACCTTCTGCATGCGTGTAGCGACGTCGAAGGGCTCCTCAACATCTTCCACGGCACTGATATCCATGTGAAGAAGCTCTTCTTCTGCATAGCCGCTCATTTCACAATAGGTTTCATTAACTTCGAGAAAACGGCCTGCAGTATCGATAATCCAGAAACCGTCCATGGCTGTTTCAAGGATTGCCCAATGTTCTTCTTCCCTTGCTTTTAATTCTCTTTCAATCTTTTTGATCTCTGAGATATCTACATGAGTTCCAACGACACGGATTTTGCCATTCAAATCATCTGTATACAGGTTCGACCTGGAGAGAATATCAACCCAATGACCGTTCTTATGCTTCATTCTGAACTCAATTTCGAACCGATCCCTTTTGCCCTCAATCACCTCGTTCATCATAGTCCAAGATGATTTTGCGTCATCAGGATGTGTTAATTTCTCCCAAACAGAAAAATCATTTGGAAGTTCATCAGGTTCATAACCCAGCATACGCTTCCAACCCGGAGAATAGTAGATATCTTTAGTCTCTAAATCCCAATCATATATACCATCCTGACTCGCGTTCATGGCCCGTTGGAACCTTCGTTCACTTTTTCGAAGCTCATCTTCCGCCTGTTTACGATCATAAATTTCCGTTTCCAACTTCAAATTTGAATAGCTAACGTTTGACACATAGGAAGTGAATTTGACCAGAAAGCTCATTAAATCTTTTATAGTTTTCCTGTTGTATCTCGGGATGCGGCGGAATGCATCCAAGTATAATTCTTTATCGAACCCGTAAGTTTCTGCCTGTTTGATAAATCTGTTTTCATCCACCGGGTCGCCCTCATAAAAAAATTGCCCGGTGTAAATATTGCCCACATGTTTGTTCCCGATATATAATGGCGTGACGACGTCCCACAGACCATTTTTACATTGGTATTCTATATACTCCCCATACTTAATATTTTTAACAAGGTAAAGATCACTTTCGGTACAGTTCTTTTTAGTTATTGGGTGTACTCTATGAAATTTAGTGCAGATATCCTGCCATCCAGTTGATTCTATGACATTACCTTCCATATCAAGGATAGCGGTAACCATTCCAGTCAGTTTATGGAAGTCGTCCATGATCGATTGAAGTTTGCCAACATTTATAATAGATCCGAGGTTGTCTTTTTTTTCCCAAAAATCATTATCTGGATCCGCCGAATCTGTTCCTCTTGGTTTGGAATTACTTGCTTCAACGAATGAATCTTTTTTCCAGGTGCATCTTTCCTCTTCCAGTTTTTTAACTTTTTGAAGGAGTTCCTCATAGGTTGGTTTTCTGGTCACAATCTAACCTCGCCACTGATCAATTTTTACAAATTTGTTGTGAAGCGCAAACTTGCTATATTCATGATTACTATCGGACAATATTTTCTTGTTGATTAAATTTGTTTTATACAAGCCAACAAAAAAAAGCAATAATTCCAATGAAATCGAGTAAATTAAAACCCAGCAATCATGGTATAAAAGCGGGCTACCGACATAACGCGGGACAGTTTGAACTGGTGATGAGAGTTTTGCAGTACCTAAGCCTCATGAACCGGAGGTTCCGGAGAAGCCTTATCTCAAAGGGTGTCCCGGCTTAAATCGGTAGCCTAAAAGCGGACTGCTAACGATTTCAGATAGGTGAGAAATGGCAGAAGAAGTCAACGCCCCTTCAATACTGGCTTTGAGCATTTTATAATGGACATAGGGCTCTCCATGCTATTCCTCATAAATATCCATATCCGGATAGTATTTCTTAGCGCATTCCTGGCATATACTGTGGCTAAATTCTGCTTCGGAATGTTCATAGATGTAAGATTCAATCTGGGTCCAGTACCCTTTGTCATCACGAATTTTTTTGCAATGAGAACAAATGGGAAGCAAGCCGCTTAGTTTTTTAACTTCCGCCAATGCAGTTTGAAGCTCAGAAATCAATTTTTCTTTTTCTATCTCTAAATTTTTTCTCTCTGTGATGTCATTCAAAGTGTGAACGGCTTTTTCAAACTTACCTTCTTTATTAAAAATCGGATCAGTTGCTTCCTCAAACCATAAATCGCCAATCTGAATTTCAGCAACCGCTTTGGTTAAACTATTTTTAGTTATCTGAAACGGGCATTCTTCAGGAGGTTTGTCTGTGCCATGCACTATTTGCCAGCAGTATCTGCCGATGACAGAATCGACAGGGTGTGTAAATACAGATTCCGTCATTTTATTTGCTTTTATGATCCGGCGGTTCTCATCAAGAAGCCATATTACTCTATTGGTCGCATCAAATGTAGTTTGCCATTCCCTGGCAGCATCCGAGAGATTTTTTTCATATGCATTTCGGTCGGAGACAAGACATTCCAATTGGTCGGCAAATGCATCAATTTCATCTATTCCGGTTCGGGTGTGCTGCGGTTGGTTGACCCCATTTGTCATTGAATCCTTCAACCAAGACAGAAGCGTGACTAAAAAAGATTGCATCCGGCCTGATATATAATAAGCGACAAGCAAAACAAAAATGCCTGCCAAAAGCGCTCCTGTGATGATATGTATTTTGAATCGCCTGCCTGCTTCATTTGTACTTTCAAGCTGTATTTCTCTTCCTGCCCAAAGAGATATCTCCCTGTTTTCGGCCTTAAAAACACGTACCCATGATAACGTCGGAGATCCATCGGTTATTCCGGGTTTGCCCGAGGCAAAAACTGAATGCAGACCGGGAAACCGCTTTAGCGCCGGAATGGTATTGTTTTTTTCTGACAGATAGCTTCCATCGCTGAAAACCCATTGGATCTTTGGATAAATTTTGGACAGTTCCCCTATGTCGATATCACTTACAAAAACTCCAATATTCTTGTTTTTAAACCGAATGGGAGTGTACATTTGCAGTATGAGATGATGAACTTTAATGTCCTCGACCGATATTGATTCGGCCACTTTGGGTATAGTGCTCGTCTCGAGCCGGTCTAAAGCTAAGGTTTTGCGAACAATATCCTGATCTAAATTGGTCTGGTTTTCAGTATTAAAGCGGAATTGAAATTGTTGGCCCGCATCTTTTTTAATATGCAGGAGTTCTCTACCTTGGGCATTCAAAATCTGAATATTATTTATTTCAGGATGATTACTGAAAGCCCTGGTGACAACTCCCGTGTATCGGGCAATTGCGCGCTCCTTGGCAATATTGCCTTCCCAGTCACCGCCTTCACCAAGAATTTCAATGACAGCTGGCAGTTGAGATACAAAGCGAATCAGTTCTTTGTATACAATAATTTCGGTTTCTACCGGGGTAAGTTGCTGTTCCAGGAGAAGTTTCTCATATTCTTCTTCGATACCTTCCAATTGGTTCAAGACACTGTTGATACCAATTGTGGAAATAACGATTAAAGGACTAATGCTAAGGAGCAGGAGCAGCCAAAATGAAATTGTGCGAAGCGAGATCTTTATATTCATGGTCTTTTGTTATGATTTTATAAAAATTGTTGCTATTATTCTTTAGTTCCGGATTTGACCTCATCAAGAACTTTTCGAACGGTTTTCGCCATATCAGACTTAATAACAGGTTTCATCAAAAGACCTTTGATACCCAAGGCAGTCAAATGTTTGTTGTTTATCCGTTCGCTAAAACCGGTACAAATAATAACGGGAATATCAGGCCGAATGGCGACAACCTTTCCGGCCAGTTTATCACCGGTTATATTTGGCATGGACATATCTGTGATAATCAAATCAAAGCTGGATGGGTTCGCACCAAATGCTTCCAGCGCCTCAACGGGGTTTATCCTGTATTTTACTTGGTATCCGAGACGTTCAAGAATTTGTTTTTCAAGTTTTGCAATGGGCTCTTCATCATCTACCAGTAAAATCCGTTCATCTCCTACCGGCAAAATTTCTTCCATATCTATGGATTCCGCATCAATTGTCTGATCGATCAGGGGAAGGTATATATGAAAGACAGTTCCTTTATTCATTTCACTGGAAACTTCAATCGTACCACCGTGTTCACTAACAATGCCATGGACCACAGCAAGGCCGAGGCCTGTCCCTTTTCCTTCTTTTTTTGTTGTAAAATAAGGGTCGAAAATTTTATCCTGAATATCCTGCGGCATGCCATGGCCTGTGTCAGAAACGGATAAAACAACATTTCTTTCAGACTCAAGTTTGCTATAGGACAAACTCTCGCTGTCCAATATCGTTTCTTTAAGGGTGATTGAAATTTTGCCTCCATCGGCTTCAACTGCGTGGAATGCGTTTGTAATGATATTCATTGCTACCTGATGTATCTGTGTGGGATCTGCCATTACTAAACCACAGTCAACTTGAATTGGACGTTTCGCGCCCTTTGGTTGTAATTTTTCTAATATTATTTTTAACGTTTTTCGTTTTGTGTAACTGTTCACGTTTCTCTGAACATTATTGAAATTCAAAATTCCACCAGCCATCTTGCAAATTGTCATATGCGCTGGGTGGCACTTTCAGTAATTTTAACAACCGATAATGTAATTCGGTTACCCCCTTTACCGTGGATTGCAAAACTCTGTCACCATCGATAATTAAGGCTAAATGAACGTTCCGAAAGAAATAACGAATATTATTCCAAGTTGGTTTCTTTGTTTTCATCCTTGCCGGCAATATAGGAAGCTCTTCAATGTGTTCCTCTACCATTTGTCTGCGAATATTTCTTTCAATCAAACTGACAATCATCAATGAAATGAAATAGAGAAACATCATCGCCTCAATTCTTCGATTTTTTTCCAAAAACACAGGGGCGACTTCAAGGACCGACTTTTTTGTGTAAAAACGCTTCTCCAAAAAAGGTTGTTTTTTATACGTCTTAAGGACATCTGCGGCCGGTAAAGTTGTATTCGTGATCAATGGAAAAATTCCATCGGTTTTTGATGCCTGCTCTATGGTGGTTTCATTACGACACCACTGAATATGATATGTAATCAGTTCCTTGTCTTCATATTTACTGTTTGGCCCCGGTCGACCAGGACCTACTTTCACTCTTTGTGTTGTTTTGTTTTCAAATATTTCAACATCTACAAAGTCAGCAACTCCCTTGCAGGCTTGGCTTATTGCTTTTTCGATTTGTTCCTTGCTCTTCAGATAATATTCATTAAGTTTTGGCAACAATTGCTCTAAGTTTTCTTCTGCTTTGGATATTTGTCTTTCCCGAGTGTTTCGGTCTTGGTTTTCTTTGCTGCTGGAGTGTATCCAGACTATACGATACCCTTCCCAACTTCTCTCTTCATCATAGGTCTGATAAGTTATCAAATGCCCTTTTTTACGGCTGTGTTCTGTAGCATACGCAGGCTGCCAATCAATCGTTTCTCCTTTCTGAAGACGTTCTCGGAATGAACTTGCTTCTTTTCGATTCCGCGGCATGATTGTGATAAATTGCCCGTCATTTTTTTCGATGTACCACAGATTCTCTTCACTGCATAATTTTGAATCTGCTGTGTAAACAAAATCCTCGGTTGCCAGAAATTCCCGGAGGTTTTCCCAGTTAGGTATGTGAGTGTTCACATCTGCCTGATTACCGTTAAAAACTTGGTACGAGATCGGAACATGACCATCCTCTGTGATATTCAACCCAAATACAATCTGCTTGTAATCAGGCCGATGATCTTTGTTATGGCCAAATTTAATTTGAATTGCATCTGGATTTTGACGAATATATGCTCCAGCAAAACTCACTGTGGTAGAATCGTTATGAATCCGCTTCATTATTAATTCATGGACTATAATGGCAGCTACAGATGCCTCAGCCATTAAGCTATTACGATCTGCATAAAAGAGCTCATCAAGGCAACGGGCCAAGCGGTCATCGTTATATTTTGCGGCATTATCAATATGTTCCGCCTTACCATCTAAATAATCAAGCAACCACTCATCTACTTTATACAGTGGTTTAGCTGATACTAAAATATTCATTATCATCATACAGAGAACTTGTGCAGGCTTGATTTCAAAATTCCTATTATTGGGCACATATTTATCAAAAAGATCGTGTAATCCCAATTCCTTTATATAATATTTAACCAACGGTAGAACATCTACCTGCTTAAGTTTTGTGTCCATAATCTGGCCCTATCTTTATTCTTCAAATAAAATTTCAGATTATTATTGACTATTTTTGTATGACTGTCTACTCTTTTTTAAAAATTATTTATTGTTTTTGGTCGCACCGTAAATATTTCTAAAATCATTTTTCATATGCGCGGAATGTCCGTTGAATGTCCTGGCTGATTTCAATGTAAGATGGAATGGTTGATTTTATGAGTTTTAAAACTTCTTTGAGAACGGACTGAATACGCGTCGGAATTTTTTCCTGATTAGCTTGACGACTGAATGCAAGAATCTGTTGTACAAGATCTTTCCCTCGTTTTCCAGCCTTGTAGATTTCTTCGGCATTTTCCCTTTCAAGGCTGTTTGAAGGCAGATCCTCAAGAAGCAGTTCAGACATTCCGATTATTGGAAATAATATATTATTAAAGTCATGAGCGATTCCGCCTGCCAGATTTCCAATTGACTCAACCCGCTGGGCCTGTCTGATCTGGGCCTGAAGATTTTCTTTCTCCTGTTCAAAACGAAAATGCTGAACTTGCTCCCAGACACTCGCCATCAAAAGTATCAATTGCTCAGTATCCATATCAGTATAAGAGCTTGGCTTATTTGCTACTGCAGCAATGGCAACAATTCTGTCACCATCAAAGACCGGTAACGACATGAAACGAGAAATTTTCACGTGTCCGTCCGGATATCCTTTTTTTGATGGATGATGTGCATTAAAATCATTCAAGATTATTGGCTTGCGGTGTCTTACAGGCTCTCCCCAGATACCCGCTTGAGCAATCGGAAATTTGATGGGTTTATCGTGGATCGCACATTCCGCCATTGCGGTATTTGACCAATTATGAATCTCCATTTCCTGTTCATCGGGGGAGATATATCCTAGAAATCCAAGTTTGCTGTTTGATAACTCAAGCATTCTTTCTAAAACATATGCGAATATTTTCTTTTCAGTTGCATCCGGCATGGTCGCAATTTCATTACTGATGTCCAGGCGAATTCTGTTGATGCTGTTCTCCTGCTCTGCTTTTTTGCGTTTGGTGATATCTAAAAAAACGACAATACCGTATATAATTTCATCTTTTTCATTCTTTATCGGTGCCGCATTGGCCCACACAATTCGGTCTTCCTGATCCGGCCTTCTTACAATAAATTCTTCAGAGCAGGTTTCACCAAACATTACAGCGCGAGCGAGTGGAACCTCTTCAGCCTTGTAAGGTGTCCCGTCAAAATGCAGTATTTGCCAACTTGCCACATATTTTTCTATGCCAATACCATCTACAACTTTTTCCTTAGCTTCCCCTCTAATGTTTAATGCAGAATCATTAACATATATGAGCTGTCCATCAGGTGCTCTTGCAATAGCAATTCCAGCCTGGCTATAGTCCATAGCGGCTTGAAACATGGCTTTACTTTCAAGCAGCGCTTTGTTGGTTTTTTGATGTGATTCAATTTCTTTTTTTAGATGTTCTGTCTGTTTTTTAACTTCTCTTCGCAAATACCATATTCCCAAGAAACATAGTGCCACTATGACTGGAACAATTATTGTCAACAAGGGTTTGATTCTTTCCCAAAGGCTCAATGTTGGTCCTGGAAGAATGGGGCCGAACCACTTATTATAAATTCTTTCATATGTCCCGTTCGCAATAACAATCATTAAACCTTCATTCAAGTGTTGAAGTAGGTCTTTATTCCCTTCTGTCACTGCTATACAAAATTTTTGTTCAAACCCGGACAATGGATGTCTGATTGGTTTCAGGTTTTTATCCTTTAATGAGCCTACGTCAACAATATTCGTGATCCCCAATTTATTGATTAGTTGGTGACCGACCAACTGTTGAATGATAACAGCATCGTGCTTCCCTTTTGAGAGATTTCTAAAAGCCTGTTCAAAAGTTTTCGTTAGTATCAATTTGTCTGAAAGGTTATTCTTTACAGCGTATTCGTGCGCAGTATCTCCACGCATGACAAGGACCTCTTTATTTCGCAGATCAGATTCTCTTCGGATGGATTTTTCATCTTCCCTAACGAAAATAGTACCATGCATTCTGATATAAGGGGCGGTGAAATCAAAATACTGATCTCGTTCTTCAGAATAGGATACCAATGGAAGGACATCCAATTCGCCATTCACCAGCTTCTGTTTAATTTCATTCCAAGGACCCACTTCAATGGAAACTTCAAACCTTGATGCAAGCGCCACTTCTTTCAACAACTCGACTGAAAAACCATCCGCTCTTCCATCTTCATTGACTATTGAAAAAGGCGGATAATCCAGTTCACTGGCGGACTTGATAGAATGTTGTAAACCGTCATGGGCCTTTACACCAGGGACAAAGAGGACTGCTAACGATAATAGAAGAACAAATGATTTAAACGTTATGCGTAACATAATGGATGGACTCATTTAGCAAAGAATTATGTATTTTTTTTTCTATAGACGATGTTATTCTACACAAGTTATTTCAAATAGCAATAATTTGGCTAAATAAAGTAAATCAAAACCACTGACTTATGGTATTAGTCTCCCGTTTTGATAAAAGCTTATGGGGCAGGATTACCAGAACAATTGAACCCTTGATAGATCTATGGATGCTGCTTTTTTGAATTTTTCATGAGAAAAGAAATGGCATTATGTCACCAGAATTTAAAATCAAGAACAACGAAGCCTTTTAAGTTTTTTCTTTGCATTCACATAAACTATTTTTCCATTTTGCCATTCAGGTATTTCCAAGTCCAGATTTGCCGCTTTTTCAATTGCTTTGATTGCTGCCCTGCGCATTGCGTCAAGCGCAGATTTTGAATTAGATTTATTTTTCATTGTTTTTCCTCCACGATCAAAGGTTGATCTCCGGAATTATCGAAAACAATCCAGTCATCGACGATCTGTTTATAATGCTTTTGAAAATTATCCCAGCCTCTACTATACCTTCTGATAATCACATCTTCCGGCACACTATGCCCTCCTTGGGCAACCCGGAGGCTTACGCGCCTTACAGCCAGTTCGGCATCGGGCAAATATAAAAAATACAATATGACTTCATAACCAACTGCTCGCCATTTATTAATGCGATCAATGAAATTCAATCCACTTAGCGTTGTCTCAAAGGAAAATGAAACTTTGTTTGAGACCAATGTTTCGATACGCTTTAAAAATATTTTTCCCGCTTCTATGGCAACGCTTTCCGGGTTGAAAGGAGCAAGCCCTTTTGCAATCATATCAGCGTTTATAAAGTTCAAGCATTCAGCCTCCACGGGGAGATAGTTCTCTGCAAAAGTGGTTTTTCCAGCCCCATTAGGCCCTGCAATAATTTAGCATTTTAAGCTTTTATGTTCCAACATCATTATCTCTTCAGATTTTAGGCAACTTATTATGCAAAATATACCGGTTAAACTATGATTGAACAAGAATGAACTTCAAAAAAATGCTGATACCGAAAACTCAATAACCCTTGCATCACCCTATATTCCCCAGGCACTCAGATATTCGGAGGATATCCATAATACGATCAAGTAATTCCTGGGTCCACACTAATGGTATTTACCAACGCCCGAGAGCCTTGTCTATATGGCGTTGACTTGTTCTGCCAGTAGTGACCATATAAAAATGTGACCCAGCGACATATTGTATTCATAATCCACTCCCATAATCGTTTCTGTCATCGGGAAGACTATTATTAAGATTCTGGTTGATCAGCGTAAATTATAGTTCTCGCCCCCAAAGAGTGTGAATGCAAGCGTGACGGTTTGAGTTTAAAAAAGGATGAGATAAAAACCCGCTCCAGCGGTAGCCAATCCTCTCCGACGGGCAGTTTTTGTGGTGCCCATTCTCAGGACTGGTTCCCATTTCCGCTGGGCTGAACGGTTAAATTAACACCCATAAAATAAAATTGATGTTCGTGAATCGAATGTTCCTTTTGCCGGATGTCGTCATGCTCTTGAAATTTACCTTGCCATTTTTAATGTGGATAACCAGGAAGAATTAGATGACCTACTCGGTCTTGATGGTGAAGAAGACTTTGCGATATACCTTGCCCCAGTGGGAAAGGTAAAAAAAATCGGGGAATTAAATTGGATATAATGCCTGCAAAATAATTAGGCTGGTTGCAATTGATCCGAAGTCCGTACTGCTGTACAATTAAATCCGCGAAAAAGAACGAATGTCTTGATCTTTAGTTGACGCGGCTTACGGGCTGAGGAGGGTCAATGAAAAAACTGGTCCGCTGGATTGTGGTTTTGCTGATCATAGCCGGAGCAGCTGTTCTTATCTGGCAAAAAACAAGGCCTAAGCCGCTTGAACTGGTGGTGAAGGCGGTGGTCAGGGGAACGGTTGAGAAGACCGTTGCCAACACCAGGGCCGGCACGGTCAATGCCTGCAGGCGAGCCAAGCTTTCACCAAGCCTGGGTGGTCAGGTTGCCCTTCTCCCCATCCGGGAAGGGGACTCGGTAAAGGCCGGTGAGCTGTTGCTGGAGATCTGGAACGAGGATCTTAAAGCCCAATTGGTTCTATCCGAAAGAGAGGTGGCAGTGGCAGAGGCCAAGGCCAATGCGGTATGCCTTTCGGCGGATGAGGCCGGTCGTCAGGCCCATCGGGCAGAAATCCTATTTAAACAGCGGATTGTTTCGGAAGAACATACGGACCAGGCCGTAACCCGGGCAAAATCGTTGCGGGCAGAGTGCACTGCGGCACGGGCTTCCGTGGAGATGAGGCAGGCTCAGGTTGAGGTTGCGCGGGTCAACCTGTCCCGTACCCGGCTCATTGCACCGTTTGACGGCGTTATCGCCGAGATTGAAGGTGAGCTCAACGAATATATCACACCGTCACCGGTCGGGGTTTTGACACCGCCGGCCGTGGATCTGATTGAAAATAGCTGCTACTATGTTTCTGCCCCCATTGATGAGGTTGATGCCGCCGAGGTAAGGGTCGGTATGGAGGTGCGGATAACCCTCGACGCCTTTCGCAACAGGTCGTTTTCCGGCCAGGTTCGTAGAATTGCCCCCTATGTACTCGATCTGGAAAAGCAGGCGAGAACTGTCGAGATCGAGGTCTCTTTTGACAATCGTGAAGCGTTTTCCGAGCTGCTGGCAGGATACAGTGCCGATGTCGAGGTGGTGATCGATGTCAGACAGAATAGCCTGAAAATTCCTACCGAGGCTGTTATGGAAGAAGCCTCTGTTTTTGTTTTTTCCCCGGGCGACCATCATGTTCAAAAACGAACAATTTCCACCGGACTCTCCAACTGGGCGGCAACTGAGGTGGTTAACGGTCTTGCTGAAGGGGAGTTGATTGTCGTTAATGTGGATAAACCCGGGCTGGAAGATGGTGTCGAGGCTGTTCGCGTTGAGGAGCGGCAATGATTGTCCTGGAGCAGTTGAGCCGCATCTTTAAAGTGGGCGATGAGCAGGTTCACGGACTGCGTCAGGTCGACCTGACAATCGGCAAGGGTGAATATGTGGCAATCATGGGACCGTCCGGTTCAGGAAAATCGACCCTGTTGAACATGATCGGCCTTCTGGACAGGCCGGACAGCGGAACCTATTTTCTTGAAAATGAGGATATGACCAAACTCAGCGATCATCAGCAGGCTGAATTTCGCCGTCATAAAATTGGCTTTATCTTTCAGTTTTTTCACCTGGTACCGAGGATGAGTGGTGCCGAAAATGTGGAACTTCCACTCATGCTGGCCGGGGTTGACCGCAAAGAGCGCAAAGAGCGGGTGGCCAGGGCGGTCAAAGCATTTGGCCTGGAACAAAGGGCGAACCATAGACCGGACCAACTCTCAGGCGGCCAACGGCAGCGGGTGGCCATTGCCAGGGCGACCATAATGAACCCTCATATCCTCCTTGCCGATGAACCGACAGGCAACCTTGACAGGAACTCCGGCATGGAGGTGATCGAGATTCTGGAACAGCTCAACCGGGATGGGATAACGGTGATCATGGTTACCCACGACCCGGAGCTGGGGGATCGGGCAGCCCGCCGGATACATATGGTGGACGGGCGTATTGTTTCGATACCGCTTCAGAATAAGAGCCTGTTGGGAGGAAGGTGATGAAACCCATAGACATCCTGACCTTTTCGACCCGTGCGTCACTTGGGTATCCGGCCAGGACATTTCTGATGTTGCTGGCTATGGCCATCGGTGTGGCTTCAATGGTCGTGCTTTCCACGCTGGGAGAAGGGGCCAGAACCTATGTTGTCGGCCAGTTCTCATCCCTTGGCACCAACCTTCTGATCGTATTGCCGGGTCGCTCTGAAACAGTTGGAGGACCGCCGCCCCTGCTTGGCGTCACGCCGCGTGATCTCACCCTGGATGATGCGGCGGCGCTCCAGCGTTCCTCGGTTATCCGCTATGTCGCCCCCATCATAATTGGTGCCGCGCCGGTATCTTACGGCAGGCGTGAGCGCGAGGTGACCATCCTCGGCTCCACTTCGCAATTACACAATATAAATCAACTCGAAATGGGCAGCGGGCGGTTTCTTCCGCCAGGTGATATAGGTCGGGCAGCACCGATATGCGTACTTGGGGAGACGACCAGGAAAGAGCTGTTTGGTACACAGTCAGCAGTCGGAAAGAAGGTTCGTATCGGTGACAACCGGTTTATTGTGACCGGCGTCCTCTCCGATAAGGGGGAATCGATCGGGCTTGATATGAGTGATCTGGTCATCATTCCGGTTGCTTCTGCCCAGGCACTGTTTAATACCGAATCGCTGTTCCGGATTATGATAGAGGCTTCCGAGCGGGATTTGATTCCAAAAGCAAAAGAAGTGATTTTAAAAATAATCCGCAAACGCCATGATGGAGAGGATGATGTGACCGTTGTTACCCAGGATGCGGTGCTTGCCACCTTTGATAAGATTTTTACGGCATTGACCCTCACTGTAAGCGGCATAGCTGCAATCAGTGTGGGGGTGGCGGGGATCCTGATTATGAATGTGATGCTGATAGCGGTAAGCCAGCGACGTTCGGAAGTCGGTTTGCTTAAAGCCCTTGGCGCGCCCAGTGGGCAGATCGTTGCTCTTTTCCTTGGCGAGGCCGCATTGCTCTCCTTTCTCGGCGGGGCGTTGGGGTTGTTGCTTGCTGCCGGTGCTACCGGGTTGGTGGAGTATCTGTACCCGCAATTTCCGCTTGATATCCCTTCCTGGGCCCTTGTGACGGCCCTGACGGTTGCTGTTGGCTGCGGCCTTCTTTTCGGTGTGCTGCCGGCATTCAGGGCTGCCCGGCTTGATCCGGTTGAGTCCTTGTCAAGGAGGTGAGTTGATGCATCCAGGGGACCTGTTCCGTTTATCATTGAACTCGCTGGTGGATCAGCGGCTTCGCTCCTTTCTTACCATTCTCGGCATTGCGGTGGGGATCGGTTCGGTGGTATTGCTCACTTCCATAGGTGAAGGTATTCATCGGTTCACTCTGGCAGAATTTACTCAATTCGGTACCAATCTCATCGGTATCAATCCGGGCAAGGCCACCACACTTGGCACATCCGGGGCGGTTATCAACAATGTCCGTCCCCTGTCTATTGCTGACGAACAGGCTCTGGCACGCATTCCGGGTGTGCTCAGCACTGTTTCAGTCATTCAGGGAAATGGGCCGGTCGAATATTATGGCCGAAGTCGAAGGACCACCATTTTAGGGGTGGGGCCGTCCGCAAGTGAGGTCTTTCAAATCAGGGTGGTGAAAGGACGGTTTTTGCCGGAAGATGATTTGACGGCTCCGCGGTCCTATGTGGTGCTTGGCAGCAAGGTGAAGCACGAGCTTTTCCGGGAGTCAAATCCGCTTGGCAAGATTATCCGGGTAGCCGGCGAACGGTACCGGGTAATCGGGGTGATGGAAACCAAGGGGCAGATGCTCGGTTTTGATCTCGATGACGCGGTATACATCCCGACAGTGAGGGCGATGAGCCTCTTCAATCAGCAGAGCCTGATGGAGATCGACCTGGTTTATCGAACCGGATTGCAGTCAAAAACCATCGCGGAACGAGCCGGAAATATTCTGGTCACCAGGCATGGTGCTGAGGACTTTACCATCACCACCCAGGAAGAGATGCTCAAGGTGCTCGGTTCGGTGCTCAATATACTCACCGTTGCTGTGGGTGGGCTGGGGGCTATCTCGCTCTTTGTCGGTGGTGTGGGGATTCTTACTATTATGACCATAGCGGTTAATGAGCGGACGCCTGAGATCGGCCTGCTGAGAGCAATCGGTGCGGACAGAAAGCAGATCCTGCTGCTGTTTCTTGGCGAAGCCGTGGTTCTGGCCGTGATCGGTGGTATAGCAGGGTTAGCCGGCGGTGCCGGGATTGCCTGGCTGCTCGGCGTTCTGGTCCCGGCATTACCGACACACACGCCCTGGCTTTATGCGTTATATGCGGAGATACTTGCCGCATCGATAGGATTACTGGCAGGCGTGATACCGGCACAGAAAGCGGCGGGGCTTGATCCGCTGGAAGCGTTGCGGGCAGAGTGATATCAGTAATGTCGTTGTCAACCTGATGGAATAAAAATATTAACAAATGACCGTAAAAAGATAATGAAATTATGAGTACTTCGTCAAAGGCCCTGATACTAAAAATATTTGAAAAATGCGCAGGTAAATCCGGGTGTGACGTCTGCAGGACTCATCTGGATGAAGATTGCCTGTTTTTTCCTGAGCTCTACAGAGTAAATGATGAACTGATTGAACAAGGGCAATTGATTGACAATAACACAATTTGTCAACTGCTTGACCGTTGCACATTGTGTGGGTTGTGCCCCTGTCCTGATGTAAGAATGTTGATTCTGCAAGCAAAAGCTGCCGCTGCAAATGAGAACGGCGTACCTTTATCCGTCAGCTTTATTGCTGACGCCCGGAAAGCCGGCAGATTGGGCACATTACTGAGTCGATCAGCCAATTGGATAAACAGTAGGCCCGTTACCGCTTCAATGATAAAAAAGACTGCAAAAATCCACCCGGACAGGATATTGCCCCAATTCCCCGGTCAGAATTTTTTTCAATGGGTCAAAAATAAAGGCGGCAATGCCATCAGGGGGAAATCAGCCAAATCCGGGGAGAAAGTTGCTTATTTTGCAGGCTGCAGTGCCGGATATTTTTTCCCGGAAGTCGGAAAGGCCACGGTAAATTTTCTTGAGGGGATAGGGATCGACGTTTTTGTACCGGAACAGGCCTGCTGCAGCATGCCTCTGTTGATGGAAGGTCAGAAACAAAAGGCATTGGAAAAAATTAAAACCAATGTTGAAACATTAGTGCAGGCTGTCAGGAAAGGCTATAAAATAATATGCTCGTGCCCGACCTGTGGATACTTTTACAAGAAACTGCTTCTGGAAAATGCCTATTTCTCAGAAGCAGCCCAGGCGCATTTGCAATCTCAAACAAATGAAATGAAAGTGCCTTTGGGTTCTGCCGCAGGGAAGTTTCTTTCACTTCCCAAAACAATTTATCAGAAAATATTAAAGGACGAGGGGTATTTTTCATCAATCAATCCCATTGACAGAATAGAACTTTCCAAAGCTGTCTGTGACCTGGGAGAATTTTTACTTGCCTATCAGCAAGCGCATCATCTGACATTCAAAACCAACGATCCCCAAATACCTTTGATCTATTTTGCCCCCTGCCACCAACGGGAACAGGGAATAGGTCAACCATACTTCAAGATTTTTTCAACTATTCCGGGAACAGATATGATTCAGGTGGGTGGGGCTTTAGATTGCTGCGGTATGGGCGGTCATTTGGGGTATAAACAATCATTCCATACCCTCAGTTTAAAAATGGGTCAGTCTCTGTTTAAAAAGATTGAGTCTGAAAAAGACCGGTTCGTTGTAACCGATTGTCTGAGCTGCCGGTTACAGTTTTCTCACGTATTTGATCGAAAGGTCTTTCATCCCATAGAACGTGCGCCTGGCATGGCGCGTTTGCTGAAAGGCTGGCTTAGGCCGACAACAAGCCCACCGTTACCAGACGGAAGGGCAACACCAACAAGGCAAGGGCATTTCTGGAAACAGGATGTCTGAAGGAAGCATGAGGTAGAACCCATGTACGTAGTGGACAACGAACCAGCTATATGGCAGCGGGGAGGAGGTCGAGCAGGCGTGGAAGAGCGAGACCTGATATCTGGTGAACCAAACCGAAGTGAAGCTGGACGGTATATGGGGAGGTGACGCGTCTTACCCAGGGAAGCCCTCCTGCACTGATATTGACAGTTGCCGTTGATAGCATAAAACCGACTCGATAAGGAGAGCCCGAAACGGGAAGGGTGCAGAGGGTGGCAGATCCACAGGGAGTACTTATAACTCAGGACCAGAGAAGCCTGGTAACAGAGCAGAGGATAAAATCCTGGAGATCAGGAAGGCATATTTTCAGAAAGAATATTTTATACAGAGACCCCGCCGTAAACAAAAGAAAAACGGATGGCAAACATTACATCTGTAGCAAAATCGATTTTGGAAATTGCCAGGCCTGGACATTCCCTTAAAGTCGTCGAGGAAATGTGGGAAGCTGTGGACGAGAAGCAATTGTGATTAAATTGAGGAGCCGAAATAGAATTATGCTAAAGAACCAGAAAACCAAAGAGGGGGCAGCTGAATATCTCAACACAGATCCCAGGCAGAAGAAGTTCTGCAAGGTAAATAGGCGTCCGGTTCGAGGCACATGCCTGAACATAATCCGGCAATCCTGCAACGAATGGAAATCACAGAGTTAAAATGAGATATGAGAAAGTAATCAATAGAATCTATGACCCGAGACGACTGCGGGAAGCATGGCATCAAGTGAGAAAGAATGCTGGAGCAGCGGGAATAGATCAAATGACGGTAAAGGACTTCGATGAACGCAAGGATGAACTACTTCCGATCATCCATGAAAAGCTTAAACAAGGAACATACCGATTCAGACCTGTCAAAAGGGTTTTGATCCCTAAAGGGGGATCAAATAAAATGCGCAAGCTTGGTATACCTGTAATCATGGATAGAATAGTGAGCCAGAGCATTAACCTGGTATTCATAGAATTATTCGATCCGGATTTTACAGAATCCAACTATGGCTTTCGTAGAGGTCACAGCCAACATCAAGCAATCTACCATGTCCGAGATATTGTGAGACAAGGATATGAATGGTGCGCATCCGTTGATTTGGCAGCATTTTTTCGATGAAATTCCACATGACCTTATCCTTAAGCTGATCCGGAGAAAGATCAGGGACGAAAAGCTTATAACGCTGATTGCAAGAGCGTTAAAAGCCGGGATAATTGTGGAGGGAAAAATCGAGAAAACGGTGAAAGGATGCCCGCAGGGATCTCCGCTCTCCCCGATGCTGTCAAATATAGTGCTCAACGAGTTGGATCATGAACTCGAAAGCAGAGGGCACAGATACTGTCGATGGGCAGACGACTTTGTTATTTTGGTAAAGACACAAAGATCTGCAGACAGGGTGATGACCAATATAGTCAGCTACTTGGAAGAGGACTTAAACCTACCCGTAAATAAGGAGAAAAGTCAGGTAGCATTGATAAAAGATGTTACCTTCCTGGGATTCAACATATTGCGGGGCAAAATCAGGATAAGCGATAAGGCCAAGACCAAGTTCAAGAATAGAGTCAGAGAGCTGACTGTACGGAATAACCCGCTATCAATGTACCAAATAATCCAGGATCTAAATGAATATTTGAGAGGATGGTATTCTTATTTCAAGATACAGGAGTTTATCCATACATTCAGCCTGTTGGATGGTTGGATTAGAAGCAGACTTCGATCTATGCAATTAAAGAAATGGAAAAATCCCCGAAAATTTCAAAGAATGATGATCAAAGCTGGATACAAGGCCCATGAGGCCCAACGGATTTGGATGCGGATGAATAAATGGCAATCCGTGGACCGAAAACAAACCCGGTTTGTAATGAACATAACATGGTTCAAAAAGCAGGGATTATACTTTCTTCATGTCAAAAGACAGAAAACTTGCGAACTACCGTTCGGTTGCTAATCGAAGAGCGGTATACCTGGCCGGTACGTGCCGTTCTGTAGGGAGGGGGTGGCGGTAAGCCACCTCCTACCAGATTCCTTGAAATATAGCTGTTTGTTGCGGGCAGTAAGTCAAACCCACAAATCAAACAAAAAGAAGGATTAAATCATGACGTCGCTTGAATATTTTAACGGCTGCCTGATCGATGGCGTTGTTAGGGATGTTTTTAAAGGTTGCAGTGCTACTGTGTTCATTCGTCTGGAAAAGCGGACATTGTTCTGTGGATAGTCGTCACTTCCGACCCTTGATTTGATCTTCCAGATTTTCGACCCAGGTCACCAATAACAAAAGTAGCAAACGCCGCTTCCAAGTTGGCTTGGGAGTCCTTAAATACCATTAATGATGAGGTTCAATTCACTAAGTCCCCTTGTGACTATGACTTACCCAATCTACTGGCGGTTTTTTATTTACAACGGTTCATTCTCATTGGTACTATCCCTCCATGTATTCAACCGTTGGTTCTTGAAGAGATTAAAAAATAGGACAACTAATTGTCACAGAATATCGATTTAAATGCTGATTTAGAAAAACTCAAAGAAGAAGTCCATCAAAAAACTGGGCGCAATCTTCTGTTTTTCCAGAAGATCGAGTTTATGCTCAAATATATCCTTCTGAATTGTAATATCTCGGGGTATGCGAAAGAACTCACTAAAAAAAAGGAAGCCAATTATAAAAAAATTCAGACGCAGACTATGGGCCATCTAGTGAAACAGTGCCTTGAGAAGAACCTGACAGAACATTATGAGGTTCCGGAAGCTCCAGACGAATTAGATGATCTTCACATTTCTATGACTATAGCTATAGGGTTGGACGAAGCGCAGTCCCAGAAAATAAAATAAGGTCTCAAATCGGTTGTTGATGAACGAAATGACTTGGTTCATCATTTACTATCAAAATTTGGTTCAGAAACCGATACTGTAAAAAGGCGGCTTTCAATTATTCAATACCTTGATAAACAGTATGATGATGCCAAAGCCAAGAAAGCTTTTTTACAATCTTTTGTTGATTCCATTCAGAAATTAAAGAAAAAGTACAAAGACTTTCTCCTATCTGAGGAAGGCGATAAGTTTTTTAATGTCACGTTTCTTCAAAGCAGCCCTCTTGTCCTAACTTTGATAGAAATTGAAAAAAAAAATGGCTCGAAAGGATGGCTGGACTTCCCTGCATACTGCAGCCTCATTAGCTGGAAATCGTGCTCCGGAAGAATTAATAGATATGAAGAAAAAATATGGGCACAAAAAATTAAAAAATTTCATTTTGGCAACCCAGGTGTTTGAGCTGAAAGAGGAAGCTACGGATAAAGGAGGAATCCGATTACTTTATCGTTCTAAAACGGATGACATTAATATGATAGGGAAATTTTAGGAATCTTACGGCGAGAACTATGTATATACAGGCTCGCCCAAGCCTATCCGAAATCAGTATTCAATAACAAAAGGGGATTGGTTCTAAGATCGGCCGCTGTAGGGGCAGGCCACCGTGCCTGCCCTAACGAGGGCAACCACAGGGGGATTGCCCCTACAAAAAATGGCCGACAATAGAATCAAGCCCAACAAAAGCATTGTTGGGTGGCACCTCTTTTAAATTTTTACTAAAGACTATGTCAAAAATGAAAGCCCCAGTTGCTAAATTCAAAAATCCGGACGATTGTTGGTCTTGACCATCCTTCTGAAAAGCAAGCATCGGTCATTGCCAAAAACCTAAATTTTCAGGTATTATAAAATTTCTGCATTAACCCAAGTTTTAAATCGGGATGTCCCCTTTATGACCAGATGTTACATAGCGCCCGACCGAAAACCGCAAATGTTGCCGATTACTTCGTTGGGCGGAAATTTTAATCCTCGGAATATTCTATATATACCTGCGGTTAAAATTTCCGTCCGCCTTGTACGCGACAAAATTTTCAGGTTTTCGTCCAGACACTACTTATATATTGCCGCTATGTGGCTGCTGGCGTTCACTGCTGTCTGTTGTGCCGGAGCACAGGAATCCGCCGGACGCAGAAGCCAGCGGATTCTTTACCTGAACTCCTACAACAACGGGTATGCCTGGTCGGACAATATTGTTGAAGGAATCCGCTCGGTGCTTCCCGTAGAGAGCCAGAGCCTGAATTTTCAGATGGAGTACCTGGATGCCAAGCGGTATGAAAATGAACAGATGCAAACGATCTTGTTCGACTTTTTTAAGGCCAAATTTGCCCGGGACCGGTTTGATGTCATTATCACCTCGGACAACAATGCCCTGGCCTTTGCCCTGAAGTACCGATTCCGTTTATTTGCCGGGGTGCCCATTGTATTTTGCGGCATCAACAACTACACCCCTTCCATGATAGAGGGGCAGCCCGCTATCACCGGGATTGCAGAGACCGTGGCCTTTAAGGAAAACATGGATATCATCCGCCGTTTGCACCCCAACGCCCGGAAAATGGTGATCATCGGCAGCAACAGCGTTACCTCCCGGGCCATTATCAATGAAATCCGCCAGACCATCGAACAGGAGAAAATTGACTACGCCTTTACCTTCAAGACCGGATTTCAGCTCCAGGCGCTTAAAACCGGCACGCCGGATTACCTGACAGGCCTGTCCCGGGACACCCTGCTCTACATTGTGCCGGGCGGCGCCGAACAGGGGGACGGTAACCTTTACAGCATCCAGGAGATTGCCGCCATGATCTGCCGGGCCACAAACCGGCCTGTGTACTCTTCCTGGGAGTTTCTCATGGGAACCGGCATTGTGGGGGGCAAGCTGGCCTCGGGCCTGGCGCAGGGAAAGGCTGCTGCCCGGCTGGCCCTGCGTATTCTGGATGGAGAAGATCCGGCCCTGATTCCGGTGAAAACAGCCGAAGGCCACGCCTATATTTTTGACCATAACGTACTCAAGCGTTTGGGCGTGGACATGTCTTTGCTGCCTGCGGGCAGCAGAATCATTAATGAGCCCTATGATTTTTACCGGCTCAACCGAGGGATTTTCTGGCTGATTATTTCAGGGCTCTTTGTCCTGGCCTGTATGGTGGTTCTTCTGGGCGTCAGCATGGCCCAGAAAAAAAGGGCCAACCAGGCCATGGAAAAATCCAAGATGCAGCTCCAGCTGATCCTGGACAACATCCCCCACATAGTCTTCTGGCAGGATGTGAACCTCAACCTGGTGGATGTAAACTTATCATTTCTCAAATTTTTCAAAATCCGAAACAAAGGCGACATCATTAACCAGGATATTTCCTCGGTGCCGGACCTGGCCTACACCGCCGAAGAGTCCAGGAAACTGGGCCGTGAAGTGCTTGAAACCGCCACCCCGTTTCATGCCCGGCTGCTGAAAATCCAGCGCAGCGACCAGGAACAGGTGTGGCTGGAGATCAACAAAGTACCACTGCTTGATAAAAAAAATCGGGTGGCAGGCGTGCTGAGCACGGCCGAGGATATCACTAAAAAAATCAAACTGGAAAAACAGCTGGCCCAAACCCAGAAAATGGAGGCATTGGGGATTCTTTCCGGGGGTATTGCCCATGATTTTAACAATATCCTGACCTCCATTATCAACTCCACCGAACTTGCCATCGACGATGTCCCTGAAGATTCCCTGACCCGCCAGGATCTGGAACGGGTTCTTTCGGCAGGTAGAAGGGGGGCGGAGCTGGTTAAACAGATTCTCACCTTCAGCCGGCCCGGCCATGTCCGGTTCAAAAAACTGGATCTGGCCCGGGTCGTCAAAGACGCCATGGCCCTGGTCGAGACATCGTTTCCCGGTAACATCAAGGTGGTAAAAAACATGGCCCAGGGCAAATTCATGTGCCGGGGGGATGCCATCCAGATCCACCAGGTGGTGATGAACCTGTGTACCAACGCCTTCCAGGCCTTAGGAGGAAAAAACGGCCGCATTGAAGTGAAATTGGATGAACGGGTTTTAACCGGCCTTGATCCGGAAAATGATGATCCCTTTAATCTGCCGCCGGGCCATTATGTTGAACTGACCGTCTCGGACAACGGTCCCGGCATTGATCCTGAAATCCTGGATAAGGTGTTTGACCCTTTTTTCTCCACCAAGGGTAAAAATTTTGGATCAGGCCTGGGGCTTTCCATGGTCCACGGTATTGTCAAGGGCCATAACGGGGCCATTTCACTGACCAGCAAGGCCTATGACCTGACGTGTTTTACGGTGCTTTTGCCCCGTTTGGATCAGGTGGCGGAGGATGAGCGACCGGCAGAAAATAATGTCTGTCTGGGCCAGGGTACCATTCTTTTTGTGGAGGATGACCCGGAACAGCGGCAAAGTGTGCCGCGGATTATTGAAAAGCTGGGCTATCTGGTGACCGCCGCAGACAGTGCAAGCCAGGCCCTGGAACTGATCCGGCAAAACCCGTCGGGCTTTGACCTGGTCATCACCGACTATGATATGCCGAAAATATCCGGCCTGGAACTGGCCCGGCAACTGGCCCGGATTCTGCCCAACCTGCCCGTGATTATGGTGTCGGGACGAAATGTGGAGTTCAGTCGGCAGGAATCGTCCAATATCAAGACATTCATTGTAAAACCCTATGACAAAGGGATTCTATCCCGGGGCATCAACGAGGTGCTCTGCGCCCCGGAAAAATCCCATTGAGGCAGCCATGGCATTGATTTTAATCATAGATGACGACGATAATTTTTGCGGCACCATGGAAAGCCTGGTGCGTCGCATGGGACATGATTTTCTGGCCGCAGGCACCCTGGAACAGGGCATCCAGATGCTTGAAGAGCAGACCGTAGATATCCTGTTGCTGGACGTAGGCCTTCCCGACGGCAACGGGCTTGAGGCGTTGTCCCGGATCAAGGAGGCATCCAAATCCAGTCCTGAAATATTTATCATCACGGGCCTGGGCGATCCGGCCGGGGCCGAAACCGCCATCACTGAAGGGGTCTGGGACTATATTGTCAAGCCCACCTCCATAAAGGAGACCCGGGCCAGTCTCGTCCGGGCATTGAAATACCGGCAGGAAAAACAGAGCCGGCAGCAGGCCGTTACTCTGGATTTGGAGCGGATTGTGGGCCGGTCCGCCCCCATGCAAAAGTGTTTTGAGATCGTGGCCCAGGGGGCTGCGTCCAACGCACCTGTGCTGATTACGGGGGAGACCGGGACCGGCAAGGAGCTGTTCGCCCAGACCATCCATACCAACAGCCTGAGAAGAGACAAAGGCTTTATTGTGGTGGACTGTGCCTTTCTAACCGAAAGTCTGATGGAAAGCACCCTGTTCGGCCATCGGAAGGGGGCATTCACCGGGGCGGTGGAGCGCCGGGACGGCCTTGTAAAATTGGCGGACCAAGGGACCTTGTTCCTGGATGAGGTGGGGGAGATGCCACTGTCGGCCCAGAAATCCTTTCTGCGCATACTCCAGGAGAAACGGTTTCGTCCCTTGGGGGATGCCAATGAAATCACCAGCGACTTTCGCCTTATGGCCGCCACCAACCGGGACCTGGACGCTATGGTGGAAGACGGTACCTTTCGCCGGGATCTGCTATACCGCCTTCGTACCATCCATCTGCCCCTGCCGCCTTTGCGCCGAAGGGGTCAGGACATTGAGGCATTGACCCGGTTTAAAGTCAGTCAACTTTGCAGGGAAAATAACCTGCCGCCCAAAAAAATTGAGCAGGGATTTTTTGATATCCTGAATGCTTATCCCTGGCCCGGTAACGTCAGAGAACTGTTTAATGTGCTTGAAACCGCATTTGTTGCCTCGGGCAGCGAAGCCACCCTTTACACCATGCACCTGCCCGGTGAGGTCAGAATCCAGGTGACCCGGGCATCCATTGAAAAGGTTCAGTTGTCCCAGGTGCTTGAAAACGAGCCCATTGACCCTGCCTTCTCTTTTCAGGGTAACATCCCCGGGTTCAAGGCATGGAAACAGAAGATGGAGCGGCATTACCTGGAACAGATCATTGCCGCCACCAACGGGGATGTTAAACGCATCCTCAAGCTGTCCGGCCTGTCCAAATCCCATTTTTACTCCCTGGTTAAAAAGTACGGCATCCAGATATAAGGCCATGGTCAACGCAAACTTTTTTGTTTTTCCAGATGGGATTTTTGAACTTTGCCTTGTCAGCAAATCTAATTTTATTCTCACACAAAGCCTCAAAGTCACAAAGATTCACAAAGTCGAATCAAAATCTTTGTGTCTTAGTGTCTTTGTGCGAGTTTTTTACCTAAAAAGATTCATATTTAGAATTGCTGTTGCCATGTTCAATAACTTGAGTTAGCCTCACGCATGATATAGGTATGGAAAAATTTCAAATATGATTTTAGCAGGATAAAAGTTATGGAAAGATATTTACTGGTTATTGTTGTAGGAATTATTGGGGGCCTTTTGGCACAACGTTTTAATGTTCCCGGTGGGGCCGTTGTCGGGTCTATGGTGTTCACTGGGATTACGGTTTTGTTTTTACCTAAAGGGATTGCGCTGCCGTCATCTGTGCGCACAGGCATACAAATCATTTTGGGCATCACCCTTGGGGTCTCCGTTGACCGCTCTCTTTTGACTTTGGGGGTCAAGATAATGCCCATGGCAATTTTGAGCACCATTATTCTTTTGACGGTGGCCGTGTGCATGGCGCTTCTGGCAAACAAGCTTGGGCTTGTGGATTTTGGTACGGCCCTGTTCGGTTTTTCTCCGGGGGGGATGACGGGCATGGCCATTTTAGCCCAATCCGAAAATCATAACGGTTCCTTTGTGGCCTTTTTTCATTTGGTGAGAATATTCACCCTTTTTATTGTCATTCCGTTGCTCGTAAAGGTGGTGATGTATCTACAGCAGAAAGGGTTTCTCCTGTAACTCGACAGGCTGTTACAAAATGCTAATTTTCCCAATTTCTTCGTTGGAAAAATAAATTTGATCCTCAGAATACTTCATGTATGCCTGCGGTCAAATTGATTTTCCGCCTTGAACTTGAAAAAATTATCTATTCCGTAACAGCCTGTCGATGATCCAGTTTTTGTTAATTTGCCCAACTTCGGCGTTGGAAAAAATTTTTAATCCTCAAAATATGTTGTATATTCCTCCGGTTAAAAATTGTTTCCGCCTTGAATTTGAACAAATCCCCTAAAAACTTGATGATCGAGCATAAATTCAAGGTTCAAAGATTTTATTATCAATTGCATCCCAGACCCTGGTAATAAATCCTTGGCGGCCTGAACCCGTCTGGTAGTATTTATACTGGGCCGGATTTTTTTTGTGGTAGTCCTGGTGGTAGGTTTCGGCAGGGAAAAATTGAGATGCCTCTACCACTTCGGTGACCACAGGGGACTTAAATATTTTTGCATCATTGATCTTTTGGATCATATCAAGGGCCTGCTGTTTTTGTTCCCGGGTGTGGTAAAATATGGCTGACCGGTACTGGCTGCCCCGGTCCATAAATGAACCGTCTTTGTCTGTGGGGTCAATCTGCCTGAAAAAAACAGCTAAAAGCGCGTCATAGGAGATCAGATCAGGATCATAGGATACCTGGACCACTTCGGCATGGCCTGTTTGGCCTGTGCATACAAGCTCGTAGCTTGGATTGTCCACATCGCCGCCCATGTAGCCGGATACAATTTTTTCAACGCCTTTTGTGCCGTCAAATGCCGATGCGATGCACCAGAAGCATCCACCGGCAAAGGTGGCGGTAGCGGTTTCTTTCATAGTTGCCTCCTTTTGATTTTAATTCTCACCAGTTGCCGCTTTTTTTTCTTCGAGTTCTTCCCAGCGTGAATAAAGTGATTGCACCAGGGACTGGGCCTGCTCCAGTTTTTTACAGGTGTCTGCCAGAAGGGCAGGGTTCTGGATGACGTCAGGTTGCTGAACTTGTTCGGAAAAGTCTTCAACACGTTGTTCTGCATCCAGAATTTTTTCTTCTATATGTTCCAGTTCATATTTGTCTTTAAAGGAAAACAACCGTTTTTTGGCCGGGGCGGGTTTGGTTGCCTTCTTTTTATTTTTTTCCGCCACAGGCTGCCGGGCTTTTTCCCGGGCAGCGCGGGCCTTGAGAATCTGGCTGAAATCCCTGTAAAACTTCGGTGTTTCAGTGTTATCCAGGTAGAGCATGCGATGGCAGACCCGGTCCATGAGATACCGGTCATGGGAGACAATGATCACTGCGCCCTCAAATTCTTTGATGGAGGTTTCCAATACTTCCAGGGAGAGGATGTCAAGATCATTGGTGGGTTCGTCCAAAAGCAGCAGATCACAGGGCTGCCGCATGATTTCAGCCAGAACGATTCTTGCCTTTTCCCCGCCGGAAAGCCGTCCTACCGGCATGTCCAGCTGGTCAGGCATGAAAAGAAATCGTTTGGCCCAGGAGGCAACATGAATGGGGCGGCCCTTGTAATTGACGGAATCGCCGCCTGCCGGATTCAGCGCATCCCGCAGGGGCATTGCCGGGTCAAGTTGGGTGCGTTCCTGGTGGTAGGTGGCTGTTTTAAGGTTTTCCGCCCATTTTACAGTTCCGTGGTCCGGTTCCATGCTTTGTTCGATCAGGGACAAAAAAGTGGATTTGCCGGATCCGTTATCCCCGACAATGCCAAGACAGAACCCCGGCCCCAGTTCAAAGGTAATGTTGGAAAAGAGTATATTGTCTTTAAATCCCTTGGTCAGGTTATGCACCCGGAGCAGTTTTCTGGTCTGGCGTCCTGTGCCGGAAAAATCAATGTCCATCCGGGCGGTCTGCCGGTTTCTGGCCTTGATTTCGAACAGTTCTTTGCGCAGTTCTTCTGCCTGGTCAATCCTGTATTTGGC
Organism: Christensenellaceae bacterium; assembly: GCA_963674805.2. Classification (GTDB taxonomy): domain Bacteria; phylum Bacillota; class Clostridia; order Christensenellales; family CALMFG01; genus CALMFG01. The sequence goes on from CAXXNY010000018.1 coordinate 28,719, forward strand.
CTTGGTGGTTCTGGCCTTGGCTCCCTGGCGCAGCCACTGGTCTTCCCTGCGCATTTTTGATGCCAGGGAGGATTGCTTCTTTTCCTGGGCTTCCAGGTATTTGTCACGCTCCTGTTCAAATTTGTGATAATTGCCCTGGATTTTGAAAACGCCACCCTGGTAGTACCGGGCAATTTCCATGGTGTGGGAACACACGGTTTCAAGAAATGCCCGGTCATGGGAGACGGCCACAAAAGAAAACCGTGCGGTTAACAGCATCTGTTCAAGCCATAAAATGCCGGCAATATCCAGGTGGTTCGTGGGCTCATCCAGCAAGAGCAGGTCCGGTTCCAGGCAAAAGGCCCGGGTAATGGCAAGTCGCTTGCGCCAGCCGCCTGACAGCTCTTTTGTTTTTATGGCTGCATTGGTAAACCCGCCTAAACCTAAGGCTCGGTTCACCCGGCGGTGGCGTTCTTTTTCCTGCAGATCCAGGGATGCCAGACTGTTAAACAAGACTTGTTCAACAGAAAGCGCTGTGTCAAATTCATCTTCCTGGGCAAGATAGACCAGGCATTGGCCGGGCTGGACACTCACTTCTCCTTCATCCGGGGTGCTAAGGCCACAGATGATTTTTAAAAGGGTGGATTTGCCGGATCCGTTCATACCGATCAGGCCAAGCTTTTCTCCGGGTTTTATATCAAAGCTTAACCCTGTGAATAAGGTGTCGTCACCATATGCTTTGCATAGTTCTTTTACAGACACTAAAACCGTCATCAGGACCTGTCCTCCTGGGTCTGGGGTGTTTTGAGGCGGCGGTATACCCGGATCATTTTAATCGTGAACACCAGGACCAAGGTCAGGCTGATCAGAATAATAAAACTTGCGCCAAAAAAGGTCATGATAAAGCTGAACGGATCATTTAAACCATAGGCGCCCCGGATAAGATCAACACCGAAAACAAGGAAAAAAAGGGAGATTAAGATGCAAACTATTTGGGCTATCCACCAGAGATATTTCATTTAAGGTCCTCACACTTGATTATCATCCAGCACCCCCCGAATTTTTTCAGCAAGCTCATTCATTGAAAACGGTTTTTGCATAAAGGCAACCCCGTCATCCAGCACCCCTTGTTGGGTAATTACATTGGCTGAATATCCGGACATGAATAATAATTTTATTTCGGGAAAAATAGCTGTAATTTTTTTTGATAGATTCCGTCCGTTCATTTCAGGCATGACCACATCGGTCATGAGAAGGTCTATTTTACCGACATATGTATCGGCTATACGTATCGCTTCGGCAGGGGTGGCAGCCGGCAAGACCAAATATCCCTTGCGTTCAAGCATCATCCTTGCCATTTCAAGAATGGCGGGTTCATCCTCTACCAACAGAATGGTTTCATTTCCAATTGGGGCAGGCTTTTCCCTTAGCGTTTTTTCATGGATTTCTTCGGACGTGTAAAACCGGGGCAGATATATTTTAAACGTGGTTCCCTGACCCGGTTCACTGTAAACATTGATAAAGCCTTTATTCTGTTTAACAATACCGTAAATTGTGGCAAGGCCAAGCCCGGTACCTTTACCGATTTCCTTGGTGGTGAAAAACGGTTCAAACAAATTGTCCAAAGTCTCCTTGTTCATACCGCAGCCGTTATCCGTCACTGACAGCATCACATAGTCTCCGGGCATGAATCCTGTATGTCTTGCGCAATATTCCTGATCAAAAACTTTGGTTTGCGTTTCAATGGTGAGTTTCCCTACATCGGTAATGGCATCCCGGGCATTCACACACAGATTAGCCAGGATTTGATCAATCTGGGTGGGATCTATTTTGATCGGCCACAACTGGGCGCCCGGCAACCATATTAGATCAATATCCTCACCAATGAGCCTGCGCAGTATTTTGAGCATACTATCTACGGTATCATTCAAGTCCAGCATTTTGGGGGCAATAATCTGTTTTCTGGCAAAGGTCAGCAATTGTTTTGTCAGATCAGCCGACCGTTGAGCTGCTTTTTGAATTTCTTTGAGATCAGAATACAGATCCTGATTACTGTCTATTTTTTCAGAGGCTAATTCCACATATCCCAGTATGACCCCGAGCATATTGTTGAAATCATGGGCCACGCCGCCGGCCAGTCGCCCAACGGCTTCCATTTTCTGGGCCTGGTTGAGTTGTTCCTGGAGTATTTTTCGTTCTGCATCTGCCTGATTGCGTTCGGTGATGTCTTCAATAATACTGATAATACCCGTAACTCCATCTTTTTCATTTCGGATATAATCCCAAGTTATTTGGACATCTATTTTCCGGCCATCCCTGGTCCTGTCCCTGGAAAAATAGATTGACGGTTCGGGTTCTTTGCTGATGATGTATTGATAATAGTCCCTGGTTTTTGCACGATCGCTGTCATGTGCTATGAGGTCCCATAGATACATGCCGATGAGTTGATTCGGTTCGCAACCTTGTATATGATGATGGGCAGGGTTGCTATAAACAATTCTCCCCTCTAAATCGGTAAGTTGGATACCAAAAGGTGCTGTATTTACAAGCGTTCTGAACTTTTCTTCACTTTGCCGGAGTGTGGTTTCCGCCTGCTTTCGCTCGGTGATATCAATATCAAGACAAAAGAGTTCCTGTGCACGCCCCGGTACCCTTACAATGGTATGATGGGATATAACCGGTACTCGTGAACCATCTTTATGCATCAGCAATAACTCTCCCGAAGGGACGGGTTCGCCGGTTTCAACCATTTTACGCATTTCTTCAGTAACGGCACCCCTCATTTCAGGTGGGATAATCAGATCAAGAAGACTGCGACCAATCGCCTCTTGCTGTGTATATCCATAAAGCCTTTCCGATGCTTTATTCCAGTACTGAGTAGTTCCGTCGAATCCATACCCCTGAACAGCGACAGCCTCTACATTTTCCATCAAGTTTCGAAATCTTTCTTCGCTTTCTGTTGTTTGTTTGATTAAAATTAAGTTCTCAAGTAATTTGGTTATTCTTTGCCCGATTATTTTAAAAAGATATTTTTCATCATCGTTCCAATGATGGTTGATAGCGCAATGATGCATACCAAACAGCCAGGCGTAATCGTTTTTAGGTTTCAATGCCATGAATATTCGAGATTTAACATCGAATTGCAGCGCACGGTCATTATTCCCTTTTTGATCCGAAGGTACATTAATTTCCGGATAGCCATTATTTGAAAGTGCCCGGTTGCAGTTTTCTGCCATATCACGGGTCATTGGCACCGCTGCATTCAACGCCTTGGCACCAGGAAACAAAGGCGTTGTTCTCTCATATGCCACTTCAAATGTCGGCGAATCAGGATTACAAGGATAGAGCAACCAGGCGCGATCGCACGAAAAAAGTTCAAGTAATTTTTTAAGAATTTGATCTAAAATTTCATCAGCATCTGATTGTACATTGAAGATCGCTTCGATTTCTTCTAATGCCAATAAAATGCGTTCCGGATCATTGATCTTCATAAAACACTCCATTACGGCCTTCGGATTGTTTAGTGCCCGACCGAAAACCGTAAATTTTCGTGCAGACCCTATTTAAGAGAAATACGGCAGTTAGGGCCCGTCACCAGCAGGTTATTGGTAACCGTGGACTGGATATACTCCATCTTGCTTCCCAAAAGAATTTCTTTAATGACACCATGTCCATAAGCCCCAAGAACAATCAGTGAGTCGTGGGGTACTTCATATAGCATTTTGTCAAATCCGGTAGATTCATAGAAACACCATTCGTTCACATACTGGTCCACAAGCCCCTCAAGTTCCGAATCCCGGACCATATCCCGGTAAACAGCCTCGCTGTCATTTTCAAGCACGGTATAAATTTTCAAAGGAAGTCCGGAGGCTATGGCAATCTTAAGCCCGAGAACCAGGGCATTCATGGCATTGGATGAACCGCCGAAAAAAACGGATATACTTTTCCATGCCTTGAACACGGGGCTTGCAATCAGGATAGGAAAGGTGGCCTGCTTTATCATCCGCCGAACCTTGGGACCCAGATGGCCCAGTCCTATTTTGGATGACAGACCACTGATTGAACGTGGAGAACACATATAATCGAACTGACTGGATATGTCCGGCAGCGTGGACGCGGTGAAATTTTTTGGTTCATAGAACCTGGGCGGAATTCCGGCTTCATCAAAAAGCGCAATAACATGTTCACGGGCTGTATCCGGAAAGGCTAAAAATGAGTTGTCCAGGTTCACCTGCACCACATCATTGGAAAAATACATTAAGAACTTATCTGTTTTGGGAATATAAACAACAGGATGGGCATTAATCGTTTTACAAAAATACAGGGACTGCAAAAAGGTTTCCCTGCCAAGGGGGGTATTCCTGAAAATATGAAGCAGTTTATAATTCATTGCAAGTCTCCTTAGGACCATGAACAGGGGGTCATTGTATATTGGTCTGCATAATCAGTTCCCTGCGATACAGATCAAGTATCCGTGCCTTGGAAATCATTCCGGAAAATCTGTGGTGATCCACCACCGGGATGTGATCAATGTTAAAGGTCTCCATAAATTCCAATACATCATGGAGATTATCGTCAAAAGATGCTGTCACCATATCCGTATCCATGATCTGATTAAGAAAGATCATATCATAAAAGGCTGGATCCAGGGCATATTTCCTGATACTTGAAACCCGGACCATCCCCAGGTAGTCGCCGGTCTCGTCTGATATAACCGGATAATGGTTGCGGTCTGAATTGCGGATTTTATTGATAAATTCTCTGAAAACCATATTTTCCGATACAGTGGTGTAACTGGTGTCAATGATTTCGTTTAAGCTTAAATCCGATAAAATTCTTGCGTCTGTCCCGGGCCGCATGAATTCGCCGCGTTCAATAAGGTCTTTAAAATAAAAAGAAGCCGGCTCGATAATATGGCTTAATGTAGACGAAATGGAAGAAACCAGCAGCAAAAGCAAAATGGCCTCGTAGCCGCCGGTAATTTCCGCAATCAGAAAAATACTGCTTAATGGGGCCTGCATAACCCCGGACATGATACCGGCCATACCTAAAAGGGCATAAGCGCCTTCTGACGTCACTGCGGCATTGGGGAAAATAAACATCATGGCCTTGTAAAATACCACTCCGGTAAGGCTGCCGATGACCAGGCAGGGCGCAAAGATGCCGCCGGAGCCTCCCCAGCCAAGGGTTATGGCCGTGACAAATATCTTTAGAAAAATACCGATAAATATGAGCCAGAATGCCATGGGAAAAGTGCCGTTCACCATTTCCATAATCGGATGATACCCTTCTCCCAGCACCATGGGCATAAAAATTCCAATGGTACCCACGGCGCAGCCGCCGATCATTGCCCTAAGCCAGGGGGATACAGGTGTTCGTTTGGCTAATCCACCCACTTTTCTGAGCGTCCGTGTAAAGATTACGGAGATCACGGCGGTGAACAGCGCAAGCCCGATGCTGCCTAAAATATCACCTGTAAAAACACTGAAGGGGGGAGGCTGGAAAAGCTCTTTTGTCGGGATAATGGCTTCACAGACCTGGGCACCGGCCACAGCAGCAATGGCAATGGGAATGATGTTGACAAATTTCCATTCCCCAAGAATAATCTCAACGGAAAAAATAAGCCCGGCCACAGGGGCGTGAAAAATGGAAGCAATGGCACCTGCGGTACCACAACCCACCAAGGTCATGCGCTGTCGATCATTGAGACCTAAAAATTTAGCAATATTGGACCCTATGGCAGACCCGCTCATGACAACCGGGGCCTCAGGACCGGCAGAGCCTCCGCTGGCAATGGTTAAAAAACTGGATACAAGCCTGGAAAAGGTGGAGCGAAACCTCAAAAGCCCCCCGCGTCTGGATACGGCATATATGACTTCGGGCACACCATGGCCTGCGCCTTCCCGCATAACTTTGTCAAGAAATAAAAAAGAGCAAAGTGCACCGATGCCGGGCAAGATGAACGCCCAGGCATATTGGCGGTACGGTGCAAGAAATTCAAGAACCGATGCCAAAGAGAGCCTTAATGCCACAGCTGCAACACCTGCACAAATACCGACCACTGCGCCGGCGGTCATCAGTATAAGCCGATCGTCAAAAAGAAAAAACTTTGCGTAAAAAAAATTATAGATTTGTTTAAGCTTGTTCATGATGGGTACGGATAACTACTTACATCTTTGGGGTCAAGTTCAGAACATCAATTTTTTCAATCAACTCGGATTGTTCCGGGCAGGTTTTTAAAAATTCACTGAACTGCTTATTCCGCAAACATAGAGAAAGAGAGGATAACAGATGGAGATGAAATTTTAATTCCGGGAACAGGATAAAAAACAGGGTAGATACAGGCTGTTTGTCAATTGCATGATAATCCACGGGATTTTTAAGAAAGCAGGCTGCAACCATGGGCTTTTCAAGATATTTGAGGGGGGTTCTTGGGTGGGGAATGGCAATGCCGCCGCCAACCCCTGTGGACAAAGCCTCTTCTCTTTTTACAAGCTGCTGGGCAAGATCCGTTTTGTAATTATCCGGAACGGCTTTAATTTTTTTAACGCATGCGCTAATTACAGACGGCACATCCGGTCCGGTGTCAATCTCGTGGTACACGCCGCCGGTCTCAAGGGCAGTATGCAAAGAGACCTGCACTTTGGTCTCAGGCTCCTGGGCAGGGCGGGGCTTTAGGTTAAGGGAAATATGGTTTTTTGCAGCCCAGTTTTTCAAATCCCGGGCATGGAAGCTGTAGGTTCTTCCCTTTTTGGACACAGGCAGTTTTCCCTGACGTATCCAGCGCTCTATAGTTGTACGGGATACCCCTAAAGACTTACATAATTCAGATATTAGAATTTCCATCTTTTATTGACGCCGCCTGCTGTATAATAAATCATTTTTAATTTTGATGTATTATATAAACCAAACCAGCCGGAATAACAACCCTGATACGCCTGAATCTAAAAGGGATAAAAGCCATGAAACACGCTTTTATCCCTTTTTTTTGTCCGTTGAAAAATCGGTCAAACGCCTAAGTATTAGGGGCTACCATCCCCGGGTTTCCATGATATCCTTGATTCTTTCCTCTGCTTTTTTCTCCACCAGGATCATCTTCTTGGCCTGGGCTTTTTTGATCTTTTCCGTCAGTGTCGTCAGGTCAGCCGGCTTTTCAAGCAGATCCATGGCACCTAACTTCATGGCTTCTATGCCTTTTTCAACCGTGGCATGCCCGGTTAAAAGAATCACCTGCAGTTCAGGTTTTTTCTTTTTCAGGGCTTTTAACGTTTCGATACCATCCATTTCCGGCATCTGCAAATCAAGGACCACTACGTCAAAAGACTTGTCCTCAACGCTTTTAAGGCCTTCAATGGCGGAACTCGAAGTGCTCACGTCCATTCCCCGGTTCGTCATTCTCTCTGCCAGGGCTTCTGTGAATTCCTGTTCGTCATCTATAATTAAAACTTTTTCACTCATTGCCGGGGTCTCCTTTTAATTAGTTTATATTAAAGAAGGTAGTATTTATCGAAAATGTTTTTTCTTAACTGCCAAATATTAGGTCTGCTCTATTGTGCTCATCATTCAATATGATTTTTGCCTGTAATAGATCCAATGTCTGATTGCTTGGCTGTCGTCCAAAGTCCGAGGCAAAAGGCTGTTCGCACTGAAATCTTAAACAGACCTGTTTATTTTCATCTTCTTTAGAAGATATATCGAGAACGGCACCGGATGCAAGGTTTTCCGTTGCATTTTCTAAAATCGACCAGATCAGAAACAATAAAAAGAAAAGCGATCCGTTGACATAAAGTTTGTCGGCAGCCTGTTTATGATTCACCATAATGCTTTTATTGGCAATGATCCTGGCGCCAAGACCAAGCGCAAGACTCACCGCCTCATCCAGATCTATTTGTTGTTCCGGATTGTCCATACTGTGGGAAAAGTTGTTAAGGGATTTCACGATACCATCAGCCCGGACAATCTGTTTTTCAATGCGCTTGACAATCCCTGAAAAACGATCGATATCGGGTGGAACGCCTTTTTGGGCCATCATAAGATGATCAGACATCAGTCCTGCATTTTCGTTCATGATGGCCAGGCAGTTTTTAATATCGTGGGATATGGATGCCCCCATCCGGCCGAAATAAGCCGGGCCGTATTGAGCTATAATTTCCTGAGCCGTGTGTTTCAACTTTTTCCTCCATCAAGCATGACCTTGTTGAGCTTTTCAATCAGACTGTCAATTTCCACAGGTTTAACCAGATAAAAAGCCTCTCCGGTCTGGGAACACCCTTCATAGTAGCATTCTTCAGACCCGTGGCCGGTCATAAAAATAAACTTGAGTTCAGGACATATCACCTCCATTTTTTCCTTGAGTTCAAAGCCGTTCATATCCGGCATCTGGACATCTAGAACCGCAATGTCATAGCTTTGATTGGACAGCATGGAGATGGCGTCATTGGGCGTGACTGCCCAGTGTGCGTCAATTCCTCTGTACCCAAGGCGCTCTGCCAGGGTAGAGACCAGTTCTTTCTCATCATCGACCAGAAGTATCTGCATAGTTCACTCTTCTTTCTGTGTTGTTGTGGGCAGATATACCGTAAATATTGTGCCCTCATTAACCTTGCTTTTTACTTTAATCCGTCCACCCAGCTCCTGGACAAGGCCATAGGTGATGGAAAGCCCTAAACCGGTTCCGCCCTGATTGGTCTTTGTGGAAAAAAACGGTTCAAAAATATGTTTAAGATTTTCAGGAGAAATACCACATCCACTATCTCTTATATCAAGGCGAACAAATGGTTCATCCGTTTTTTGTGCACTGACAGAAAGCCTGCCGTCCCTGGGCATGGCAGCAAATGCGTTGTTTACTATGTTCAAAAGAACCTGCTGCAGCTTGCCCCGGTTGCCAACGACCTGGGGCAGATCATCAGGCACATCTATATCAATAAAAATATTTTTCAACTGTGCCTCTTTTATCAGAAACACCAGCACTTCATCAAGAACGGATTTAAGGGTTAAGGGTACGGGAGTGGTCTGGGTCTGGCGACCGAAACTGAGCAGTTGGCGTGTAATCCTGCTGCACCGCTTCACAGAGGCAAGGATAACATCCACAGTTTCAAGGAGCCTAGTATCCTTTTTCAGTTCCTCCTTGAAATGGGCCATATCCTTTATAAGCCCTGCCTTTTCATTGATAATGGCCAAAGGATTATTGATTTCATGGGCTACACCTGCGGCAAGCCGGCCGATGGAAGACATCTTGTTCTCATATTCAGCCATATGAAAATATTTGGAACGTTTGAGGTCTAAAAGTTTCAGCCGCCGGACAAAATATGTGGTTACGGCCCAGATCCATAAAAGAACGACGGATATGCTGATACCCAGGTACTGGACTAATGTCGCCTGGCTGTGATGCCAGGGGGACATAATCTCCTTTTGAGATTTAAGCACCACCAGGATAAACGGCGTATCGGGTATGTGTCTGAACGCTGCGATCAACTCCTTCCCATCTTCTAATGTAATGGTCATGGTACGGGTTTGGTCTGTAGCAAGGGGTAAAACAATGTTTGCTTTTTCAAGCACATCCCCGAAATAGTGCGAAGGTGTTTGAAGTATATTCCGGGCATTGATCAGAAAGGCATCTCCGCTACCTGATGTCTTGACTTCGGATAAAATTTTGGGCAGCTGATGCTCAATAGTGGCCCGAATAATGAAATAGGTATTATCCGGGGTAGTATGACGCAGGGCAATGGAAATATGGGGAACATTTCTGAACCCTAGAAATACATCACTTACAGAAATCCCATGGACCATGGTGTCCTTGAACCATTGTTGATCCTTATAATTTTTTCCTGCAAGACCATGGGGGCCGGCATAGGCTCTTTGAACCCCCGTGGCGTCAATAATGCCGATATCCGTAAATCCCCCAAAGCTTTCGTGCAAAAAATCCAGAATTTCTGTCAGTTGCGGTGTGTTTTTAAGCTGCTCAAAGGAATTGGACTGTACCACGTAGCTTAATGCATTTTTGCGCTCATCTAAAAAAAAGGCAAGTGAGCGCCATGTATTTGAGGCCAGGCGCGAAGTCCTGGCCTCGGCATCATTTTCCAGAGACCGCTGGGTCAAATTGTAGTCCAGGACGGCAAAAAAGATAACAGGAATAATGGCAAATGCGGCTGTCAGCACAAAGGAGAGCAGCCATATCCGTTTATAATTAAGGAATTCCCCTATAAGCATTTTGGTACCTGCGCCGGTGCCCTCTGCTTTTTTTTCTGTATTCTTAGTTTCCTGGGCCATAATAATGATCCTGTTTATAGAATATTCCGTTTATTTTTGTTTCTGCTGGATTTTTTCATTGGCAGCCTTCAAATTCCGGCTTAACTCTTCTATATCCACAGGCTTTTGCAGATAGGCAAAGGCCCCAAGCTTCATGCAGATCTCCTTGTCAGCATCTGACCCATGGCCTGTTAGAATGATGACTTCGATTTCAGGCCTGGATGCCTTGACCTTTTTAAGCACTTCAATACCGTCAATACCCGGCATTTTCAAATCCAGGATCATTACATCGGGTTCATCCTCTTCCACCAGATTCAAAGCGGATTCACCGTCATAGGCAATGGCGGAACCCACTTCACGCATCTGCAATCTTTCGGAAAGGGTCTGTACAAATTCACGTTCGTCGTCCACTAAAAGAACTTTTGACGGAACCTCGAAATCGAACTTGCGATAGATGTCTGCCTGGTAAAAACCCTTGCCGATCCGGGTTTCAACCGAAGAGACCCCTTCAACCTGTTGTGCAATATTTTTAAGCTCTTCTTCAAGTTTTCCTAAAAGAAGAACATTGGTATTGATTGTCAAAGTGACCAGCCCGTCCCGGGCGCTGACGCCTATGGAATGTCCTTCTTTGGACAATGCCACTTCCACCCGTGCTGCCAGGGCAAAATCATCGGCAGCCTTCCTGGATGCCTTGGTGGACTGAATCACTTCATTTTTCAAATTTTCAAGAATCAGGGATACCGCTTCATCTTTGGTCATCTTGTCCGTGGGCAGAATAATGTCGTAAAGGGACGCATCCCAAGGATCGGTAATTTTATGAAGCGTATTAGACCATACACTGTAAGATTTGTCATCCTTTGATATCAGATGGACGGCATCTTTTTCACTTAAATTTTGTGCTTTCATGGCCTGTTCAATTCGAAATGCCTTGTCTGCAATCAGGCAGATTCTTAATACATGGCTTATGGAAGCAGGGATCAAAAGACTTGTTAATCCATCAATCACGCAATTATCCTGGGACATTAACTCTGCCATGGCCAGACGCAGATAAGCAATGGAGCGCTCTTTTTCATGGGTGAACTTATTGAACACAGATGTTTTTTCAAGAAACGACCGGGCAATTTTTTTTTCGGGCATTCCGGACAACCGGCTGGCCGATGCTACCAGATCGTTGTCTGACAGCAGTTTAAATCCGCTTTGATCAATAACATCTGAAATGATTGACTCTTTGCCGCAATATGAACCGCTGAAAAATGTCAGTATAGACATGGGATGTCTCCTTTTTTTTATATGAAAACTCCAATAGGTTATTAAAGTTCTTTCATGTTTCGTTGTGGCTTAAGCCTTAGGTGTTGATAAACCAGGCCAACCCATGGCTGTTATTTAGTTGATTGGGTTTCCAGGTAGTTTACGAGCAATGGACACTCATCTTCCGTGGTACTATCATGGGTTTGTCCATGAACGACTGCCAGTGCTTTTTCCATTGTGGAGTAGATGTTTTGTTCTCCGATCTCTTCAAGCAAATGCGTACGTGCAAGTACCCGGTAAACCGCATCATTTAACCCGCTTAAAGATACACCGTATCCGGCACTTCTCAAACGCTGAATAATCAGGGCCAACGCTTCCTGGCCGGAGGCATCTATATCGTTGATACCGTTGCATGCGATAATAAAGTGCTTTAGGTCAGTTGCTTGCTGGATACGGTCGTTTATTTCATCTTCAAGGTAGCTGGCATTGGCAAAAAACAGCGGGCCTTCAAAACGGATTATTTGTATGTGAGCACAAGTGGCAAGTTCATGTACAAACGAATCTTTCAGTGCCTGATCTTTGTCTCTTGAAAGGATGCTGATTTTGGGGCGCATGCTTTTGTACAGGAATACAGCCAATGACAGACCAACACCAATGTAGATACCACTTTCCAGATGAGGTGCCACAGCCAGGGTGACAACAAAGGTGATAATGGAAATCAGGCCGTCATACCACTGTACTTCCCAGGCATGAATAAAACCGGAAACGTTCACAAGCCCGATAACCGCCATCATGATAACAGAAGCAAGAACTGCCTGGGGCAGATGGTAAAGTAGCGGTGTAAAAAACAACAGGGTGATAATAACCATAAGGCTTGTTATGACACTGGAAAGACCGGAAACAGCGCCGGCCTGAAGATTGACGGCACTTCTGGAAAACGAACCGGATACCGGATAACTTTTGCCGATAGAACCTATGATATTGGAAAGACCCTGACCGATAAGCTCCTGGTTGGGATCAAGCCTCTGTCCGGTTTTGGCCGCCATGGCCTTGGCAATGGCAATGGCTTCCATGAAACCGAGCAAAGAGATAATAATGGCATAGGGCAAAAGCTGAAGGAACATGGAAACGTTAATATCGGGCATACCAAGTTTTGGAAGCCCTTTTGGAATGTCACCGACCACCGCACCGCCGCCGGACAGCTTTATGGCCTGTGTATCAACGGCTTTATTACCCATCCGGATACGATATACTCTGTCATCCGCTCTAACATCCGGCATCGGGCTGTCTTTTTCATAAAAGATAATGCCTTTGCCCCTATCCTCAACAGCACTGAATTGCATTTCCCGAAGCCGGGTACGAATTTCAGAAGCCTTGGCTTTGGCTGCGTCTATTCTCGCTGTTATAACTGTGGACTGGTATTGTAAATCCAGTTTTTCAATTGTGGAGGCATCATGGCTGCTTTCTATCTTGGATGTGAGTTTTGTACGCTCAACACTTAAATCTTTGATGGATTTAACAGTGAGATTAAATGATTGGATATCCTGTTGAACATTTTCATTCATGATATGGGTCATAGTCACGGTTTCATTATGCTCGAACCCGGTGGCCCAGGAAATGATAGTGGTGATGGCAACCGCAGCAAGTACGAAAGGAAGTCTTGGATTCAGTCGTTTTAACCCCACCATGATGGCAATGGATAAAATCCCCATGCCAAGGGTGGGCAGATGGGTGTAGTGAAAGGCACTTTCAATCACCCGTATAATGGTTTCATAATGGTGAGGTGCTTTGTCCACATATACGCCGAACAGCTTGGACAGCTGGGAGGTGCCGATGATAATTGCCGCAGCATTGGTAAAACCGTTAACAACAGGATGGGACAGAAAATTAACAATAAGGCCCAGGCGAAGAACGCCAAGCAGCAGCTGGAAAATACCAACAGTGAGAGCCAGGACAATTGCATAGGCAATAAAGGCTTCACTTCCGGCTGATGCCAAGGGTTCAAGACTTGCTGCGGTCATCAAAGAGACCACGGCTACAGGACCGGTTGCCAGCTGGCGGCTGGACCCGAACAATGAAGCTATCATGGGGGGTAAAAACGCTGCATAAAGGCCGTAGTAGGCTGGTAGCCCTGCAAGCTGGGCATAGGCCATGGACTGGGGAATAAGCACCAGGGCCACAGTGAGCCCTGCCAAAAAATCAATTTTGAATTTGCCAAGGGAGTAATCTTTGAACCACTCTATGAACGGCAGTATTTTGGTTAACATGTCGAACACCTTTCTAAGTTAATTGTCTAAGTCTTTAGCATGCGTCTGCAGGCGGTTACCAATTCATTGAACAGTGCATTGGCATTATATAGATTGTACGTTTTAAACCGGACCACCCCGTCCACCATGGAAAAGATAATCAAAGCGGTTTTGCGGGCAGGCAACGGATCTATGGAACCGTCCTTTATCCCCATTTCGATACCGTCTTCATAGATGGAAACAAGACCGTCGTAAATGGCTTCCAGATATCTCCGGCATTGGGGTACTGCCTCTGCCATCTGGTAGGGGTAGTACCTGTGCAAAAGAAGAAACTGATTCTCCATCTTGCCGGCCAGGTATAAGTGGAAGGATACCGCACGTTCAATCATGCCTATGCCGCTGTCAAAATGCTGATTTCCCATATAGGCGTCAAATTCCTCCAGGATCATTTCTTTAGTCTTTTCAAGAACCGCTAAAAATAATTTATCTTTGGTCTTGAAGTGATAAAAAATGGTTCCTTCCGCCACATTGATCATTTTTGCCAGATCAGCGGTGGAGGTCTCTTTGAATCCGTTTTTGGAAAACAGCACAGTGGCAGCCTGCAGTATGGCATCTTTTTTGGACATAACACCTCTAAAATCTTGAGTGACTACTCATTTTATTTGAGTGTATACTCAGTTATTTTTTCTCTGTCAAATTATTTTTAATGATTTTCTAAATTTTTTAACGGATTGACTGATATGCAACGCATTGAAACATCTGAAGATTTCACACTTAAATAACGAAATTCAAATAAAATTCAAGTAGTTCAATGTGCAACGACGCTGTTTCAAAGTGCAATGGATAAAAAAATCAATGTTTACAAAGGGACTAAAACCTAATTATAATTCACGCTTAATTTTCTGGATGAACTTAGAAGAGGGAAAGGAAAATAAGAATGAAAGGCTTTAAATTTTCCGGAATCTGTGCCGGAATTAAAAAAAATAAATCCATGGATCTTGGCCTGATCTATTCGGAAGAACCTGCTTGTGCAGCAGCATTGTTTACACAAAACCAGGTGGTTGCAGCCCCTGTTATTCTTGGCAGAAAAACCATGGAAAAGGGCATGCTCCAGGCGATACTGGTCAATTCAGGGAATGCCAATTGTTTTACCGGTGCACAGGGGTTAGCCGATGCAGAACACTGCGTTAAACTTGTAGCCAACGCTCTTAAAATTGACCCTGAACATGTATTGGTCTCTTCAACCGGGGTGATCGGTGCGCCCTTGCCTATGGATAAAATTGAAGCAAAAATTCCAGAAGCTGTGAAAAGTCTTAAATTTTGTACAATTGTAGATTTTGCCGGCGCTATCCTCACCACGGATACCTGCACTAAATTGGTGTCCCGCAATGGAAAAATAAATACATCCGAGGATGAAAAAAGCTTTACCATTATGGGGGTTGCTAAAGGTTCCGGTATGATTCGGCCGGATATGGCCACCATGCTTTCCTATATATTTACTGATGCTGATATTTCAAGCAGTCTGCTCAAACAGGCACTTACCCATGCCGCGTCTCGTTCATTTAACCGGATTACAGTGGACGGTGATACCAGCACAAACGATACGCTTGTATTAATGGCCAACGGGGCAGGGCAGGCAGTGATCGACAATGATGAATCCCTTGGGGTATTCCAGGCGGCTTTAGATGAGGTCTGCTATGAGCTTGCTAAAAAGATTGTCAAAGACGGGGAGGGTGCCACAAAGGTTGCCACCATTACGGTTAAAGGCGCTCTGACCTCTACGGATGCATTTAAAACGGCCGAGGCCATTGCCCATTCACCTCTTGTCAAAACCGCCCTTTACGGCCAGGACCCCAATTGGGGCAGGATCACGGCAGCGGCAGGAAGATCCGGGGCTACAGTGGACCAGGATAAGATGGATTTGTATTTTGATGATGTCCTGCTGGTTCAAAACGGGCAGTGGCAGGGGGAAGACGCTGAAAAAAAAGCGGCGGATATTATGAAGCAGAATGAAATCGCCATTGTTTTAGATCTCAATCTTGGAGACGGCCAGGATCAGTTTTTGTTTTGTGATTTTAGTGAAAACTATGTCAAAATCAACGCCGACTACAGATCCTGAAGCCGTGCAAGGTGTCCGGCTGCAGAAAATTTTAGCCCATGGCGGGCTTTGTTCGCGCAGAAAGGCAGAAACCCTTATCCTTGAGGGCAGGGTGTCAGTGAATGGAATAGTTGTAAAAGCACTTGGCACCCGGGCAGATCCGGCAAAGGATAGGGTCTGCCTTGACGGCAAACCGGTTCACTATGCATCGGATAAAACCCGTGAATATACCTATATTGCCGTAAACAAACCCAAAGGGGTGGTCACAACCTGCGCCCAGAAAAACGTAAAAATTATCCTGGACCTTGTGCCGGTAAAAAAAAGAGTCTACCCGGTGGGGCGGCTGGATAAGGATTCCGTGGGGCTTGTTTTGTTGACCGATGACGGTGACCTGCATAACCGGTTATCCCATCCCTCCCATGACCATGAAAAAGAGTATCTGGTGTTTGCGGTACGACCTGTCAGCGACCGGGATCTTTCTGCCATGGCCCAAGGCATGATGATAGACGGACAAAAAACCCGGCGGGCCAAGGTCCGCAGGGTTTCTGAAAATGGATTTAAAATTGTTTTAAAGCAGGGGTTAAATCGCCAGATCCGCAAAATGGTGGGCAAAACCGGCAATCAGGTGACCATGCTCAAACGGATCCGCATGGCCAATATCCGCCTTGGCAGTTTGCCCCCCGGAAAATGGCGACATCTCACCGAAAAAGAGGTGAAAAAACTAACACAGTGATTGAATACCAACGCTCTTTCTAACTTTATCCAGGAAGGGTACGGAATATTCCCTGGCCCGAAGCGCCCCTTTTTTTAAAATATCTTCAATATCTTTGGGGTTAGCGACCAGCTCTTCGTATCGCTGTCTGGGTTCTTTTAAAATATCATTAATGTATTCAAACAACTCCTGTTTCATGGCACCCCAGGCAATGCCTTCCCGGTACCGACGGGCCAGGTCTTTTGTCTGGTCCTGTGTGGCAAAGGCCCGGTAAATTGAAAACAAAGTGCAGGTATCTGGGTCTTTGGGTTCATCGGGCCCCAGGGAATTGGTCTGGATCTTCATGATCATTTTGCGCAGCCGTTTTTCCGTATCAAACAGCGGAATGAAGTTGTTGTAGCTTTTGCTCATCTTGCGCCCGTCAAGGCCTGAAAGCACCGCTGCGGTTTCATCCACAACCACCTCGGGCAACACAAATAACTCCTTGTAGGTATGATTGAATTTTGCGGCAATATCCCTTGTCATTTCAAGATGCTGGATCTGATCCTTGCCCACGGGTACCTTGACGGCATTAAACATGAGAATGTCGGCGGCCATGAGGATGGGATAAGAAAAAAGGCCCATGGTGACACCCTGGTCCGGATCTTTTCTCTCTTGTTCCTCGTTTTCCTGTACCGCAGCCTTGTATGCATGGGCGCGGTTCATCAGCCCCTTGGCGGTCAGACAGGTTAAAATCCAGGTAAGTTCCGGGATTTCGGGAATATCAGACTGCCGGTAAAATACACAATTGTTGTAATCCAACCCTAATGCAATCCAGGCGGCAGCAATTTCAAGGGTGGATGTTTTTCGTTTTTCCGGGTCATGGTTTTTTATCAGGGAGTGGTAATCTGCCAGGAAATAATAGGAAGTCAGATCCGGATTTTTGCTGGATTCAACAGCCGGGCGAATCGCCCCTACATAATTGCCAAGGTGAGGCGTACCCGAAGTGGTAATGCCTGTTAAAAAGTCTGCGTTTTTCATTTATATTCCTAGAGGGTTAATTAGTGTTATGCAAAAAACAGGGAAGTACCAGAATCTTATCTTTTTTTCAAGCCACGCCTTCGGTGCAGCAATTCTAAATTTGGGTTTTATTGGTTCCATTCAGTTTTTTGGGAGTATACCTCATTGGGGCTGTAAAAAAAGCCGATTTGGCCTTGCGTTAAACACCTATTGCTTCATGAACTGGGATTTTTGAACATTACGTTGGTCATTCCCATATGCTCATCACCTGATGAAAGATAGAGTGACGCGGTTTTAGGAATAATGGGAAATGCAATGGGATTAGAGACACTTTGATTTTGGCAAGCGACCTATATAAAGATATCCTGCAGATATTGTTCTTGACAAAAAGTGTTTTGCTGTCCTATCTATGGCGGAGGGCACTTTATCATCCTATTTTTTTCAATGGACATGTGGGTATGTTTTTTAAAGCTTTAAACGTGTGTACAAGCGGTCTACTGGTTCAGCTCTGTTTTTTTTTAACCATCACTTTATTTTGCTTTGCCGACAGTAAAAACGGAATTTCTCCAAATACCATTTCCTTTCCCGAAGGTCCTGGCTCAATTGAAGGATTGGGGGAATCCTTTCAGTTTATAATCAACACTGGTTCGGCAAAGTATCAAATATGGGGAAGAACTTGATAGTATAGGGATTTTCATTTCCTAACAGTTAACGGCTAACAGCCCGCCCGAAGGGCGATAATTAATCCATTTAATATTCAGGGAGGAGTCATGAGTCAGTTGTATCAAAAGCATATCATAATAATATTGTTTTGCGTTGGCATTATTTTTACGGGGTGTGCCGATCAGCCCAAAGACGAAGAGATCAGCAACACCATTGGTATGACATTCCGTCTGATCCAGCCGGGCAAATTCATGATGGGATCTTCCGATAATGAAAAGGACAGGGATATTGACGAAATCCAGCATGAGGTTACGATCAGCAAATCCTTCTATATGGGGGTGACTGAAGTGACACAAGCCCAGTTTGAACAGGTCATGGGTAATAACCCGTCACATTGGAAGGGGGATAACCTTCCGGTAGAGCGGGTTACCTGGAATGAAGCCAAAGAATTTTGCGAAAAATTATCTGAAAAAGATCCAAACATGAATTACCGTCTGCCCACAGAGGCTGAATGGGAATATGCCTGTCGGGCAGAGACAGCCACCTGGTATTACTGGGGTGATGATCCGGATTACAGCATGATTGACGAATATGCGTTTTATAAAAAGAATAGCGGCTTTCAGACCAATGACGTGGGGCAGAAAACGCCTAATCCCTGGGGTCTTTATGATATGAGCGGCAATGTCTGGGAATGGTGTTCTGACATGAAAGGAGATTATTCCACGGAACGCGGAAACGATCCCGCAGACACTCCCACCGGCTCGCTTCGAGTAGCCCGGGGGGGGAGCTGGCTCAGCTTGGCCAGGGACTGCCGCTCGGCCAATCGAAACGACTATTCGCCCGATGACCGGAACAGCAACGTTGGCTTCCGGCTTGTCCTGATTCCAGGTCAATAAGGAGCCGGTTAAGTCAATCAAAATAACGGCAGGAGTATAATTAACCAGGCTACTGCATGGCTGTGCCGGAGCAGGCCTGCGGCAGCCTGGTTGGTTGAACCTTGTTTGCTGCGTCATGTAACAAGATGAAAAAACATATTTTCCTGACATTTATTTTGTGGTTGCATCTGATGTCAGCTGTTTGCTCCGCCGGTGCATCTTTGAGTATCATGGGCACAAAAATGACACTCAAGGCGGACAGCGTCCCTTTACAGGACCTGTTAAAGGACGCTGTTGCCCATGGAATTAAAATAAAGATTGATCCGGATATTAACCCCCTTATCACTGCTGATTTTGCGGATAAAGACATTCAAAAAGCCTTTGAAGATCTTCTCAAGGGATACAGCCATGCATTTATCTGGTCGCAGGACAGCAGCGGCGGTCAGAAGCTTTCACAGATTGCAATTTTCAGGGAAGGTCACATGGACCAGGCCGGAAACATCCGGTCCGCCTTTCGCCGGAACCTGGATGTAATCAAGGACCCTGAAACCGGCGCGTACTATGTTAAAAACCGCTTTCTTATCACCTTCAGCCGCCCGGTTTCCCAAAACCGGATTCAACGGATTCTGAAAAAATTCAACGCAAAGATAACATCTGTTCATCGGGACATGGGCATTTATGCCGTTACCGTCCGGGATGCCGCAGACATCCAGCCCCTGCTGGAACGGCTGAACCGGGAAGGGTTTATCGCCGGAGCCGAACCCGACTATGCCTACCAGGCCCCGGAAACTCGGCGTGCCATACCGATTCTGGAGAACAGCCCGCCTGCCGGCCAAACAGACCTGGGTCAGGTTGCAGACGACTCTTTTTCCGTGGCTGTCCTGGATACAGGGCTTATGGCTGAATATGCCGGAAACGATTTTATCAAGGGAACCTTTGATGCCCTGTCACCGGACAGCCCCATATCCGATGATGTGGGGCACGGCACCCAGATGGCCCTGATCGCTTCGGGACAGGTGGCCCCC
>CAXXNY010000019.1:0-16516 GCA_963674805.2 Christensenellaceae bacterium
CCGTTACACTTACGGGTCAACTGGAGAATCTAAGGGGCGTGTCTTGAGCATGGTAATCTTCGACACGTTGCAGAAGCCTTAGCCTCAAATTTTCCCTGGAAAGTCCGCACAACCCATGCTTCTTACCTTTCGTTTTTGCCCATGAATCATGTTGCAGAAGGCATTAACGCCACTTATTCTCCATATTTGTTCCTGCTGCACTTGACATTTACTTTCTTGAAGACTTCCACGACCTGCCCTCGGCCCTAAAAAAATCCAAGCCCAGCGTGTTTTTTTCTATCCCCCGTTTTTATGAAAAAGTCTGGGAAGAATTATCCACAAATTCTTTGGAAAACAATACACAAAAACTTCCAGTGCTGTAAAAAAACGTTGGTTACGGAAAATTCTCAAGTTTAGTTTGTTAAAAAAAAACTGGGTTAAACAAATGTTCTCAGTTTATTGTTGGGGCTGCGTGTACAAGTGAAGTTTTATTGAAGAATTTTCAGGATTTAGGCATTGAAATCCATAACGCGTACGGTCTTTCTGAGGCTCCTCTGGTGGCTATGAACCAGATTGGTTCAAACAACATTGAAACTGTGGGTCCGCCGTTATTTAAAACCAAAATATGCACAGACCAAGACGGAGAAATTCTCATCAAAGGCCCCCAAGTCATGCGGGTTACTTGAATCGGGAAAATGTGCAAGCCTTCAGAAATGGGTGGTTTGCCACGGGGGACATTGGTGAGGTTACTGCTCAGGGTCATTTGAAGATTAATGGTCGAAAAAAGAACATTATCATAACTTCGTATGGGAAAAAGATTCCAACCGACAAGATTGAAGCCACCCTCAAAACAGTTGAATCAGTTACCGAAGCAATTATCGTGGGCGACAACAAACCTTATTGCAGTGCTGTTTTTTGGGTTGACCCCCAAAAATGTAACAATAAAACCATTGAGCAAGCAATAAAAAAGCTCAACAACGAACTTGAACATCCCGCTCAAATCAAACGCTGGAAAATACTTGACGAGAACTTGCTTGATAAACCAAAAAATTCGAATGCTCAACTAAAAACGAACCGTCAAGAATTACTAAAACAAATCGAGGATGTAATAGAAACACTGTACACATCTCAAAACGAAAACAAGGCAGACTCAAACAACTAACAAAGCATAACCCACCATTGCTCATGGAGGTGGGGAAGGAATTGAACCCTTATAGAGCAACTCTGCAGGCTGCCGCCTAAACCATTCAGCCACCCCACCAGAGACTCAACTTCAATGTCAAAAAAAACTAATAACCTTATCGTTGCTCTTGGTGCCTTTAGACTGCATTGTTACTTTAGGTATTTTTCTGGTTCTTCGTCAAAAGCGATTTTGCATCCGGGGGCACAGAAGTAGTAGGTTTTTCCTTTGTAGTTGCTTTTGTGTTTAGCTGTTTTTTCGTTTACGGTCATTTTACAGACTGGGTCGATTGCCAAATGTTTTCACCTCCCTTGGTTTTGTTTTTCTAGTTTGGGTTTGAATCGTCGTAACAAGGACGCGTTAGTAACTACAGACACGGAACTCAACGACATTGCTATTGCCGCATAGGTGGGTTCTAACAAAATATTGAATGATGGATACAAAATGCCTGCCGCTACCGGAATCAAAATAACATTATACGCAAAAGCCCAGAACAATCCCTGCTTGATTTTGCTGATTGTAGCATTGCTAAGCTGGATGCTGGTTACTACGTCCCGAAGGTCGTTTTTAACTAGCACGATGTCGCCTGTTTCTATGGCAACGTCGGTTCCGCTGCCAACTGCAATTCCAATGTTTGCCTGAGCCAAAGCTGGAGCATCGTTTATGCCGTCCCCAACCATGGCTACTATTTTTCCTTCATCTTGCAGTCGTTTGATTTCTGAGGCTTTGTCCTTGGGCAAAACTTCTGCAAACACACGTTTTACTCCAATCTGTTTCGCAATAGCCTGGGCAGTGCGTTTATTGTCGCCCGTAAGCATGACCACTTCTATGCCCATGTTCTGAAGGGTCTTAACTGCATCAACAGAATACTCCTTCAAAGTATCTGCAACCGCAATCAAACCCGCAGCCTTTCCATCAACTGCAACAAGCATAGCAGTTTTTCCGTTCTCTTCCAAGGATTGCATCGTTTCTTCTAGGTCTTTGATGTCAACCTTGTTTTGCTCCATTAACTTTCGGGTGCCCAGCAAAACCTTTTTGCCTTTATGTTCAACTTCAACGCCAAATCCCGGGATGGCATTGAACTGTTCAGGGTCAACAACTTCAAGGTTCATCTCTTGGGCTTTTCTTACAATTGCCTCTCCCAATGGATGTTCAGAATTTTTCTCTGCAATTGCTGCTAGTTTTATGAGTTCTTCTTGGTCTTGTTTGGTTTTCTTGGCAGAAACTGGAATAATGTCTGTGACTTCGGGTTCGCCTTTGGTTAAGGTTCCAGTTTTGTCAAAAACGATGGCTTGAAGTTTGTGAACTGTTTCTAGGGCTTCACTGCTTTTGATTAAAACCCCGTATTCGGCTCCTTTTCCTACTCCAACCATGATTGCAGTTGGTGTTGCCAGTCCCATGGCGCACGGGCACGCAATAATTAGAACCGCAATAAATATTGTCAAAGCAAAGGTAAAGTCTGCGGCCACAAAATACCATATGAAAAAGGCCAAAGTTGCAGAAATCAAGACCATAGGAACAAAATAGCTGCTGACCACATCAACCATGCGTTGGATGGGAGCTTTAGAGCCCAAGGCGTTTTCTACAAGTTTAATAATCTGAGCCAAAACTGTGTCCGAGCCAACTTTGGTTGCTTTGAATTTGAGCATACCCGTTTTGTTTATGGTTGCCCCAACAACAGAATCTCCAACCTTTTTTTCCACGGGGATGCTTTCTCCAGTGATTACTTTTTCGTCTACTGCGGAGTAACCATCAGTAACTTCCCCATCAACAGGAATTTTTTCTCCCGGGCGAACAATCACAATGTCTCCTACTTGGACGTCTTCTACTGGAACCTCAATTTCGTTGCCGTCACGAATTATTCGGGCAGTTTTGGCTCGCAGTCCCATGAGTTTACGTATGGCCGCGGAGGTTCGGCCTTTTGCGATGGCTTCTAGGAGTTTTCCTAGAACAAGAAACAGCATCAGGGTAACTGCGGTGGTGTAGTATAGTTTTCCTCCCCCAAAAAACGTAACATAAACACTATAGAAATACGCCGCAGAAGTGCCCAAAGTGACCAGCACGTCCATGTTTGGGTTTTTGTTTTTTAGTGCTTTATAGGCCCCAGTGAAGAATTGGTGTCCCACCAAGAAATGAACCGGAGTCGCCAAAACAAACAACAGTAACGGAACAAAATTGTCCACAGGCAACATGGGTAAACTGAACGGCAAAAACCGCGAATTACTGTATAATACTACCGGAATGGTTACTGCAACCGAAAAAATCAGCCGGTTTTTCAGGGAACGAATTTCGTTGTCTCGTTCTTTTTGTTCGGCATCTTGCACTCCGCCTTCGGGTTCTACAACGGTGTATCCTACATCTCGTATGACTTTTTTTATGGCTTCTAGGCTAACCTGAGCCGGATTAAACTCAACTAACGTAGATTCTGTGGCAAAATTCACCACCGCCTTGTAAACCCCATCTTTTTGGTTCAAGGCTTTTTCAATGGCTTGAGCACACATGGTGCAGTGCATTCCGCTCAGTTTCAAGGTAACATTTTGATGAATCACCTTGTAACCAATTTCCGTGATGGCATCTTCAATGGCTTGTTGGTCTACTACTGCTGGGTCGTAGTCTATGATTGCTTTTTGTGCCGCAAGGTTAATTGTCGCATAAATTACTCCCTTCAGTTTCGGCAACCGTTTTTCTATGGTCTGAACACAAGTAGCACAATGCATTCCCCCAATGTCCAAAACAATCCGTTTCTTTTCTTGATTAGCCATTATTTTTCTACCCCTTTTTTGTCCAAGCTTTCGTGAAGTGGCTAGTTTTGTTGTTTATTGAATCAACGATAATCAGTTGCATGAGTTTGCTTGGCACATGCCGTAATGTAATGAATGTTTTCGAACATATTTAATGATATTCGTTTCAATAAAAACTTTGAAAACGTTTCCTCTTGTATTGTTAAGGGCACTGCAACAGAAAACCATAATGTTTTAAAGATGCCCATGAACTGAGAATTTAAAGGCAAACTATCTTTTGTGGAGGTGAATGTGGTAATGGAAGGTAAAGACGTAGTTGCGTTGACTTCTTCATCTTTTGACGGCTTCATAAACTCTGATGTACCTGTAATAATTGATTTCTGGGCTGACTGGTGCATGCCCTGCAGAATGATGGCCCCAGTAATGGAAGAACTCGCCAAAGCCTACGCAGGAAAAGCAAAATTTGGAAAAGTAAACGTGGACGAAAACAATCAAATTTCTGGACGTTATGGCATAATGAGCATTCCACACTTTTTGATATTCAAGAACGGAACAGTTGTCCAAAAAGTTGTAGGCGCAGTCGGTCGCGGACCCCTGGAAGACGCCCTTAAACAGCACATGTAATATACAATAAGTCAGTAACGTTCAACGCAGAAGGCAAGAATCGTTGACACAAGCAGACCCCCAAAACAGGTTTAAAAAAACTATAGGTTTTATTGTTAACCCCATCGCAGGCATGGGCGGAGCAGTTGGACTCAAAGGCACCGACGGCACCCAAATCCTAGAAAAAGCGGTTGCTCTTGGTGCAAAACCGGTTGCTCCTGCACGTGCAGAACTTTTTCTTAAAGAATTAGAACCAGTCAAAGAAGACATAATGCTCTTGGTTGGACCCGGATTAATGGGGGAAACCGAAGCCAAAAATCAAGGCTACGATTACAAAGTTTTTGGCCAACAAAAAACAGACACCACCCCAGACGACACTGTATCTGTTGCAAAAAGCATCGCCGCTCAACAAGTTCCACTTTTAGTTTTTTGTGGAGGCGACGGAACTGCCCGAGATGTGTTAAAAGCAGTTGACGTAAAAACTCCAGTTTTGGGAGTTCCAACTGGAGTAAAAATGCACAGTGCAGTTTTTGGAATTGACCCCAAATCTGCTGCTCGGATTGTTTACCAGTATCTGTTTGCTTTGTTGCCCTTGTGGGAAGCCGAAGTAATGGACATCGACGAAGAAGAATTCCGCCACGGCAGGGTCTCTGCAAAGTTGCATGGTTACTTGATTAGCCCCTATGAACCTCATTTGATTCAAGGAGCTAAGATGTCGTCTCCCATGACGGAAAGCGAGTTGCGTAACCAAGCTGCCATGGCCGTTTATGTTACTGAACAAATGGAAGCTGACGTAGTTTATGTTGTTTCAGCCGGAACAACCACCCGAACAATTGGCGACCTTTTAGACCAAAAAAAGACGCTTTTGGGTGTGGACCTTTTTGTTAACAAAAAAATTGTGGCAAAAGACGTAAACGAACAACAAATCCTCCAAGCAATAGATGGCAAAAAAGCCAAAATTATTGTAACTCCCATCGGTGGTCAGGGTTTTGTTTTTGGCCGGGGAAACCAGCAGATAAGCTCAAAGATAATACGCAAAGTGGGCAAAGAAAACGTCATAGTAATTGCCACAGAAAACAAAATGAAACACCTGCGACGCCTAAAAGTAGACACAGGCGACCCCACACTAGACGCAGAGTTTGCAGGAACAATCAAAGTTGTAACTGATTATGGCATAGAAACAGTGGTGAAAATCGAATAATCACTCCTTTTTCCATTGACAAATTTTTTAGTCAAAAAATCTAATATTCCCAGCTAACTTATTCAATTCTTATGTCATCCGGTCCAGATGAATTACTTGATATTCTCAAAAACAAAACAAGACGAAAAATAGTAATCTTGTTGTTTAAACAAAAAACAATGACCTACACCGACTTGATGACTGAATTAGAAATTTCTCATACTGGGCGCCTTAATTATCATTTGAAAATGTTAAAGGAGTTTTTAACAAAAAATACGGAAGGCCAGTATCTGCTTACTAAAAAAGGCAAAGTTGTTGCTCGTGCCTTGGTTGAATTTCCTGAACCAGATAAACAGTTGCAAATCAAGAAAAAACATTGGAATAGATTCTGGATTTTTTCAGTAATTTTAGAAGTAGCTGCATTGATGTTCTCGTTGTTTCTATATTTTTTTGGGTATGTAGACACAGGAAAACTGTTACAACTGCTTTTTGCTTTTCCTTCAGGGTTAATTTTTCTTTATTTATATTACAGAATGCTTCGACCGCCCAACCCAGAAGATATTGAAAAAGATCCCCCTCGAGCAATCAAAGAAATTTTCGTTTCAGGAAAAACTAGTGAAGAAGTTACAAAAGAAGTAATGCAATGGGTTCAGGACGAAAAAATTGTAATAGAATTAGACCATGGAGATTTTATTCTGGGTCGTTTGGGTAATCCTAGTGGCTTAGGATTAACTGCACCAAAATACTTTGAAATAACTATCAAATCTGAACCAAATGGGGTACTGGTTCATACTGAAGGGTGGGTAAGTCTGTTTGATTTAAGAGAGCTTTCTTTTGTTCAAAGAGGCGTTTTTACTGGTGCAGTTCCCCGAAGGCAAGGCTGGACCGTTATGGAAAAGCTTTGGAATCGATTATCTGAAATGGGAACTTGAGTAAAAATTGAATAACTATAAATTCTGTCGTGAAGCTTGTTTTTGTAACAATTGGATGTGGCATGATTGAAGAAAATTGTTACTTTAGGTAGAGGTGGCAGCGGAAAAACTACTTTTGTTTCCCTTATGACAAAGTACTTCATTGAAAAAGGAGAAACTCCTATTCTTCTTATTGACGCTGACCCTGACCAGAACCTTTCTGAAATGTTGGGAATTGACCTGCACGTTCAAGGAAATAAAACAATTTCTGAATTACTTGTGGACACCTTCATGGAAAGCGGAGGCACCACCGTTGGAGTTCCTCCCTCTAAACGAATAGAAAGCAAAATCTGGGAAAATGGCCTCTACGAAGGCGAAAACTTTGACTTCATGGCCATTGGCACAAAATTCATTGAAGGATGCTATTGTCTGCCAAATAATGCTCTAAAAACTGCTCTTGCAGGATTAACAAAAACCTACAAGTACGTAATCATTGACTCTCCCGGAGGATTGGAACACCTAAACAGGCGAATCGCCTCAGAAGTGGACGACATGTTTGACGTTATTGACCCTTCACAGAAATCCTTCCATCATGTGGAACGTGCCTACAAAATCGCAAAAGATGTCGACATAAAATTCAACAACTTCTATGTGGTATCCGGCAACAGAGTCCCCGAATCATTGGAAGCAGAAGTCCAAAAACGAATAAACCTAAAGTATCTAGGAAAAATCAGCTACGACAAAGAAGTAGAAAACGCAGTCATCAAAGGAACTTCCCTGATTGACTTGCCTGCAACATCGCCTGCATACGTGTCAGTAAAAAAGATTCTACAAAAAGCAGGATATTAGTATCCTAATAGAGGTTCATTGTTGAAAACAACCTGTAGTAGAAATTAAAGTTTGCAGTTTCCAAAAGTTGATATACCTCTAAAAGAAAAGAGGTAAACAAATTGGGATTAAATATGAGTGTTCAGGAGTTTTTGGATAGTTTTCCGTCAAAGGGTACCAAAAAAATCTACAAAATGGGATTGAAAAAATTTTTTGAATGGTCAGGAAAAACCCCCGACCAAATCTTACAAGAAAGAAAAGACGACCTAACCCAAAGACCAAATGAAGATTTAGTAACCTATCGAAACAGGGCACAAAATTATGCAAAAATAATTGAACAGATTCCATTCGCATCTACTCAAAGAAGGCTACAAAATCAACACCGCAAAAAGCTCTAACAAACGGAATCCGTCAACTTTTCCGATATTATCAAATGGACATCAAAGTAAGAAACGGCTCAAGCTTAAACCGCACAGTCAAAACTCAAAGAAACTTTCCCTTAACCATTGAACATGTAAGAAAAATGTATCAAGTTGCCAACTTTAGAGAACGAGTAATTCTGAGCATGGCAACCGATTTAGGCTTACGGGTTTCAGACTTTTTAAAAATCAAAAAAACCGACCTACCCGACTTAGACCAAGAAGCCCCCATCAGTTTTGATGTAATGACCAACAAAGAAGACGTTATTGCAAAAGGATTTCTAAGCAAAGAAACCGTTGAACTGCTCAAAAAATACATTAAAACTCTAGATGAAGACAATCCTTATTTGTTCTCTTCAAGTCAGCACAAACCCAAACCCATCAGCCGAACCCAAATGAGCAACCTCATAAAAGATTTAGCAAAAAAAGCAGGACTAAAAATAAACAACGGAAAAAGTTTAACATTTCACTGTTTTAGAAAAATGCTCCTCTCAGCATCCATTGACTCAGGAATTGGACTGACTGCAGGGAAAAAACTTGTGGGTAAAACTATTCCCCAATCAGATGATACCTACCTAACAACCGTAAAACTTCGTGACATGTTCATCAAGCTCAAAAAATTCTTAACCATAAATCAACAACCAAAAATCGAAACTGAAACCATTGAAACTCTGAAAAAGGCTATTTCTAAACTTCAAGAAGAGCTAACGGTTCAAAAAACGATAACCGAAACAATCTCGGCGGAGAATTTGAAAATAAAACAAGACCTGAACCAAATGAATGAAGAGCTAAAAGAGTTTGAAGAAGAAATGTTGAAAAAGTTCTCGACTTTTGGCAAGTAACCTAGATTCGTTCGTCCGACTAAACGTGTTTGCATGCAGGGGTTTCTTTTGAGCGCAGCCCCCCTGTTTCCCCCCTTAGGGGGGAAGGGGGTCGGCACTGTTTACAGTGCAGAGAGTGGGGGGTCAAGGGGGGATAACTCAAAGAGAGTTTGAGAGAAAGAATTTCTCTCAACGTAATTCACAAAACTTTAGCTTTTGGAGTAGGTGGGAGTGGCGGAAGCGCAGCTTCCGACACCCTACTACTTGACATGTATACTGCATAGCTCAAACAAAACTAACAATTTAAAAACCTAAAATTTCAAATATACACGGGGCACGAAAAAATTAAATATTTTTAAAATTAACTTATACACGGGGTATTAGTGATGGGTCGTAAACAAAGAAAAAAGTCAAAACCAAAACAGAAACAACAAGTTCAAACTAAACCAGTATCAACAGATGAAGAAATATCCAAAGCCGAGATAAGCTCTGAAATGATAATAAGATTAAAACTAACAACTCGTAAAGGAACTAGAATAGAAAGTGTTCCGTCCAGGAAACTAGAAAAAATTTCAAAAAAACATAAACTATATTGGAAATTGGAAAATGATTGGTTGATACTTTATGGAATTTAACATCCAAGAACTTGCTAAATCCCATTAACGCTAAATGAAATATTAATATTGCACCCGTTTAATAGTGATTATTGCTTCACATAAATTATATTCAAAAAAATCCTTTATTTGATTAATATTTAAAAGTAAGTAATAACGTTAAAGAAGTCAATGTGGGATTTCAATGTCTTTACTCATAAAAGATGAAACGAATCAAATTCAAAGTATGTTTCGTCGAGATTTATCTCTTGGGCTAAATTATGAATTAAGTGAATCTTTCAACCAATATAAACAAGGGCAAGCTAAAATTTTGAAAGATAATTTGGATTTGTTAAATGAAATACCATTAAATGAAGATTTTCGGGCAGAATTGGTAGATTTTTTCAAGAAAGATGTAATCGAAAATCTTGATAACGACCCATTATACGAAAAAGCAATCGAGATAAAACAACATGCAAATAACATGTCCAGAAAACTATCCAACTATTTCAAAGAAGTTGGAAAATTCCATATGGAATTAAAAAATAACATGCATGCACAACTGCTTCACGTATCGAAATTATTCCTAAATTCCGATTTACCCATTTCCTTTCTCAATTCTGTTTCGGATTCACTCGTAGCAGGAATGGACTACATTGATGTTTACAATAGTGAAATCTATAAAGAAAGATGGGGGCTAATTGCAAATCTTCGGAACAAAATAAAATTTGAAAGATTATGCAAAAAACACAATTTATGGTCTGCCAAGTTTAATAAAAAACAAGATGCTCTAGAAAAACATCGATTGAAATTGATTTGGTATGTTGATTTCAATAATTCAACAACAATAGAGGAAATATTCAAGGATAAAAAAATTCGAATGGAAAAACTAGAAACATCAATAATTAATGAATTTGTTCACCAATTAGAACATCAGATTAACGAAATGGAACAAATTAACCTTTCGTTGATGGATTACTCTGAAATTATTTCAGAATTTAATGAACCAAACAAAACCATGTTAAAGTTGATTCAAACCATTTCCACGCAATAGGTGTCTATTGGAAGATGTCATTTGGACAATTCGGACATTTTTTTATTGATTCTTCTATTTTACTCCCTCAAGCTGTTGAGGCAGTAAAACAATCATGTGATGAATTTCTTTCAAAAAATTATAGTCAATGTTTGATTTCTTCATCAGTAAAAGACGAGGGATTAGATCTGGTTAAGCGGTCTTATTCCGTTGTGCTTGATGAGATCAAAAACAATTTGAAACCATTTCTAGACCAGCAGGGAATTAAGGAAATCACAAACAAAAAAGGCAGATTATTTGCCGATTTTTTTTCACAAAGAAGAAGGGTGATCAAAAAAATTCATGAAACGGGGTCTAATGTGCCGAACCAGCTTTTAGGAACAATTGAAAATTACGTTGCCTCTCGATTGCATTCTTTAAAGGATGGTCAAAAAATCGATTCGGATCTTTTTTTGGCAGCATTGCTTCGTGAACTAAGTATGGAAAAATATAATTTAAAAAAGCATTTTGTTAAGATTCGTTGCGTTAATATTACTCCAAGTGATCCTTTGACATGTTTTGTAATTTCTGGAGGAAAAGTAGGTAAGCGTAACGATGCTGAGCATTTAGTTTCGTCGATAATGCATCAATTTGATGAAAATAAATGGATGATTTTCATTACTACTGATGATGATCACATTTTGAGCAATAAACCTGAATTGCTGGATATTTTTGCTTTACAATGTTGCAAACCCGATTGGGCTGCTGATTATGTTCAATTTATTAGTCATAGAAAATCTCCAATCACTCACTATCGGGAGTTAAAAACTTATTCTGATTTCCAAAAAAAGTTTGGAAGTCATATCAAAAAAATATTTGATTTTGAAATAATAGTTTAAATTTGACGGCTTGAGTTTTGACTTGTAATATTTCAACTTGCTTTCTTGATCAATAATGTTTAAAAGTCATTCTAGCTAAATATTTTGGAGTATATCAGCAGGAAATTTGTAAACTTTAATTTTGTTTATCAACCTTTTTTCTGAAAATTACTGCGTTAAGGAAATTTGTGGTGGACCGAGCGGGAATTGAACCCGCCTTTGTCCTTAGTAATTTTTTCATTTGACATAGATTAATTTATGTTTAGAGGACAAATTTAGCTTTTTTCTATACGTATTGATTTTAATAGCAATCAAAATTTTAGGTTCATAATTGTTTTTAATTAATTTAAAGATTTAAAACGTATGAGTCTGTCCTTAATTGCCAGCATAATTCTTCCTGCAGGGGTATTAATGACAATTAGTGGTGGGTTCATTTATCATTTTTCAAAATCGAAAGCTAAGACAGCATATGAGAAAGATTTGAATGAGTTAATGCGATTGTGGCTTACAGGAAAAATTGACAAAAAAACTTACAGATATATGAAAGAAAGCGTGAACGCTGAAGAAATTTTCAATAGTGAATCCCAAAAAATTGACAATCGCTTCAAAAATAAACAACTAGACCAAATTGAATATATTCGGATTAAAAAAATTCTTCAAATGAATCTTAACAAAAGACTGGTAAACATAGAAAATAATGCCATGCCAAAAAGTATGCAAAAATTCCTACTTCAACAGGCACCCATCTAAAAACTCTGCTGAATTCATAAATCTTCTTTTGACCATTTGATATTTTTTGCACGCGATTAGAAGAAGGCTAGTTTTGAAATTACCTGTATTACCTGTTCTGATGTTTTCATTTTAAGTCATTCCTCTAACTTGTCAAACTTGTAAATTACCTGAAAAGGCTAGGCTTGCCTAGCTCTTTACCCCCTCACCGTCACGACCTAGTGACTACCCTGAAATTTAGAATTTCAATCTTTTTAACATGCGTTTTAAGTCAAACTTGGATATTGTTTCATTAGCTTGCTCAATTAGCTTAGTCATTTCTTGAAATTCAATATCATCGACGTTTTTTCCTGTAATTTTAATAGTTCTCGTTTCATTGAAGGCATCTAGTGTGATTCGATACGGGTTATCTCTATCGTTCGGAAAGGATTTTTCCCAATCCCTAGCAAAATGTTCCAGAAGCGCCAATTTTCGCCAGTCATCACCTTGTAATGGAAGTTTTATCACAATTTCTTTTTCTAGAGGTTTAATTGTTGTTTCTCCTGTTTTTGTTTTCCAAAAACCTTGGTCGCTGTAAACTTTTCCCATAAGTTCAAGTGATGTTAGATATTTGTGGGCGGTGGTTCTGTGCACATCCATTTTATTTCCGATTTCAATGGCTCGTATGCCTCCTTTTGCGCTACTTTGTTCGACCAACTTGTAGCAACTGTCTAATTTGTCCATGTTTTGATGTTGTTTTCGCTTTGTCATAGTAGCTACACTACCGAGAAGTCAGTAAAGTAGCTACTTAATTTTTGTGGTAAAAAATGAAACTAACATCGAAACAAAAAACGGCTCTGATTGGTGTAGGCGGGCTTGGCGTCGCGGAGCCGACAGGCGCCGACGACGACGCTTTCACTGACGAACAACCAAAAAAAGAAGATATTATGAAAGGAAAAGGCGAGTCTATACCCCTCTTGGATACTCTGAATAGTTATGGAGAATATGGCGTTTTCCAGTTGGTTGGTCATGGGAAACGAACTAGTGAGCAGTGTGGAACCTTTTTTCATTTTCAAGGTTGCTTACGAACCGATTTACATGGAATTAACACTTTAGATGGTAAAAATTATTCAGGAAAAGTTTTCGTTCGTCGCATCCATCATTGGTGCCATAAACCGTCCTGTCCTGTTTGTTACAAAAGTGGCTGGGCAGTTCGTCAAGCACACAATATTGACTTGCGTTGTGAAGAAGCATCAAAAAAGTATGGTCAAGTAGAACACATCATTTGTAGTGTTCCAACAAAAGATTATGGGTTAAAATTTCAGTCTCTACGACAAAAAGCTGTTAAAGTTCTGAAGAAGCGAGGAGTTATTGGTGGTTGTCTAATTTTTCATGCTTTTCGATATAGCATTAAAAAACAATGGTATTGGAGTCCACACTTTCATGTATTAGGCTACATTCTTGGCGGTTATGGTCAATGCAGACATTGTAAACGTAAAGGAAATTGTTTGAAAGGATGTGGAGGTTTTGATGACCGCAACTATTGGGAAGGCTACAAGAAAGACGGTTGGGTCGTCAAAGTTTTAGGTGAACGTAAATCTGCTTTTGGAACAGCTTGGTATCAATTAAATCATAGTAGTTATGACAAAACAAAAAAACGCTTTCACATCTCCACTTGGTTTGGGGTCTGTAGCTATCGTAAATTGAAGGTCACCCCTAAAAAACGTAAAGAATTATGTCCAATTTGCCAACATGAATTGATAGACATCAAATATGTTGGAGGAGCCTGTGTAGTCAAACACAAGGATGACCCAGATTATTGTCGAGATAGTTTTGAAAATTATTTGGATAAACATGGGCACGTTCGCTGGATAGAAGCGCCAAAGTGGAGAATGAAAGCAAGTGGTAATTCTGAAAGAGCAACAACAACCATTGATGAATGTTCACAGATGAACTTGGAGCAAAAAACTAGCTCATGAATCAGCAGGAGAGGACATAATTGAAAGCTATTTTCCCTCCAATTAAAGCTGGTTCAAAATGCAAGTTTTTGCGTTGTTCCAAATGCTTTGATTACATCTGGATAGTCTTGGAAAATGGATTATCCAGAACTTACAAACCCTACACATACTATTTTGGGAAACCCATTTGTTTGGAGTGTTATAGACTCGAAAGTCAATAAAAAAATATGGAATTTTAGAAAAAAGAAAAGAATTGGCTAACGGTTTTTGTCAAGTATTCTTTTTTAAATATGTCTTTTAATCTGAACAACAAAGATTCGTGTTTAAATTAATAACAAATCTATTAATTCTTAGATTTTGTTGGTAAATGAAAAGGGGCCATTCATGAAATCATTCTTTTTTTATTTGGTCTTTGTTTTTCTCGCTAATTGTTAGATACAAGTTTTGCTTTTTGTTCTGGCGATAGTTTACAATCCTCTGGGGCTCCATTTGCTCCATGTAAAATTCCTCGTTGAACTGTCCAATTTAGAAGAGGAATTATCACTTTCCATAAAGTGATTCCTTCTTCAGTAAGTGAATATTCCACGCGGGGAGGAATTTCAGAAAAAACTTCCCTGTGAACTAAGCCTTCTTTATGAAGTTTTTTGAGGGTTTCGGAAAGTGTTTTGGAACTTAGTTTTTTCAAATGGCCTTTTATTTCTTTAAATCTTGCTTTTTGACAGTTTCCAATAGTGTTGATGATTAACAAACTCCATTTTCTGCTGATTATGTCAATAACTCCATCAAGTGGACAGCTTTGAGGAGATTCTTGTTTTTTGTTCATTTTTAATCACTGTCTTGGGAGAAACTTAGTTACTTGCTATACACTAACTAGTTTAAATAGTTACTTAAAGTTACTAATTGACAGGGATGAATAATAGCTATGCAAACTGTTTTGCCAATTTTAATAACATTTCTGCATGATTTGTTTACTGCAATCTGGATAGGTGGTTTAATTGTTTTGGGCGCAGTATTTCTTCCTTCAATAAGAAAGCAAAAACAGCAATACAAAGAATTGAGTCAAAAAATACAGATACGACTTAACACAATCGTTTTTGTGAGCATTATTGGATTATGGATAACGGGAATACTTCTGTCAAATAGAAGTCCATCTTTTACAGGATTCTTTGACATATCAAATGCTTACTCTTTGGCTTTGGCGCTAAAACATGGAATGGTAATTGTAATGACTGTTTTAGCCCTAGCTCGAACACAGTTAATTGTAAGAAGCAAAAAAATAACAGAATCCCGCCAAAAATATGGTGCAATTTTGTTAATAATCAACATTATTTTGGGGATTGCAGTTCTTCTTCTTAGTGCATATACTGCTATACTTGCAAATTCAAGTGTGTCATAAAATTGAGTTAGAACAAAGATTAAACACATGAAAAAAAATTCATAAGAAAATTAAGGAGGTGAAATCTGAACAATGGCAAAAGTCTTCAATTTAAAGGAACTTTCATCATTTTCAACTAAAAAAGGAAAACTAATAATTCCCAATGACTTGGCGGGAATCAAAAATGATTTGATAGAAAGCAAAAATTTTACCGTAGCATTAGTTTGTCTTGATTCTGAACAAGAAATTCCAATACACCCCGAACCATATGGAGCATGTTTCTATGTAATAAGTGGAAAAGGAATTTTCACAATAGGAAAAGAACAATTTGAATTATCTGAAGGTCAAATGATATTTGCTCCTGCTAATGAAACACGTGCAATAAAAAGCATTGAACCTCTAAGGATGATAGGGATTCATGACCCACACTAAATTCAATTTCATGATGTGTTATTTTTTACATACTTCATGAAATCCATTTTTTTTCTAAGTTTACGGGTGAAAAAAATAAAAAATATCCTGTGAACCATACAAGTTAGTCAAAACTTAAAATTTTATTTTGGCTTCCTGAACAGTTTAACTTCATCCATTTCTGTGACATATTCAAAACCTGATTCAATCAATGATGTAGCTTCACTAACAGATTTCGCACACCTAACAACATATTCGTCATCATGAAAGTCAATTAGATGAGTGTAAATTAATGTGTTTTCAAGTCTCCTATGCCCTAATTTCTCTTTAACTAGTAAGATGTCTTTTGTCCTGTGATAAAGTTGAGTTGCAAAAAAGTGTCTAAAACTATACATCGAAATTTTCTGTAACTCAGGTCTTTGTAGTTTCTTAGCGGTTCGGCTTCGCACTCTCTGAACTGCTGTTCTCATTGTTCTTACTTTTGGAAATATATTATCATTTAAAGTGAAATTGTTCGTTCCCAGATACTCTTTGAACATCGCTAATGTTTGCGTTTTAATTTTTAGTGTTCTAGCTTTTCCATATTTGGCTGTTTGAACATTGACTAAACCACGTTTTAAATCAAACCATCTCAACTCAGCTCTTGCCAGTTCAATAGGTCTCATACCAGTATCTCTAAGAATGCTCAAAATCAGACTATACTTTTTACCCGCATCAGAAATGAGTATAGTTACTTCTTCGTTTGTTGGAACGTAAGGTGGTTGGCTAGAACGTCTTATTCTAGGTTTGTGCCATGTGATTCCATTGTGTCTTACATATCTTTCGTAAGAATCAACTAATCCTTCAATGTAGCTGTTTTTTCCTTTTTTGTTTGCTAAGTATTCTTTTACTTGTTCAGGCTCATCTAGGTCTACAACTT
>CAXXNY010000020.1:0-12539 GCA_963674805.2 Christensenellaceae bacterium
AATAGAACACCGTAAAAATTGCGACCAGAAAACCTGCTACTTTTTTTAAAAAGTATGAATTCAACATGTTACGCTGATCAAATCGCCTTTCTGTGCCCCGAAAACAGGTTTCGCGCCACCGCCGTTTACACTGATATCAAGATTTTTGCTAAAATATCTTTTTCTGAAACGGCAATCCAAGATGTCGATACGCCGCATCGGCTGCTTTTCTGCCCGAAGAGGTCCGCATAATCAGGCCGATCTTCAAAAGGTAGGGTTCTACAACATCCACCAGGGTATCGGTTTCTTCCTGGAGCGTTGCCGCAATCGCCTCAATGCCCACGGGCCCGCCTTTGTAAAACCGGATAATGGTGTTCAGATACCGTCGGTCCAGATTGCTCAACCCCTTTTCATCAACCCCTTCCAGATCCAGGGCCGCCTTGACGGTTTCACTGGTAATTCGGCCATGGGACCGGACCTGCGCATAGTCCCGGACCCGCTTTAAAAGGCGGTTGACGATTCTGGGGGTGCCCCGGGAACGTTTTGCCAGTTCCAGGGCACCCCCATTGTCACTTTCAATATCAAGGAGGGCCGCCGATCGTTTACCGATCTTCACAAGATCATCTTCATTGTAAAAATCAAGGCTCCGGAAAATGCCGAAACGATCCCGCAACGGGGCCGATAAAAGCCCCACCCGGGTGGTGGCGCCCACCATGGTAAATTTTTTAAGACGATACCGATGACTGCGGGCATGCACCCCCTTGTCAAAGATAAAATCCACTGCAAAATCTTCCATGGCCGGATACAAAAATTCTTCAACAACCTTGGGCATTCGATGGATTTCGTCTATGAACAGAACATCACCCGCCTCAAGATGGGTCAGGACCCCGAGCAGATCCCCCCCTTTTTCCAGGGCCGGTCCGGATGTAACCGTTAAGTTGCCCCCCATTTCATTGGCAATAATATGGGCCAGTGTGGTTTTTCCCAGACCCGGGGGACCGTGAAACAAGACATGTTCCAGGGGTTCTTCCCGCAACAGGGCGGCTTGAATAGCAATCTCCAGGGTTTCCACGACTTCGGCCTGGCCAATATAATCCGCCATTTTTTCCGGACGCAGGGAAAGAATCTCAGGTTCCTGATCCACCGGCAGGTCCGATGGGGTCAGGAGACCCTCTGTATCTGATGAATATTTCATGACATCATCGGTCATGGGCAGCCGTTACCCTTTCTGGTCTTCTCCCCGATAAACTTCTTCAAAAAGCGCTTCGGGGGTTTCGATTGTATGGTTTCGCTGCATGGCCTCGGCAATCATCCGGCGTGCGTCACCGGCCTTGTGTCCCAACTGGGAAACCAGCACATCCAGCACCTGGGTCTGAACATCCGCCACCTTCGGCGTTACCTCGGTCCGGGTTTTCTGGATCAGGGCGAATTTCCCCATTTTCCCCTCAAGGGTGGCAATTATTTTCTGGGCCGTACGGGCACCGATCCCCTGGAGGCGTTTGAGTGTGTCCACATCCCGGGCTTCAATGGCCCCGGCAATCTCCCGCACAGGGATATGCATGGCCTTGACTGCTTTTAAAGGGCCGATGGCGTCCACCGATATGAACGCCTGAAAAAAATCTTTTTCGACTTCAAGATTAAAACCAATCAGTACAGGCTTGGGCTGCCGATCCGTCTGATAATAATAGATATAAAGCGAAAGTGCATCCCCGACTGCCATGGAATGCATACTTTCCATTACCACCACCGGCACCAGAACTTCATAGCCGACCTGATTGGCGAGCAGCAGGATCCGGTCTGATTCCTTTTTTAAAAGTCGGCCTTCCAGATAACCGATCATGAGAGTGCTCCATTTACAAAAAAATTACAGACCAAGGACGCCATACCGACATCAAAACAAAGTCCCTGTTATCAAACGTCCTTACCGCGAATACCGGTACATGCCGATCATGGCCAGGGCCAGGGCATCCGAAGAATGAAACGGCCGGATGGGCGTATCCCGATTCAGCTCATGCCGGACAGCCTTTTCAAGCTGGGCCTTGCTGGCATTCCCGTTACCGGTGAGAATCTGTTTAACCTCCCGAACCGATACTTCAACCACCGGAATCCGGTGCTCACATCCGGCCAGCAGAATCACCCCGGTCACCTTTCCCAGCGTAATACCCGACTTGGGGTATTTTTCCAGAGAAAAAACATCTTCCACCACCATAAGATCAGGCTTTTCAGTAGTGAGCACATGGGACAGTTTCGTATAAATCAGGTGGAGACGCTGGGGAAGTAAAATTGTCTTTGAGGTATTGATACTGCCGAAGGAATAACCACTGACCTTGATTCCATGTCCCCGCACAACGGCAACCCCGGTGGCCGCAAGTCCCGGATCAATGCCGATTATTCTGGCCATTGCTGTTAAGTCCTAAAGCCCTTTCAGTTTCTTTTGTGCAATCTGGGCTTCTTTTGATTTGGGATATTTTTTAATCAATTCCTGCAAAATCAGGCGGGCATTGGCCTTATCTTTGAGATTATAAAAACTGAAGCCCTGTTTCAAAAGCGCAGCGGCCACTTTGTTGCCCTTGGCGTATTTTTCGACGACTATCTGGTATTCCAGAATGGCTTTTTCATACCATTTTTGCCGGTAATAAATTTCACCGATCCAAAACTGGGCATTATCGGCATGCTCCGACTTTGGATAGCGTTTGATAAGGGCACGAAATCCCTCTAATGCCGCATCAAAATCACCTTCGTCAAATTTTTGTTTGGCCTGCTGGTATCGTTCCGCCTCGGAAAGAGTTTGCTGCTCCGGCGCCGGGGTTTTCTCACCCACATCCGCATTGGTTTTTTCCAGGTTCAGGTACTGCTCCAGTTGGGCAATCCGCTGTTCTCCGGCAAAGACAGAAGACTGTAACTGCTGCATCAGCGTTTCATATTTCCGATACGCGTCTTTGCCGGTTACCTCCTCCTGTTTTACCATATACTCAATTTTATCCAGCCGGCCGTTTATTTTGCTGATTTCAACCCTGACTTCCTCGATGGTGGCGATGGCAGCAGCCGACCGGTTCTGAATCTTTTGTTCAGCCGTTTGCCTGACCTGGTTTCGATCGGTCATTTCGGCTTCCAGGGCAGCCTGTTTCTGGTCCAGATCTATGCGGTGACGATCCATGGCCTGCATCCGCTGTTCCATGGACATGAGCCGGTTGTGGAGAAGATTGACATCATCTTGCATGGCACAGCCGGAACATAAAAAGATCACACAAAATATCATTAAAAAAAACGGTTTCATTGTAGACATCCTTTGATGGGGGGTAATGCAGGTCACCAAAAAATTGCCCGCCATAAGGCGGGCAATCAGAAAATACCTTTTACGAGGTCGTCTTCTTTAACAATTTGTACCACTTGTAATTTTGCAAAGGGCTGCAGTCTGGCTCAAGGAGCTTGTCGAAAACCGCAGCCCTGAAAACGGCCAGCGTTTTTAACCCACTTCAAAATGAGCCCGACGGTTCTTGGCCCAGGCTTCCTCATTATGCCCGGTATCTACGGGACGTTCTTCCCCGTAGCTGATGGTCATCAGGCGACCGGCGTCGATACCCACATTCACCAGATAGGCCTTGACGATCTCGGCCCGTTTGTCCCCCAGGGCCAGGTTATATTCATTGGTCCCTCTTTCGTCACAATGCCCCTCAATGGTCACCGACGCATCGGGATTGACCCGCAACCATTCCGCCTTGGCCATAAGGATATCCTGGGCAGGCCCTGTAAGTACGTAGCTATCGAATTCAAAATAGATATCTTCGTTGACAAACAGGCTTTTGGCCGCCATTGCCTCACGCTGAGCAGCATCTGCCTCTGCCTGAAGGCGTTCTTCTTCGAGAGCCTTTTGCCGGGCAATCTCCTCCTGCCGTGCTTTTTCAGCGGCCAGCTTGGCTGCTGCCTCTTCTGCCGCCGAGTCCGTCTGTGCCACGGGTTGTTCCTGGGTCAGTACCGGCGACGACTCAACTGTTTTTTTAGCACATGACGTAAAAAAAAGTAACCCCGGTACAACAAGTAACAAACCTAAACATATCAACATTTTTTTCTGCATTTTTCCTCCTTCCAAAATAAACCTTCAATTATCGACAATAATAGATGATGACCATTTCGGATTGCTCTGCTCCCCCCGCAACGTCAACAGGCGCCTTTGATCGGTTCCGTAGGACGTCATGACATAAATCCTGGAGGCTCCCTCCCGGGTCGAGCTGAACGCAATCATGCTGGCATCCGGAGACCAGGTCGGACACTCGTTGTTTGCCGCATCGTGGGTGAGTTGTATCAACCCCTGACCATCCGTATTGATCACCCGGATATTAATATGACCATTTTCCAGTGCCGAATAGGCAATTTTATCGCCTGCCGGAGACCAACTGGGCTGGGTGTTGTAATGGCCCTCAAAAGTCAACCGTTTCACCTGGTCGGTTTCCAGATGTTTAATGTAGATCTGAGGGCTGCCGCCCCGCTGGGAAACAAAGGCCATCTGTTTTCCATCCGGAGAAAAAGACGGCGAGACATCAATACCCCGGCTATTGGTTAACCTTTTAATAATTTTCCCTGTTCCGGTCAACAGGTAAATTTCCTGATCCCCGGAAAAAGAAAGTGTTGCAGCCAGCGCAAATTGACCGGGAACCCAGGCGGGCGTGGCATTGATACCTTTTCTGGCAACAATTGATCCCCGTTTTTCTTTTAAATTTCTTATAAAAAGATCCGGTCTACCGTTTATAAATGACGTATAAGCAATCCATTTATTATCCGATGACCAGGCCGGAAACAGGGTGATGTGTTTTGTTCGAGTCACCTGTTTGGGCTGATATCCATCAAATTCACAGGCATAAATTTCCTTATTGCCGGATCCGGTGGAGACAAAGGCGATTTTACTGTTAAAGAGTCCACGCTTGCCGGTGAGCATAAAAATGACATCACCGCAGAAACGGTGAATCATTTTCCGCTGATCATTCTTTTTCCCCTTGTATCGCTTGCCCACAAGAAGGTTTTCCTTAAAGGTGTCAAACAGACGCAGCTCCATTTCAAGCTGGTTGTCGTGCATGGTATAAGCACCGGTAATGAGCAGTTCCGAGCCGATGGCCGTCCAGTTTTTGAAATTTATATCGGGCATCTTGATGGCCGCCTGGCCCGGTTTTATCAAAAATGCCCCACGGTCCATAATTTTGAAATAACCGGTAAATTCAAGGGCCTCGGAGAGCATATCAGCGGCCTTGACGGCTATCTGGGCATCACCGGCGCTTTCAGACAGATTTTTAAACACCGGAATGGCAATGGGGACTTTACGCAAAAAAGGGTTGCTGATATTGATATAGGTGGTATCCGCCAGGCATACCCCGGACATACAGAAAAATAAAATAACCGCTTCGATTAGAAAGATAATTTTTTTTGGATATCCGGCAATCACGATACGCCCCTTGATTGTTGTATTCATTATATGAAAATTTAATTGATGCCCTCGGGTGTAAATTCCAGCCCCATTTCCACGTAGGGCCGCCGGACACCTTCGGGATGGGGTTTGACAGGATTTGATTTTTTAATCGCGTTATAAGCGGACTCATCAAGATAATTATTGCCTGATCGATCCGTAAAAAAAATGTCCCTGATTTCACCTTCCGGCATTATTTTGAATACCAGGCTGACCTTCAAATCACCTCGTCCGCCGGCCAACTGGTCGGAAAAAGCCCAGTTTTTCTGAATCTGGTAGGCAACTTCAACCCGGTAGATATCAATGAGTTCAAGAATCTTGCCTGTATCCAAACCCGAGCCGTTTTGCCCGTTGGGCCCCCCGGTCGATACTGTTTTACGACCCGGAGGAAGGTCCTTATCACCAACCTTTTGTCTTAATTTATCCATGGCCGTCTTCAGCGGATCGGGTTTGGATTTATCGATATCCTTTTCAATTCTACGGATAGCACTTTTCAACACTTTTGTCCGCTTAAATGTCTTTTTTTTAAGCGACTGTTTCAACTTTTTAGGGGTATTTTTTTTGACAACCGCTGCTTCCGTCTGTTTCTTGATGTTTACAACGGGTTCCGGCGTATCCTCGGGCTCGGGCTCGGGTTCTGGTTTGATCTCGGGGTGCACTTTTTCCGCAACATCCGGGGTTGCCGCCTGGGCGACATCCGGTTTGGCCGGTGGGGTTGCGGCCTCCAGCGTTGAAAAGCTTACCATGGAAACGTTGATAACCGAAGGAATAATTCGTTTATGGGGAGT
The DNA here is from genome assembly GCA_963674805.2 of Christensenellaceae bacterium. GTDB lineage: Bacteria > Bacillota > Clostridia > Christensenellales > CALMFG01 > CALMFG01. The sequence continues at coordinate 6,223 of CAXXNY010000020.1, forward strand.
TAGCGTGGGGCCATACATTAAAATGGCAAAAAACAGCGCATGGCATACAATTGACACCACGTAGATCACAACAACGGTTCGCGTATTTTTTGGCTCTTGAAAATTTACGGTCGCCCGTGTATCAATATATTTTTTCATTAGATCACGGCTTTTTGCCCGGTGATTTTTCATCTTTCTGCAAAGGCACGGTAATCATGCCCAACTTTTCGACGCCGGCATCCTTTATCTCGGCCATGATACTCACCACCATGCCATAGGATACGGTTTTATCAGCACGAAAATAAACCTCACGGTTCTTGGCATTCTGTAATATCCGGGTCAATTTTTCCTGCAAAAAGTCAGGTTCAACCTGAAGATCGTTGATGAACACCTGGTGTTTATCATTCACCGTAACAATGAGATGCTCTTTTTCCGAAGACAGCGGCTGAGTAGATGCTTCGGGCAGATCAACATTGACGCCCTGCACCATCATGGGCGCCGTAACCATAAAAATAATCAAAAGCACCAGCATCACATCCACAAACGGTGTGACATTGATGTCCGACATCAAACGATCCTGGTTGCCGCCAATGGTCATCGACCGCTCCCCTTTGAACTTAGGCTATCCCGTTCAATAATATTTAAAAAATCTGAGGAAAAACTTTGCAGCTCAGATTCGATAACACGAATTTTCTGCATAAAATAGTTAAATGCAATAACAGCAGGTATGGCCACCGCCAATCCTGCCGCCGTGGCAACAAGGGCCTCAGAAATACCCGGTGCCACCACTGCAAGACTGGCAGATCCTCTCTGGCCGATCCCATGGAAAGAATTCATAATGCCCCAGACCGTTCCGAACAAACCGATAAACGGGGTGGTATTCCCGGTTGTGGCCAGAAACGGCACCATCTGCATCATACGCATGGTTTCCGTGTTCGTGGCCCTGCGCAGGGCCCTTTTAAGGTTATCCGATCCCGCAAATTTGGCACTCAAGGGCAGACTGTCTTTTTCCGTGGACGTCCCCCTCTGGCCGGATAGAGAAACCCCCGACTGGCTGAGTTTTTTCAGCTCCAGATAGCCAATCCGGAAAATCCGGGCAATGGGACTGCCGTGTAATTGTTTGGCCCTTGCAAATGCATCTGAAAGGTCCCGGCTTTTCCAGAAAAAGTCCGTAAACAATGCAGACTCCTTAAAAGCCTTTCGTATATAAAGGTATTTGATAAAAATGATGGCCCAGGATGTGATGGAAAAAAAAAGCAGCAAAAAAAGCACCAACTGCACCATCAAGCCGGCATTACCCACCATCTGGATGATATTGATCTGTCCGGGAATCATAAATTCACTCCATTTTACATAATGCCTGACAATGGTCAACTGTCGGCTTAAAAAAAATCATTCATATTAATTTAATTCAGGCAACGCCATAACCCACTGGGCAAGAGAGGATAGTATGAATCCATCTTCGGTGTCAAGGGGGTTTTGGACATCAAAAAATTTATACAAAAAATTAAAATTTATCATGGAAAAAGATATGTTATCCTATCCAAAAATCGGACCTCCGGCAAGATTTAAAAATCGTACCCGGCGTTCAACATTTTGATATAAGAGCAAATCAATAATAATCTAGATGTTCCCTCAATTATTACATTGACAGATCGAACATTACTTAATAGATAATATTTTTTCATGCGAATCAACTCACAACAACTTCCGGAGGAATATATGACCTGGTTTACGCAAACCCTTGGATCGTCCATCGGGAAAAAATTACTGATGGCACTTACCGGCTTTAGTTTTATCGGTTTTTTAACCATCCACCTGGCCGGAAACCTCACCGTATATATGGGGGCGGATGCCTTTAACGCTTATTCCGAGCATCTACACGCTTTAGGCCCCCTGATTACCCTGGCCGAATGGGGTCTCCTGTCACTGGCACTGGTCCATGTGCTCACCGGCACGACCCTTTTTTATCAGAATGTCAGCGCCCGTCCGGTTCGCTACAAGGTCAGCAAACGTGCCGGGGGCCGTACCATCGGATCCGCGACGATGCCCTATACCGGTTTTCTGCTGCTTGCCTTTGTTATTTTCCACCTGATGAACTTTCACTTTGTAGATAAAACCGATACCACCACCTTTCAAATTGTATCCCATGCATTTGGGGATCCGGTTTACATCGGCATCTATATTACGGCCATGATCATTGCCGCCGTGCATATCAGCCACGGATTCTGGAGCGCCTTTCAAACCCTTGGCGTCAATCATCCAAAATACACGCCCTTTATTATGGGATTCGGGATTGCCCTCAGTGTGATTTTCGGCATTGGTTTCGGCTTTCTGCCCATCTATATTTCGTTAATTGCATAAGGAGGTTTCAATGCAGCTTGATGCAAAAATCCCGGCCGGCCCGCTTACAGAAAAATGGGACAACTACCGCGACAAAATGAAACTGGTCAACCCTGCCAATAAAAGAAAATTCAATATCATCGTGGTCGGTACCGGTCTGGCCGGCGGGAGTGCTTCGGCCACCCTGGCCGAACTCGGCTATAACATAAAAACATTCTGTATTCAAGACAGCCCCCGGCGGGCGCACAGCATCGCTGCCCAGGGGGGCATCAATGCCGCCAAGAACTATCCCAATGACGGGGACAGTATCTGGCGTCTTTTTTACGATACCATCAAAGGCGGTGACTTCAGATCCCGGGAAGCCAATGTCTACCGCCTGGCCCAGGTGAGTAACAACATCATCGATCAGTGTGTGGCCCAGGGCGTGCCCTTTGCCAGGGAATACGGCGGACTCCTGGCAAACCGCAGTTTTGGCGGTGCCCAGGTATCCCGGACCTTCTACGCCCGGGGACAGACCGGGCAGCAACTGTTGTTGGGGGCCTACAGTTCACTGTCCCGGCAGATCGCCGCCGGTAAAGTACAGATGTTTACCCGCCGTGAAATGGTTGACCTGGTTCTGGTCGCTGGCAAGGCCCGGGGCATCATCGTCCGGAACCTGATCACCGGAGAGATGGAACGGTATGCCGCGGATGCGGTGATCCTGGCCAGCGGTGGTTACGGGAATGCCTTTTATCTATCCACCAATGCCACCTCCTGCAATGTGGGGGCCGCCTTCAAGGCCTACCGGAAAGGGGCGCTGTTTGCCAATCCCTGTTTTACCCAGATCCACCCCACCTGCATTCCCAATACAGGGGAGTATCAGTCCAAACTGACCCTCATGAGTGAAAGCCTGCGTAACGACGGAAGGGTCTGGGTGCCGCGCGACCCCGATGATAAACGGCGGCCCAACCAGATCCCCGAAGAAGACCGAAGCTATTACCTGGAAGAAAAATACCCCAGTTTCGGCAATCTGGTACCCCGGGATGTGGCGTCCCGCAATGCCAAGGAGCAGTGCGATGCCGGCAAGGGTGTGGGGTTGACCGGCTATGCCGTTTACCTGGATTTTGCCGATGCCATCAAACGGGACGGCAAGGAGGCGATTCAAAAAAAATACGGCAACCTGTTTGATATGTATTATAATATCACCGACGAAGACCCCTACCAGACCCCCATGATGATCTATCCGGCGTCCCACTATACCATGGGCGGGTTGTGGGTGGATTACGAGCTCCAGAGCAACATACCGGGGCTGTTTGTTCTGGGTGAAAGTAATTTTTCAGATCACGGGGCCAACCGGCTGGGTGCCAGTGCCCTCATGCAGGGCCTGGCCGACGGCTATTTTGTCATCCCCTACACCATTGCCCCCTACCTGGCCGAATCCGGCGTTTCCGATGTTACAGCGGACCACGTAGCCTTTACCGACGCCGCAGATCAGGCCGATGCCACCATCAAAAAACTCATGGCCATCAACGGCCGCCGAACCGCCGATAATATCCATCGGGAGCTGGGCAAGATCATGGTGGATCATGTGGGTATGGCCCGCAATGAACCCGGGCTTAAAAAGGCTGTCGGTCAAATTCAGTCCCTGCGCGAAGAGTTCTGGCAGAATCTTTTGGTTCCGGGAACCGACAGGGATTACAATCTCAATTTACAAAAAGCCGGCCGCCTGGCCGACACGTTGGAATTTGCCGAACTCATGGCCGTCGATGCCCTGGCACGTGTAGAATCCTGCGGCTGTCATCTGCGTGAAGAATCCCAGACCGAAGAAAACGAAGCCCTGCGGGACGATGACAACTATCGCCATGTCGCTGCCTGGGAATATACCGGTTATGGCGAAAACCCAAAACTTCACAAAGAACCGCTGACCTTTGAAAATGTTGAATTAACACAAAGGAGTTACAAGTGACGCACGCAACCGATACCATCAATATCACACTGAAGGTCTGGCGCCAGAAAGGTCCTGGGGACCGGGGCCGATTTGAAACCCTTTTGGCCAATGACATCCATACCCACATGTCTTTTCTGGAAATGCTGGATGTGATCAATGAACGCCTGGCCCTGGACGGCAAAGAACCCATTGAATTCGACAATGATTGCCGGGAAGGCATCTGCGGCATGTGCGGCTGTGTGGTCAACGGAACGGCCCATGGCCCTGAACGCGCCATGACCCTGTGTCAACTGCATATGCGCAAGTTCAAAAACGGCGACACGATTGTAGTGGAACCGTTCAGGGCCAGAGCATTCAAGGTTGTCAAGGATCTGATCATCGACCGGAGCCCCCTGGACCGGATCATTCAGGCCGGGGGGTACATTTCCATGAATGTAGGCGGTGCGCCGGATGCCAACAGTCTCCCCATCTCCCAGGTAACCGCCGAAAAAGCAATGGACGCGGCCGCCTGTATCGGATGCGGGGCCTGTGTGGCCGCCTGCCCCAATGCCTCGGCCATGCTGTTTGTCAGCGCCAAGGTATCCCAGATGGCCCTGCTGCCCCAGGGACGACCCGAAGCAGCCCAACGCGCCATGGATATGGTCCATATCATGGATGCCTGCGGCTTCGGCAACTGCTCCAACGAACGGGAATGCGAAAATGTTTGCCCAAAGGAAATTTCCATCGTCAATATAGCCCGGTTGAATCGTGAATTTTTTAAAGCCGCATTTATTTCAGATGCCGCGTGAAATAAAAACGTGTACGTTCACGAGCACGAGCACGTTTACGATGGCGCCACTGAACGCTGACCTGGCCCTGAGGGCCAGATTTTAGCTGTTATAATATTACTCATCACTCATCATTAAGGTAAACTATAGCTTTTTATGGAAACATGGCAGACCCTGTTAAATAAATTCCTCGAACTGCCCGATGCAAAAACAACCTGGACAGGTATTTTTCTAAAAGCGCTCCTGGTTGTCCTTGCGACGTTTACGGCCTGGATGATCATAAAGGGGATTCTTTCCATTGTTGCCAGACGGTTAAAGACGTTCAAGTTGTTTGATATGTCCGATCAGTTGTTTATGATCATCCGCAAATCCATTCGGTATCTTCTAATTCTGATCTCGGGAACATATCTGATTCGACTGTTTGGCATCACCTTTCTGGAAAAAACCTTCCATTCCCTGTTGATCATTTTAATCGCCGCCCCCATCAAACAGTTCTTCGTCATCACCTTAACGTACCTTGAAAACAGCATTGCCAAAAAAACCGAAACCAAGGTCGACAACATCATCTTTGACCTGCTCAACAAGTTTGCAGGGGTCATTGTGTATGCCTTTGCCATTGTTATGGCACTGGATATACTGGGCATCAATGTCATGCCGTTTATTGCCGGCGCGGGTATTTTAGGGGTCGCAGTGGGGTTTGCAGCCAAGGACACGTTGTCCAACCTGATTGCCGGTGTTCTGCTGATTATTGATCGCCCCTTCGAAATCGGTGACCGGATAGAGGTATGGAGTGCCCCTGCCGGGAGTTCCACCTGGGGCGATGTGATTGATATCGGCCTGCGGGCCACGAAAATCAAGACAACGGATAATATCGTCATCATCATTCCCAACAATGAAATCATGACCCGTGACATCGTGAACTACACGATTATATCATCTAAAATCCGGGTGAGAATCAATATCGGCATCGCCTATGAATCGGATCTGGAGACAGCCAAAGCGGCTATCATACGGGTTGCCGAGGCCGTGAACTGGATTTCCAAAAGTCCTGCGCCCAAAGTGGTGGTCCGTAATTTCGGTGAATCTTCCGTCGACCTCCAGTTACGGGTATGGATTAACGACGCCCGCAAACGCATGGACACGATCTCCCATATTACCGACAGGGTTAAAACCGAATTCGACAAAACCGGTATCGAGATTCCCTACCCCAAGCGCAACATTACCATCATTCAAAAAACCATGTAACCCCTATCGTTGCAAAAGCCGGATGGCTTCACAGCCGAAGGATCAATGGTGAAGCT